>NZ_JBICXE010000002.1:0-652197 GCF_043200155.1 Streptomyces sp. NPDC048473
TCAAAGCCGTTGCCCCTGGTCAATCAGGCTTTCCCCGGCTCAAGACCAGCCGTCACGGACGTTACCCACCGCTTGACGAAACCCATAGGGGCACCCCCCCGCGACTCCACCAGCTGACGGGTCCAGCCGAAGGCAAAGGCCACCTCGGGCTTCGACACCCGGTGCAGCGGCTTGACGTCCACCACCACAGGGCCCTGCTCGGTGAGCAGCAGATAGTCCGGGATGTGCTTGCGCACCTTCCCCTCCAGCACGGCCTTCAGCAGGAAGGGTTGCGCAACGATGTGACGCACGCTGCGATCGAAGTCAGCAAAGAGGAGACGCCCGAGCTCCAGACGCGACTCGTAGATCACGTGGTCGTCTACCGTCGCGGACCAGTAGGTCCCTGAGTAGTGGCGCTGCCCCTTGTGCCAGCGGACCGTCCTCCACGGAACTGCCGCCCCGAGAAGCTCAATGGACGTGGTCTCCCACGCCCGATCCTCCACAGCCTTGCCGTCTTGACGGCGAACACTCACGGTCGCAGCAGCAATTCCCGTCCTGCACACCCGGTTCACAGGCGTTCGCCTGTGAGACCACGGTGCCAACGATCAATGTTTGGGTGGCCTGAACCGAAGTCCGGGCCACCCAAACGAGTGAACCGCCTGAACTGGCAGTCTCAGAACTACGGCATATCTGCCACCACTTGGCCATCCCCTCTGAGATTCGGCCAAGAAATCTGAGAACCCTACAACCTTGCCTGGGCTCGGGTGCCTCAGGAAGAGGTGCCGCGCGGGAAGGAGACCTCCACGCGGCGGTTCTTCTTGCGGCCCTCTTCCGTGCTGTTGTCGGCGATCGGGTACTGCTCGCCGTAACCGCGGATATCGAAGGTGACGTTCGATCCCAGCTGCTTGACCAGCACCGACTGAACGGCGTTGGCGCGCTGCTTGGACAGCACGTCGCCGTGGGCCGAGGAGCCGAGGTTGTCGGTGAAGCCGAAGACGCGCACCTTGGTGGCGTTCTGCTTCTTGATCTCGGCAGCGATGGCCGCGATACGGGAGTTGGCGGCGGAGCTCAGCTTGGCACTGTCCTTGCCGAAGAGGACCTCGGCCTGGAGCGCGAACTTGATGTTCGCGTTGCTGTCCTCGCGACGCTCGTCGCCGCCCTCGTCCTCGACCACCTGCACGATGTCGAGAACCTTGGCCGGGGCGAGCGTGCCGCCTTCGGGCATCTTCAGATCGGGATCGTTGGGGTCGAGCTTCACCGGAGGCACTGACGTCGCCTCGGTGCCGGGGGGCACACTCGGGCCGTCGTCGGCGACTGCGCTCACTGCCCCCAAGACGGTGGCGCTGGCCGTGAGCAACGCGGCTGCGACGACATGGACCGCAATCCGCGTTGGCCTGCGGCGTGTCAGGGTGTGGGTCATGTCGGCCATCACCCAGAAATCTTCAGCGAGGCAGTGGCGAACGTCGGCAGCGTGAAGTCGACTTCAGTGGTGGTTTCCGGAGGCGCCGGGAACTGCATAAAGATGGAAATCGACTTACCGGGTTGAATCGCTGTCAGCCCGGTGGTGCAGAGGCATCGTCCATCCGTATCCCGGAGAATGTAGTAGCGCTTCTTACCGACCTTGTCCACGAGCGTCGCGCCTGCTACAGAATTCGGATTCTCGGCCACTATGGTGCTTTCGCTGCCCGACCACTGGCCGCCACTGCGAATACCGTCCCCGCCATTCTTGATCACGGCGCTGACAGTAACGAACCCGCCACTATCGCGCTTTACCTCATTGACGACAAGAGTCAGCCCGTCGCGACCATTGACCTGAGCAAGTTTCACATTCGGGTCCACGTTGTCTCCGGCCGCAGTGTCCTCCTGCTTCGCCCCCTTGTCCTCTTCCGAGGGCTTGGACGGAGTGGAGGACGGCGACGAACCGGCGTCGTTGGTCTTTCCGCCACCGCCATCGGTGCCGCAACCGACGACGGCCAGGGCCATTGCCGCCGCCAGCGAGACGGCTGCCACTGCCCTTCGGGACTTGGTGGAGCGCCGAATGCTCATGGGTTCGGATTCCTTTACTCGTCGTTCGCTGTCAATTGTCGACCAGGTGCACGTCGTAGAGAATCTTGCTCACCTGGGACCAGGGCGGGGGACTGCCCGGCGAAATTTCGACCATCCCTGCGTCCCCGCACGTGAAGATGTACAAGTCCTGGACACCGTCATCGTTGAAGTCCAGGGCCTTCCAGGTGCAACGGAACTCGACAATGGCAGTGGCCGTGGCCTTCGCGACTGTTTTCTCCGAACCGGGAAGCACCGACGAGTCCACCGGTTTACGGCCCTCGACCTCAACCGTGATCCGGTCTCGGTAGCCACCGAGCGTCGGCCGGCAGTAGTTGACATCCGCCTGATTCGCTGCGGCAATTCCCTGAGCCGCAGGGCACCCGGTAACCGCGTGGGCTTGAAGGAACTGCTCCAGCATGTTCCCGGGGAGCGACGCGAGGAACGGGGCTTCGAAATCCTCACGAGTCTGTTTGGCAGCAGCCAGTGCGGCAGCGTCCGCCGCACCCTGGGCTCCATTGCGTAGGGCCGAGGCCTTGCCGACAGCAAAGAATGCGAACACGAGGAAGAGCAGGCCCGCCACCATCACTACATAGATGGGGAAGGCCTGCCCTGCGTCGCGGCGACTGCGCTCGATCACGAGCCCGCGGTGATGGAGTTCACGAGCCCCGAGATCCGACCCGAGATCGCGCCACCGATACCCGTAGCCATGATCGCACCGATGATCGCCACGACCACCAGGATGATGCCCAGGTACTCGAACGCCGTCTGGCCGCGGTCCTTGGCGTCGTAACGCTTCTGGATGGCGCTGACCGCGGTGTTGGCCCAGCCGTTGACGCGGACGGCGGTCTTCAGGGTGATGTTCGACATGGGGTTCCCCTCCGGATTCGGCCGACCGGTAGCCGGCCGACTCGCACGTTTCTTGGGTGTCGCCTGCGGTACCGGCTTCCTCCTGGCCGGTGCCGCTGGCGACATGAGAAACATACGGCGGAACACCCTGATCGCCGGAGGGCCCCAGGGCCCATTCCCGGGCCCAAAGCGTCAGTTGGGCCTGTGATGCCAGTACGTGCCGGGCCCCACGCCCGTCACGTACCACCGCAGTCCCGCTCCCCCGCTCAGCCACGATGACCACCGGCCCCGCGTGCCCCTGGTCCCGCCGCGGGCGCCGTGCCGAGCCAGCGGGCGATGGCCTCACTGCGGCTTGCGCTGTGCAGCTTGGTGAAGATGCGGTTGATGTGGTTCTTGACCGTCTTCTCGCTGATGAAGCAGGTGGCGGCGATCTGCTGATTGCTCATGCCGGACGCGATCAGCTCCATGACCTCCACCTCCCGTGAACTCAGCCCGTACTGCTGCCTGTTGAGAGCCACACCCGGCCTCCCGGTCAAGGAAGACTGTGCCACAACTGGTTGCAGTTGCGAAAGACCCTGTGGTGGTTGAGCCGGTCGCGCCGCAGGTGGAGCCGGTTCAGGCTTGGGTGCATGTGCAGGCGCACCGTATTGCTGGACCGGGCTCGGGGCGTAGCCGTCGTAGCCGGGGCCCGGGTGGGGAACGCCCGTGGTCAGGGCCGCGCCGAGGCCCTCCGGGAGCGGTCGCCCCTGTGGTCCGGGGCCCTGGCGCATATGGGCCAGGAGGGCGTTGGCCGCGGTGGCGGTGAAGTGGGCACGGCCGTTCTTGGTGTCGCGTACGGCCTGCACCAACTGGTCGGCCGTGAACTCGCCGTGGACCAGATAGCCGCCCGCGCCCAGGCGTAGCGCCTCGTGGACGATCTCGCTCTCGCGGCTGTAGGTCAGCATCATGACGGGTGCGACCTGTACGAGGTGGGGCAGGGCGGAGATGCCGTCGACGCCGGGCATGCGGACGTCGAGCAGGACGACGTCCGGGCGGTGCTGGACGGCCATCTCGTAGGCCTGGCGGCCGTCTGCGGCCTCGGCAACGACCTCGATGTCGTCGCGGCCGGAGAGCAGGACGCCCAGGCCGGCCCGGACCACTGGGTTGTCGTCGGCGACGACGACCCGCAGGGCGCCCGGGACGGGCGTGGGCAGTGCCGCGGGGAAGGGAGGCATGGACTCGGATGCCGCGGACTGCTGGGGGACGGGGGCGGGGAACGCGTTGGAGCTGGGCTCCGAGTTGAGCGGGGTGACGTGCGAGGACGTGTGCTGGGAGACGTGGTTCTGTGCTGCCCAGTTCTGGCCCGACGCGCGGGAGACGTCGTCCGGCATCTGCGACCTCCTCTCAGGGTTTTATGGGGGGTGAGGGTGGAGTTGGAGCTGTTCAGTTGAGTTGTTGTGCATGGAGAGCGGCGATCGGGAGTTCCAGGCGAACTTCCGTTCCCTTGGCCGCCTGGCCCTTTCCGATGCGGATGCGGGCGCCGATGGATGCGGCGCGTTCGACCATGCCGACGAGGCCGAAGTGCCCGGCATGCCGGAGGTCGTCGAGCGTGGTGCCCGGGGGCAGGCCGCGTCCGTCGTCGTACACGCTGACGCGCAGGACATCGCCCTTCACGCCGGCCAGCACGACGAGGTAGGTGGGTTGGGCGTGGCGGTGGGCGTTCTCCATGGCCTCGGACGCGACGGTGAGCAGTTGTCGCGCGACCACCTGGGGGACGTTCGGGACCGGGTTCTCACTGAGCAGGCGGAACGTGGCCGGGAGCCCGTTTCGGCGGGTGAAATCGTCGGCGCGTGCCCGGAGTTCTCGTACGACGTCCACGCCGCCGTCGAGTCCGGACTCGCGGCGCAGGTCGGAGAGGAGCTCGCGGGATTCGGCCGCGGCGCGGCGGGCGGCGCGGGCGACCAGTTCGGCCTGGTGTTTGACGGTGAGCGGGTCCATGCGGTCGGACGAGCCGGCCAGGCCGTCGGCGGCCAGCGCCAGGCCGTGCAGGGTCTTGGCGACCGAGTCATGCATCTCCCGGGCAAGCCGGGTGCGTTCGCCCTCCACGGCCTCGTTGACGGCGAGGCGGGCCCTGGTCTCGGTGAGGGCCTGGCTGGCCGTCCCGAAGCGGAGGAGCAGGTTGCGCAGGGTGACGCCGACGGCTCCCGCGATGATGCAGAAGCCGGGGAGGAGGAGCGCCGTGGCGTCGGCGGGCTGCAGTTTCGGGTCGGTGCCGTACACGCCGAGGACGATGACGGTCTGGAGTGTGGCGAAGACCGCCGCGCCCCGCCAGCCGTAGACGAGTCCGGCCAGCAGCGGGGTGCACACGGTGACGTACGCGAGGGTGGACTCGGGGCTGGCGGTGATCAGCAATAAGGCACCGAAGAAGGCGTCTATGCCGAGCAGCCAGGGGTGGCGAAGGAGTACGGGGCCGAAGCGCTCCCAGTCGCGGAACAGGACGTACGAGCCCATGAAGGTGACGAGGATGGCCGAGCCGATCAGCCAGGAGGCCGGGCCCGAGGCGGTGTGGCCGATCGCGAACGGTGTGGCTATGGCGATCATCGCGAGCCGGAAGCCGAAGACCTGTCGGCACATCGCCTGGAGCGCGTTCAGCTGGATCGCGAACGCCGGGCGCGAACCAGGATCGGCTATGGCCCGACGTACCTCCGCATTCAGTCCGGAATGGATGCCGCCGAGTTGGAACGACATGAGCCTGCCACCTCCCTCCGACCGTCCTGCCCACCGTCCGCGCCGTTCACGTCATCCGCCCGTGAGGAAGCCGAAGTCGATGTTGGCTCCGTAGACGAAGCCGACCGTCAGCAGCACCAACGTTCCGGGAAGGAGGAAGGTGGTGACTGCGAAGGTCGCCTTGGGGACTGCCCTGGACGCCTTCCGGCGGGCGTTCTGGGCATCGGTGCGCCGCATGTCGTTGGCGATCTGGATCAGCGTCTCCACGATCGGCGCGCCGAGCTCCTCGCCCTGCTGGAGCGTGGTCACGAACATCGCGACCTGCTCCGAGTCATTGCGCTTGCGCAGCTGCTCGAAGGCCTCTCGACGGCTGACGCCCATGTCCATCTGGCGCAGGGTGATGCGGAGTTCGTCGGCCCAGGGGCCCTCGTACTTCTCGGCGACGCGTCCCAGCGCCTGACGGAAGCCGAGGCCAGCCGAGACGACGACGGCGAGGACGTCGAGAAAGTCGGGGAGCGTACGGTCGATGTGGTCACGGCGGACGCGGACCGCCGACCAGATGCCGACCTCGACCCAGAACAGACCGAAGGCGATCAGCAGCAGGGCGAGGAAGATCTGGCCGCGCATGAGCATCGTGAAGGCGCCGAGCGCGCCGAGTCCGCCGTAGACGGCACGACGGGCGGCGTAGCGGTCGATGGTCAGACCGCCCGGGTTGCCCGCCAGGTCGATCTGGCGGCGCTTCTTGTTGACGGCCTTGGGGCCCATCATCCGCAGCACCGCAGGGGCCCAGCGCATGCCGAGCCGGTCGATGCCGGAGCCGACCGCGCCGGTGCGGGTGGAGCCGACCTCCAGGGCGATCGCGAGGTCACCGGGGAGCTTCGCGTCGCGCCGGTACATGCGGATACCTGCGATGGCTCCGTACACCGCGAGCCCCATGACTCCCGCCAGCAACAGGTCCATGTGCGCCCCGCCCATCAGACGTCGATCCGGGACATGCGGCGGATCACGATGAATCCGATCGCGTACAGGGCGATGGAGACGACCACCGCGACCTGGCCGATGAAAGCACCGGTCATGCGGTCGAGTGCGCCGGGCATGACCGCGTTCATCAGGAGCATGGCGCCCAGGCCGAACATCGGGACGGCGTAGGCGGTGACGGTGACCTGGGAGAGCTGGGTCTTGACCTCGCGCCGGGTCTCCTTGCGCTCCTCCAGCGTCTCGGTGAGGTTACGCAGGGAGCTGACGACCGTACCGCCGGCCCGGTTGGACAGGACGAGGGTGGTCACGAGGACGACGAGTTCACGGGAGGGCAGTCGGTCGGTCAGCTCACTCATCGCGTCTTCGAGGGGTTCGCCGACGGCGAGGCGTCGGGAGACCCGGGCCAGTTCCTCGCCGGCCGGGTCGTCCATCTCGTCGGCCGCCATGCTGATGGACGTACGCAGAGCGAGTCCGGCCTGGGTTGCGTTGGCGAGGATGCGGGCGAGTTCGGGGAGCTGGTTGATGAAGCGCTCGGTGCGTTTGGTCCGCTGCCAGTTCAGGAAGGCGTTGGTGCCCCAGAGGCCGATGAGGGCGGCGACCGGGCCGAAGAAGCTGGCGAGCATGGACGAGGCGATCATCCACAGTCCGGCCATGGCGGCGAGCGCGTAGACGAAGAACTCGCCCGGTGTGATGTCGAGGCCGGTGGCGGCCAGTTTCAGTTCGAGCTTCCGGCCCAGGCCGGTCTTGCGCAGCCTGCTGTCGAGGCCCCGGAAGCGACGGCGGCGCCCGGTCTCCGGGATGTGGCCGGTGTGCGAAAGACGGTCCACCAGGGCGTCCCGGTCGGCCTTACCGCCGGAGTAGGCGTGCAGGCCGGTGACGCCCGTGACACCGCAGAGCAGTGTGACGCCGATCGTGAGCAGAGGGAGATTCGTCATGGCACGTACCTAGTTGGCCTCTCGGGTGGCGAGCTGTTCGGCGGATGCGGCGACCCCGAAGGCCTGCGGGACGGGCTGGCTGGCCATGTAGAGACGCTCGGCGATCTTGCGCGGGATCGGGAGGTACCGGAACTCGCCGTTGATCCGCCCCTCGACGTCCATCGGCTGGGCGTCGAACCGGGCGACGGTCACGATGCGGTACGGGTCGCGGCCGTGCGAGTCGAGGACGGCGATCTCGGTGACCTTGCGGGAACCGTCGGCGTGCCGGGTGAGCTGGACGATGACGTCGACGGCGCTGTTGATCTGGTCGTGCAGCGCTTCGAACGGAATCTTGATCTCGGACATCGAAGCCAGGGTCTGCAGACGCATGAGCGCGTCCTCGGCGTTGTTGGCGTGAACGGTGGCGAGCGAGCCGTCGTGACCGGTCGACATCGCCTGGAGCATGTCGAGCGATTCGCCGCCACGGACCTCACCGACGACGATGCGGTCGGGGCGCATACGAAGGGAGTTGCGGACCAGGTCACGAATGGTGATCTGGCCCTTCCCCTCGACGTTCGCCGGACGGGACTCCAGCCGGATGACATGGCTCTGCTGGAGCTGGAGTTCGGCGGAGTCCTCGATGGTGACGATGCGCTCGCTGTCGGGGATGAGGCCGGAGAGCGCATTGAGAAGGGTCGTCTTTCCGGTGCCGGTGGCGCCGGAGACGATCACGTTGAGCTTGGCCTGGACGAGCCCGGAGAGCAGGATCAGCATCTGCTCGTCGAGCGAGCCGACGTTGATCATCTCCTGGAGTGTGAAGGCCCGCGGGAACCGTCGGATGGTGAGTGTGGCGCCGGTCAGCGACAGCGGCGGGATGATCACGTTGACACGTTCACCACTGGGTAGACGCGCGTCAACCATGGGGTTCGACTCGTCGACACGGCGGTTGACGGTCGACACGATGCGCTCGATGGTCTGCATCAGCTGCTCGTGCGAGCTGAAGCGCATCGGGAGCTGTTCGACCTTGCCGCTGCGCTCGACGAAGATCTGGTCCGGTCCGTTCACCATGATTTCGGTGATGGACGCGTCTTCGAGGAGCGGTTCCAGAATGCCGAGACCGAGTGCCTCGTCGACGACCCGGCGGATCAGCTGGGTGCGTTCGACGGTCGAGAGGACCGGTCCCTCGCGACTGATGATGTGGCTGAGTACGCGCTCCAGCCGGGCCCGCCGGTCTGCGGCGGCGAGCGAGGACATCTCCGCCAGGTCGATCTCTTCGAGCAGCTTGGCGCGGTAGGTGGCCACCATGTGGCTGTCCTCCCGCGCCCCGCCGTTCTTCTCGGGGGCGGTCATACGTGCCCGCAGACTCATTCCGTAACTCCTCGTTCCGACTTGCCTGTTGAGCCGCTGGTGAGACAGCGGTCCGGTGCTCCGCGGGGGTCAGGTGCGGGGCATCGTGGAGCTTCGTTCGGCCCAGCCCCAGATATTTACGCCCGGGAGAATGTCAGGCACTTTGACGCGGGCGGTGCAGGTGACCTCGTCGAAGGAGGAAGGCCCTGTGATGCGCGCCCGGCGGGCGGTCCAGTCGCTCATCGCGTCCTTGCCCGCCCCCTCGTCGCAGCCGCCCATCGACATGCTGGCCATACGGGCTGCCGCGCGGGCCCCGGTCCCCGCCTGGTTGGCGGCGTACGCGGCGAGGCCCGCCTGGATCGCGAGGAGGCCGACCAGGAGCAGCAGGGGGAGGAAACCCAGATACTCGATGGCGACCTGGCCACGGTCGCGGCGGGTGGTGGTTGTAGTGGTAGTGGCCGTCCGGCCGGGTGTCTGCGTGCGCATACTCATCGCTCAGCCCTCCAGCGGCGCGGCCGCGTAGCCGGTGACCGGGTACTTCCAGTTGAGGATTCCGGGCACCAGGACCGGCACCTGCAGTTTGACCTCGGCCGTGTACATGCCGGACTTGGAACGGCACGTCGTCTTCTTCAGCGCGTCCCGCCATGCTTTCGGCAGGTGCTTCTCGGCCGCATCCCGGCATTCCTGCCCCCGCAGGCCCTGCGCAATGGCTCCCTTGTGCGCCGCCTCGTCCGCCGAGTTCCCCGCCAGGGAGAACGTGTAGCCGATCAGCGCGCACTGCCAGAGCGCGATCATCAGCAGGATGATCAGCGGTGTGACGCCCAGGAACTCGATCGCGGTCTGGCCGCGGTCACGCTCGCGGCCGAGCAACCGGCCGTACAGCCGACCCCTCGTCCGGCCCCGCCTCAGTCCCCGGCCCGGGGATGGATCACCGTAACGCCTTCCCCGTATCTCCACGTCTGTCGTCTCGGTAAGTGCCATTGGTCAACTTGCCCCCTTGGTCGTCGCCCGGTTCCGGGCGTCGCCGTCGCGTCTGCCGATGCGTGGGCGCCCGATCGAGCCTCGGTCGTTCTTGAACATTCCGCCGCTCTTCGCGCCGCTCTTCTCCGCCTTCTCAGGAACCTTTACGATGCCCAGCTCGCCCGCAAGGGCCCAGAGGGCCTGTTTGACGGTGCTCTTGGAGTCGAGCTCGTGCAGCCGGCCCGCGTCGACGACGCTCTGGAGTTCCTTGAAGTTCGCGGGAACGGCCGTGTTCGCCGTCCGGGTTCCGGTGATCTTCTCGATCAGCTGCGGCTGGATCTCGGTGTTGCGGATGAACCGGTTGACCACGGTGACCGTCTCCTCCGCCTTGCGGATCTGGAGCCGGTCCCACATCCGTACGAGGCGCTTGGCACCGCGCACCGCGATCACATCGGGTGTGGTGACCAGCAACGCCGTGTCGGCCATCTCGATGGACGCGGCGCTCGCTCCCTGCAGCTGGCTGCCGCAGTCGATCACCACGACCTCGTAACGCGAACGCAGGGCGCTGACGATCTGCCGGGCCGAGCGGTCGCTGACCTCCTCGGCGCTCTCGCCCTCACCGGGTGCCAGGAGCAGCGCGAGCCCGGAGCTGTGGTTGAAGACGGCGTCGGACAGGACGCGCGGCGAGATGTCGGCAATGGTCGACAGGTCGACGATGGAGCGCCGGAACTGCACATCGAGGTACGAGCCGATGTCGCCGGCCTGGAGGTCCATGTCGACCAGGGCGACGGTACGTCCGGACGCCTGGGCCGCCAGGGCAATTTGCACGGCGGTGACGGTGGCTCCGACCCCGCCCTTGGCACCGCTGACCGTGATGACTGTACCGCCGGGGCCGGTGAAGACATCGGCCCCGGCGCTCAGGTGGCGGCGGACGCCGACGGACCACTGGGCGGCGGACTGAACACGGTTGGCCAGTTCTTCGTAACTCAGGGGGAGGGTGACGACGCCTCGCGCACCCGACTCCATCGCGGACGCGAACAGGCCGGGGGTGACATCGGCGGTGATCAGCACGACCCCGATGGCGGGGAAGCGCAGGGAGACCTCCCGGATCAGTTCCAGTGCCGGCACCGGACCGATCCGCTCGTGGACCAGCACGACTTCGGGCAGTTCGTCGAGCGACTCGCCCGCGAGCCGGGCGAGGGTGTCGATGAGCTGCGTCGAGTCGCCGACCGGAGCGGCCGGCTCCGCCTCGGGGAGCTGGCTGAGCAGGGTGGTGACGGATCTGGCCGCGTCGACGTCACCGACGGCCGGGAGGATCCTGGTGGTCATCCGATCCTCACTTGTCCTTGTCGAGCGTGTAGGTGCGGTCGCCGGGCCTGATGGTGCTGTCGCTGCCGGAGGCCAGGAGCGCGAGGCGTACGTGCTCCGCGAAGGACTCGGCGTAGGCGATGCGCTGGGTGTCGAGTGTGTTGAGTGCGAAGGTGATCGGGACGGCCTCGGTGCCCATGTTGGACTTGCCGTCCCGGTTCGGCTCCAGGGCGGTCAGCTTGCCGACGTCCAGCACCTTGGCGTTGGAGACGATGACCTTCGACAGGGAGGGGTCACCGTCGCGCTCACCGGCGAAGGTGGCGTAGATGTTGACCGTGGCGCCGGGGGTGATCTTGCCCGCGACGCCGGTCGCGGCGTCGATCATGATGGCGATCTCCTGCTCCCCGGGCTGCAGTTCGGGGCGCTTCTGCATCATGTCGGACTGGAGCAGCGAGCCCCTGCGCAGCTGGGTGACGGCGATCTTGCCGTTCACCTCGGAGAGGTCGGTCACCGCGTTGGTGGAGAGCCAGCGCTTCGGCATCGAGATCTTCTCGAACTGCCCGGACGACAGGGCGGTATAGGGCGCCACATCGGACTTCAGCTGGTAGGCCGAGACCTCGGGGCCGACCTTGGAGTTGACATCGCTGATCACCGAGAGCACGCCGGCGAAGGCGCCAAAGGCGCACAGAACCGACAAAAGCAGGAGTATCACGCCGCGGCGCTGGCGGGAGTTCATGGGCCGGACAACCTCGTTCGAATCGGATGCGTGGGGCAGCGGACAGAAGGGCGTCTACGGAGGAAAGCGGAAGCGCTAGGACTGCGGTGGTGCGGGCGCTCCCTGGCTGAGGACACCGGCGGAGTGCATTCGGTTCTCGGCTGCGGGTAGCGGGGAGGAGCAGAACCCGCAGCGGTCACCGATGAGCTCCATTCGGCACCAGTGGCAGTTCTCTCGACGTACGGAGGACACCAGTTGGTACAGGGTGGAGATGTCTGGCAGATAGGCAGCGAATTCCACCAGTTTTCCGGTTCCCCACCATGCCGAGGAATCGGAAGGAAGCGCGGCCTCGTGAATGGACTGGACCTGCCACGCGGGTGCGAGGGTCTGCTTGACCCACTCGGACTGCGACTGCCCTTTGGCGATCATCAGATGCGTGGCGAATTCCGGGCCGGTCGGCAGGTCCGCCTTCGGACCGACCCTGACGAGCTGCGGGTTCGGCCCCGCGACCACGGCGAACTGGAAGCCCGGCACCCACGACTTGGCGTGTGTCCTGAGGTCGACCGGGACCCGGTCGAACTTGGTGACGGTGTTCAGCAGGGCGCCCGCGTGGATGTAGTGGGACAGCAGCCGGGCGGCGGAGGCGACCACTCCCGGACTGAAGTCACAGATGGACAACTGGCGTAGCTGCCTTACGAGTACGGCGACGCCCAAGGGGGGGAGGTCCACCTTGAGCAGAGCGATGCGGTCGCTCTCCAGAACAGACCGTACGGAGTAGAGCCGGCGTTCATGGGCGGGCGCGATGCCGGTCGGGTAGACGGCGACGACGTAGCCGTGCTGTTCGAGCAGCACATGCATGTCACCGATGGCCATCTCCAGCGCCTGCGCGTCGGGTGCCTGCAGCAGGGCGGCTGTCGGTGTCTGCTGGTCGGTCGGAGGTAGTACCAAATCAGCACTGGTCACTGCTATTGCGGTCGGCACGCTGTTCCCCGTTTCGGCTCCGGCCAGACGACGGTCATGACGTCGGCCGCAATCGCTCCTGCTCCGCGGTTCTGCCTCAGCACTTTATCCACGTCTTACCTGGCAGAGAACACTTTTCGGAGGTCAGTACGACAACTTGTGTGGGCCGTGTGCACAACACCTCCATGCTAAATCGGATCAAATCGAAAATCGTTAACTCCTGTACCACTGCAGAGTGTTACGAATCCATCTTCTGATTACCTGCGGCCGGATATTCATCTCCGCACGTCAGGCCGGATGCGGAACGATGCGGAACCTGCCGCACGGGGCTCCGGCGGGGTCCGGGTCGTCACTGTCCGAGCACCTGAGCCACGTCACCCGCACGGGGGCGCGCAAGCTCAACAAATCGTCAATTCGTTGGGGGATCCGGGCCGTTGCGGAATCTCTGACGGGGCGTCCACGGAGGGTTCGCGAGGGGGTGCCGGAGCGGCCCGGCGAGCGCGGCCCGTGCGGCTGTCATTGCCAGAGGTCTTGACAACTTGATTGGTCTGGACCAGCTTATCGGCCAGCGGTGGCCACCGTCGTTCAACTCCACACCTCTTCATCTCCGCGTCACTCCCCGGACAGTCCGGGTACCGCCGGCCGACCCCACCGGCTCACTCCCAGGTACCCCGCCCGGCTTCCCCAACTCCCCCACGGAGGCAGCAAGTGGAACCTTCCCCCGTCAGCGGCCACAGAATCCGCAGGCGCCGCATCCGGCCGCTCCTCGGCGCAGCCGTGGCCGTCCTCGCGGCCGGCGCGCTGACCGTCACCGGTCTCGTCAGCAACGCCGAGGCCGCCGATGTCAACGTCGCCAAGAACGCGGGCTTCGAGTCGGGGCTCGCCAACTGGACCTGTTCCGGCGGCAGCGGCACCACCGTCTCCTCCCCCGTGCACGGTGGCACCACCGCCCTCAAAGCCACCCCGGCCGGCCAGGACAACGCGCAGTGCACCCAGGTCGTGGCCGTGAAGCCCGACTCGACATACACGCTCAGCTCCTGGGTGCAGGGCGGATACGCGTACCTCGGCGCGAGCGGCACCGGAACCACCGACGTATCGACCTGGACCCCCGACTCCAGCAGCTGGACCCAGCTCACCACCAGCTTCAGGACCGGCCCGAGCACCACCTCGGTCACGGTGTACACGCACGGCTGGTACGGGCAGGCCGCCTACTTCGCGGACGACATCTCGGTCAGCGGTCCCGACGGCGGTGGCGGCACCGACCCCGCGCCGGAGATCCCCGCCGCGCCGGCCGGTCTCGCCGTCGGCACGACCACGTCCTCTTCCGTCGCCCTGTCCTGGAACGCGGTGTCCGGCGCGACCGGCTACACCGTCTACAAGGACGGCGCCAAGGCCACCACGTCCACCGGAACGTCCGCCACGATCACGGGTCTGGCCGCCGACACGGCGTACCAGTTCGCGGTGACCGCCACCAACGCGGCCGGTGAGTCCGTCAAGTCCGCGACGGTCAGCGGGCGTACGGCCCAGTCGGGCGGCGGCAACCCCAACCCCGGCACCTCGGTGCCCAAGCACGCGGTGACCGGCTACTGGCAGAACTTCAACAACGGCGCCACCGTCCAGAAGATCAGCGATGTGCCGGCCAACTACGACATCATCGCGGTCTCCTTCGCCGACGCGACCGGTACGCCGGGCGGTGTCACCTTCAACCTCGACTCGGCCGGGCTCGGCGGCTACAGCGTCGACCAGTTCAAGGCCGACATCAAGGCCAAGCAGGCGGCCGGCAAGTCCGTGATCATCTCGATCGGCGGCCAGAACGGCACCGTCTCGATCAACGACTCCACCTCCGCGACGAACTTCGCGAACTCCGTCTACTCGATGATGCAGACGTACGGCTTCAACGGCGTCGACATCGACCTGGAGAACGGCCTCAACGCCACCTACATGACACAGGCGCTGCGGTCCCTGTCGTCCAAGGCGGGCTCCGGCCTCGTCATCACGATGGCCCCGCAGACCATCGACATGCAGTCCACCTCGGGTGAGTACTTCAAGACGGCGCTCAACATCAAGGACATCCTGACCGTCGTCAACATGCAGTACTACAACAGCGGTTCGATGCTCGGCTGCGACGGCAAGGTCTACTCGCAGGGCTCGGTGGACTTCCTCACCGCGCTCGCCTGCATCCAGCTGGAGGGCGGCCTCGACCCGTCCCAGGTCGGCCTCGGTGTCCCCGCCTCCACCAGTGGCGCGGGCAGCGGCTACGTGTCCCCGTCGATCGTGAACGCGGCCCTGGATTGCCTGGCCTCCGGCACCAACTGCGGCACGTTCAAGCCCGCGAAGACCTACCCGGGCCTCCGCGGTGCGATGACCTGGTCGACCAACTGGGACGCCACGTCGGGCAACGCCTGGTCGAACGCGGTGGCCCCGCACGTCCACGGCCTGCCGTAACCATAACCACCGTCCGGCATCAGTGACCAGCAGCGCCGCCGCTCCCCCGGCGGCGCTGCTGCGTGTTCAGTCGGCAGGAGACAGACAGTGGCACACGGCCCGGTCCACGGCCTGCGCCAGGGTGAGCGTCGCTCCCTCGGCGTCCGCCGCGTCGAACACCGGCCCTCCGAGGGCCTCGCGCAGCGCGGCACGGCAGGCGGTACGGCGTTCGATCAGGCCCTCGTACCCGAAGAGCAGGGCCTCGCTGGCAGGCCAGATGGCGGCCGACGCGGCGAGCAGCACCGCCGCCTCCCGCAGCCCACGCCGCTCCGCCAGCGCGCACTGGGCCAGCGCGTCCAGCAGCGTCACCGGTGAACGCCGGTCCGGGAAGCGCTGCCGACCGGCCAGGGCCTCGGCCAGCGTGACGCGCGCCCGGGCCGGCTCGCCGCGAGCCAGCAGCAACAGGGCCAGCGACCACAAGGTGTAGCCGCGGTGCCATTCCTCGCCGGACCGGCCGGCGGCCGCCACCGCATCGGTCAGATGGGCGTGGGCCCGGTCCACGTCGCCGGCCTGCCAGTGGGCCGTACCGAGCTGGCTGAGCGCGTGCTGAAGGCCCTCGGCGCTCCCGGCCGTGCGGAAGTGTTCAAGTGACCTCTCCGTGAGCCGCACCGCCCGATCCGGCTCCCCCCGCATCAGACAGGACAGTCCCTGCACCAGAAGGCTCCAGGCGAGTGCAACGGTGTCACCGGACAGCCTGGCGCGGTCGGCGGCCCGGTCCGCGCCCCGCAGGGCGGGGCCGGTGTCCCCGCACATCGCGTCGAGGTACGCGCGCATCCACATGAGTCTGGTGCGCAGGTGATCGGGTACGGGGGCGGGGGGACACGGCGCCGGGTCGGTCTCCTCTGCGGAGGCCCGCGGGAGTACGAGGTCCTGGGCGTCATCGCGCACGAAGTCGTCGCGGACGGCGTCGGCCCGCCCGGCAATGGGCCGTGCGGCGTCACCCCGTGCAGCGTCAGCCCGTGCGGCGTCACCCCGTGCGGCGTCGGTGGCTGAGGCGTCGGTGGTGCGTTCCAGGGCGCGAGTGGTCCACCGTCGGCCTTCGTCCAGTGATCCGGCCGCGATGCAGTGCCACCACAGGTCGGCCACCAGTCCCGCCCCCACGCGGACGGCGGCCGGATCACGGGCCTCCGTCAGGCCGTACTCGGTGGCGCGGCGCAGGGGCGCCAGGTCGGCCCGGACGGTATGGATCAGCTCGGCCTGGCCAGGTCCGTGCCAGCGCCCGCAGGCGTTCTTCGCGAAGCCGGCCCACCAGTCGAGATGTCTGCGCGCGGCCAGTTCGCTGCCGCCCCGGTGGGCCAGGAGCGTGCGCCCGTACTCCCGGACCGTCTCCAGCATCATCAGCCGATGTGCACCGTCCGGTGTCCGGACCGTGGTGAGAACGGAGTGCTCGACGAGCCCCGCCAGCGTGTCGAGAACGGCCCCGCGGGCGGTGGCCGGGACGGGAGCCGTCGGGACCGGGTCGGGCACGGGGGCGCAGACCGCTTCGGCGGCATCCACCGGTACCTGGCCCGAGAAGACGGAGAACGCCGCCCATGCCCACTGTTCGTCCGGGCTGCACAGCTGGTGACTCCAGTCGAGCATGGCTCGCAGTGACCCGTGTCGGGGCGGGGCCGCGGGGTCGGCATTGCCCAGGTCGTGCAGTCCGGAGTCGAGCCGTTCCAGAAGCTGGGCGGGCGACAGGAAACGCAGCCGACGTGCCGCGATCTCCATCGAGAGGGGCACACCGTCCAGGTGGCGGCAGATCTCCCGGGCGCTGTCCCGGTCGGCGGCGCTCCACTGCAGATCGGGCCGGACCGAACGGGCCCGCGCCCACAGCAGATCGAGGGCGCCGCCACGGTCGGTGGTGAGCGGCAGCGGGGGTACGGCGTAGAGGAACTCTCCGCCGACTCCGAGCGGGTGGCGGCTGGTGGTGAGGACGGTGATGTCCGGTGCCCCGCGCAGGACGGCGTCGATGAGCCTGCCGGTGGCCGGGATCAGATGCTCGCAGTTGTCGAGGACGAGCAACAGATCGCGTTCACACAACAGCGCGGTGAGTCCGGCGAGCGGTGGCACCCCCGGAACCGTCACCTCGCCGAGTGCCGCGAGGACTTGGTGCACGACCACCTCCGGAGCGGTCACCTCGGCCAGCTCCACCCAGCGCGCCCCGTCGCGGTGACGGAGCGCGGCGGTGCGGGCGGCCTGCTGGGCGAGTCGGGTCTTGCCGACGCCGCCCAGGCCCGTGAGGGTCACCATCCGTCCGGACAGCAGCAGTTCGTGCACCCGCCGCAGGTCGTCGACCCGCCCGACGAAAGAGGTGGGAGCGTCGGGGACACGGATGCCGGGTGGCCGGACCGGCGCGTGACGCCCGTGCGGGGTGCGCGGTGCGAGGGGGCGCCCGCCCGGAGCAAGTGGCGCTGCCGTGTTCCGCCCGGCGGCGGGCAGGGCGTCGCGGCCGCTCAACCGGGTCCACCGGGCCCGCCACTCGGAGTCATCGGTGACACCGCAGGCGCGCAGAAAGGCGCTGAGCGCCGTCCATGTCGGCAGCCGGTTCCCCGAGGCCGCCGCGGAGAGCGTGGAGGGCGCCACGTGGACCCGGGCTGCCAGGGTCCGGTACGGCGGGTTCCCCTGGGCCGCACGCAACGCCCTCAAGGCGGTGGCAAGTTCGATCAGGGGCTCCCGGTCCCCGTCGAGCGGCCTCTCCTGCCGTCCCACGCGTCACCCACGTCTTCCCGTCCGTCGGCCCACTGACAGGCCGGAGGTTGATTTCATTCTGGCCGGGGATTGTTCGCAACCGCCCGCAGCGGCGGAATTCAACTGTGTTCCGGCGCAGACTGTCCACCCGGTTCGCCGCGCACGGGGGGCGGCGATCCGCGGGGGAAGCGGATGGGTGAGCGGCACGGCTGCCGGCGGCGGCCGTGCCGCGATCCCCTCTGCGGGGCTGTGCCGACGCAGGCATCGGCGGGTACCCGGGCGGCTTCGTCGACGGACTGAGGTGTGTAAATGAGCGCCGCACAGGGCGGTTTCGAGCGGCGTGCGCTGGTCGTTCACGGGCTCGTCGCAGCGGGAGCCACGGTGAGCATGGCGGGCGACCTGGTCTTCGGCGTGCTGCCCCGTAGCTGGGCCGTCACGGGGTGGACCGCATCGGCGTTGCTGGTCGGCGGACTTACCTTCGCCGTCCAGCGCCGCTCCGCGCCTGCCGAGGGGGCGGGGCAGTCCACCCGGCCATGCATCGACGATCTTCCCAGCGAGCCCGTTCTCGTCGGACGCACCACGCTGAGCCGGGCGCTGTGCGACGCCCTGGCGGACGTGCCCCAGACCCGTGGCTTCCTCAACACCCCGGACCCTGCCCACGGACAGGCCGCGGTGGTCGTCGTCCATGGTGCGGCGGGCACCGGCAAGACCACGCTCGCCCTGCACGCCGCGCACCGCGTCAAGGCGTCATTCCCCGACGCACGGCTCCACATCGACCTGAGAGGCGACGGCGGCTCCCCCGTATCGAGCGCCCATGCCCTGGAGCGCTGCCTTCGCGCTCTCGGGGTCTCGTCGTCAGACATTCCGCGCGGTACGAGTGACCGGGCGGCGATGTTCCGCAGTCTGACCGGCCCGATGCGTGTCCTCATGCTCCTGGACAACGCACACTCGGCAGAACAGATCGGGCCCCTGATCCCGGCGGGGCCCGGCTGTGCCGTGGTGATCACCAGTCGGCGGGCGCTGTCCGTCGGCAACATCGTGCGACGCAGCACCGTCCGGGTGGAACTGCCCGCGGAGGACGAGGCCCTCGCCGTGCTCTCCTTCTGGGCCGGTCGGTCCCGTGTCGACGAGGACCCCCGCACGGCCCTCGACATCGTGCACTTCTGCGGACGTCTGCCGATCGCGCTGAAGATCATCGGGGCCCGGCTGAGCACCCGCCCCGATCTGACGTTGCGCCGGATGTGTGCCCGGCTGGAGAGCGAGCGCTCCCGGCTGCGCGAACTGAGCCGCGACTCCGACGAACACAGCCTCCAGGCCTGCCTCCTGCTCACCTACCAGGATCTCCCCGAGGAATGCCGACTGCACCTCTGCTTCCTCGGGATGCTGCCCGCAGGCCGCCTGACGGACTGGCACGTCGCCGGTGCCGGGATGCTGACCGATCCGGTGCGGGCCTCCGATGTCGTCGACCAGCTGCTGGAGACCTGCATGATGGAGGTGGTGGGCGATGACGGGGACAGCCCCCGGTACGGGCTGCACGATCTGATCAGAGTGTTCGCCTCGGACCGGTACAGCCGGCTGCCGCCCCACCGGCGTGATGCGACGGAACGCGCTTTGATCGAGGCGTACTGCGCCACCGCTCTCCGGCTGGCCGCTTCCCGCGCGCCGGAGCTGGCAGCGGCGGAACCGGGTCTTCGGCCCGCCACCGAGGCGGACGGGCTGCGGGCCGGAGAGTGGTTCGCCGGTGAGGCCGACAGGCTCGTGTGGGCCCACACGCGCGCCCGCGAACTCGGGCTGGACCGGGAGGCGGCGCTGACGGCCGAGTGCGCCTCCTACTTCCTCGACGACCTCGATGCCACGGCGGACGGTCCAAACACGCTGTTCTCCTCATCGCCGTCGTACGGGGCACGAACCGACGCTGCGCGAGGACGGGCCCGCGCCGCACTGCGGCTGCTCGCCCATGACTACACCGGCGCCCGTGCGGACGTACCGGCTCCGACGGGGGACGCCCACGCCGACGCCAGGCGTGACGCGCTACTGGCTCGGATCGACCAGGACCAGGGGGACTTCAGGGCGGCGCTCGGCCGGATGACGGAGGCGGTCGGCTCGTTCCGTGCGCTCGATGACGCATGGCATCTCATGCTCGCCCTGGAGAGCCTGGGCGAGATCCTCCGTGCACAGGGCAGCCCGGAGGAGGCGGAGAGCCGTCAGCGCGAGGCGTTGCGCCTCACCGAGCGGATCGGGGACATCCGGTCCCGGGCACGTCTGCGCCGAACGCTGGGTGAAACCCTCGGCTATCTGCGGCGGTTCGGTGAGGCGGCCGATCTCATCCACTGCGCACTCACGGACTACCGCAGGCTCGGCGACCGTCGCTGGGAGGCGGCGACCCTGTACACCCTGGGGAAGAACTACCGGCAACTCGGCCGGCGCACCGAGTCCCTCGACTGTTACGACAGGGCGCTGGAGATCTTCGACTCGATCGGCGACCGGCTGTGGGTGGGCCGGGTACTGAATGCCCGTATCCGGGTGCTGGCCGGTATGGGGCTCATGGAACGCGCCTACGCCGAGGCGGAGCGGGCCCTCGCGGTCTTCGACGAGCTGGGGCACACGCTGTGGCATGCCCATACGCTCCGCGACCTGGGCTGGCTCCACCTGCGTCATGGCCGGCCGCAGGATGCCGTACCCCCGCTGGAGAGCGCGGCGGCGACATCGGAACAGGCAGGTGACGCGTACGCCGAAGCCATGGCCAGGCATCTGCTGGGTGTCGCGTACCGGGAGCTGGGGCGTACGGCGGACGCGCGCCGGGAGTTGGAGGCGGCGACGGCGATGTACGCACGGGGGAACTACCGCTGGAACGAAGCCGCCTGCGCCCACGATCTGGTGCTTGTGCTGCGGGCCGCCGGCGACGGGAGCGGGGCCGAGGCGCTGGCGTCGGCGGCCTGTGACGCCGGGCCGGAGTTCATGGAGATGACAGGACGGAACGGGGCGGTGGCCGTCCCCGACGAGGACTGACAGTGCCCGGGGGTGCGGTCGGGCGACAGGGGTTGCGGCTGCGGGAAGTCGGGGCGACGCCCGTCACCGAGTCCGGTGGTAGGGGATGCCGGGGCGACGAGGGCCACGGCTTCCCGCGCGCCCCGCGCCACAGGTGTCAGATCACCAGGCTCAGCAGCGCCGCCACCACGAACCCCGCGACCGACAGGACCGTCTCCAGGACCGTCCAGGACTTCAGGGTGTCGCGTTCGGTGATGCCGAAGTACTTCGACACCATCCAGAAGCCGCCGTCGTTGACGTGCGAGGCGAAGATCGAGCCGGCCGAGATCGCCATGATGATCAGCGCCAGATGCGCCTGGGACATGTCCTGGCCCTCGACCAGGGGGACGACGATGCCGGCGGTGGTGACGATCGCGACCGTCGCCGAGCCCTGGGCGACGCGCAGGACCACGGAGATCAGCCAGGCGAGCAGGATGACCGGCAGACCGACGTCGTTGAAGGTGTCGGCGAGTGCGTCCGCGATGCCGCTGCCCTTGAGGACGGCGCCGAAGATGCCGCCCGCGCCGACGACCAGCAGGATGTTGCCGACCGGCTTGAGGGACGAAGTGGACACCGATTCGAGGGACTTGCGGGACCAGCCGCGCCGGATGCCCAGCAGGTAGTACGCGAGCAGCAGCGCGATCGTCAGGGCGACGAAGGGGTTGCCGAAGAACTCGATGACGGAGCGGAAGGTGGAGGGGTCCAGCGCGATGGAGGAGAACGTCGCGGCGAGGATCAGCACCAGCGGGGTGCCGATGATCATGAGTACGGTGGAGAGCGCGACCGGCTCCTCGCGCGGAGTGGCCCCGGCGGCCCGCTGTTCGGCGACGACCGCGGCCTTGGCCTCCTCGGCGGCCTCGGCCATGTCCTGGGGGACCTCGACGAAGATCCGCTTGCCGATCCAGGCGGCGTAAGCCCAGGCGGCGAGTACGGACGGGATGCCGACGACGGCGCCCATCAGGATGACCCAGCCGAGGGAGACGTGGAAGAGTCCGGCGGCGGCGACCGGGCCCGGGTGCGGCGGCAGGAACGCGTGGGTCATCGAGAGGCCCGCCAGCAGCGGCATCGCGTAGAGCAGGATCGACTTGCGGGAGCGCTTGGCGGCGGCGTAGACGATCGGCGCGAGGACGAAGATGCCGACGTCGAAGAAGACCGGGATGCCGAAGATGAGGCCGGTCAGGCCCATGGCGAGCGGGGCGCGCTTCTCACCGAAGAGGTTCAGCAGGCGGGCGCTCAACACCTCGGCGCCGCCGGACACTTCGAGGATCGCGCCGAGCATCGTACCGAGGCCGATGATGATCGCGACATGGCCGAGGATGCCGCCCATGCCGGATTCGATGACGGAGACGGCGGCGGACTTCTGGACCGTACCGAAGAGTTCGGTGACGGAGAGACCGGCGCCCAGGCCGACGGCTATGGAGACGGCGAGCAGCGCGACGAACGGCTGCAGCCTGACCTTGATGATCAGGAAGAGGAGGAGCGCGATACCGAGGGCGGCGACGGTCAGCAGACCGGCGGTGCCGTCGATGAGCAGGAGGAGTCCACCGGTGTGGGGTGGCGTCTCGGCCGGGGGTGGGGTTGCGGCGAGCAGCATGGGTAACTCCGTTGTCGGAGAGCGTTTTTGGGCAGGGGGGAGCGCGGCACGGCGCTCCCGTGGTGCGGGGCGCCGTGCCGTGCGCGGTGGTGCGGTGAAGCAGGTGCGGCAAGTGGATCAGCTGGTTCAGCCGAGGACCGCGAGCGCGTCGATCTCGATGAGCAGGCCCTTGGGGAGGCCGACGTAGACCGTCGTACGGGCGGCGGGGGCCGCCTTGAGGTTCTGCTCGCCGAAGTAGGTGTTGTAGATCTCGTTCATCTCGGCGAAGTGGTCCACGTCCGTGAGGTAGACGCGCATCATCATCACGTCGTCCCAGCTCGCGCCGCCCTCCTCCAGGATCGCCTTGACGTTGGCGAAGGTCTGGAGGGTCTGCTCGCGCAGCGTCGGACCGGCGGGGGTCGGGGCCTGGCCGGTTGAAACGCTGTCTGCGGGGAGGAAGCCAACCTGGCCGGCGACCTGGAGGATGTTCCCCTTCTTCACCCCGTGCGAGAACTTCGCGGGCGGCGTGGTGTGGGTGCTCGGGGTGAGGGCGATCTTCTCGGTCATGGCTGTTCAGGCTTTCTTGGGTGGGTTGGTGCCGGAGTACTCCCGGCTGATGGTGTCGGCGGTGCGGCGCACCAGGGGGAGCAGAGTGAGGAGTTCCTCGGCCGTGACGACGACGTTGGGTGCGGAGACCGACATCGCGGCGACGACCCGCCCGTCAGCCCCCCGGATGGGGGCGCCGATGCAGTTGATGGACTCCTCGTGGCCGCCGAGGTCGGTGGCCCAGCCCTGTTCGCGGACGACGGCGAGCTCCTTGAGGAAGGCACCGGCGTTCGGGATCGAACGGGACGTGTACATGGGGAAGTCGAGCTTCTCGGCGATGGCGCGCCGCTCGGGCTCGGTGAGGTCGGCGAGGAGCAGCTTCGCCACGGCGGCGACGGTGATCGCGACGGGCTTCCCGATCCGCGAGTACATCCTGACCGGGTAGCGGCTCTCGACCTTGTCGATGTAGAGGACCTCGTGCTCCTCGTACACCGCGAGATGCACGGTGTGGCCGCAGCTCTCGTTGAGTTCGACGAGGTGGGCATGGGCGATCTCCCGTACGTCGAGGTTCTCGACAGCCTCCTGCGCGAGCGCGAAGAGGCGGGCGCCGAGGCGGTAGCGCTGGTCCTGCTGGCGGTAGACGAGCCCGTGCTCATGGAGCGTACGGAGCAGGCGCAGCGCGGTGGACTTGTGGACGCCGAGCCGTTCGGCGACCTGCCCGAGGTCGGCGGGCCCCTGGGCGAGCAGCGGCAGGATGCTCAGCGCCCGGTCGACGGTCTGACTCATGTCGTACGTACCTCCTGGTCGCCCCCCGTCCACCCGGGGCCGAGACGAAGTCTCCCCCAGGCCTCGTCGTCCAGTGCGGCAAGGGCGTCGGCGTGAGCACGGGCCGGAGGGTCGGTGAGGTCGCCGGGGACAGTGAGGACGGCGGCGGCCATGAGGTGGCCGTGCCGGACGCGGTCGCGTACGGGGAGGTCGCGGAGGGTGGCGGAGAGGAACCCGGCGGCGAAGGCATCACCGGCGCCGACGGGGGCGACGACGTCCACATGGAGGGCGGGGACGGCGGTGACACCTTCGGCCCCGCCTGTTTCAGTCCTTCCGGAGGCAACCTCATCCCCTCCGGGGGCAATTTCAGCCCCTCCGGCGATTGAGGAGCGGGGTCCGGGGCGGAGCCCCGAGAAGACCGTCGCCCCGTCGGACCCGCGCTTCACGACCACCACCTCCGGCTCCGGCAGCACGGCGCGAATCGCCTCCGCCCCCTTCACCCCCCACGCCTCCTCCGCCTCGTCCTCGCCGACGAAGACCAGGTCGCAGCGGCGGGCCAGGTCCAGGAGCACGTCCGGGGCCGCGTCGGCGTCGCGCCACAGGCCCGGCCGGTGGTTGACGTCGAAGGAGATCAGCGGGCGGCCGGGCCGGGGCGCGGTCAGGTCGTGGAGCAGGGCCAGGCAGTCGGCGGAGAGCGCCGCCGTGATGCCGGACAGGTGCAGGACGCGGCCCGCGAACAGCGCCTCGTACGGGATGTTGTCCGGGGACATCGCGGAGGCGGCGGACCCGGCCCGGTAGTACGCGACCTCGTGCACATCGGCGGCCCGGTCCGTCGCCGTACGGAAGTAGATCCCGGTGGGCCGTACCGGATCGCGCTGCACGGCGGAGGTGTCGACCCCGTACCCGGCGATCGCCTCGACGAGATGGTCCCCGAACCCGTCCGCCCCGACCCGGCCGACCCAGGCCGCCCGGTGCCCGGCGGCGGCGAGCGCGCAGGCGACATTGGACTCGGCGCCGCCGATACCGCGGCCGAAGGAGGGTACGTCGGCAAGGCGTCCGGGCTGCGACGGCAGGAACGTCACCATGGACTCGCCGAGGCACACGACTTCGGCGGCCGTGGCGGCGTCGGCGGTCCTGGCCGGGGTTCCGGGCACTCGGGGCTCCTAGCGGGGGCAGCGGGTTCGTCGATTCGGGGCAGCGGTTCAGGGAGGAACAGCACCGGCTCTCGGCATTGACCCGGCGTCGGCTCGGATGTTAGACAGCCTTACGCGATATGCGCAATGGGTGTTGCACATGCTGCAACGACTACTTCGATCGAGGAGGCCCCCTTGGCCGCCGACCTTCCTGTGGCCGGACTTGCCGACGAGCTGGTCGACCACCGCTTCAAGGCGCTCCCGCCCGACGCGGAGGGCCTGACCGTCGGCGCCCTCGCCGCCGAGCGACGCAATCTCTACACGGGCGGTTTCACCACCCCGGTGCTCGCCCTGTCCGCCGAGTCGGTCGAGCACAATCTCGCCCTTCTGGAGACGTACGCGGAGCGCCACGGGCTCGCCTTCGCCCCGCACGGCAAGACCTCCATGTCCCCGCAGCTCTTCGCCCGCCAGCTGGAGCACGGCGCCTGGGGCATCAGCGCGGCCGTGCCGCACCAGGCGCGGGTCTACCGGGCGTACGGAATCCGGCGGATCTTCCTCGCGAACGAGCTCGTCGACGCCACGGCCCTGCGCTGGCTCGCCGGTGAGCTGGACTCCGATCCGGACTTCCGCTTCATCTGTTACGTCGACTCGGTGCGCGGCGTGGAGCTGATGGACGAGGCGCTGCGGGCGGCGGGCGCCTCCCGCCCCGTCGACGTCGTCGTGGAGCTGGGCGCGGGCGAGGGTGCGCGTACCGGTGCCCGTACCGAGGCCGCGTGCGTGGCGGTCGCCGATGCGGTGGCCGCGGCCTCGACGCTGCGCCTGGTGGGCGTGGCCGGTTACGAGGGCGAGGTACCGGACGCGTCCGGCGAGCGGGTACGGGAGTGGCTGCGCCGGCTCGTCGCGCTGGCCGTGGACTTCGACCGCGCGGGCCGGTTCGCGGCGTCGGCGGCCGACGAGGGGATCGTGATCAGCGCGGGCGGCAGTGCGTGGTTCGACGCGGTGGCGGACGTGTTCGCCCAGATCCCGGAACTCTCCGGTGCGGTGCTCAAGCTGCTGCGTTCGGGGGCGTACGTCTCGCACGACGACGGCCGCTACCGCCACATCACCCCGTTCAACCGCATCCCGCAGGAGGGGGCCCTGCAGCCCGCCTTCCGGCTCTGGGCCCAGGTCGTCTCCCGGCCCTCCCCCGAGCAGGCGTTCCTCAACGCGGGCAAGCGGGACGCGGCGTACGACCTCGACCTCCCACAGGCGCAGGTCGTACGGTCCGGGCGCGACGGCTCGCTCCGGCCCGCGACGGGTGTCGCGGTCAGCGGCCTGTCGGACCAGCACACATGGGTACGTACGGAGCCGGGCGCGGAGCTGGAGGTGGGTGACTGGGTGGGGATGGGCCTGTCGCATCCGTGCACGAGTTTCGACAAGTGGCAGCTGATTCCGCTGGTGGAAGCGGATGGCACGGTCGTCGACTACATCCGCACGTTCTTCTGATCCCTACGGGGTCGTTCCCCTGCCCTCCCCTTCCCGGACCGGGGGTGGGCCGGGGAACGAACAACCCCCTGAAAGGCGGCCCACCCCATGGACCTGGTCATCCGCAACGCACACGTCATAGACGGCACCGGCACCCCCGCCCCCACCCACCGCGCCGACGTGGCCATCCGCGACGGCCGGATCGTCGAGATCCACCCCGAACACGCCCCCGGCCCGCGCCCCACCGCCCGCCGCACCCTCGACGCCGACGGGCTCGCCCTCTCCCCCGGCTTCGTCGACATGCACGCGCACAGCGATCTCGCGCTGCTCCGCGACCCCGACCACAGCGCCAAGGCCGCGCAGGGGGTCACGCTCGAAGTCCTCGGCCAGGACGGCCTGTCGTACGCCCCGGTCGACGACCGCACGCTCGCCGAGGTACGGAAGACGATCACCGGCTGGAACGGCGACGGTTCGGACCTCGACTTCGACTGGCGCACGGTCGGCGAATACCTGGACCGCCTGGACCGCAACTTCGACGGCCGGGGCATCGCGGTCAACGCCGCCTACCTCATCCCGCAGGGCACGGTCCGGATGTACGCGATGGGCTGGGAGGACCGCCCGGCCACCGACGCCGAGCTGACCCGGATGAAGGAACTCGTCGCCCGGGGCATGGCGGACGGCGCGGTCGGCATGTCCTCCGGCCTCACGTACACCCCCGGCATGTACGCGAACGACGCCGAACTCACCGAACTGTGCCGGGTGGTGGCCGGATACGGCGGCTACTACTGCCCGCACCACCGCTCGTACGGGGCGGGCGCGCTCGGCGCGTACGAGGAGATGGTGCAGCTCACCAGGCATGCGGGCTGCGCCCTCCATCTCGCCCACGCCACCATGAACTTCGGCGTGAACAAGGGCAAGGCGCCGGACTTCCTCGCCCTGCTCGACGACGCCCTCGACGCGGGCGCGGACATCTCCCTCGACACCTACCCGTACACGCCCGGCTGCACGACCCTCGTCGCGATGCTGCCGAGCTGGGCGAGCGAGGGCGGACCCGGGTCGATCCTCACGCGCCTGGCGGACGACGCGACGGCGGAGCGGATCCGGCACCACATGGAGGTGCTGGGCTCGGACGGCTGCCACGGCGTGCCGATCGAGTGGGACACGATCGAGATCTCGGGCGTCAGCGTGCCCGGCCTCGCCGGCCATGTCGGCCGTACGGTGGCCGAGTCCGCCCGCCTGCGCGGCGAGGCGCCCTGGGTGACCGCACGCCGGCTGCTCATCGACGACCGGCTCGGCTCGACGATCCTCCAGCACGTGGGCCACGAGGAGAACGTCCGGCAGATCATGCGCCACCGTGTGCACACCGGCGGCAGCGACGGCATCCTCCAGGGCGACAAGCCGCACCCCCGTGCGTACGGCACCTTTCCGCAGTATCTCGGCCGGTACGTACGGGAGTTGGGCATCCTGTCACTGGAGGAGTGCGTCGCCCACCTCACCTCCCGCCCGGCGAAGCGACTGCGCCTGGCCGACCGGGGATACGTACGCGAGGGCTACCGCGCGGACCTGGTTCTCTTCGATCCGGCGACGGTGGCGGCGGGCTCGACGTTCGAGGAACCGCGCACCTTGCCGGTCGGCATCCCGCACGTACTGATCGACGGCCGCTTCGTCATCGAGGACGGCCGCCGGACCCAGGTACTGGCGGGCCGGGCCGTACGGGGAACAGGCCGCGCCTAGGCGGCATCCGGTCCCTCCGCCGCCTAGGCGGCGGGCTCGACGTTCGAGGAACCGCGCACCTTGCCGGTCGGCATCCCGCACGTACTGATCGACGGCCGCTTCGTCATCGAGGACGGCCGCCGGACCCAGGTACTGGCGGGCCGGGCCGTACGGGGAACAGGCCGCGCCTAGGCGGCATCCGGCCCCTCCGCCGCCCGCTCCTTCGCCCAGGCCAGGTCCTCCTCGGTCGGGGCGTCGTCCTGGGTGAGGCTCGTCCGCCAGTAGCCGCTGAACTCCACGGCGGCCCGGGGCAGTCCGCGCTCCTCGACCAGATGGCGGCGCAGGGCCCGCACCGCCCCGGCCTCACCGGCCAGCCACACGGCACCGGACCCGGCGGGCAGCCCGGCGCCCCTCACCGCGTCCGTCAGCGTCCCGCCCCGGTCCCGGTGCACCCAGTGGACGCTCACCTCACCGGGCGATTCGAGCACCTGCTCCTCCGCCTCGTCGGCCACCTCGGCGTACACCACCGCCCGCGCCCCGGCCGGGAGGGATTCCAGGAGCGTCCCGATCGCCGGGAGCGCGGTCTCGTCCCCGGCCAGCAGCAGCCAGTCGGCGGCGGGAAGCGGCCGGGCGTACATCGACGACGGGCCGACCATGCCGAGGACGTCCCCGGGTCGCGCGTCCCGGCCCCAGCGGGCGGCGGGCCCTTCGTCGCCGTGGAGCACGAAGTCGACGGCCATCAGGCCGAGCCGGCGGTCGTACGCGCGAACCGTGAAGCTTCGCAGCAGCGGGCGTTCGGGCTCGGGGATCGCGAGGTACGCCTCGTACCACCGCATGCCGTACGTGTCGTCGGCATCCGGCTCCGGCAGCCGGGGCACGTCCTGCCCCTCCCTCGGGAAGCAGAGCTTCATCTGCTGGTCGGGCCGGTCTTCCATGAGCTCCGCCAGCGCGTCCCCGGCGAAGGTGACGCGTGCCGTCCGCGGGGTGATCCGCTCCACGCCCACGACCCGTACGTACGAAACGGGCAATGCCTGCCCCATCGCGACACCCACTCTCTGCGACTGATAGTTTACGCCATAAGGAGTTATGAATTACCTCGGCGAAGTTACTTTATGGCGTAAGGAGTCGCAAGTGGTGGTCTTTGCCGGACAGGGCGATGCCCGCCGTTCGATGTCCCTGCTGTGGCGCGCCGAACAGCCGGAGCAGCCGCGCCGCAGCCCCGGGCCGGGCCCCAGGCCGGGGCTGAGCGTGGACGCGATCGTGACCGCCGCGATCACCGTCGCCGACGAGGACGGCATGGCCGCACTCTCGATGCGCGCGGTGGGCGAGCGGCTGGGCCGTACGGCGATGGCGCTCTACACGTACGTCCCCAGCAAGAGCGAGCTGCTGGACCTGATGTACGACGCGGTCCATGCCGAGCTGCCCACCCAGTACGCCGACACCGGCAACTGGCGTGCGGGGCTGACCGATTGGGCGCGGGACACCCTCTCCTTCCACCTCCGCCACCCCTGGGTGCTCCAGGTCTCCCAGGCCCGCCCGGTCCTCGGCCCGCACGAGTACGCCGGCCTGGACACGCTCGTACGCCTGCTGAACGGAACCGGGCTCGACGCCCCGCTGCTGCGGCGGCTGGTCGGCACGCTGTCCCACTTCGTCCGCGGCTGCGCCGGGACGGTCGCCGAGGCGCGGCAGGCAGCGGCGGTGACGGGCGAGTCGGACGAGGAGTGGTGGTTCGCCCGCTCCGCGCTGCTGGGCGAGGTGGCGCCCGACTTCGCGGACCGTTACCCGAGCCTGACCGCGATGGAGAGCGAGGGCACCCCGCAGCCGCCGCCCTCCGTGCCCGGCGAGGAGGCGATGCCGTACCTGGAACGCGAGGCGCGGGAGACGTTCACCGTCGGACTCGACGTACTGCTCGACGGGATCGAGGCGGCGATCCGGCGCGCGGATACGCGGTGAGCCCATGAGCGCGCCGCCGCCGCGATGTCCGACCGGGCATCGCGGCGGCAACGGGGCTCACCGGCTCACGGCTTGGGCAGGGCACACCCCGGCCGGTCGAGGTCGAACTTGTTGCCGGTACCGATGCACGGCACGATGCCGTAGGTCTCCTGGGCGTAGTTGATGCCCTGGCGCACCGTCACATTGCCGCTCTCGTCGACCTCGCACGGATTGTTGTCCGTGCACTCCTGCCCGTCCTCATTGCCCGTGTTGTTGACGGCGACGACCTTGCCGGTCGCGTTGTCGATCACCGGGGAGCCGGACGTACCGCCGATGGTCTGGCAGGCGGAGGTGTAGCGGACCGAGTCCTTCCAGGTCCACTCGCCCTCCTTGAGGCGGTAGACGAAACCGTCCACGTTGCAGGCGTACGTGCGCTTCCAGTAGCCGGACACGACCGTGATCGCGGTGCCCTGGACCGGGTGCGCGGTGTTGAGCTCCAGCGCCTTGATGCCGTAGCTGCTCTCGATCTGGGCGTAGGTGCGGGTGAGTTCGTACACCGATATGTCGGTGTCGGTCATCGTCCCGTACGCGATCTTGCTCGCCCGCAGGGTGCCGACTCCGCTGCCCGCGGCGTTCAGCAGGGTGAAGCTACGGGTGGACGGCTGGTCGAACACGACCTCGCCCGGTCCCGGGAATCCCGACTCCATGCAGTGCCCGTTGGAGAGCACGAGTGCGGGGTCGGAGGGCTGGGAGTCGGGCGTACGGACGACGGAGCCGGAACAGTTGCTGAGCGCGACGGTCCCGGCGAAGTTGACCGCTTTCGGCCTGAGCTTCGTCTTGACCGTGCCGGTCGCTGCCGCATCGTGGCCGGCGGCCGCGGTTGCGGGTGCGATTCCTGCCCCGAGCAGCAGAACAGTGAAGAGCGCGCCGACGAGAGGCTTGTTCATGTGGGGGTCCCCTCTAGTGACCTGTGCAGGGCCCAGGTGGCCCCTGCGACCGAAGTTCCTTCGGTTTTGACATGCGCATGTTGGCGCACAAGAGGGGCCCCCACAAGGGGCGGTTTCAAGCCGTCGGGCCGTCAGGCCTCGGACCTCCCGGTCTCAGACCGCCGTCCGCTCCACCGGGATCCAGAGTTCCGCTTCGGCCTGTCCGGCGTCCTGCGACACCCGGGTGCGCAGGATCTCGGGACCGGGCCTGCTCCGGTACGGATTGGACGGGAACCACTGGGTGAACACATCCCGCCACAGGTACTGGAGCGCCTGCGGGAAGGGCCCGGAGTTCTCGAAAACGGCCCAGGTGCCCGCCGGGACCACCAGCGCGTCCAGGTCCTCGGGCACGGCCGCACCGGTCACCACGGCGTGGTAATAGTCGAGTTCGGTCCCCTCCGCCCGGCTGTCGGCGAGGTCGTCGCTCACCGAGACGATTCCCTCCGGTTCCTGGTCGGACAGTTCCGCGATGCGCCGCACCGTCTCCTGTCCGATGCCCCGGATGAATTCGGCGATGGCCGGGTTCACCCCCTCGTGCACGAGGGGAACCCGCGCCTTCTTCCCGACCACACGGAACTCCTCCTTCTCCACGATCCGGTACCGCATGCTGCTGCTCCCTTCGACCACGAGGCGGAAGGACATCCGGGGCTGGGACCGCAGAGCCGCACCGGTCCGCCTGGCCTCGCCGGGGCCGACACCGTGCATGGCCCGGAACGCCCGCGCGAACGCCTCCCCCGAGGTGTAGCCGTAGCGCACCGCGATCTCCAGCAGCGTCCGCTCCCCTGCCAGCACCTCGGCACCCGCGAGCGTCAGCCGCCGGCGCCGGATGTACTCCGACAGCGGCATCCCGGCCAACGCCGAGAACATCCGCCGGAAGTGGTACTCCGACGTCATCGCGATCCGCGCCAGCGGTGCTGCCTCGATCCGCTGATCGAGGCAGCACTCGATGTGCTCCACGGCCTGGTTCAGCCGCTCCAGCATTCCGGCCTCCTTCCCTTACGAGCACTCACGTTAGGAAGCACGCCCCCGGCGGACCCGACATTCTGTGCCCGGATCGGTCGGGTCGGCCGGGTCGGGTGCGGCGGTGCGCCGAAGCGGGCCGGGCAGTGCCGGACCATCTTGAGCGACTGCAGTTCGTACCGGCCGGTGCGGGCGGCGTCTGCGATGACGCGGGGGTCGAGCATGCCGTCCTGCGCGATCTCGGCGCCGAGACCGACGAACTCCGCACCCCGGAGCCGGGATGGCGGCGCAACTGCTCGACGGTCAGCCGGAATCCGGCGTGCCACTCCGTACGGCAGGGGAGCAGGCGGGCCGCCTCCTCGACCGGTGTGGACCGGTAGCCGGGGTCCAGCACCAGGGACTCGACATGGCTCAGGGCCCGCACCTGCGGCGACGGGGAAGGGGCTGCGTTCACCAGCGCAGTGTGCCGGAGCCCGGTTCGCCGCCGCACTCGGATTGTGACCGGTCGCCGGTATCAGGCCTTGTCCGCCCGGGGGCCTGCTCCCGCCCGCGCCTTGAGTACGTCGTAGCCGACGAAGTCGAACATGCGGTACCCCTCGGCCAGTTGGTGCGGCTCACCGGTGAAACGGTGCGCGCCGACGCCGTACCCCGCATCGGGTTCGGACAGCCACTGGCGATCGAAGCCGCGCTGCTCGAACCAGTCGCAGACCAGTGGCACCCGGTCGGGCGCGGCACGGTTCCGGGTCCAGATGACGGTGCCACCGGTCGCGCACAGCTGGGTGCAGGTGCCGACGGTGCGCTCGATGTCCTCATCGGTGATGTTGCCGAACACTCCGCAGACCAGCACGAGATCCGCAGGTGCCATCGCGCGGTAGTGATCGGTGAGCGAGGCGTCGCCCGTCACGACGTCCACCCGCCGCAGCCCGGCTTCCCGCGCCGACTCCGCGGCGAAGGCGGTGTTCCGCGGGTCCAGCTCGACCAGGAGCGCGCGCACGTCGTCGCGGCGGGGGTGGTCGGCGAGCACCTCGATCAGATCGCGCCCCTGACCGGCGCACACGCTGATCACCCGGAGCGGGCCGGGCGGCGCGGCGTCGAGGGCTGCCCGGATCCGGGCCGCGACCGCCTGCAGCCGGCGTGCCAACCATGAGTCGGGGAGGTCGTACTGGTCGTGCCACGTCTGCCAGTCCACGACGGTCTCGCCCTCTCCCCGGCTTCGTCGAAATGCACGCCCGCTCCGGCCTCGCCCTCCTTCGCGACCCGGACCGCAGCGCAGAGGCGGCCCAGGGCGTCACCCCCGAAGTGCTCGGCCACGACGGCCTGCCGTACCCGTCGACGACCGTACGCTCACCGAGGTCCGCCGCGCCACCACGTAGGCGCGGGCTTGCCGTGCACATCCCCGCTGCCGAGCGGGCTCTCGGCCTGCCGGGCGACGTTCAGGTCCGCCGCGCAGGGCAGTCCCCCGCCACCGCTTGCAGCACCAGTACCGAGAGGTCGTCCTCGACCGGCCCCGTCCCGAAGTCGTGTGCCGCGCGCCGTACGTACTCCGCGAGTGCCTTCGCGCCCAGCCCCATACCCTGCCGGAGCACATCGGCCAGACCGTCGTTGTCGTCCAACTGCCAGTTGCCACAGCGGCGTTCGGTGACGCCGTCGGTCACGCACAACAGCGTCTCACCGGGCGCGAGGTCGAAGGTGCCGGCCTGGAATTCGGCACCCTCATCGATGCCGAGCAGCATCTGGGGTTCGGAGGCCGGTTCCACCCTGCCGTCGGCGAACAGATGCAGCGGCGGGGGATGGCCTGCGCTGGCGACCGTGCAGCGGGCTCCGGCCACGCCCGGGTGCACCGTCAGCTCCCCGTACAACAGACTCAGGAAGCGGGAGCCTGTCTGCTCGCTGCCGAGCGCGAATGCCTCGGCGCTCTCTTCCGCCATGGCGACGTTCAGCCGGCCGAGCACCGACTCGACGCCATGACCCTCGCGCGCCAGCAGCCTCACCAGGTGCCGGGCCAGGCCGGTGACGGACATCGCCTCCGGGTCTTTTCCTTGTACGTCCCCGAGCAGGAAGCACCAGCGGTCCTCGCCCATCGGGAAGATGTCGTAGAAGTCGCCGCCGACGGTCTGCCCCTCGCCGTGCGGCTCGTAGACGATCGCCGTGTCGACGCCGACGATCCTGGCCAGCGTCGCCGGCAACTGCCTGCGCTGGAGCGCAGCGCTGATCCTGCGCTGCCGGGTGTACTGCCGGGCGGTGAATACGGCCTGCGCGACCCTGCGGGCCACATCCTGCACCATCCGCCCCACGGCGTCGGTCATCTGCGGTTGCCCGGCCCGGCCGAGCAGCAGTACACCTTGGTCGGTATCGCGGGCGATGAGCGGGAAGGCGAACGCCGACCCGCCCTCATGGGCGGCGCCGGCGCTCTCCGGCCACGGCCAGGGCGTACCGCCGGTGCGGAGCGCGGCGGGCGGCAGAGTCCGCTCCAGTTCCTCGCGCAGCGGAGTGATGCGCTGCTCGTCGGCATGCCAGACCCGGGACAGTTGCAGGCCCCTCCCCGGCGTGCTGAGCCAGATACCGCACCAGTCTGCGAGCCGGGGTACGAGCATCTGGGCCGCGAGCGCGGTGACCATGGCCTCGTCGAGCTGGCCTGCCAGGAGTTCGCTGGTCTCGGCGAGGAACGACGGTCCGTCACGGTCGGCCCACCCGGCGTCGTACCCGTGGGCGTGCGGCGGATGTACGGATGCCCCTGCATCATGGGGCCGGGCATCGCTACCGGGCGCGGAGGAGGCCGAATCCGTCGCAGCGCTCTCTCCCTCCGCGGCCTCCAGCCGGAACCAGACCCTCTTCTCCGCCCGGCGGTAGGTCACGCCCCAGGACTCCGAGAGCGCGCTCACCAATTGGAGGCCGTAGCCGGGCTCACCGTGCCGGGTGTCCGCTCCGCCGCGTACCCCTCTGGAGGGGTGGCGGTCCGCGACCTCCACGACGACGCTCACCCGGGTGGCCGGGTTCCGCTCCAGGCGGCAGACCACGTCGATGTCGGTGCCGGCGTACATGACGGCGTTGGTGACCAGTTCGCTGACGAGCAGGACGGCGTCGTCGACGAGCTCCTCGGGGAACGTCACCCGAGCGGGGGCCGCGCCCGCCTCGGGATCCGCGCCGGTGGCCGACGCCCCGCCCCCGCGCCCGTCCGGGGGTGGCGCCGTCCACCCCTGGAGCGCCGCGTACACGAATTCCCGGGCTCGGGCGGCCGCCAGCTGGTTCGCGGGCAGCCCATTCCTGGACACCGATTCGCTCGCGCGCACGGACGACGGGATCACCATTCCTCCCGCATACACCAAATACGCCCGACAAAGAGTACTTTCGTGCGCTTTATACTATGACATACGTGACTAAATGAACCTCTGGTGCACACCAATGGATCTTGGGTGGAGGGTGTTCCATGGCACAGGCCCCGACTCGGCCCGGCACAGAGCCCGACGGACAGTGGGTTCGTACGAGCGATCTGCGCCCCTTGCTCGTCGCGATGAGGGCCCTGTGCGACGGTGATTTCACAGCGCGAGTGGAGGACTCGGAGAAACGGGGCGGGGCCACCCTGCCGGACGGGGTGCCGGCCGAGATGGCCGGGGTGTTCCAGCAGATCGTTGCGCGCAACGCGCATCTCGCCTCGGAGCTCCAGCGGGTGCGCCACGAGATCATCCGGCAGGGGCGGCTGGACGAGCGGATCTCGGCGAGCCCCGGCTCGGGGACCTGGACGACGAACATCGAGGCCGCCAATACGGTGCTCGAAGCGCTGGCGGTGCCCGTCGCCAAGGCCACCCGGGTGCTCGACGCCGTCGCGGACGGCGATCTGACCCAGCACGTCGATCTGCACGACGGAAGGCGCCAGCTCCGCGGTGACCTGCGGCGCCTGGGCATCGGCGTGAACCGCATGGTGGACCAGCTCTCCCTCTTCACCGGCGAGGTGACCCGGGTCGCCCGCGAGGTCGGCACCGAGGGCCGGCTCGGCGGCCGGGCGAAGGCGCAGGGACTGTCGGGCGACTGGCTCCATGTGACCGAAGCGGTCAATACGATGGCGTCCCGGCTGACGGCACAGGTGCGGGACATCGCGGTCGTGACGACGGCGGTGGCACGCGGCGACCTGACGCAGCAGGTGACGGTCGAGGCCACCGGCGAGCTGCTGGAGCTGAAGCTCACGGTCAACACCATGGTCGACCAGCTGCGGGCGTTCGCCGACGAGGTGACCAGGGTCGCGCGCGAGGTCGGCACCGAGGGCCAGCTCGGCGGCCGCGCCCAGGTCAGGGGCGTATCCGGGGTCTGGAAGGACCTCACCGACAACGTCAACTTCATGGCGTCCAACCTGACGTCCCAGGTCCGCAACATCGCCCAGGTGACCACCGCCGTCGCCAACGGCGACCTCAGTCAGAAGATCACCGTGGACGCGCGGGGCGAGATCCTGCAGCTGAAATCGACGATCAACACCATGGTCGACCAGCTCTCCGCCTTCGCCGACGAGGTCACCCGCGTCGCCCGCGAGGTCGGCACCGAGGGCCAGCTCGGCGGCCGCGCCCACGTCAGGGGCGTATCCGGGGTCTGGAAGGACCTCACCGACAACGTCAACTTCATGGCCGACAACCTCACCTCCCAGGTCCGCAACATCGCCCAGGTCGCCACCGCCGTCGCGGAGGGCGACCTCGGCAAGACGATCACCGTGGAGGCCAAGGGGGAGATCCTGGAGCTGAAGTCGACGATCAACACCATGGTCGACCAGCTCTCCGCCTTCGCCGACGAGGTCACCCGCGTCGCCCGCGAGGTCGGCACCGAGGGCAACCTGGGCGGCCAGGCCCAGGTCAGGGGCGCTTCCGGGGTCTGGAAGGACCTCACCGACAACGTCAACCGCATGGCGCTCAATCTGACCTCCCAGGTCCGCAACATCGCCCAGGTGACCACCGCCGTCGCCAACGGCGACCTGTCGAAGAAGATCGACGTGGACGCGCGCGGCGAGATCCTGGAGCTGAAGGACACCGTCAACACGATGGTCCAGCAGCTGCGGGCGTTCGCGGACGAGGTGACCAGGGTGGCCCGCGAGGTCGGCACCGAGGGGCGACTCGGCGGCCAGGCCCAGGTCCACGGCGTCTCGGGGGTCTGGAAGAACCTCACCGACAACGTCAACTTCATGGCCGACAACCTCACCTCCCAGGTCCGCAACATCGCCCAGGTCGCCACCGCCGTCGCGGAGGGCGACCTGTCGAAGAAGATCGACGTGGACGCGCGCGGCGAGATCCTGGAACTCAAGTCCACGATCAACACGATGGTCGACACACTCTCCGCGTTCTCCTCCGAGGTGACACGAGTGGCCCGCGAGGTGGGCAGCGAGGGGCAGCTGGGCGGGCAGGCCCGGGTGGAGGGCGTCTTCGGGACATGGAAGCGGCTGACCACCAGCGTCAATGAGCTGGCGCTGAACCTGACCACCCAGGTGCGCGCGATCGCCGAGGTCGCCAGCGCCGTCACGCAGGGCGACATGTCCGGCTCCATCTCGGTGGAAGCCCAGGGCGAGGTCGCCGCCCTGAAGAACAACATCAACCTCATGGTGGCGAACCTCCGTGAGACCACCCGCGCCAAGGACTGGCTGGAGTCCAACCTGACCCGTATCGCCGGACTCATGCAGGGCCACCGCGACCTGGTCGAGGTCGCCGACCTGATCCTGCGCGAGCTGACCCCTCTGGTGAACGCCCAGTACGGCGCGTTCTTCCTGGCCGAGGCGGGTGCGTCACCCGGCGAGGACCTTGAGCTCCTGGCCGGTTACGGCACCGGCCAGCCCGAAGGCCGCCGCCGGCGTACCCGGCTCAGCCTCGACGCCCCCGGCTGGGGTCTGATCACCCAGGCCGCCACGGAGAAACGGCGGATCCTCATCGAGGCAGTCCCCACGGAATACATCACCATCAGTTCCGGCCTCGGCGCCGCGGCACCGGCCAGCGTCGTCATCCTGCCGATCCTCTTCGAGGACCGGGTGCTCGGAGTCATCGAACTGGCCTCGTTCAGCCGCTTCAGCGAGGTCCACCTCGCTTTCGTCGACCAGTTCGTGAACACCATCGGTGTCTCCATCAACACCATCATCGCCAACTCCCGTACCGAGTCCCTCCTCTCGGAATCCCAGCGCCTCACCGCCGAACTGCGCAAGCGCTCCGACGAGTTGCAGCTCACCAACGCCGAGCTGGAGGAGAAGGCGGCGCTGCTGGCCACGTCCTCCCAGTACAAGTCGGAATTCCTGGCAAACATGTCGCACGAATTGCGCACCCCTCTCAACTCGCTCCTCGTGCTGTCCCGGCTCCTCGCCGACAACCCCGACGACCACCTCTCCCCGCAGGAGGTGGAGTTTGCCGTCACCATCTACCGGGCCGGCTCCGACCTGCTGCAACTGATCAACGACATCCTCGACCTGTCGAAGATCGAAGCAGGCCGGATGGATGTGCATCCCAAGACTCTGCCGCTGATCAAGCTGCTCGACTACGTACGGGCGACGTTCCAGCCGCTCTCCCTGGACCGCGGCCTGTCGTTCGACATCAAGGTCGGCGAGAACGTACCCCTCGAACTCTTCTCCGACGAGCAGCGTCTCCAGCAGATCCTCCGCAACCTCCTCTCCAACGCGATGAAGTTCACCTCGTCCGGCGGAGTCCAACTGCTCGTCGAACGCGCGACGCCCTCGGACTTCGAGGAGGAGACGCTGCGCGACGCCGACGCCGTCATCGCTCTGACCGTCAAGGACACCGGAATCGGCATCCCGCCGGAGAAGCTCGACGGGATCTTCGAGGCGTTCCAGCAGTCCGACGGCACCACCAACCGCAAATACGGCGGCACCGGGCTCGGCCTCTCCATCAGCCGGGACATGGCGGGCCTGCTCGGCGGCCGGATCTTCGCCGAGAGCGAGCCGGGCGTCGGATCCACCTTCACTCTCTTCGTCCCCACGCACTACACAAGTCCGCCCTCCGATGCCGCCCCCGCGGTGGAACCGCGCCCCGCGAGCGGCACCATCCGGGCCATCGCCGGACCCACCACCCCGACCGGCCGGCCCGCGGCCGAGTCCACGCCCGCGCAGATCGATGTGTTCGGCACCCAGGAGTCCTTGCCCCGCACCGGAACCCGGCCCGACGACGGCGACGACGACGGCGTCAGCTGGCCGGAGACGACCCGGCTCAAGGACTGGCTGAGCGGCCGCCCCGCCGACGTGCTGGCAAACCGTCGCATCCTCATCGTCGACGACGACATCCGGAACGTCTTCGCACTGACGCATGTGCTGGGCCGCGTCGGCATCAGCGTCAAGTACGCGGAGAACGGCCGCGAGGGCCTTGAGGTCCTTGATGAGACACCTGACGTATCACTGGTGCTGATGGACATCATGATGCCCGAAATGGATGGATACGAGATGATCGCAGCGATCCGCCGCACACCTCGTTTCGCGGACCTTCCGGTCATTGCGCTCACCGCAAAGGCCATGCCCGGTGACCGTGAGAAGGCCATCGAGAGCGGCGCGAACGACTACGTCCCCAAGCCGGTGGACGTCGACCGCCTGCTGTCCGTGATCTGCCGGCTCCTCGACCCGCAGTGCACTTCCCCGGAGCCGCGACCGGATCCTCCCGACGATGCCGGCGCCACTGACCGGGACGACGGCGACACCCCCACGGACCGGGACGACGGCGACACTCCCACGGACCAGGGCGACGGCGACACCCTCACCGACAAGGACGACGACAACGGCACAACAGGGCGGCCATCATGACGGCGACACGGGAAGCAGCATCGGAGACCTCCAGCATCCTCATCGTCGACGACATGGAGGAGAATCTCGTCGCCCTCGAAGCCGTACTCGGCTCGCTGGCCCACGTGGTCCGCGCACAATCGGGCGAGGAAGCTCTCAAGGCGATGCTGCGCCAGGAGTTCGCAGTCGTGCTCATCGACGTGATGATGCCGGGCATGAACGGCTTCGAGACCGCCGCCAACATCAAGGGTCTCGACCAGACGAAGGACATCCCGATCATCCTGCTGACCGGTGCCGCGGTCGACCCGAACTACGCCTACCGCGGCTATACGGTCGGCGCCGCCGACTTCCTGATCAAGCCGTTCGACCCCTGGCTGCTGCGGACCAAGGTCAACGTCTTCCTTGACCTGCACCGCAAGAACCGCCAACTCACCGACCAGGCGGAACAGTTGAAACGCCTCCTGACGGCCGACGGCGGCCACCCCGGGATCTCGACGGCAGCCCCCGACCCGGCTCGCGCATCCACCGAGCCGTCGTACGGTACGGACCACACGGACCCTCCGGACTCCGCGGAACCCCCGGCACCCCCGGCACCCCCGGCACCCCCGGAAGAGCCCGACCGGCTCGCTGAGGTCGTCGGCCAACTCGCCCAGGCGGAAATCCTGCTACGAAATGCGCCCAGTCCTGGCCGGGCGGACCTCGCCGACCGCATCGTCGAACTGGAACAGGCCGTGGGACGGCTGATGGCGGCCCGCGAAACATAGGAACGCGCTCGGATCGTCCCGGCGGCCCGGAAAGAGCACGACGGGGGTGGTCGACCTGCTCGGCACTCCGCCCCCACCCGATTGCGTACGGTCGAGGCATGACATCCGACCGCGAAGCCGACCGCGGCCAACGCCCCGCCCCCGGCCTCGACCTCGACGCCTATCTCGCCCGCATCGACTGGACCGGGGAGCGCCGGCCGACCGCGGCGGTGCTGCGCTCCGTGCACCGTGCCCACGCGCTGGGCATCCCGTTCGAGAACCTGGACCCCGTTCTGGGCAGCGCGCCCTCGCTCGCGGTCGCGGACCTGGAGTCGAAGCTCGTACGCGGTGGGCGCGGCGGCTACTGCTACGAACAGAACACCCTGCTCGCCGCCGCGCTGACCGCGCTCGGGTTCAGGATCACGCTGCTCTGCGCACGGGTCGTGCTGGGGGCCCGGCCCGGGGACGTACGGCCGCGCACCCACATGCTGATGCTGGCCGAGGTGCCGGGCGAGCCGATCCCGTATCTGGCCGATGTCGGCTTCGGCGCCACCGGCTCGCTGCTGGAGCCGATCCCGCTGGCCGCGGACGAGGAGCTGTACGACGCCCCGCGCCGCCACCGGCTCGTGAACACCCCGCACGACGGGCCGCTGGAGCAGTGGGAGCTCCAGGCGCAGACCGCCGCCGGGGCGTGGGAGGCCCAGTACGCCTTCACGCTGGAACCGTTCGAGGCGCCGGACTACGAGGTCATCAACTGGCACATCGCGACCAATCCGCGCTCCCCGTTCCAGCACCAGGTGTACGTCCAGCGCACCACCCCGGACGCCCACCTGTCCCTCACCGGCCGCACTCTCGTGGTCACGGCCAACGACGGCACGCGCAAGGAACGGGAACTGGCAGACGGCGCCGAGGTGCTCCGGGTGCTGGCAGCCGACTTCGACATCCACCTCCCCCGGGGCACACGGCTGCCGGAGTGACGAGGGAAGCGGCTTCGCACGCCCCTCACGCCCCTCACTCCCCGAACACTCCCGCTCACGTGGCGCATCTCACCCGTCCGCGTCCGTCACGCCCCCGTTCCGGCCCATTCCAAGCCCCGCCCCCGTCCCGACCGGCGTTCCCACGGTCCGGGGGTGGTGGGTGCATGGTTATGGAAGACGGGGCGGGGCGCCGGGGTTACCCGGGTGGGGCAACCGGAGGGGAAAGCCCGGGCGGCGCGCGAAACGCAGTCGTAAGCTCCCAGACATGCAGGTCATCCAGTCCACGAAGCTCGCCAATGTCTGTTACGAAATCCGGGGCCCCGTGCTCGAGGAGGCGATGCGGCTGGAAGCAGCCGGTCACCGCATCCTCAAGCTGAACACCGGCAACCCTGCCGCGTTCGGGTTCGAGTGCCCGCCCGAGATCCTCGAAGACATACTGCGCAACCTCTCCGGGGCGCACGGTTACGGCGATGCGAAGGGGCTGCTGTCCGCACGGCGGGCAGTGATGCAGCACTACCAGACCAAGGGGATCGACCTCGACGTCGAGGACATCTATCTGGGCAACGGCGTCTCCGAGCTGATCCAGATGTCGATGCAGGCACTGCTCGACGACGGCGACGAGGTCCTCGTACCGGCTCCGGACTATCCGCTGTGGACCGCCTCGGTGTCGCTGGCCGGCGGTACGGCCGTGCACTACCGGTGCGACGAGCAGGCCGACTGGATGCCGGACCTCGCCGACATCGAGCGGAAGATCACCGACCGCACCAAGGCGCTCGTGATCATCAACCCGAACAATCCGACGGGTGCGGTGTACGACGACGAGATGCTGCGGGCGCTGACGGAGATCGCCCGGCGCCACAATCTGGTCGTCTGCTCCGACGAGATCTACGACCGGATCCTGTACGACGGAGCGACCCACACCCCGACCGCGACGATCGCGCCCGATCTGATGGTGCTGACCTTCAACGGGCTCTCCAAGAACTACCGGGTGGCCGGATACCGGTCGGGGTGGATGGCGGTCTGCGGTCCGAAGGCGCACGCCTCCTCGTACATCGAGGGGCTGACGATCCTCGCCAATATGCGGCTCTGCGCCAACATGCCGTCGCAGCACGCCGTGGCCACCGCGCTCGGCGGGCGGCAGTCGATCAACGAGCTGGTGCTGCCGGGCGGGCGGATCCTGGAGCAGCGGGATGTCGCGTACGACCTGCTGACCCAGATTCCGGGCGTGACCTGCGTGAAGCCGAAGGGTGCGCTGTATCTCTTCCCGCGCCTCGACCCCAAGGTCTACAAGATCAAGGACGACCGGCAGATGGTCTTCGACCTGCTGCGGGCCGAGAAGATCATGGTCGTGCACGGCACCGGGTTCAACTGGCCGGAGCCCGATCACTTCCGCATCGTGACGCTGCCCTCGGCCGAGGATCTGACGGACGCGGTGACCCGGATCGCGCACTTCCTGGACGGATACGGCCAGCCGTAGCGGGCGGACGGTCGCCCCCGTCGGTCCCGGAATCGATTGCAGACAACTTTAGACTGAATCCAATGTAGGATGGTTCCACAGCAACACCAGGAGGCCATCCATGTACGAACCGATCCGCACCAAATCGGTCCACACACCGGCCGACCACGCCGACGACTTCCCGCACCGTTCCCGCGAGGAAGAGCTGGACATCCAGCTCGCCGGGCACCTGGCCGCACTTCTCGCGGTCACCGACGAGCTGGACCTCGGCGCGGCGGGCGACCGCATCGCCGAGCAGGTGGCCAGGCTGCGCGGCGCGCCGCCCGCCCGGCACGCCGGTCGAACCGATGCACCCGCACTCGCGCTCCACCGCCGCGCCCATGCCCTCGCGGGCCGCGCACTGGTGGTGGCCGCGTCCCGCGCCGACACGGCCGTCGCGATCCTCGCGGCCGAGCGCATGGACGCCCACACGGCGGCGGTCTCCGCCGCCACCGCCCCCGCCGCCTCGTCACACCTGGTCGGCGCCCTCTGACGGCCCCGGTCCACGGCCGTCGAGGCGCGTGGACCGGGTGCCACCCATTCATGGCGTTCCCGGCCGGGATGTCGCGGCCGAGGCAGTCGACAGGAACATCGCGTCCGCGACCACGCACTCCGGCCGCCCCCGCACCGGGACCGGCCCGACGGCCTCCTTGGTCTCCGTGCCACCCCGCTCCAGGTCCTTGAAGACGACGGTACGTTTTCCGGCCGGGTCGCTGCTGCCCTCCCCCACGTCCTTGCCAAGGTGCCGTCGGGCGCGACGGCTGCCGATGTCGGCGTGCCGGCGCCCTTTCTGTCGGTGCGCTGCAAAAGGGCAGGAAAGGGCGGCCCCCGGAACCGTAAGGGGATTCCGGGGGCCGTACCGCGGCGGGCCGTTGACCCCACAGGTCAGGGCGGATGTCTGGAGGACCCGGCCGCGGGGTGTGCGGGGGGCGCACCCACGCGGGGTGCGCCCGGGGGCGTCAGCCCAGGCGCTGGACCAGCGCGCGGTACTCGTCCCACAGTTCCTTCGGCGTGTGGTCACCGAAGGTGTTGAGGTGCTCGGGGACCAGCGCAGCCTCCTCGCGCCAGACCTCCTTGTCGACCGTGAGCAGGAAGTCCAGCTCGGACTCGGAGAGGTCCAGGCCGTTGGTGTCCAGGGCGCCCTTGGCGGGCAGGATGCCGATCGGCGTCTCGACGCCCTCGGCCTTGCCTTCCAGGCGCTCGACGATCCACTTCAGGACGCGGCTGTTCTCGCCGAAGCCCGGCCACACGAACTTGCCCGCGTCGTTCTTGCGGAACCAGTTCACGTAGTAGATCTTCGGGAGCTTCGACTGGTCCGGCTTGTCCGCGCCGACCTTGATCCAGTGGTTCATGTAGTCGCCCATGTTGTAGCCGCAGAACGGCAGCATGGCGAACGGGTCGCGGCGCAGCTCGCCGACCTTGCCCTCGGCGGCGGCGGTCTTCTCGGAGGCGACGTTGGCTCCGAGGAAGACACCGTGCTGCCAGTTGAAGGACTCGGTGACCAGCGGTACGGCCGAGGCGCGGCGGCCGCCGAAGAGGATGGCCGAGATCGGCACGCCCTTCGGGTCCTCCCACTCGGGCGCGATGATCGGGCACTGCCCGGCCGGGACGGTGAAGCGGGCGTTCGGGTGGGCGGCGGGCGTGTCGGACGCGGGGGTCCAGTCGTTGCCCTTCCAGTCCGTGAGGTGGGCCGGAGCGGTCTCCGTCATGCCCTCCCACCAGACGTCGCCGTCGTCGGTGAGCGCGACGTTGGTGAAGACGGAGTTGCCCCACATGGTCTTCATGGCGTTGGCGTTGGTGTGCTCGCCGGTGCCGGGCGCGACACCGAAGAAGCCGGCCTCGGGGTTGATCGCGTAGAGGCGGCCGTCCTCACCGAACCGCATCCAGGCGATGTCGTCGCCGATGGTCTCGACGGTCCAGCCGGCGACCGTGGGCTCCAGCATGGCGAGGTTGGTCTTGCCGCAGGCGCTCGGGAACGCGGCGGCAACGTACTTGGCCTCACCCTGCGGCGGCGTGAGCTTGAGGATCAGCATGTGCTCGGCGAGCCAGCCCTCGTCGCGGGCCATGACGGAGGCGATGCGCAGCGCGTAGCACTTCTTGCCGAGCAGGGCGTTGCCGCCGTAGCCGGAGCCGTACGACCAGATCTCGCGGTCCTCGGGGAAGTGCGAGATGTACTTGGTGGTGTTGCACGGCCACGGAACGTCTTCCTGACCCTCTTCCAGGGGCGCGCCCAGCGTGTGGACGGCCTTGACGAAGAAGCCGTCGGTGCCGAGCTCGTCGAGGACGGCCTGTCCCATGCGGGTCATGGTGCGCATCGAGACGGCGACGTACGCGGAGTCGGTGATCTCGACGCCGATCGCGGAGAGCGGGGAGCCGACGGGGCCCATGCAGAACGGCACGACGTACATCGTGCGACCGCGCATGGAGCCGTGGAACACACCCTTCTCACCGGTGAAGATCTCCCGCATCTCGGCAGGGGCCTTCCAGTGGTTCGTCGGACCCGCGTCCTCCTCCTTCTCGGAGCAGATGAACGTACGGTCCTCGACGCGCGCGACATCGCTCGGGTCGGACGCGGCGTAGTAGGAGTTCGGGCGCTTGGTCTCGTCCAGCTTCGTGAACGTGCCCTTGGCCACGAGCTCCCCGCACAGGCGCTCGTACTCGGCCTCGGAGCCGTCGCACCAGACCACCTGGTCCGGCTCGGTGACGGCTGCGATCTCATTCACCCAGGAGACGAGCTCCTGGTGATTGGTGGGGACAGTGAGGGGAGCCGCGATGTCGCGCGCCACGATCGCTCCTTGTTGAGGGGTGTCTGTTTGGTAGTTGCCCCGTGGGGGCTGCGACCCGGATGCTTCGACCCCTTCGAATCTCACTGGCGCTCATCCGGTGCCGACCGCACTCATTTGATCATCCGACCGATCCGCCCATATGTCCAGAGGACCGCACACGTGAGCATCGCCACTCGTATCCGTTACCTACGGTGGCGTAGGTACGATGCGGGAATGACTGCTGCCGCCGCCGCGCCCGAGCCAGCCGGGCTGGAAACAGCCGAGTCCGACACCGTCCCGGTGAAACCACGGATGCGTGGCTGGCTGCACGCCGGGATGTTTCCCGCCGTGATCGTCGCGGGGATCGTGCTGATCGCACTGACGGACAGCGTCCGCGGCCGGATCGCCTGCGGCATCTACGTCCTGAGCGCGTGCCTGCTGTTCGGTGTGAGCGCGGTCTACCACCGCGGCACCTGGGGTCCGCGCGGCGAGGCGGTGCTCCGCCGGCTCGACCACGCCAATATTTTTCTGATCATCGCGGGCACCTACACCCCGCTGACCCTGCTCCTGCTCCCCGAGTCGACCGGGACGCCGCTCCTGTGGGCGGTCTGGGCGGCGGCGGCGGCGGGCATCGCCTTCCGGGTGTTCTGGGTCGGCGCCCCGCGCTGGCTCTATACGCCCTGCTACATAGCGATGGGCTGGGCCGCGGTCTTCTTCCTGCCGGACTTCATGCGGACCGGCGGGATCGCGGTGCTGGTGCTGGTCGTCGTCGGCGGGCTGCTCTACAGCGCCGGCGGTGTCATCTACGGCATCAAGCGCCCCAACCCGTCACCGCGGTGGTTCGGCTTCCACGAGGTCTTCCACTCGCTGACCCTGGCGGCCTTCATCGTGCACTACGTCGGCATCTCGCTGGTGGCCTACAACCACAGCTGAGCACCCCGTCCCCTCCCCTCCCCGCAATGGCCGTGGCTTGAAAGCCGCGGCCATTCGCCATGCCAGGGCCCCGACGCGGGCAACACATTGACACTCACCATCTTTTGAGAGTTACTTTCATTTGACTGTGACTCTCAAAGGAGTTTTCCCATGAACCGACGCTGGTGGGCCCTGGGCGCGCTGGTCGCGAGCATGCTCGTCCTCGGATTCGACATGACGATCCTCAACGTGGCGCTGCCGACCATGGCCGAACAGCTCGGCGCGACCACCGGCGAGCAGCAGTGGATGGCCGACGCATACGTCGTGGTCTTCGCCGCCCTGATGCTCCCGGCCGGGCTGCTCGGCGACCGGTTCGGCCGTCGCCGGATGCTCATCACCGGCCTCGGCATCTTTCTGATCGGCTCGCTCATCGGCTCGCTCGCCGACGCCGTGCCCGCCGTCGTGACCGCCCGCTGTGTGATGGGCATCGGCGCGGCGCTCGTGATGCCGCTCGCGATGGCCGTGCTGCCGTCGCTGTTCGGCGCGCCCGAGGACCGGGTCAAGGCCATCGGCATCGTCTCGGCCGCCTCCGCGCTCGGGCTGCCGCTCGGCCCGATCCTCGGCGGCTGGCTGCTGGACCACTTCTGGTGGGGTTCGATCTTCCTGATCAACATCCCGATGGTGGCGATCGGTATCACCGCCTGCGTGTTCCTGCTGCCGGAGACCAGCGACCCGGCTTCTCCGAAGGTCGATGCCGTCTCCACCGCCCTGACCGCGACCGGTCTCGGCGCGCTGATCTACGCGATCATCGAGGCCCCCGGACGCGGCTGGGGCGACCCGCTGGTGCTGGGCATGCTGGCCGCCGGTGCCGCGCTGGTCGCCGCGCTCGTCGTACGGGAACGCGGCGCCGAGCGCCCGATGCTCGACATGTCCCTGCTGCGGCAGCGGCCGTTCCTGCTGAGCACGCTCGCCGCGACGCTCGTGATGTTCGTGATGTCGGGGCTGATGTTCATCCTGCCCGGCTATCTCCAGGCGGTCCTGGGCCATGACGCCTTCGGTACGGGGCTGCGCATGCTGCCGATGATGGGCGGGCTGATCGTCGCTGCGAAGACGGGCGCCCCCGTCACCCGGCGGTTCGGGGCGCGCGCCACGATGGCGGCGGGCCTGGTCGTGCTCGCCTTCGCCGCGCTCCTCGGCAGCCGTACTACGGCCGAGAGCGGTTACGGCTTCACGGCGCTGTGGCTCTCCGTCGCCGGGGTCGGCTTCGGCTTCGCCGTCGTCCCTGCGATGGACGCCGCGCTGGCCACCCTGCCCGCGGACCGTGCGGGCAGCGGATCGGGGCTGCTGATGACCGTGCGGCAGACGGGCAGCGCGCTCGGGATCGCACTGCTGGGCAGCCTGCTCGCCGGTGCGTACAGCAGCAGGCTGGACACCACCGGCGTACCGGCCGCCGCCGCGGACACCGCCGGGGACTCGGTCGTCGCCGCCCATGTCGTCGCGGCGAAGGTCGGCGCGCAGCGGCTGGCCGACTCCGCGGACGCGGCGTACGCCCACGGCATGAGCGTGGTCCTGCTCGTCATCGCTGTCACGGCCCTGGTGTCGGCGCTGCTGGTCGGGGCGTTCCTGACGAACCTCCCCGCCGGGTCCCGGGAGGGAGCGGACGTGGCCCCCGCGCCCGTCGATGCCTGACAATGGCGACCATGGCCGCCACCTCTCGTACCCCTTCCGTTTCCGCCCCCGGGTCGCCGCCCGCGATGGGGCTGCGCGAGCGGAAGAAGCTCAAGACCAGGATCGCGATCCGCCGGGCGACGTACCGGCTGATCTCCGAGCAGGGGTACGACGCGACGACGATCGAGCAGATCGCGGAGGCGGCCGAGGTGTCGCCGAGCACCGTCTTCCGGTACTTCGCGACCAAGGAGGACATCGTCCTCACGGACGAGTACGACCCGATCATGGAAGCCGAGCTGCGGAACCGGCCGGCCGACGAACCGCCGCTGGAGTCGCTGCGGTTCATCATGGCCGAGGCGCTGACGGCGTTCGTCGCGAGCGAGGAGGAGGAGATGCGGCAGCGCACCCGGCTGATGGTGGAGGTCCCCGCCATCCGGGCGCGGATGACGGAGACCATGTCGGACACGGCGAAGGTGCTGGCCCGGGTGCTCGCCGACCGCAGCGGCCGCAGCCCCGACGACCTGGAGGTCCGGGTGTTCATCGCGGCGGTGCTGGGAGCGCTGCGCGAGGTGACGCTGTACTGGGGCGAGCACGGTCAGGAGGGCGACCTGATCGCGATGATCAACCAGGCGCTGGACACGCTCGAAGGCGGGCTGACGCTGTAGCCGGGGCTTCGCCCTCAGTCCCCGGACGGCTCCGTCCTCAGCCGTCGGACGGGTTTGATCCGAGGCTCAGTGCCAGCTCCTCCCGGTCCGTCGTCGGCGCATCGCACACGAAGTGCCTGCACACATACGCCGTCGGCGCCCCGCCCACCATCGGCCGGTCCGCCAGCAGCGGGAACTCCGTCCCTGCCGTCTCCCCCGCCGCCACCACCGCACCGGGCGCCCGCCCCAGCAACGCCGTACGGTGCAGTTCACCGCCGACCGGCCCGGCGACCGCGACCTCGCGCGGCCCGTCGAGCAGCGCCTCGGCGACCGCGAGCCCCCAGCCGATGAACCGGGGAACCCGCGGGCCGAGCGCCTTCACCACGCCCAACGCCCCCTCAGCGGCGGTGCGATGGGCCTCCGAGCCGGTGTACGCGGCGTACGAGAGCAGCGCACCGGCCGCCGCCGTCCAGCCCGCCGGGGTCGCACTGTCGGTGGGGTCCTGCGGGCGGCGGATCAGCTGCTCGGCGTCGTCCGCCGTGTCGTACAGCTGCCCGCCCTCACCGGTGAAGTGCTGGAGCACGATGTCGAGCAGGAAGCCGGCGAACTCCAGCCAGACGCCCTCGCCGGTGACCGCGGCCAGGGCGAGAAAGCCCTCCGCGACATCGCCGTAGTCCTCCAGGACCCCGGCGTGCCCGCCGGACCGCCCGTCCTTCGACGTACGGGCCAGCCGGGCGACGTCGCCCATGTGGACCCGTACCAGAAGATCCGCCGCCTCGGTGGCACGCTCGATCAGATCGGGCCGGTCGAAGTACGCCCCGGTCTCGGCGAGCGCGGCGATCACCAGACCGTTCCAGGCGGCGACCACCTTGTCGTCCCGCCCGGGACGCGGGCGCAGCTCACGGGCGGCCAGCAGCTTGGCCCGTACGTCGGCGGCCCGGTCCGCGTCCACCGCGGCGCCCGTCCGCATGAGCCGGAGGACCGAGGCGCCCTCCTCGAACGTGCCCTCCTCCGTCACCCCGAAGTACTCGGCGGCGAAGGCCGCGTCCTCCTCCCCCAGGACCTCCCTCAGCTGCTCGGGCGTCCACACGTAGTACGCGCCCTCGACATGCCGCCCGGCCCCGTCCTCACTGTCGGCGTCGAGCGCGGAAGCGAAGCCGCCCTCCGCCGTGCGCAGCTCGCGCACCATGAAGTCGGCGGTCTCCAGGGCGACCCGGCGGGCCGGTTCCGAGCCCGTCGACCGCCACAGGTGTGCGTACGCCCGGCAGAGCAGCGCGTTGTCGTAGAGCATCTTCTCGAAGTGCGGAACGACCCACTCCCGGTCCACCGAGTAGCGGGCGAAACCCCCGCCGAGCTGGTCGTACATCCCGCCCATGGCCATCGCCGCGCAGGTGTCTGCGGCCATGTCGAGGGCGCCTTCCGCCCCGGTGCGGGCATGGTGGCGCAGCAGGAACTCGATGATCATGGACGGCGGGAATTTGGGCGCGCCGCCGAAACCGCCGTGCTTCTCGTCGTACTCCCGGGTGAGCCCGAGCAGTGCCTGCGCCAGCTCCGGTTCGCCCGGCAGTCCTTCGCCGCCGTGTGCGAGGGAGCGCTGGGTGAGGTCGTGGACGATGCGTCCGGCGACCTCGGCGACCTCGTCGGGCCGGTCGGTCCAGGCGGCCGCGACACCTTCGAGCACCTGCTGGAAGGAGGGCATGCCGTGGCGCGGCTCGGGCGGGAAGTACGTGCCGAAGTAGAAGGGTTCGGCGTCGGCGGTCAGGAAGACGGTCATCGGCCAGCCGCCCTGGCCGGTCGCCGCCTGCACGGCCTCCATGTACACGGCGTCGACGTCGGGCCGCTCCTCGCGGTCGACCTTCACCGGGACGAAGTGTTCGTTCAGATAGGCCGCGACCCGGTCGTCCTCGAACGATTCGTGCGCCATCACATGGCACCAGTGGCAGCTCGCGTAGCCGACGCTGAGCAGCACCGGCACATTCCGCCTGCGTGCCTCCTCGAACGCCTCGGGCGACCAGGGCCACCAGTCGACCGGGTTGTCGGCATGCTGGAGGAGGTACGGGGAAGTCTCACGGTCCAGGCGATTCGGCATACCCACATCCTCTCTCAGGCCCGGTTGATCGCATCGCTCTCTCGCGCTGACGCGCCGTACGCAGGACACTGGGCGGCAATGACAGCAGGGGCAGTTGGATTGTTCGTATCCGGAGGGGGACGCACATGCGGGACAGCCATCGGGCGGAAGCCGAACGGCTGTTGGTACGCGCCGTCGAGGAAGAGGTACGGCGGTCGGGCGGCCGGGCCGACGCCGGTGCGCTGACTGCGCGCGGGCGGGCCGCGCTCGACTCCCTGGCGGCCGGCGCGGCCGACGAGTACGCCGCGTATCTCCAGGCGCTGGACGCGGCGGAGGCCGGACAGCAGCCGCTGTCGCAGCGGTTCAGCCGGTCGGCCATGGGAACTCCCCTGCTGGTCACCGGAGTTGCCGCGATCGCCGCCTTCGGTGCGGATGTCGCGTTCGGTACGGCGGCGGGGCCGGCCCTCGGCGCGGGCGCCGTCGTCGCAGTGGCGGGGGCCACGGCGACCGTCGCCAAGGTCACCGCATCGCACTGGCCCGCCGCCCACCGGCGCGCGGGTGCGCTCGGGCAGCCGGGCGGCGCCGAACAGCTGCGGCTGCAGTGGCTGGCGGCGCTGGAGGTACGGGGCATCCGCCCGTTCCTCGACCAGCAGCGGATGCTCACCGCCTCCTCGCGCACACCGGCGAAGAAGATCCCCGCGCAGTCGCGGACCGCCCCGTCGCTGCGCGGCGGGGACCGCAGCGCAGCGGCCCGCATGCGCGCGCTGCTTGAGCAGTCGTTCGGTCATCTGCCCGCCGCCGAGGGGCCGTTCGCCGGGCGGCGGGCCGAGCTGGCGCAGATCGCGCAGTGGGTGCGGGAGGGCCGTGCGTCGACGGAGACCAAGCCGACCGTCGTCGTCCTGCACGGTGCGCCCGGCGCCGGGCGCACCACGCTCGCGGTACGGGCGGCGCGCAGCCTGAAGGACCAGTTCCGGGGCGCCTGCGTGGTGGACCTGCGCGGCGATGTGGCCGGGGAGACCCCGCTGCCTACGCGTGACGCGCTGCTGCATCTGCTGAACCGGCTGGGCGCGCCCCGCGAGCAGCTGCTGTTCCGAGAGGGGGTCTCCTCCGGCCGGGCGGGATCGAGCGCTCGGCCAGGGGCCTTGGCCGAGCAGCAGGTGCGGCGGCTGAGCGAGCTGTACCACCAGCATCTGACCGGCACCCCCGTGACGATCGTCCTGGACGACGCCGGCGACGCGGAGCAGGTCCGCACGCTGATCCCCGAGCGTTCCGACAGCCTCGTCCTCGTCACCGCCCGCGAGCCCCTGGAGCTGCCCGCCGACATCCCGGCCCGGGTCCATCAGCTGCCGGTCGGCGCACTGGACGCGGCGGGCGCGGAGGAGCTGCTGCGCGAGGCGGCGCAGGCCGGGGAAGAGGGGCCGTACGACTCCCAGTCGACGGACACGGTCGCCGAGCTGTGCGGCGGGCTGCCGCTGGCGCTGCGCATAGCGGGCTCCTCGCTCGGTCCACGTACCCGGAGCACGCTCGCCACCGACCTCGCCGCGTACGGCCCGGTCGCACCGGTCGAGCGGGCGCTGTGGCTGCGCTACACCGACCAGTCCGAGCAGGCGCGGCGGCTGCTGCGCAGGCTCGCGCTGGCCGGGCGGGCCAGCCTGGGCGCCGCGGCGGCGGCCGCGCTGCTCTCGGCCGACGAGCAGGAGGCCGAGCGGCTGCTGACGGCCCTGGCCGGGGCGGGGCTCCTGGACCATGTGCGGGGCTCTCGCTACCGGCTGCACGATCTCGTACGGGGCTTCGCCCTGGCCCGGCTGCGGGACGAGGAGACGGCGGCGGACCGCACCGCGGCCCAGGAGCGGCTGATCCAGAACTACGCGGAGCTGGCCGGTGCCGTGATCCGCATGGTGGACGGCAAGATGTCCACCCGGGCCGGGCAGTTCGGCTCGCACGGGTTCGGTTCGCTGGACTCGGCGCTGCGCTGGCTGGACGACGAGTCGAGCTTCATCACGTCGGCGCTGCGGCACGCGGAGGGCGTCGATCAGGGGGCCGTACTGGATCTCCTGGGCGCGCTGTGCGACTACTGCCTGCTGCGCGGCGACCTCTACCGTCTGGGCGAGATCAGCGAGTTGACGCAGGCCGTGGACAAGGGGCTGCTGGAGCGGTCCGTGCAGTGGCGTACCGGCATCGCGGCCCGTCAGCTCGGCGAGCTGGACAAGGCCCGCACCACACTGTCGTCGGTCGTCGGGCTGTACCGCGAGGCGCAGAACGAGGCGGGTACGGCGCTGGCGCTCTGCTCGCTCGGCATCACCCTGCACCACCAGGGCAATCTGACCGAGGCGGCGGCGCGGCTGCGCGAGGCGATCGAGCTGCAGTCCTCCGAGGAGCAGGCCGAGGACCGGGCCTGGTCGATGCACGCCCTGGCCGCCGTCGAACGCGACCGGGCGCACCTGGCCCAGGCGCTGACCCTCCTGGACACCGCGCTGGCCCTGCACCGGGAGGGCGAGTCGCTGCACGGCGAGGCGTGGACGCGGTTCCAGCTGGGCCAGACCCTGCTGCGGATGGGCGATGTGGAGCGGGCGGAGGAGGCGCTGCGTACGGCCCTGGACCTGTACGGGCGTACCCGCGACGAGCGCGGTGAGGCGTGGGCGCTGACCCAGCTGGCCCGCGCCCGGCTGCTGGACGGCGACCCGGCCCCGGCGGTCGAGCAGCTGAACCAGGCCCTGGCCCGGCACCGCGACAACGAGGACGCGCGCGGCGAGGCGTGGACGCTGTACTACCTGGGCCAGGCTCTGGAGGAGAGCGGCGAAACCGACCAGGCGGTGCGGCAGCTGGAGCGGGCCCGGACGATGTTCTCCCGGATGCGTGACACGTACGGGCTGGCGTGCGCCCGGCACCACTCGGGCCGGGTCACCCGCGACCAGCGGGCCGCGCAGACCGGAAACCTCCGCAACTCCGGCTTCGCCCGCCAGCTCCTGGCCGACGCCCGGGCCGACTTCCGGCGCATCGGGGTCGCCCACGGCGAGGCCTGGACGTGCCTGGAGCTGGCCCTGATCGACGCGGGCAACAACCGCGCACCGCAGGCGCTGGAGCTGTGCGGCGAGGCGGCGGAGCTCTTCGACTCCTACGGCGACACGCGGGGCGCGGACTGGGCCCGCTTCCTGCGCTGCACGCTGCTGCCGTACGCGTCACCGGGCGGCAGCGAGGTGGGCACGGCGGTGGCCCAGCAGGAACTGGCCGACCTGCTCCGGGCCGGTCACCCGACGCGCGACGGCAAGCTGGAGGACTGCGCGGAGGCGTTCACCGTGGTGCTGAACCGCGGCGTGGACCTGGAGGACGGCTGGCAGGCGTGGCGCCTGGGCATGACGCCCACACGCCACGCACGGGAGGTCATGGGCGTAGCGGTCCGGCCACATCCGGCTTCGCCGGCCACAACCGGCCCGTCCGGCGATTGAGGACATCCTTGACACCGGCCGGGCACAACCGCCGTGTCCAGCGCCAGGCGAGAGGCGGGTACCGGACGCCCCGGTACCCGCCCCCGCGCCTACTTCCGCTTCGCGGCCCCCGCACCCGCGGCAACGGCGCCACCGGACGCCGCCTCCGGGTCCGGGGCCTCCTCGAAGTCGACCTTGCCCATGTGGCGGTTCATGGACTTCATCAGCAGCCAGACGCCCGCGGCGAGCGCCGCGAAGACGATGAAGCCGAGAACGCCGGGGGTCACCTTGTTGTCGTCGACCTCCTTGGCGAGAGGGACGAGATGGGTCAGTGCCTGGGTCGCGTACATATCAGGCATTGTCGCGGATGCCCGCGAAGAGGTCGCTCTCGGGGAGGGAGGTATCGACGAGAGACTTCACCAGCTCGTACTCCTCGGTCGGCCAGACCTCCTTCTGGATGTCCATCGGGACCCGGAACCAGCCGCCGTCGGGGTCGATCTGCGTCGCGTGCGCGATCAGCGCCTTGTCACGGACCTCGAAGAAGTCCGCGCACGGAACATGCGTGGTCAGCGTGCGTTCGTCGCGCTCGAACTCCTTCCAGCGCTTCAGCCACTCGCCGTACGGGGACTCCAGGCCACGGGCCAGCAGGGCCTCGTGGAGCGCCACCGTGCGCGGCCGGTTGAAGCCCTGGTTGTAGTAGAGCTTCTGCGGCTGCCAGGCCGGACCGAACTCCGACTCGGGGAACGTCTCGGCGTCCGACGCACCGTCGAACGCGATCATCGTGATCTTGTGGGTCATGATGTGGTCGGGGTGCGGGTACCCGCCGTTCTCGTCGTACGTCGTGATGACCTGCGGCCGGAACGCACGGATGCTGCGGACGAGACGGGCCGCGGCCTTCTCCTCGTCCTCCAGCGCGAAGCAGCCCTCGGGCAGCGGCGGCAGCGGGTCGCCCTCGGGCAGCCCCGAGTCGACGAAGCCGAGCCACTCCTGCTTGACGCCCAGGATCTCCCGGGCCTCGTCCATCTCCTTCCTGCGCACCTCGTGGATGTTCTCCTCGATGTACGCGTCGCCCTGGAGCTTCGGGTTGAGGATGGAGCCGCGCTCGCCTCCCGTGCAGGTCACGACCAGCACGTCCACCCCCTCGGACACATACTTGGCCATGGTGGCCGCGCCCTTGCTCGACTCGTCGTCGGGGTGGGCGTGAACGGCCATCAGTCGCAGCTGCTCAGTCAAGACTCGATCCTCGTTAATTGGACGCCATTGACAGGTGTCGTCCCGAAGGGACGTCGGTTCGGGGTGGCGGTCGGGTGGCGGGTGGGAGGCTTCTATAGTGACCGAACCGGGGGGTGGAAAATTCCTCGATCCCCGGTACGGGAGGAACGATCATGGCTGCGGTGCGCGAAGCGCTTCCGGAGAACCGCTACGGCCGCTCCGCGGACCGGCGCGCGGACCGCAAGCTCAAGATCATCGGTTCGGTGCTGGGCGTCGCTCTTCTCGGGGTCATCGGCTGGATCGGTTACGACTACGTCGGCGGCCAGGGCATCAGCGCCGAGGTGATCAAGTTCAAGGTCGTCTCGGACGAGCGGGTCGATGTGCACCTGGAAGTGCGCAAGGACACAGACGCCAAGGGCTACTGCACGCTGCGCTCGCAGCACGAGGACGGCAGCGACGTGGCCCGCAAGGACTTCCGCTTCGACGACCGCACGGACCGTATCGACCGCGTCCTGTCGCTGCGTACGACAGCCAGGGCGACCAACGTCGAGCTGCTGGGCTGTACCGACGACGGCGGGGCGGCACATTGACCGCCGCACGCCGACGCTGAATCGCTGTTGCAGGCACTGACCTGCACATACGCAGTTCTGACGGTTTACCTTCTCCCCCTTTTCCCGGCGAATTGTTAGGCTCGTGGTTTCGCCCACCCGTGAAGGCACATGCTTACGGGTAGGGCGATGCTTTGTATTCCCAGTACCGACGAGGAGCACCCTGTGACCCAGACCAGCGAAAACGTCACCTGGCTCACGCAGGAGGCGTACAACCAGCTCAAGGCCGAGCTGGAGTACCTGTCTGGTCCCGCGCGCACGGAAATCTCCGTAAAGATCGCGGCGGCCCGTGAGGAGGGTGACCTCCGGGAAAATGGCGGGTACCACGCGGCCAAGGAGGAGCAGGGCAAGATGGAGTTGCGGGTGCGCCAGCTCACCCAGCTCCTGGAGCACGCGAAGGTCGGCGAGGCACCTGCCGACGACGGCGTGGTCGAGCCCGGCATGGTGGTGACGATCGCCTTCGACGGCGACCCGGACGACACGATGACCTTCCTTCTCGCCTCCCGCGAGTACGCGAGCTCGGACATCGAGACGTACTCCCCGCAGTCGCCGCTCGGCACCGGCGTGAACGGCAAGAAGATGGGCGAGGACGCCGCGTACGAGCTGCCGAACGGCAAGACGGCCACCGTGAAGATCCTCACGGCGAAGCCCTACGCGGGCTGATCCCACACCACTGACGCGGGAAGCCTCCGGCCCGTCGGGCCGGAGGCTTCCCGCGTGCCGGGCGGCGCCGGCACCGTAACGCAGCGCATCGCGAACGCAGCACATCGCGACACACGCGTACCGCGGGAGGGTCAGCTCATCACCAGATAGCCCGCGTCGTGCAGCGCCGCCGAGACCTCATCGCAGTGCTCCGGGCCCTTCGTCTCCAGCTGCAGCTCCACCTCGACCTCGGTGAGCCCGAGCCGGGGATCGGTCCGCACATGGCCGATGTCGAGAACGTTGGCGTCGACCACCGAGAGCACGGCCAGCAGCGTGGCCAGCGCGCCGGGGCGGTCGGTCAGCCGCAGCCGCAGGCTCAGATAGCGGCCGGCCGCCACCATGCCGTGGGTCAGGATGCGCTGCATCAGCAGCGGGTCCACGTTGCCGCCCGACAGCAGCGCGACCACCGGCCCGCGGAACGACTTCGGATCGCTCAGCAGCGCCGCGACCGGGCTCGCACCGGCCGGTTCCACCACCAGCTTCGCCCGCTCCAGACAGAGCAGCAGCGCACTGGACAGCTCGTCCTCGGAGACCGTACGGACCTCGTCGACCAGCTCCCTGACCAGCTCGAACGGCACATCGCCGGGGCGCCCCACCTTGATGCCGTCCGCCATCGTGTTCAGCGAGCCGATCGACACCGGGTGCCCCGCGGCCAGTGACGGCGGATAGCAGGCCGCGCCCGCCGCCTGCACGCCGACGATCCGCACATCGGGCCGGACCGCCTTGACCGCCACCGCGATGCCCGCGGCGAGACCGCCGCCGCCGATCCCGACGACGATGGTGCGCACCTCGGGGCACTGTTCGAGGATCTCCAGGCCCACCGTGCCCTGCCCGGCGATGATGTCGGGGTGGTCGAAGGGGTGGATGAAGACCGCACCGGTCTCCTGCGCGTACTCCTGGGCGGCGGCCAGCGTCTCGTCGACGACATGGCCGTGCAGCCGAACCTGTGCACCGTACTGGCGGGTGGCGGCCACCTTCGGCAGCGGCGCCCCGACCGGCATGAAGACCGTCGACCGTACGCCGAGCAGTGCAGAGGCGAGTGCGACACCCTGCGCATGGTTTCCGGCGCTCGCGGCGACGACCCCGGCCGCCCGCTCCACCGGGGACAGGCCGGCGATCCGTACATATGCGCCGCGCAGTTTGAACGAACCGGTCCGTTGCAGGTTCTCGCACTTGAAGTGGACCGGGGCGCCCACGAGCTCGGTCAGGTGGCGGCTGCCTTCCATGGCGGTCACTCTGGCCACGCCGGAAAGCATCTTCTGCGCCCCGCGGATGTCGTCGAGGATCAGCGGGGGAAAACGGCCGGGCGCACGGAAGTTCATACCGTAAGTCTTACAGCTCGGCAGGGTGCCGGACTCCTTGTGCGGTTCCGTCCTGCGCCGTTGTCCACAGGTTTGTGCAGCACTGGTACGCGTTGCCCCGCGGCCGCGTACTCTGTCCCCCACCCATCCGATCACCGCACGAAGAGAGCCCCCGGCCATGCCCCCTCAGGACATGACGACAGCTGCGTCTCCTTCCGGGGGCGCCACCCCCGAATCCACGGGTTCCGACCACGTCCTCGACGCGCTGCAGCACCAGGTCGCGGTATTCGCCCGCCGTGCCGAGCAGACCCGCCTCGGCGGTGTCGGCCAGGTGCGCAATTCCATGGACCGGGCCGCCTATCTGCTGCTCAACCGGCTGGACCGGGAAGGCCCGATGGGCGTCAAGGCACTGGCCGCGGGCATGGGGATCGACTCCTCGACCGTGACCCGGCAGGTCGCGCCGCTCGTCGACACCGGTCTGGTCAAGCGCACCTCGCACCCGGAGGACGGCCGGGCCGTCGTGCTCCAGCTGTCGCCGCGCGGCCAGGCCCGGCTGGACGAGGTCCGCGAATCCCGGCGCGAGCTCATGACACAGGTGACGGACGACTGGACGGCCGAGGAGCGCGAGACGTTCTGCATGCTGCTCACCCGGTTCAATCTGGCCCTGGCCGCCCGCCAGACCTCGCCCCAGGCACCCCCGGCCGGATAGCGGGAGCGGCAGCGCCTGACGGTGCTGCGCAGGCTGCCGGGCGCACGCCTCTTGACCAGGAGCCCCGCAACGGCTCGGATGAGGACTGTGCGAGAGCGCCAGACGGGCCGGGAGCGGCGCCGCGCCCAGGAGTTCGAGACCTTCGTGGCGGGCGCGGCCGGCCGACTGCTGCACACTGCCACGCTGCTCACCGCCGAGCCCATGCAGCCGCCCGGAGCGAACCCCCGGGCCCAGCGGATGCTCACGGCCGCGCTGGCACGCACGTACGCGCAGTGGGGACGGCTGCGCGGCGAGGACCCGTACGACCGCACGCGGCGGGAGCTGGCCATCCGGTTCGCCCATGAGGTCTGGCGGCACCACCGCCCGCGCGGCGGACTGCTGGACCGGCTGACGCCGCAGGAGCGCCTGGTTCTCGTGCTGCGGCTGTACGAGGGCGTCGCGGAGGAGCAGGCCGCGGCGCTGCTGGGGCTTCCGGTGGAGCGGATCCGGGCGATCTGCAACCGTGCGGTGGCCACGATGCGCGGCACCCGCCGGCCCACGGCGCGGTGGGGGTTGCAACGACCGCTGGGGGTCGCGCCGTGAGCCGTAGCGGCAGCCGGGAGGACGAGGTCCGGCGCATGCTGGACGGTCCGCATCCGCAGGTACCCGCCGATCTGGCAGAGCGGGCGGCGGAGCGCGGCGGCCGGCTGCTGCACCGGCTCCGTTTCGCCCGCCGGCTGATGATGCTGGTGGCGTTCGCCGCGGTGGTGGCTTTCACGGTGTGGGCGGTGGCGGCGCAGCCGTGGCAGCTGCCTCCCACCGAGACGACGCCGCCGCTGGACGGCTGGTGAGGGCCGGTTCGGGGCGAACTATCCTGGAACGGGGCGTCATGGGGAACCGGCCGAGGAGGCTGCGATGACCAGGAAAGTCGCCGACTGCCGCAAGTATCCGAGCGTCACGGACTGCTCGCTCACCATCTCGGGCGAGGAAGAGGAAGTCGTACGGGCCGCGGCGGAGCACGCGGTCTCCGTCCATGAGCACACCGACGGCCCGGAACTGCGCGAACAGATCCGGGCGTCGCTGGACGACGAGAAGGTCAGTGTCTGAGGGTGCTGAGGGCGGGCGGGCTTCGGTGATCAAGCCCGCCCGTCCGTCTTGGTCCGCTCCCGGTCTGCCGGGCAGGTCCTAGCCGAGCGCCTGCGTCAGATCGGCGATCAGGTCGTCGGCGGACTCGATGCCGACGGAGAGCCGGACGAGGTCGGCCGGCACCTCCAGCGGAGAGCCGGCCGCCGAGGCGTGCGTCATGCGGCCCGGGTGCTCCACCAGCGACTCGACGCCGCCCAGGGACTCACCGAGGGTGAACAGCTTCGCCCGGTTGCAGACGTGGACCGCCGCGTCCTCGCCGCCCACGACGCGGAAGGACACCATGCCGCCGAAGGCCTTCATCTGCTTGGCGGCGACCTCGTGGCCCGGGTGCTCGGGCAGCCCCGGGTAGAGGACCTGGGTGACCTTGGGGTGCCGGGTCAGCAGATCGGCGATCTTCGTGGCGTTCTCGGTGTGCCGGTCCATGCGGACCGCGAGGGTCTTGATGCCGCGCAGCACCAGCCAGGCGTCGAACGGTCCGGCGACCGCACCCATCGCGTTCTGGTGGTACGCCAACTCCTCGGCCAGTTCCGGGTCGTTGACGATCAGTGCGCCGCCGACGACGTCCGAGTGGCCGCCCATGTACTTGGTGGTGGAGTGCACCACGACGTCGGCGCCCAGGGCGAGGGGCTGCTGGAGGTAGGGGCTGGCGAAGGTGTTGTCGACGACCAGTCGCGCACCCGCCGCACGGGCCACACCGGCGATCGCGGCGATGTCGGTGATGCCGAGCAGCGGATTGGACGGGGTCTCCACCCAGATCGCCTTGGTGCGCGGGGTGATCGCCGCCCGTACCGCCGCCACGTCCGAGGTGTCGGCCACCGAGAAGTCCACGCCCCACCGCGAGACGACCTTCGCGAACAGCCGGAACGTGCCACCGTAGGCATCGTTCGGGATGACCACATGGTCGCCGGGGGTGAGCAGCGTACGGAGCAGGCAGTCCTCGGCGGCGAGGCCGGAGGCGAAGGCGAGTCCGCGGCGGCCGCCCTCCAGAGCCGCGAGGTTGTCCTCCAGGGCGGTACGGGTCGGGTTGGCGCTGCGGCTGTACTCGTAACCGCCGCGCAGTCCGCCCACGCCGTCCTGTTTGTACGTGGACACCTGATAAATGGGCGGTACAACGGCGCCGGTGAGGGGATCGGCGGTGTTTCCCGCGTGAATCGCGAGAGTCTCGAAGCTGTGCTGGTCGCTCATGGGGCCCGAGCGTAGTTCGTCGCGAGGGCGCTCACCGGGCTACCGGGCCGTCCGGTGACAATGGGGGCATGGAGATTCTCTGGTTCCTGATCGCGCTGTGCATGCTCGCGGCGGTCATCGGCCCCTTCGTGTACCGCCGCCGCGGCGGTATCCGTCAGGTCGCGCCCGGTTCGCCGGACGCCGCCGACCCGGACACCTACGGCTTCGTACGCCAGGAGGAGCTGGACATCCGGCTGCCGGGCCCGGACCAGGATCTTCTCGATGTGCTCGATGTCGTGCAGCGCTCCCAGGACTGGCGGGCGGCTTCGCAGTTGCTGGCCGGTACGCCCAAGGAGGGTGAGGTGCGGTGGCAGCGGGTACAGGCGTTCGCCGGTGCCGCCTCGCTGGAGCTGGCGCGGCAGCCCGGTGTCGGTGGTTCGTGGCTGCGCAAGTGGCGGGCCGAGGCGCCCAAGGACGCGGGCGGTGCGGCGGTGCACGCCGAGTTCCTGGTGCAGCAGGCGTGGCGTTCGTCGACCGCGGGGACGGACGACTTCCGGATCATCCTGGAGGAGGCCCGTACGGTCTGCGGCGAGGCGGCGCTGTCGGCGCCGGGCGACCCCGTTCCGTACCTCGTCGAGCTGGCGGTCTCCCGTGGACTCGGTTACTCGCACGAGGAGTTCGACCAGCTCTGGGCGAAGGTGATCGACCGGGCTCCGGCGCACATGGGCGCGCACATCGCCGCGCTGCACTACTGGTGCGAGAAGTGGCACGGCTCCCGCGAGGAGGCCGACCGCTTCGCCACCACGGCCGCGGCCCGCGCCCCGCAGGGCTCACTGCTGGCCGCGCTGCCGCTCTTCGCGGTGTACGAGCATCTGCCCGAGGTCAATCTCGTGCAGGGCTTCTACCGGAGCGCGGTGGTGACCAAGGCGGTCGAGGGTGCCCTGTTCGCGGTGCACGCGGCCCGCGCCGACGACCCGATGCTCGCGCACGTCCGCCACCTGCTGGTGCTGTTCCTGGTCCGGATGGAACGCTGGTCGGAGGCGATGAACCAGCTCGTCCACATCGACGGCCATGTGGGCGCACTGCCGTGGACCCAGAGCCCCGACCCGGCCGCCGAGTACACGGTCTACCGGGCACTGGCGGTCGCCGGCTACGAGGCGAACGGCGGCAGCCCGGCAACACTGCCGCGGTAGCCACGGCCGGGGCGCCCTCTCACACACGCCCGCGGAATCCATGACATCCCCGGCGCGTTGTACCCACTGCACGCCGACCCCAGGAGGAGCCCCCGCATGTTCCTGCAACGCCGTACCCCGCAGCTCCCCACCCCCGAGGAGGCCCTGAAGGGCCGCCCCACCCCCGAATTCACCGTCCCGTCCCGCCACACGGTCCTCGGCAACCCGCTGCTGGGCCCGTACCCGGAGGGCCTGGAGGTCGCGGACTTCGCGTTGGGATGTTTCTGGGGCGCCGAGCGCAAGTTCTGGCAGACGGCCGGCGTCTGGACGACGCTCGCCGGCTACCAGGGCGGTTACACCGAGAACCCCGCGTACGAAGAGGTCTGCTCGGGCGTGACCGGCCACACGGAGGCGGTCCGCGTCGTCTTCGACCCGAAGACCGTCTCGTACACCGAGCTGCTGAAGCGGTTCTGGGAGTCCCACGACCCGACGCAGGGCTTCCGCCAGGGCAATGACGTCGGTACGCAGTACCGCTCCGCGATCTACACCCACTCCCCCGAGCAGGCAGCAGCCGTGGCAGCCTCCCGCGAGGCCTACCAGAAGGTCCTCACGGGCTCCGGCTACGGCGAGATCACCACGGAGATCCTCCCGGCGCAGGACCGCACGTTCTGGCCTGCGGAGGCGTACCACCAGCAGTACCTGGACAAGAACCCGGCGGGTTACTGCGGGATCGGCGGGACGGGCGTCTCCTGCCCGATCGGTGTGGCACCGGCGCCGTCGACCGAGGACTGACGCGGCAGGGCCCGGTCCGGTGATCCGGTCCGGGCCACTCACCAGGCGGTGTCAGTGGCGGCTGCCGTGCTTGCGCCATGTCTGAAGCGACTGCCCATGACTATCTGTGGTTCGACGAGCACTTTCCCACTCTGGCCGAGGCGTACTGCGTCACGCTGGTCCGCGGGCCGACTCCTGACGGTTCGGTGGACGCCACACGCGCAGCGAGCTTCGATCTGAGTGAGGACGACGAGCGGAACTTCGACCTGCATTCGCAGGCCGCATTCGCACTCGCCGAGCGCCTCACGGGCCTACCACTCACCCGCGAACTGCTCAACGTGTCCGGGTTCCTGGGCGGGGCAGTGCCCCTGCCCTGCACCTGACAGCAGGCATCACCCGCATGCCTCAGGGCGCGCGTGCAGGGTCAGCCTTCAGGGTCGAAGGGGATGTCGGACGGCTTGGCATTCGCCAGATGCCGGGTGAACTGGTCGTCCTTGATGCCGAGCAGAGCGCTGCCGAAGTCGGCGGCGCTCAGCCTGTCGCGCAGCCCTTCGGGGTAGCCGTTCCAGCCGACCAGGGTGGGGTACTGCCAGGTGCCCCGGTGGTTCTCCGGCGGGTCGTCGTGCGCGTTGGCCGCACGGAAGCAGTGGGTGCTCACCCCGTCCTTGTGGTAGACGACCTTCGGGTGCGTGCCTTCGAAGAACATCTCCGAGCGCGGGTGAACGGTGAACCCGCCGTGGGCGGAGGTGGATACGTACTCGACCCGGTCGCCCTGCACCCAGACCACGACGTGCTCCCAGTCGTGGCGGTGGCCGGCGCTGCCTCCGCCGAGCGAAACCTGGTCCTTCTCGAAGTAGAGGGCGTACATGATGGCGCACCACCCGTTGTTGCACTTCTCCCGGGAGTAGCTGTTGCTGTTCTCCAGATCGGACAGATCACGGCAGTTGCCGTTCACGTCCCCGCCGATCTTCAGCCCGGGCGCGATCGTGCCGTCGGGGCCGATGGCCGGGCTCGCGTAGCAGCCGTCCTTGTCGTAGTCGAAGGCCGGCTGGAACGCCAGCTCCCTCTCGTCCGCGTTGCCCGGCAGCGCCGGTGGTGGAGCGGCGTGGGCCAGCGCGGGGGAGGCCAGCACCAGTGTGGCCGCGGCCAGAGCGGTGGTTGCCCCCTTGAGCCATTTCCGCGCCGCGCCACGGCCCGCCGATCGTCTGTCGGTCATGAGTCCTCGATTCCGTCCGTCGGTCGCCGTGTTTTGTGTCGTGTACCGGTCAATTTGTACTCCCGGAACGGTAGTGCGGCGAAATGCGCGACGCACCACCCGCGTCAGCTGTCCTGGGCGGCGTTGAGCAGGTCGAGGGCGCTGTGCTGGTAGCCGTTGCCCGTCACCGTGAAGGAACCGGCCCAGTGCGGGCCGTGCCCACGACCGCGAGCAGCCCCAGATATTCCAGAGCGCTCTGGCCCCGGTCCCTCCTGGCCGGAAGCCTGCGGCCCCCCTGCCGACGCCTACCGCTCATGCCGCACACCCACGCCTTCCGTCGCCCCACCCCCGGTCAAAATGACCGTAGGAATCGGGCGGGGCCCAGCACGAGGGCCCCCGGACCCAAGCAAAGGCTCAAAGAACGCTGTGAGCCGGGACGTTGCCTACGAAGAGGAGTTCACCACCGATGACGAGCGAAGGCGCCGGCACACCCGCCGCCCCGACCGGCCGACCCTGGTTCATGGCCAATGAAGTCGTTGCGTTCGTCGTCGAGTTGGCGGCGCTGGGCGCTCTGGGCCGGTGGGGTTTCACCACCGGGGACGGCGCGGCTGCTCAGCTGCTGCTCGGGCTGGGAACACCGGCGGTGGCCATCGCGCTCTGGGGGATGTTCGCAGCCCCGCGCGCCCGCTTCCGGCCACCTCTCGTGGGGGTTCTGCTGGTCAAGGCGGTGGTGCTCGGCGGTGGTGTGTACGCGGTCCACGCGGTCGGCCATCCGGTGACGGCGGTGCTCTTCGGAGCCGTGGTGGTCGTGAACACGGCCCTGGCGGAGACCTTTCGGAGGCGCGGCGGGTCGGCCGCGTGAGGTGGGACGGCCGTGCCGGGCGCTCAGGCGTCGGCCGGGCGGCGCAGCATCCACAGCCCCGCTCCGGACGCGAGGACGACCACGCCGGAGACGACGCTCAGCGCGATGGCCGGACTGCCGTCCTCCATGAGGTTCGAACGGTCCCGTTAGGGTTTGCGAGGTGGGGATCACCGAGAGAACTGCGACGCGCGAGCGGGGAGACGAGCGGGTCGGCTCCGGTGTGCGCCGAGCGGCCACGGATCCGGACTCGGCGCGGTGGTGGGTGCCGGGTCTCGCGGTGCTGGTCGTCGTGCCGTTGTACCTCGTGTGGGCGCTGGTGCTGGCCACCGGCGGCGGTGATCTGGCGGCGCAGTTCGCCTGGGCCGGGTTCGCGTCCCGGCATCCCGAGTCCGCGTACAACCTCTCCTGGTACGGAGGGACGCACACCGCCAACTACAGCCTGCTGACGCCGCCGCTCATGGCGGTGTTCGGGGTGCGGGCCGTCACCGTCGCCGCCGGGCTCTGCGGGTCGTGGGCGCTGGGGCGGCTCTGTGTGCGGACCGGGGTGCGGTGGCCGGTCGCGGTCTCGGTGCTGGGGTCACTGGTGCTCTGGTGCAATGTCGCGTCCGGGCGTACGACGTTCGCACTGGGCGTGGCGATCGGGCTGGCCGCGCTGTTGTACGTGCGACGCCGTGCGGGCGTCGCCGCGGGCTGCGCGGCGCTGGCGACGGCGGCGAGTCCGGTGGCGGGGCTGTTCCTGGTGGTGGCGGGGGCGGCGTACGGTCTCGACCGGCAGTGGCGGCGGGCGGCCGTGCTCCTCGTGCCGCCGTTCGTGGTGGTGGCGGCGACGACGGCGCTGTTCCCGTTCACGGGCGAACAGCCGATGGCCGTGGGGAAGTTGTGGGTGCCGTTGGCCGCCTGCGCGGCCCTGTGGCTCGCGGCGCCGCGCGAGGGCGGCTGGCGGGTGGTCCGGTTCGCGAGCGTGGTGTACGCGCTCGGTGTCGTCCTGACCTTCCTGATTCCCTCGCCCATCGGAACGAATGTGGAGCGGCTGGTGGGGGCGGCCGGCCCGCCGGTGCTGCTCGCTGCGGCACTGGCCACCCTGGCGGGGTGGGCGCGGGGCGGCCCGCTGCTGCGGGTGCGGGCCGTCGTGCTCGTCGGGATGCTCGCGTTCAACACCGGATGGGTGGTCAACAAGACCGATGACGATCTGCGGGTATCCAACGCCGTGCCCGCCTGGGCAGCGCACACCGACGGCGTGGTCGCGGAGCTGCGCAGGCTCGGTGCGGAACGGACGCGGGTGGAGGTCGTACCGGCCCGCAATCACCGGGAGGCGGCCGTGCTCGCCCCGCACGTGAACATGGCGCGCGGCTGGAACCGGCAGCTCGACGTGGAGCGCGGGCGGCTGTTCTACGAGGGAGAGCCGACCCCGGCGGCGTACCGCGCCTGGCTGGACCGGTGGGGCGTGGGCCTCGTGGTGCTGCACAGCGGCAGGCCGGACGGCCCGGCCGAGGCGGAGGCGGAGATCGTCCGGCGCGGGACGGACTGGCTGGAGCCGGTGTGGCAGGACGCGGGGTGGCGGATCTACCGGGTGCGGGGCGCCGTCCCGCTGGTCTCCGCGCCGGGCGCCGTCGTACGCGGCGACGACGCCTCGCTGGTGGTACGGATGCCCGCCGCCGGGTCGGTGACGGTACGGATCGCGTACTCGCCCTGGCTGCGGGCCGACGGCGGCGGGTGCGTACGGCAGCACGGCGAGTGGACGCGGCTCACGGTGGAGCGGGGCGGCGAGTACCGGCTGGACTCGCGCTACCGGCTGTGGCCGTTCAAGTCCTGCTGACAGAGCCCCTGCGTGGTTCAGTCGGTGACGCCGAGGTCCTGGCGCATCAGTTCCCGCATCGTGTCGAGGCGGGGGTCGGCCGCCCTCAGGTCCTCCAGCGCCCGTTCGACGCTTTCACCGTCCCGGGCGAGACCCCGGTCGAGGCGTTTGGTCGCGGCGTCACCGGCGGCGAGGACCCGGTTGAGGTCGCGGGACGCCTGCAGTATCCGTTCGGGGACGATCATCTGCGCCTCGGCGTAGCGGTCGCGGTGGTCGAGGCGGGCCTCTTCGAGCTGGGTGCGTTCCTGCTCCGTGTAGACGTCGTCGCGAATGCGGTGCAGGGCGTCCTTGAGGAGGGTGTGGAACTGCCGGGAGGCCCGGTTCATCGCCGTGTACTGGGCGCGCCGTTCCTCGAACTTCCGCCGTTCACCGGCGAGTCGGGCTTCCTCGGCGCGCTGGCGTACGGTCAGCCGCTGCGCGAGCACCGGGGCGAAGAGGGTGCCGAGCACCCCGACCACTGCGGTGATCATGGCGGTGATGGCGATGGTCATGACTGCGAGATTAATGCGGCGTACGGGGCGGTAGGAAGGCGGTCCTGGGCACACGGTGACGGGCAATCAGACATGATGCCGTCATGACCACGTCGCGGGGGCACAGACATACCCGGAGTTGTCCCGGGCCGGCCTTACCGGCCGGCCGCACACCGCCCGGACGGGGGCACCTGGGACCTGCGGGGCCGTACGCCCATCCGGCGCTCCCACCCGTCCCCGGGCAGCGCCCCGCGCCCCGTATCCCGCCGCGCGTGGGCGACATGCGCCGCTATCTCGCCGTCGGCCTGGACTGCTACCTCTGCCTGGTCACCTGCGGATTGCTGGCCCGGCCGCATGTGGACACGGCCGGTGTTTCCGAGATCGTCGGTCTGCTGCTCGGCCCGACGCTCGCGTTCTCGTTCCTCAACCAGGTGGTCCTCACCGCGATCGCCGGGGGCGGCGCGGGCAAGCTGATCATGGGGATACGGGTGATCAGACTGCCGGACGCCGGTCGACCGGGGTCCTGGCAGCTGGTGCGGCGCTGGCTGTACGGGCTGTGCCGACTGCCGTTGCAACCCTGGTACGCGCTGCGCTCGTTCCTCGCGGGCCCCGGCGGCCTCCCCCTGAGCGCCTTCTGGAGCAGCGGGTACGACGATCCGGTGGGGCTGCGCCAGGTCCGCCACAGCGACCTCACCACCCACCGGAGCGCCGCAGCCGACCACCGCTGAGGCCGGGCCGATCCGCCCGGTGGTCGGCCCCCGCCGAACCCGGGACGGCCCACCGGTCAACGGCGGGGCACCCGCCGGACCGGTCGGCGCCCCGCAACACCCTTCTCAGGCCGCCGCGTTCTCCGTGATCGTGACCTTCCCCTTGCGAATCGTCGCCAGCCGTGGCGCACGCCGGGCGATGGCGCTGTCGTGCGTGACCATGATGAAGGTCAGGCCGTGCTCCTTCCACATGGTCTCCAGCACGTCCATGACCTCGTCGCGCATCGACTCGTCGAGGTTGCCGGTGGGTTCGTCGGCGAGCAGCACCTTCGGCTGTTTGACCAGGGCCCGGGCGATCGCCACGCGCTGCTGCTGGCCCCCGGACATCTCGCCGGGCAGATGTCCGAGCCGTTCACCGAGTCCGACGGAGTCCAGCGCCTCGGCGGCCCTCCTGCGCCGCTCGGCCGCCTTGCCGCCGAGCGGTACGAGCGCGGTCTCGACGTTCTCCTGGGCGGTGAGCGTCGGGATGAGGTTGAAGCTCTGGAAGACGAAGCCGATGTTCTGTGCGCGCACCTTGGTGAGCCTGGCCTCGCTGAGCTTCGCGAGGTCCACACCGTCGAGTTCGACACTGCCGCTCGTGGGGCGGTCGAGGCCGCCGAGCATCTGCAGCAGCGTGGACTTGCCGCCGCCGGTGGGGCCCTGGATGACCAGCCGCCCGCCGTCCTCGATGGTCAGATCGACACCGGCGAGTGCGTGGACGGTGGTCTTGCCGCGCGTATAGCGCTTGGTGACGTCTCTGAGTGTGTACATGGGTCAACTCCTGCTGGAACAAAGTGGGGTGGGACGCCGGGTGGGCTATTCGACGCGGCGCAGGGCATCGGCGGGGCGCAGCCGGGAGGCCCGCCAGCCGCCGAACGCACCGGCGATCAGCCCGCCCGCCACAGCCAGCGCGACGGCGATCAGGATGATGGAGAGCGAGACGGGGGCGGTCAGCGCGACGTCGAGCGTCTTGGCCGCGCTCGACCCGCCGGGTCCGCCCGCGAACCGCCCGCCGCCCATGCCGCCGCCCATGCCGCCGCCCATGCCTCCGCCGGAGGAGCCGAGTTGTGCGGTGAGGGTGGGGCTGATGGCGGTCACGACGTACGCACCGGCGAGACCGACGGCGATGCCGAGCACTCCGCCCAGCAGTCCGTTGACAAGGGCCTCTCCGACGACCTGGCGGGTGACCCGGCCGCTCTTCCAGCCGAGCGCCTTGAGGGTGCCGAACTCCCGTACGCGGCGGCTGACCGCCGAGGAGGTGAGCAGGCCGGCCACCAGGAAGGCGGCGACCAGAACGGCGATCGACAGCCACTTGCCGACGCTGGAGGCCAGGTCGGAGGCGGTGGAAAGGGAACCGGAGACGGTGTCGGCGAGATCGGCGGAGGTGGTGACGGTCGTGCCCGAGACGTTCTTCTGGACGGTGGACTTGACCTGGTCGATCTGCTGCGAGTCCGAGGCCTTCACATAGACCGTGGTGACCTTGTTCTTCGAGTCGGAGAGGGTCTGCGCCTGCTTCAGCGGGATGTAGAGGTTGGCGGCCGCGTCACCGCTGTCGGCGGTCGAGACCCCGACGATCGTGAACTTGGTCCCGTGGATGGTGACGGTCTTGCCGACGTCGAGCTTCTTCTCCTTGGCGTACGCGGAGTCCACGACGGCGACCTTCGCATCGGTCTCGGACGCCTTGAACGTACGGCCCTTGGTGATCTTCGACGAGGTCAGCGGGCCCAGGGCCTGCTTGGTGACATCGGTGCCGTACACGCTGTAGGAGTTGACGTCGAAGGAGGCACCGCCGCCCTTGACCTCGCCCTGCGGCTGCGTGCTGCCGCCCTGTCCGCCGGGGCCCCGGCTGCTCTGGCCCGTGCCGCCCTGCTGCTTGAACTCACCTCGTTTGAACCGGCCGTCGACCTTCATGACGTTCAGGCTGAGTCCGCCGACGGCGTCCGCGACCCCGTCCTGCTTGCCGATCGTGTCGACGGTGGAAGAGGCCAGCGTCTGGAAGCCCTGGACCAGGACCCGGTCGCTGCTCTGCGTCGAGTCGTCGTCGCTGCCCTTGGCGTCGAACTCGAACTTCGGGCGCCCGCTGCCGGAACCGGGAGCGGCGGCGGCCTTGGTGACCGTCATGTCCGTACCGAGGCCGTACAGCGATTCCAGGACCTTGTCCTGGGCCTTGCTCATGCCGGAGGAGACCGAGCTGACGATGATGACCAGCGCGATGCCCAGGGCCAGTCCCGAGGCGACGACCAGCGCCGCCTTTCTGCGGCGGCGCAGCTCGCGCCGGAGGTAGGTGAAGAACATGGCGCGAGGCTATGGACGGGTCGTGATGGTGGGTTAAGGCCACGATGAGAGCTGGATGAGAACGCCTGCGAACGCCGAAGGCGGCGGCGCCGCGGATCCGAGGGGATCCGGGTGCCGCCGCCTGCGTACGGGATTCGGTACTGCGGGAGGGGAGGTGCGTACGGGTCAGGCCGCGGAGCCCGCCGTCCACTCCGCCCAGCTCATGTTCCAGCCGTTGAGGCCGTTGTCGGGGGTGATGGTCTTGTCCGGGGAGTTCTTGACGATGACCACGTCGCCGACGATGGAGTTGTTGTAGAACCAGGCGGCGGGCTGGCTGGCGTCGTTCGCGCCCTTCACGTCGGCGAGACCGACACAGCCGTGGCTGGTGTTGGCGCTGCCGAAGACCGACCGCGCGCCCCAGTAGTTGCCGTGGATGAAGGTGCCCGAGGTGGACAGCCGCATGGCGTGCGGCACGTCCTTGATGTCGTACTCACCCTTGCCGTCGTCGTCGGTGAAGCCGACCGTCGCGCCGTTCATCCGGGTCTCCTTGAACTTCTCGGAGATCACCATCTGCCCGTTGTACGTGGGGTTGTCGGGGGAGCCGGAAGAGATCGGGATGGTCTTGATCGTCTTGCCGTTCTGGGTGACGGTCATCGTCTTCGTGCCGGCGTCGACCGTCGAGACCTGGTTGCGGCCGACCTTGAAGGTGACCGTCTTCTGCTGCACACCGAAGACGCCGTCCGCACCCTCGACGCCGTCCAGAGCGAGCTTCAGCGTGACGGTGGAGCCGCCCGTCCAGTACTGCTCGGGGCGCAGGTCGAGACGCTGCGGGTTGAACCAGTGGCCGACGACTTCCTGACCACTGCTGGACGTGACGGTGATTCCGGCCTGGACGGCCTTCTTGTCCGTGATCGGCTTGTTGAAGTTGATCGAGACCGGCATGCCGACGCCGACCGTGGAGCCGTCCTCGGGCGTGAAGTTGCCTATGAAGCTGTTGGCGGGCGACACGGTGGTGAACGAGGAGTTCTCGTGCGCCTCGCGGCCCTTGGAGTCCTTGGCCGTCGCACTGATCTTGTACGTGGTCGAGCGCTCCAGCTGGGCGTCCGGCTGCCAGCTCTTGCCGTCGGCGGCGAGCGTGCCCTTGACGGCCGCACCGGCCGACGTGGCCATGGTGACCTGGGACAGCGTGCCCTTGGTGACGGTGACCTTGGCGTCGTTGTTGATGCTCGCGTTGGTCGCACCGTTCTTCGGCGAGATCGCGATCTGCGCTTCCGACGCGTCCTGGGCGGCCGCCTTGTCGACCTCGGCCGCCTGCGACTTCTTCGAGCTCTCGGCACTACCGCCGCTCGCGCCGCTGTCGTTGCAGGCAGTGAGCACCAGAACGCCGCCAAGCAGGGCGGACGCGGCCATCAGGCCTTTGCGCCGCTTGCTGTCCGTCATCACACGCTTCTCCATCGTTGCTTAATCCCCAAAAACCCCGAGCAGAGCCGCCGACGACCGGCGAAACCCATCAATGTTCCTAGAACCCATGGAAAGGGTCTTCCGTTCCACATCCAAGAGAGATGTGGGGAACACCACTCATCGACGCATCCGCGCCAACGGTGGTTCCCGACGCCGACCACGTATGGCCGACCGCGTACGAGCGACCGGTACGCACCACGGCCGCGGCCCGCGGAAAACGGGCCGTGGCCGTGGCGCACCACCTGCTAGACCCGCCGCTCCGCACCGCCGCTCACGCCGCTGTGCTCGCCGTCGTCCTCACCATTGTGCGGGATGCCGTCGTCGCCCTCCTCGTCGTCCTCTTCGTCCTCGTCGTCGTCGAGGTCCCAGCCGTCCGGGTCGTCCGGGTCGTAGTCGACGATCTCGCTGCTCCAGGACGCCTGGGTGAGCTCGACCCCCGGCACCTCGCTGACCAGGTCAAACGGATCGACGAGCGAGGCGAGGGCCTCCGCGCCGTCCTCCCGTACGGCCGCCTCGGCCTGCATGCGTTCCTCGGCGGACTCGCCGCCGGGCTCCCCGTACTCGGCGGCGATGGACTCCAGTGCGGTACCGCTGAGTGCGGCGGGGTCCGTGATCTCCAGCACCATTTCGACCCGAAGTCGAACAAACCGTGATGTCTCAGAAGTGCTCATGTGCCGGAGCGTAAGCTCCCCGCCCTCCCGGCTTTCCTGCGACCCGCTGCTTTCACTAGCATCGGCGTACAGGCCTAACTCACGGCTGTGACAAGGGGGATCGATTCCGTGGCCGCTGCTCGCCGCCCGCTTCTGACCGCCACCGCTGCGGGCACTCTGCTGGCCGCCCTGTGGTTCGTCCCGTCCGCCAACGCGACGGACGAGTCGGCCGGTGCACCGGGCACACAGAGCCCACAGGTCACCGCCGCCGTGGACACCGCGACCGGTCCGAGGCTCGCCGACACCGGGGCCGGGGTCGACACCACCCCGTACCTGATCGGCGGCACGGCGTTCCTGGGCATCGGCGCAGCGTTCGTCACCTACTCGGTACGCCGCGCCGACGCCCTGTACGCCTGAATTTCCTGTCGGACCTAGGCCAGCGGTCCGGTCACCGGCTCGACCGCCGCGACCAGCTTCCCCGCACGTACGAACGCGTCCGCCGCGGCCAGGTCCGGCGCCAGGAAGCGGTCCGGTCCCGGCCCCTCGACACCTGCCGCGCGCAGCGCCTCGATGGCGGCCTGCGAGGCGGGCGCGGGGGTGAGGCCCTGGGCGGCGCGCAGCTCGATGGCGCGGGTCGCCGCGTACAGCTCGACGGCGACGATCCGGGCGAGGTTGTCGACTGCGGTACGGAGCTTGCGCGCCGCCGACCAGCCCATGGAGACGTGGTCCTCCTGCATCGCGGAGGACGGGATCGAGTCGGCCGACGCGGGGACGGCGAGCCGCTTCATCTCGCTGACCAGGGCGGCCTGGGTGTACTGGGCGATCATCAGGCCCGAGTCCACGCCGGCGTCGTCGGCGAGGAACGGCGGCAGCCCGTGCGAACGGTTCTTGTCCAGCAGCCGGTCGGTGCGGCGCTCGGTGATCGAACCGAGGTCGGCCGCGACGATCGCCAGGAAGTCGAGTACGTACGCGACGGGGGCGCCGTGGAAGTTGCCGTTGGACTCGACCCGGCCGTCGGGCAGGACGACGGGGTTGTCGACGGCGGAGGCCAGCTCGCGGGCCGCGACGATCCCGGCGTAGTCGAGGGTGTCGCGTCCGGCGCCGTTGACCTGGGGCGCGCAGCGCACGGAGTAGGCGTCCTGCACGCGGGGCGCGTCGTCCTGATGGTGGCCGGTGAGGCCGGACCCGGCGAGGACCCGCAGCATGTTGTCGGCGCTGACGCCCTGGCCCGGGTGCGGGCGGATGGCGTGCAGCTCCGGGGCGAGCACCTTGTCCGTGCCGAGCAGCGCCTCCAGGGAGAGGGCGGCGGTGATGTCGGCGGAGGTGTAGAGGCTCTTCAGGTCGGCCAGGGCCATGACGAGCATGCCGAGCATGCCGTCGGTGCCGTTGAGGAGGGCGAGGCCCTCCTTCTCGCGCAGCTCGACCGGGGTGATGCCATGGGCGGCGAGCAGCTCACCGGCGGGGCGCACGGTGCCGTCGGGGCCCTCCGCGTCGCCCTCGCCCATCAGCGTCAGGGCGCAGTGGGAGAGCGGGGCCAGGTCGCCGGAACAGCCGAGCGAGCCGTACTCGTGGACGACGGGGGTGATGCCCGCGTTGAGGACGTCGGCCATGGTCTGCGCGACCTCGGGCCGTACGCCGGTGTGCCCGGAGGCGACCGTCTTCAGCCGCAGGAACATCAGGGCGCGGACGACCTCGCGCTCGACCCGCGGGCCCATGCCGGCGGCGTGCGAGCGGACGATGTTGCGCTGGAGCTGTGCGCGGAGGTCCCGGCTGATGTGCCTGCTGGCCAGCGCCCCGAAGCCGGTGGAGACGCCGTAGACCGGCTCGGGCTTGGCGGCGAGCGCTTCCACGATCTCGCGGGCGGCGGCGAGTGCGCTCACGGCGGCCGCGGAGAGCTCGACACGAGCGTTGCCGCGGGCCACGGCGATGACGTCCTGGGCGGTGGTACCAGACGTCTCCACCACGACTGTATGCATATCCATATTCAGAAGCGTACGGATTGAATCCCTTCATGTCACTAGTGGTCGCACGGTTGACCCCTTACCGATCCGGTCACACGGTCAGGGGCGGCTGCCGCGCAGGTGACGGCGGTCGTGCGGGGACCGGGGCGGGGAGTCGGCCAGCCGGATGACCTCGCCGTCGCGCCCCGCCACCACCGGCTTGTCGGAGCGGGCCGCCTTCGCCCGGTACTGGGCCGCGTCCGCCAGCCGGAACAGCCGCCGCGCCGACACCACCGGGCCGATCGGATCTCCGGTCGACGCGATCCCGCACGCCACCCCGTCACCGAGCTCCAACTCGGCTGCCCTTTCGCAGAGTTCGGTGGCCACCCGGATCACGTCGTCCGCCTCGGGGCCCACCGTGAGCAGGCAGAACTCATCGCCGCCGAGCCGGGCCGCGAGCGCGCCGGGCAGCATGGCACCGCAGCGGGACAGCACCGAGCCGAAACGTTCCAGCAGACGGTCGCCGACCGCATGGCCATGGGTGTCGTTGACCCGCTTCAGACCGTTGAGGTCGCAGACGACCAGACTGACCGCCGCCCCGTCCGTCCGATGCCGCTCCACCGCCTCGTCGAGCCGCACATCGACGGCGCGGCGGTTGGCCAGCCCGGTCAGCGGATCGGTGAAGGCGAGCTTGCGGACCTCTTCGAGCCGCTCGGTCTGGGCGATCCCGGCGGCGACGACGGCAGCCAGCACGGTCGCGAAGTCCGCGTCCTCCCGCCCGAACACCGGCACCCCCACCGGGCGGGCCACATACAGCTCGCCCCAGGCCCGCCCGTGCAGCACGATCGGCGCGACCACGCAGCAGCCGCGCCCGCGCCGGCGCAGGGCGGCCACCCGCTCGTGGCGGTACACACGCCCGTACCCCCGCACCCCTGCGCCCTCGCCCCGCACGCCGTCCACCGGGCCGTCGGCGGTCTCCACCCAGGCATCCGGCTCACCGCCCCCGGCCCACCGTTCGTGCAGGAACTCGGTAATCTCCGGGAACTGGTGCACCGGGTACGTCTCCTGCTCGGGGAACTCCTCCTCCCCTTCGGCCCGTTCACCCGCGTTGACCAGCACACGCAGTCGCCCGCGCCCGCGCTCCCACACGGAGAGCGCGGCGAAACTGCCGCCCAACGCCTCGCACGCCCCCAGCGCAGCCGCTCGCCACGACCCCCGCGGGGTGTGTGCCGCCGCCATCGTCTGCGCAAGCGAAACCACGGCCCGCAGCCGCGCATCATCACCACCCATCGCTACAGCTTATGTAGTTTTGTGGTGATTTGATCAGTTTGGAACGCCGACGATGCCCGCTGCGTGTCTCTTCGATCACGCAACGTCATGCGCCCTCACTCGCCGGGCCAGTTCGGCTTCCTCTTCTCGTTGAACGCGGCCACACCCTCGGCCCGGTCGCCGGAGAAGGCCACCGAACGCCAGGCGGCGTCCTCGACTTCGAGACCGGCCCGCAGATCGAGGCCGTGCCCGAGCCGCAGCGCCCGCTTGGCGGCCCGCAGCCCCACCGGGGAGTTGGCGGCAATCCGGCCCGCGAGTGCCAGCGCGGCCTCGCGGTCCCGCCCCGCCTCCACCAGCTCGTCGACCAGCCCCGAATCATGGGCCTCGGCCGCCTCCACCCGCCGGGCCGTGAAGACCAGCTCGGCGGCGCGCGCCGCACCGATCCGCCGCGGCAGCAACTGCGTACCGCCGCCGCCCGGGATGACACCGACCGACACCTCGGGCAGGCCCACCACGGCCGTGCGGTCGGCGACGATCAGATCGCAGGACAGGGCCAGCTCGAATCCGCCGCCGAGCGCGAAGCCGTGCACGGCCGCGATCGTCGGCATCGGCAGTTCGAGTACGCCGGTGTACGCGGCGCGGGCGATGGGCCGCTGGCGCAGCAGCTCGGCGTCGGTGAAGGAATTCCGCTCCTTCAGGTCGGCGCCCACACAGAAGGCCCGCTCGTGGCTGGAGGTGAGGACGGTGGCCCGTACGTCCGGGTCGGCGGCGAGCGCGGCACAGGCGGCGGCGAGCGAGCGGGCCATGTCCGTGGACACGGCGTTCATCGCCTTGGGCCGGTCGAGGACCAGCTCGGCGACGTGTTCCTGCCCCTCGTGGACCCGTACGACGACGAATTCCCCGAACCGCTGCTCGGACGTGACGGTCATGACTGCACCCCTCCGGTTAACGAGCGTTACCGGAGGGATCCTATGGGTCGCCCCCGACAGCGGTCCCCGGGGAGTTCAGGCCCGGGGCCTGTCCGGCCTCGATCCGCCGGACAGGCCCCGGGTCAGGACGTACCCCGGCGCGCCAGCAGCCAGGGTTCCACGACGCCGAGTCCGCGCACCGGGCGCTGCCACATCGGCTGCAGCCCGTAGCGGTACTTGGGCAAGGACGTCGACTCCACGCCGTCCTGGCGCTCCTTCTCGGCCATCGCGGCCTCCTCCGACGCCTGCGCCTCGGAGGCCGGGGCGTCGCCGGTACGGGTCAGCTCCTCCGCGAACGCCCCGTCCACCAGGACGGCGTCCTTCGGCGCTATCGAGGTCAGCCGGCTGGCGAGGTTCACCGTCGTACCGAAGACATCGCCCATGCGGGTGGTGACCGTGCCGAACGCGATGCCGACGCGCAGCGCGGGCATCGTCTCGTCCTGCGCCATCGCCTCTATCAGGCGCAGCGCGATCTCGGCCGCGGTGCCCGCGTCGTCGGCGGCGTAGAGGACCTCGTCGCCGAGGGTCTTGATGAGCCGGCCGCCATGGGCGGCGACCAGGTCGGCGCAGGTGGTCTCGAACGCCTCGACCAGCTCGCCGAGCTCCTCCTCCTCCAGCCGCCGGGTCAGCCGGGTGAACCCGACGAGGTCGGCGAAGCCGACGGCCAGGCGCCGGTCGACCATCTCCTCGTCGTCGGCGGCCTGCACGACCCGGCCGGTGGCGGCGGCGAGCTGGCGCCGCCACACGTACACCAGGAACTCCTCCAGCTCCGGCAGGAGCAGCTCGACCAGCGGGTACGTGACCTCGGTCCGGGTCATTCCCGGCTCGGGCGGCTCGGTCAGCCCCTCCAGGAAGGAGTCGATCTGCCACTCCGCCAGCCGGGCGGTGGTCTGCCCGGTGGACCGGGCCACCTGGATCGCCATCGGCTCGCTGAGCAGCCCCGCCTCGACGAGACCGGCGAGCCGGCGCAGCGCCAGCACATCGGCCTCGGTCAGCGCCCTGGCCTGCCCGATGTCGGCGAAGCCCATGGCCCGCCAGAACCGGGAGGCCAGGTCCATCGAGACGCCGGCGGTACGGGCCGCCTGGAACGGCGTGTAGCGACGGTCGGCCCCCAGGATCAGCTGTTCCAGCCGGATCGCGAGGGGATCGTCGGTCGGTTCCGCCGTATGGTCGACTTCGTGATGCGGTGTCGGGTGGACCGAGGGTTCCGACGGGGGCTCCGCGCCCGCGCCGGAGGTCGTGTCGTCGACGGTCACCAGCCGCCTCCTGCCCGTTCCCTGCGCACTGCCCTGCCGATCTGTCGGTGGATCGCCTCAACGATACGGCAGGTGTGCCGTGGCTCACGTCCCTGAGTCGTCCCGGAATGTTCCTGGGTGAGCCGGGTGGGGCGTGGGTGGTTGCAGCCGGTGGTGGGTTTCCGGGAGGGCACGGTCTCATGCCCCGGTGCGTGTCCGGGTGAGACCGAAGGCTCGGCAGGTCAGGCCCACCGGGGCGGCACACGGGGCGTCGCAGGGCAGGGTGATTTTCAGCCCGCCCTGCGATCGAGGACGAAACGGCAACCGGACGGGCCCGGTGAACCGACGCACGCCCCTCAGACCAGGCCGCCCCCAGCGCCTCGCAGATGCACGATGTCGCCCGCCGATACGGGTTCCTGGAGGCCGTCGTCGGTGGACAGGACCAGTCGGCCGTCGCTGTCGATCGCCACGGCCTCGCCGGTGAGCGTGCGGTCGCCGGGCAGCTGGGCCCGTACCGTCCGGCCGAGCGTCGCGCAGCCCGCCGCGTACGCCTCCTGCAGACCGCTCGCCGCCGCGTCGCCGTCCGCCGCGCGCCACTGGCCGTACCAGTGCTCCAGAGAGCGCAGCACGCCCCGCAGCAGCGTCTCCCGGTCGGTGGAGACCGCTCCGGCCAGGGCCAGCGAGGCGGCCGTGGGGGCGGGGAGTTCGTCGGTGCGCAGGGAGACATTGAGGCCGATGCCCACGACGACGCCGTTCCCGGCGCGCTCGGCCAGGATGCCGCCCGCCTTGCGTTCCTCGCCGCGTGGGGTCTCCCCCGGACGGAGCTTGCCGGAGTCCTCGGGGACGGTCACGAGGAGGTCGTTGGGCCACTTCAGTGCCATGTCGACGCCCGCCGCGCGTGACAGACCCGTCGCCGTCGCGACGCCCGCGAGCAGCGGCAGCCAGCCCCACCGGTGGACGGGGATGTCGCCCGGCGTCAGGAAGACGGAGAAGAACAGGCCCGAACGGGCCGGAGCCGTCCAGGTGCGGTCGAGACGGCCGCGGCCCGCGGTCTGTTCCTCGGCGACCAGCACGGCGCCTTCGGCGAGCCCCGCCGCTGCGCGCCCGGCAAGATCGGAGTTGGTGGACCCGGTGGTCTCCACGACGTCGAGCGAGGTCCACAGCCCGCCCGGCCGCAGCAGCCCGCGGCGCAGCGCGGGGACGTTCAGGGGTGGTCGGTCCAGGTCCGACCAGCGGCTGTGAGGCGCATCCGAAGGTGTCATGCAAGCCAGACTAGGTGTGGCAAACGACGCACTGCCGATCCGTATCCACGCCGATACGCTACGGATCAGTAGGTGTTCAGTACCTGATCAGCAGCACAGTCGTCCCCGTGACCAGGCAGGGAGCCGCCACCCGATGTCCGAGCCGGAAGAGATCGACATCCACACCACCGCGGGCAAGATCGCGGACCTGCAGCGCCGTATCGACGAGGCAACGCACGCGGGCTCCGAGCGCGCGGTCGAGAAGCAGCATGCGAAGGGCAAGTTGACCGCCCGCGAGCGGATCGACCTGCTGCTCGACGAGGGTTCCTTCGTGGAGCTCGACGAATTCGCCCGGCACCGCTCCACCAACTTCGGCATCGAGAAGAACCGCCCCTACGGAGACGGCGTCGTCACCGGCTACGGCACGGTCGACGGCCGCCCCGTCTGCGTGTACTCGCAGGACTTCACCATCTTCGGCGGCTCGCTCGGCGAGGTCTACGGTGAGAAAATCGTCAAGGTGATGGACTTCGCGCTGAAGACCGGCTGCCCGGTCGTCGGCATCAACGACGGCGGCGGCGCCCGCATCCAGGAAGGTGTGGCCGCGCTCGGCCTGTTCGCCGAGATCTTCCGCCGCAATGTGCACGCCTCAGGCGTCGTCCCGCAGATCTCGCTGATCGTCGGACCGTGCGCGGGCGGCGCGGTCTACTCCCCCGCGATCACCGACTTCACCGTCATGGTCGACCAGACCTCGCACATGTTCATCACCGGCCCCGACGTCATCAAGACCGTCACCGGCGAGGACGTCGGTTTCGAGGAACTCGGCGGCGCCCGCACCCACAACACCACCTCCGGTGTGGCACATCACATGGCGGGCGACGAGAAGGACGCCATCGAGTACGTCAAGTCGCTGCTGTCGTACCTCCCTTCGAACAACCTCTCCGAAGCGCCGGCCTTCCCGGACGAGGCGGACCTCGCCACCACCGACGAGGACCGCGAGCTCGACACCCTCATCCCGGACTCGGCGAACCAGCCGTACGACATGCACGCCGCCATCGAGCACGTGCTGGACGACGGCGAATTCCTGGAGACCCAGAGCCTGTTCGCGCCGAACATCATCACCGGCTTCGGACGCGTCGAGGGCTACCCGGTCGGCATCGTGGCCAACCAGCCGATGCAGTTCGCCGGCTGCCTGGACATCAACGCGAGCGAGAAGGCGGCACGGTTCGTCCGCACCTGCGACGCCTTCAACGTGCCCGTCCTGACCTTCGTCGACGTCCCCGGCTTCCTGCCCGGCGTCGACCAGGAATACGGCGGCATCATCCGCCGCGGCGCCAAGCTGATCTACGCCTACGCGGAAGCGACCGTCCCGCTGATCACGGTGATCACCCGCAAGGCCTTCGGCGGCGCGTACGACGTCATGGGCTCCAAGCACCTCGGCGCCGACATCAACGTCGCCTGGCCGACCGCGCAGATCGCCGTCATGGGAGCGCAGGGCGCCGTGAACATCCTGCACCGCCGCACCATCGCCGCCGCCGAGGACCAGGAAGCGACCCGCGCCGAGCTGATCGCCGACTACGAGGACACCCTGCTCAACCCGTACGTGGCGGCCGAACGCGGCTACGTCGACGCGGTGATCATGCCCTCCGACACCCGCGCCCACATCGTGAAGGGGCTGCGCCAGCTGCGCACGAAGCGGGAATCGCTGCCCCCGAAGAAGCACGGCAACATCCCCCTCTAGAAAGGGTCTGGCCATGATCAAGGTCGTACGGGGCAACCCGACCCCTGAGGAGCTGGCTGCCGCACTGGCGGTGGTCCGGGCGCGCGCCGCGGCGACGGCCGATATGCCGTCCGGCGCACCGGCGCTGCCCGGCCAGTGGTCCGACCCGGGTCGTATCGCCCGGCGCGAACGCCATCTGCCGGGGCCGCGGGCCTGGGCGCGGACGTTCTGGCCCGGGTAGTCGCAGCCGTAGTCGCAGGAGTACCTGATCGCGCACGTTTTCGGAGGCCTGGGCCCCTTTGGGGTCCGGGCCTCCGGTGCGTCCGGGCGCGATCTGGTCCGTACGCACCAGGGCGGCTGAGTACCTGTACTCAGGCGCGGTATCCACCACCGCAGCAGGATCGGTTCCATGCTGTGGTCCGACCCGGAGAACAAGCCGCCGAAGGAACTGCGCGACGCCCAGGACATGATGCGGCGCGCGGGGCTGGTGCTTGCGCTCGCGATGGTGGTCGCGATGTTCGTGCTCGGGACGCGGTGAGTCCTCGGGACGCGGTGAGGGGGTGCACGGGGCTCCGCCCCGGACCCCGCGCCTCAAACGCCGACGAGGCTGGATTTCGCCCCGGGACCGGCTGATCCACTGCCCGGCAGGTCGGATGCCGGCCCGCCCCTTCTACGATGGCGCGTATGACTGATCAGCGCCGTCTCGTGCTCGCCTCCGCCTCCCCCGCCCGTCTCGGTCTTCTGCGACAGGCCGGATTCGCGCCCGAGGTGATCGTCAGCGGAGTGGACGAGGACGCGCTGAGCGCCCCGACGCCGGCCGAGCTTGCGCTCGTTCTCGCCAAGGCCAAGGCCGCCGCGGTGGCCGGCCGGCCGGAGGTGGCGGGTGCTCTGGTCATCGGATGCGACTCGGTGCTCGAACTCGACGGCGAGGCGCTCGGCAAGCCGGCCGACAGCGAGGAGGCCATCGCCCGCTGGAAGTCCATGCGCGGCCGGGCCGGCGTGCTGCAGACCGGCCACAGCGTGATCGACACCGCGACCGGACGTACGGCCTCGGCGACCGCCTCCACGACCGTCCGCTTCGGCGAACCGACAGACGCCGAGATCGCCGCCTACGTGGCCTCGGGCGAGCCGCTCCACGTGGCGGGCGCCTTCACCCTGGACGGCCGCTCGGCACCGTTCGTCGACTCCATCGAGGGCGACCACGGCAATGTCATCGGGCTCTCGCTCCCGCTGCTGCGCCGACTGCTGGGCGAGCTGGGGATCTCCGTGACCGAGCTGTGGGTCTGAGCCGGACCGCCTCAGCCGGACCGTCTCTGTGGGACCGTCCGAGTCAGGCCGTGGCCGGAGCGCTCGGTTCGGCGTCGTCCGTGGGCCGGTCGGCCTCTGGCTCGGGGCCGTACGCCACCAGCGTCAGCACGATCAGCCCGAGCACCACCATCAGACACGCAAACGCGGCCCAGCCGACCAGCCCCACGGTCAGCGCGCCCAGCACCCCGTGCACCACGGCGCAGGTGATGAGGGCGATGCGGCCGATACGGCCCGGGGCCCGGTCGCGGATGCCGGTCAGCAGGAGGATCAGCCCGCACAGCAGCAGATACAGGCCGAAGAAGCCGCCCATCGCCCAGGTGCCGTTGGACATGGCGGCGGGTTCCATCCCGGCCAGTGACATGCTCTGGTTCTTGACGACCGTCGCCAGGATGCCGTTGATGGCCACGATGCCCACGGCCTCCACGAACAGCACGATCGCGGTCACGAACGCCACCGGTCTGCGCACCACGGTGCTCACCCCCTGTTACCTGCAGTACGTGCGATAGCGCGGACCCTACTAACGGGTAACGCTCCGGACAAGGGCCCCGGCAGCCTTCACTCTCGCCCCGTGTCTCCGACGCGCACCTGTGCGCTTTCCCCGCGCCCCCTTGTCGCGCCTCTCATGCGTCGGGCAAAGAATCGTTCGCCCGTTAGTGGGGACTCGACAAAGAAACACCGGGCGTGGCTGCTTGCACGAACAGAGACCTGGACCACACCTCGTGGCTACTGTGCGGTCATGAATCCCGGCGTACCGTGGTGCCACAAGGGATTTCGCGACTTGAGCAAGCCTCGAATCACACTCCGTGTGGGCAAGCTCACCATTGGGGACGGGTCGTAGGGCCGTGTCGGTAGTCCCTAAACTCAGCTTGTTTCAAGGAGGGAGCCATCGTGCGCAAGGTGCTCATCGCCAACCGTGGCGAAATTGCTGTCCGTGTTGCTCGGGCATGCCGGGATGCCGGAATCGGGAGCGTGGCCGTCTACGCCGACCCGGACCGCGACGCTCTGCATGTACGTGCGGCCGACGAGGCATTCGCTCTGGGCGGTGACACCCCGGCCGCCAGCTACCTGGACATGGCCAAGGTGCTCCAGGCTGCCAAGGACTCCGGGGCGGACGCGATCCACCCGGGCTACGGCTTCCTGTCGGAGAACGCCGAGTTCGCCCAGGCCGTCATCGACGCGGGCCTGACCTGGATCGGCCCGCCGCCGCAGGCGATCCGGGATCTCGGTGACAAGGTCGCCGCCCGTCACATCGCGCAGCGCGCCGGTGCCCCGCTGGTGGCCGGTACGCCCGACCCGGTCGAGGGCTCCGCCGAGGTCGTGACGTTCGCGAAGGAGCACGGGCTGCCGATCGCGATCAAGGCCGCCTTCGGTGGTGGCGGCCGCGGGCTGAAGGTGGCGCGCACGCTGGAGGAGATCCCGGAGCTGTACGACTCCGCGGTCCGTGAGGCCGTCGCGGCGTTCGGCCGAGGGGAGTGCTTCGTGGAGCGCTACCTCGACAAGCCGCGCCACGTCGAGACGCAGTGCCTGGCCGACAGCCACGGCAATGTCGTCGTCGTCTCCACCCGTGACTGCTCGCTCCAGCGCCGCCACCAGAAGCTGGTCGAGGAGGCCCCCGCGCCGTTCCTCTCCGAGGCGCAGAACGCGGAGCTGTACGCGGCGTCGAAGGCCATCCTCAAGGAGGCCGGTTACGTCGGTGCGGGCACCGTGGAGTTCCTCGTCGGCACGGACGGCACCATCTCGTTCCTGGAGGTCAACACCCGCCTCCAGGTCGAGCACCCGGTCACCGAGGAGGTCACCGGTCTCGACCTGGTCCGGGAGATGTTCCGGATCGCCGACGGTGAGAAGCTCGGGTACGACGACCCGGCGGTACGCGGGCACTCGTTCGAGTTCCGGATCAACGGCGAGGACCCGGGCCGCGGCTTCCTGCCCGCCCCGGGCACGGTGACGGTGTTCGCCCCGCCGACCGGTCCGGGTGTCCGTCTGGACGCGGGCGTCGAGTCCGGTTCCGTCATCGGCCCCGCCTGGGACTCGCTCCTGGCGAAGCTCATCGTGACCGGTGCGACCCGTGAGCAGGCGCTGCAGCGCGCGGCGCGTGCGCTGGCCGAGTTCAATGTCGAGGGCATGGCCACCGCCATTCCGTTCCACCGTGCGGTCGTCACCGACCCGGCGTTCACCAGCGACCCGTTCCGGATCCACACCCGCTGGATCGAGACCGAGTTCGTCAACGAGATCAAGCCCTTCACCGCCACCGCCGATGTGGAGGCGGAGGAGGAGACCGGCCGCGAGACGGTCGTCGTCGAGGTCGGCGGCAAGCGTCTTGAGGTCTCGCTGCCCTCGTCGCTGGGCATGAGCCTGGCCCGTACGGGACTCGCGGCGGGCGCCAAGCCCAAGCGCCGCGCGGCGAAGAAGACCGGCTCCGCGGTCTCCGGCGACACCCTGGCGTCCCCGATGCAGGGCACCATCGTCAAGATCGCCGTCGAGGAGGGCCAGCAGGTCCACGAGGGCGACCTCATCGTCGTCCTGGAGGCCATGAAGATGGAGCAGCCGCTGAACGCGCACCGCGCCGGCACCATCAAGGGACTCGCCGCCGAGGTCGGCAGCTCGGTCTCCTCCGGCGCCGTGATCTGCGAGATCAAGGACTGATCGAGCGGTACCCGACGTTTTACCGGGGCCCCTGCGGAGTCGTACGACTCCGCAGGGGCCCCGGTCGTTCGTTCGACGGCGGTGTGCGTCATTCCTCGGCGGGTGGCGCGGCGGCCGTTCTCGCGGCGAGCAGCAGGATCAGGGTCAGCGCCAGGAAGCCGGCCCCGGCGAGCAGCCCCGTCGAGTAGCCGTCCACCGTGCCGTCCGGCCCCGGCAGATCCGCCGCCCGGACCGCGGCCCCGTACACCGTCACCAGCGCGGAGAGACCCAGTGCGCCGCCAACCTGCTGCATGGTCTGCATCAGTCCGGACGCGGCACCGGCCCGGTCCGGGGTGACGCTGGTGAGGATCAGGACGCTGAGCGGCATGAAGACGAATCCCAGCCCCAGTCCGTTGATCAGGAGCGGTCCGAACAGCGCTGTCCAGTAACCGCTGTCCGTGGAGAGCATGCTCTGCAGAAGGATTCCGGCGGCGGCGAGAACCAGACCGCCGCCCGCGGTGCGCCGCAGACCGTAGCGGGCGAGCGCCCTGGCCGCGAGCATGGACGAGGCGAAGATGCCGACCGCGAGCGGCAGGAAGGCGAGCCCGGTGCGCAACGGGCTGTAGTCGCGGACAAGTTGGAAGTACTGGGTGTCGAAGTAGAAGACCCCGAACATCGCGGCGGGCACCAGCAGCATCCCGGCGAAGGCAATGGCACGGTTCCGTACGGCGAACAGATCGAGCGGTACGACGGGCTGCCGCACCCGGCGCTCCACCGCCAGGAATGTGCCCAGCAGCACGACCGCCGCGACGAACGCCCAGGTCACCTGGGCATCGCCCCAGCCGTGATCGGCGGCGCGGATGAACGCGTACACGAGCGCGGTCACCCCCGACGTACCGGTGAGGGCGCCACCGATGTCGAAGCGGGCGCCGCGGATACGGGTCGTCTCGCGGATGGCGAGCGGGGCGAGCGCCACGACGGCGAGGCCCACGGGGACGTTGATGAAGAGGGTCCAGCGCCAGGAGCCCACGTCGGTGAGTACGCCACCGAGGATCATCCCGATCGCCGAACCCGCGGCCGCCACGCCGGTGAACAGGCCGAGCGCGCGGTCGCGTTCGGGTCCTGCGGCGAAGGTGGTGGTGATCAGCGCGAGCGAGGACGGTGCGGCGAGCGCGGCGCCGACGCCCTGCGCGGTACGGGCGACGAGCAGCAGCGACGAGCTGTCGACGAGGCCGCCGAGCAGCGAGGCGACGGTGAAGACGAGCACGCCGATGGTGAGTGCGCGGCGGCGGCCGATGAGGTCGCCGAGCCGGCCGCCGATGAGCATCAGTCCGCCGAAGGCGAGGGTGTACGCGTTGAGCACCCAGGACAGTCCGGCGGGGCTGAAGCCGAGTTCCTTGCCGATGTCGGGCAGCGCGATGTTCACGACGGTCGCGTCCAGGATCAGCATCATCTGGCAGGTCAGGATCAGCGCGAGGGCGAAGACGGGGCGGTGCGGTAACGCGGTGGCGGGGGCCGTTGCGATGTCTGTCGTGGTGTCGGTTTCTGTTTCCGGCATGGCGGTAGTGCCTCCAGGGGACGTTAAACGGAGGGGACCTCCGCAACGATACGGAGGCACCCTCCGGATGCGCAATGGCATCCTGGACCCTGGGGCGGAAAAAGGGAGGACTGCGCAATGGCGATGAGCACGGCACAGACGCCGGCCCGGCCCATGCGTGCCGACGCGCGCCGCAATTACGACCGGCTGCTGGGTGAGGCCCGTACCGCCTTCGCGGAACACGGCACCGATGCGTCCCTGGAGGACATCGCGCGGCGTGCGGGCGTGGGGATCGGCACGCTGTACCGGCACTTCCCGAACCGGCACGCGCTGATGAACGCCGTCTTCCAGGAGGCCCTGACCTCCCTGATCACCCGTTCCCGCGAACTCGCGGGGGCGGAGCAGCCGTGCAGGGGTCTGGTGGAGTGGCTCGGTGCGATCATCACCCATGCGGGTGAGTACCGCGGGCTCGCCCAGGCGCTCATGTCGACGTCACGGGACGAGACTTCGGCACTGTCGCAGTGCAATGTGCCGCTGCGCGAGGCGGGAGCGGTGCTGTTGACGCGGGCTCAGGCGAGCGGGGCGGTGCGGGCGGATGTGTCCATCGACGACCTGATGCAGCTGACGAACGCGATCGCGCTGGCTGCGGAGCAGTCGCCGGATGATCCGGAGTTGGCGGGGCGGCTGCTGATGCTGACCTTGCAGGGGCTGAAGGGGCCGAACGCGGAGGGGGGGTGAGGGGGGTGCGGGTGCGGGTGGCCGTGGGCGTTGCGGGTCCGCTGCGCGGGGCCTGTTCCCCTACCCGCCCCTTCCCGTAACCGGGGCGCTGCCCCGGACCCCGGTCCTCAAACGCCGGACGGGCTTGAACAGCGACCAGGGCTCCGCCCCCGGACCCCCGCGCCTCAATCGCCGGAGGGGCTTGATTTCGGCGCGCGAGACGGGGATGCGCCGGGGCGAAAACCCAGCCTCGCCGGCGTTTGAGGCGCGGGGTCCGGGGCGGAGCCCCGGTTCGGGAAGGGGCGGGTCGGGGAAAAAGAAACCCCCACCCCCCTACCGCCGCCGCAGATCCGCCACCCTCGCCCGGTCCCCTTGCCCCTGCCCCGGTTCCGCCAGCGCAGCAGCGCTCCGCAGCTGCTGCGGGCCGGGCCCCCCGGGCCCACCCCCGCGCGTACGACGCTGCCCGGGCAGTGGCATGTCCCGGCGGGCCTGGCGGCCCGGCGGGAGGGCCTCGGCCGGTGCGGGACCGCTTCCGGCGCCGGCCACCGCGATCTGCACCCCCTGGTCGGCCAGAGCCTGCAGCTCGGTGGCGGCACGGTCGTCGTGGCCGGGCGGTTCGTCCGTCACCAGACGGGTGATGAGATCCGTCGGCACCGTCTGGAACATGGTGTCGGAGCCGAGCTTGGTGTGGTCCGCCAGGACCACCACCTCGGCCGCCGCCTGCACTAGGGCCCGGTCCACGCTCGCGGAGAGCATGTTGGACGTGGAGAGGCCGCGTTCCGCAGTGAGCCCGCTCCCGGAGAGGAACGCGCGCGAGACCCGCAGCCCCTGGAGGGACTGCTCGGCCCCACTGCCCACCAGGGCGTAGTTGGAGCCGCGCAAGGTGCCGCCGGTCATCACCACTTCCACCCGGTTGGCATGGGCCAACGCCTGGGCGACCAGCAGTGAGTTGGTGACGACGGTCAGCCCGGGGATCCGCGCGAGCCGGCGGGCCAGCTCCTGCGTGGTCGTACCGGCACCGACGACGATGGCCTCGCCCTCTTCGACGAGACCGGCGGCCAGGTCGGCGATGGCCGTCTTCTCGGCGGTGGCGAGATGGGATTTCTGCGGAAAGCCGGACTCCCGCGTAAAACCGCCCGGCAAGACCGCACCGCCGTGCCGGCGGTCGAGGAGTCCTTCTGCCTCCAGCGCCCGCACGTCCCGCCGTACGGTCACTTCGGAGGTCTGGACGACGCGGGCGAGCTCACGGAGCGATACTGCCCCGTTGGCACGCACCATTTCGAGGATCAACTGACGACGTTCTGCAGCGAACACGAAACTGACAGTAACGTGACCGCCCGAGTGTTTTCAGCAGTTTGCGCCGAATAACAGAAGTTGTACATACAAGGGGCCGCCAAGTGGTATAGGCGGCCCCGTTGTTGTTCCGTACTGATCGTCAGACGGTCACCCGCCCGCCCGAGTTGCCGGGAGTTGCCGGAGATTGCCGGTTCCCGAAGGCGCTTACGCCTCGCCCGTGAGCTTACGGGTGTGCAACTGACGGGCCACTTCCGCGATCGATCCCGACAGGGACGGATACACAGTGAAAGCGTTTGCGATCTGTTCCACCGTCAGATTGTTGTCGACCGCGATCGAGATGGGGTGGATCAGCTCGCTCGCCCGCGGCGCGACGACACAGCCGCCTACCACGATGCCGGTGCCGGGCCGGCAGAAGATCTTGACGAAGCCGTCGCGGATGCCCTGCATCTTGGCGCGCGGGTTGCGCAGCAGCGGCAGCTTGACCGCCCGGGCGTCGATCTTGCCGGAGTCGACGTCGGCCTGGCTGTAGCCGACGGTGGCGATCTCGGGGTCGGTGAAGACGTTCGAGGAGACCGTCTTCAGGTTCAGCGGGGCCACCGCGTCACCGAGGAAGTGGTACATCGCGATACGGCCCTGCATGGCGGCGACCGAGGCGAGGGCGAAGATCCCGGTGACGTCACCGGCCGCGTACACGCCGGGGGCGCTGGTGCGGGAGACCTTGTCGGTCCAGATGTGGCCGGACTCCTTGAGCCGGACCCCGGCCTCCTCCAGGCCCATGCCCGCGCTGTTCGGGATCGCGCCGACCGCCATCAGGCAGTGCGAACCGGAGATGACCCGGCCGTCGGCGAGGGTGACCTCGACCCGGTCGCCGACGCGCTTCGCCGCCTGGGCGCGGGAGCGGGCCATGACGTTCATGCCGCGGCGCCGGAAGACGTCCTCCAGCACGGCGGCCGCGTCCGGGTCCTCGCCCGGCAGCACCCGGTCGCGGGACGAGACGAGGGTGACGCGCGAGCCGAGCGCCTGGTAGGCGCCCGCGAACTCGGCACCCGTCACACCGGAGCCGACCACGATGAGCTCCTCCGGGAGCTCGTCGAGGTCGTAGACCTGGGTCCAGTTCAGAATGCGCTCGCCGTCGGGGAGCGCGTCCGGGATCTCCCGGGGGTGGCCACCGGTCGCGATCAGTACGGCGTCGGCGGTGAGCGTCTCCTCCGTACCGTCGGCCACGGTCACGACGACCTTGCGGGAGCCGTCCGCGGCCTGGAGGCCCTGGAGGCGGCCGCGGCCGCGCATCACGCGCGCCCCCGCACGGGTGACGGAGGCGGTGATGTCGTGGGACTGGGCGAGCGCCAGACGCTTCACGCGTCGGTTGACCTTGCCGAGGTCGACGCCGACGACGCGGGCCGCCTGCTCTATGTGCGGGGTGTCGTCCGCGACGATGATGCCCAACTCCTCGTACGAAGAGTCGAAGGTGGTCATCACCTCTGCCGTCGCGATCAGGGTCTTCGAAGGCACGCAGTCGGTGAGCACGGACGCGCCGCCGAGGCCGTCGCAGTCGACGACGGTCACCTCCGCGCCGAGCTGGGCGCCCACCAATGCCGCCTCGTACCCGCCGGGTCCGCCGCCGATGATCACGATCCGGGTCACGAAAAGTCCGCCTCGCGTGTGTCATCCCGCGGCCGTCTGCTGCCCCGGCCGGGGGTCCGGGGGGCCGCCCCGGGGAATGCAGTACGTACTTCATTGTCCCGCACGCGCCAAGGTGCTTCGCCCCGGGGCCCTCCATACGTGCGCCGGGGCCTGCGCGGCGGGGTTCCGGGACGGGAAGCGGAACCCCGTACGGACCCCCGAACGGGGTCTTCCTCACAGGAATCGACGTTCCGCCCACCACCTCCCGTACCCTCGATCCCATGTCGCTCTACGCCGCGTACGCCGGCAACCTCGACGCGCGGCTGATGACGCGCCGCGCACCGCATTCCCCGCTGCGCGGCACCGGCTGGCTCAACGGCTGGCGGCTGACCTTCGGCGGGGAGCAGATGGGCTGGGAAGGCGCGCTCGCCACGGTGGTGGAGGCCCCCCGTTCCCAGGTCTTCGTGGCGCTGTACGACCTGGCGCCGATGGACGAGGACTCCATGGACCGGTGGGAGGGTGTCGGCCTCGACATCTACCGGCGGATGCGGGTGCGTGTGCACACCCTGGACGGCGAGGAGCCGGCCTGGATGTATGTGCTGAACGGGTACGAGGGCGGGCTGCCGTCCGCCCGCTATCTGGGCGAGATCGCGGACGCCGCGGAGTCCGCGGGCGCGCCGCACGACTATGTGATGGAACTGCGCAAGCGCCCCTGCTGACCCGGCCGACCAGCGCTTTTGTGTGAATGTACGAAGAAGCGTGTGCAGACTCTATGCATAGGCATCTACGCGCGTAGGGAATCACCGGCTACCCTCATCCGCGTGAACGCATCAGTTATTCCGGACAACATCCAGGGCGACCCGTACGCCGCCGCTACCGACGCCGCCGCCCGCCTGCGCGAGCTGACCGGCGCCGAGACCCACGACGTCGCGCTCGTGATGGGTTCCGGCTGGGCACCCGCGGGCGATGCGCTCGGCACTCCGGAGGCCGAGTTCCCGGTGACCGACCTGCCCGGTTTCCCGGCGCCCGCCGTGCAGGGGCACGGCGGCACGATCCGCTCGTACCGGATCGGCGAGAAGCGTGCCCTGGTCTTCCTCGGCCGCACGCACTTCTACGAGGGCCGCGGCGTCGCCGCCGTCGCGCACGGGGTCCGTACCGCCGTCGCCGCGGGCTGCAAGACCGTCGTCCTGACGAACGGCTGCGGCGGTCTGCGCGAGGGCATGCGCCCCGGGCAGCCGGTCCTGATCAGCGACCACATCAACCTGACCGCGGCGTCCCCCATCATCGGCGCCAACTTCGTCGACCTGACCGACCTGTACTCGCCGCGGCTGCGCGCGCTGTGCAAGGAGGTCGACGAGACCCTCGAAGAGGGTGTGTACGTGCAGTTCCCCGGCCCGCACTACGAGACCCCGGCCGAGATCAACATGGTCCGCGTCATGGGCGGCGACCTGGTCGGCATGTCCACCGTGCTGGAAGCGATCGCCGCACGGGAGGCGGGGGCCGAGGTCCTGGGCATCTCGCTGGTCACGAACCTGGCGGCGGGGCTGAGCGGGGAGCCGCTCAACCATGAAGAGGTGCTGCAGGCGGGGCGGGATTCCGCTACGCGGATGGGGGCACTGCTGGCGCGGGTGCTTGAACGGATCTGAGCCGGGCCCCGCGCCTCGAACGCCGACGAGGCCGAAATTCACGCCGCACCCGGCACAATCAAGCCCCTCCGGCGATTGAGGAGCGGGGGTCCGGGGGCGGCGCCCCCGTAACCCCCCACCCCGCAGAAAGGCGGACACCGTGCAGCAGGACCTCATCGCGCAGGCCAGGACGTGGCTCGCGGAGGACCCCGATCCCGAGACCCGTGACGAGCTCGCCAAGCTCATCGACACCGAGGACCTCGGCGAGCTCGCCGCACGGTTCGCCGGCACGCTGCAGTTCGGCACGGCCGGACTCCGCGGTGAGCTGGGGGCCGGGCCGATGCGGATGAACCGCGCGGTCGTCATCCGCGCCGCGGCCGGACTCGCCGCGTACCTCAAGGCCGAGGGACAAACCGGCGGGCTCGTCGTCATCGGGTACGACGCCCGCTACAAGTCCGCCGACTTCGCCCGCGACACCGCGGCCGTGATGACCGGCGCGGGCCTGCGCGCGGCGGTACTCCCCCGCCCGTTGCCCACGCCCGTACTGGCGTACGCCATACGGCACCTGGGCGCCGTCGCGGGCGTCGAGGTGACCGCCAGCCACAATCCGCCGCGCGACAACGGCTACAAGGTCTATCTCGGCGACGGCTCGCAGATCGTCCCCCCGGCGGACGTTGAGATCGCCGCCGCGATCGCCGCGGTCGGCCCGCTCGACGGCGTGGCCCGCCCCGACAACGGCTGGGAGATCCTCGGTGACGAGGTCCTGGCGGCCTACCTGGCCCGTACGGACGCCGTGCTCGCCACCGGATCGCCGCGTACCGCCCGGGTCGTGTACACCGCGATGCACGGCGTCGGCACCTCCGTACTGACCGCCGCCTTCGCCCGGGCCGGGTTCCCGGAGCCCGTGCTCGTCGCCGAGCAGGCGGAGCCCGACCCGGCGTTCCCCACCGTCGCCTTCCCCAACCCGGAAGAGCCCGGCGCGATGGATCTCGCCTTCGCCACCGCACGCCGTACGGCCCCCGACCTCATCATCGCCAACGACCCGGACGCCGACCGCTGCGCCGTCGCCGTCCCGGACCCCGCCACCGACGGCGGCTGGCGGATGCTGCGCGGCGACGAGGTCGGGGCGCTGCTCGCCGCCCACCTGGTGAACCGCGGTGTGACCGGTGTCTTCGCCGAGTCGATCGTGTCGTCCTCGCTCCTCGGCCGGATCGCCGAGAAGGCGGGCCTGGGCTACGAGGAGACGCTGACCGGCTTCAAGTGGATCGCCCGCGTGGACGGCCTGCGGTACGGGTACGAGGAGGCGCTCGGCTACTGCGTCGACCCGGAAGGCGTACGCGACAAGGACGGCATCACGGCCGCGCTGCTCGTCGCCGAACTCGCCTCCGTACTCAAGGAGCAGGGGCGTACGCTCCTCGACCTCCTCGACGACATCGCGGTCGACCACGGGCTGCACGCCACCGACCAGCTGTCGGTCCGGGTCGAGGACCTGTCGGTCATCGCGGACGCCATGCGGCGGCTGCGCGAGCAGCCTCCGACCGCGCTCGCCGGTCTCCCCGTCACCTCGGCCGAGGATCTGTCACAGGGCACCGAGCAGCTGCCGCCCACCGACGGGCTGCGCTACCACCTCCGGGGCGCCCGGGTGATCGTCCGCCCGAGCGGCACCGAGCCGAAGCTCAAGTGCTACCTGGAGGTCGTGGTGCCGGTCGGTTCGGCGGACGAGCTGCCCGCGGCCCGTGCGAAGGGTGCGGAGCTGCTCGCCGGGATCAAGCGGGACCTGGCGGCGGCGGCCGGGATCTGACCTGTTGTGACCGCCGGCTTCACGTACGCATCAAGTACGTGAAGCCGGCGTCCGGGGCCCACGCAGGACTGGGGTCGCGCCGCCGGGTCCGTACTACGACCGCACCCGGTGAGCACGGCGGGCCCGCGGGGTGTCATCCGAAGCGGCCGTTCACATAGTCGGCGGTCCGGGCGTCCTGCGGGGAGTCGAACATGTCGTCGGTCGGGCCGTGTTCGACGATGACGCCCGGTGTGTCCTGCTCGGCGAGGAAGAAAGCGCAGTGGTCGGAGACCCGCGCCGCCTGCTGCATGTTGTGCGTGACGATCACGATGGTGACCTCCTCCTTGAGGTCGGCGATGGTCTCCTCGATCCGGCGGGTGGAGGTCGGGTCGAGCGCGGAGCAGGGTTCGTCCATCAGCAGAACTCGGGGGCGTACCGCCAACGACCTCGCTATGCACAGGCGTTGCTGCCGGCCGCCGGAGAGCGCGCCGCCGGGCCGGCGGAGCCGGTCCTTGACCTCGCGCCACAGACCGGCCTTTGGTCAGGCACTCCTCGACGAGGTCGTCCCTGCCGCCCCTGGCCACCTTGATGCCGTTGAGTTTCAGGCCCGCGAGGACGTTGTCGTACAGGGACATGGCGGGGAACGGGTTGGGCTTCTGGAAGACCATGCCGATCTCGCGGCGGGCGCGGGTGATGCGGCGGCCGCGGTCGTAGATGTCGTCGCCGTCGAGCAGCACCCGGCCGGCCGGCGAGGCGGAGCCGATCAGTTCGTGCATCCCGTTGAGGATGCGCAGGAAGGTCGACTTGCCGCAGCCGGACGGGCCGATGAGGGCCGTGACCTCCAGGGCGGGCATGTGCAGGGAGACCCGGTCCAGGACCTTGTGGTCGCCGAACCGGGCGGAGACCGCTTCGGCTTCGAGGGTGGCGGGGGAAGCGGTGACGGTGCGCGGGCGGTTCGACGCGGCGGCGGGCAGCGGAATGGTCTCGGTCATGGGATCGGTCAACTCCTTCGTTCTCAGAGGAGGTTGGGGAGGAGGCGAGTGGCGGCACCGGCGACCGCGAGGCCGAATGCGGCCAGGACGGGTCCGGCGGTGATCCAGGTCTGCCAGTTCCCCCGGACCCGGTGCAGCCAGACCGTGAGGAGCGCGGCGGCGAGCAGCGCCTGCGACCGGAGGAAGACCGCGAGCCAGGCGCCGCCTCCCCCGCTCTCCGCGCCGAGCGCCTCTTCGGCGGGGCCGATCCAGCCGAGGCGGACGTAGCAAGGCGGGCCGGGCTGGACGGGGGGCGTTCCGCTCGGGCGCCTCGGCGCTCCGGCCGGCGGGCTACTGCCGCGCGACGGCGTCCAACGCCGGGGCGATGAGGGCGAAGGCCCGGTCGGTCAGTTCGGCGGGATCCTCGGCACCGTCGCTGCCGCTCCACCGTTGCAGCACGGCATCGAAGGCGGCCAGCGCCATCCCGGCGGCAAGCTGCGGGTACAGATCGGTGTCGGGGTCGAGCCCCAGGCGGTGCGCCAACTCCGCTGTCAGGTCGACGCGCCACTGCGCCTGGCGCTCCAGGAAGCGTGCGAGCAGGGCAGGGGTACGCAGAATCAGCTGAACCACCGGCAGCGCCCTGTCCGAGTGGTCGCCACAGGCGGCGATGGAGACCCAGACGGCGTGCCGCAGCGCCACGGAGGGCCGCTCCTCGACGGGGCGGGCCGCCAGCTCCGCGCGAATACCGGTGCCCATGTCGGCCAGGAACTGGACGACCACGTCCTCCTTGGACGCGAAGTACCGGAAGAACGTCCTCTTGGACACACCGGCGGCGGTCGCGATCTCGTCGATGGTGACCACGTCGAACCCCTTCAGCGCCAGCAGTTGCAGCGCCGCTTCGGTCAACTCGTTCGAGACGAGCTGACGTTTGCGCTGGGCCATGCTCACTTCAGGGCGGGAACTCACCGAACCATGGTAACGCCATGCCTTGCTTGACACCAAGTGACATCTTGACACTCGATGCCACTAGAGGCAATCTGTGCCGCATGACACAGCAGCAGCGCTGGACTCACGAGCAGATCCCGGACCAGACGAAGCGGGTGTTCGTCGTCACCGGAGCCAACAGCGGCCTCGGCCTGGCGACCACCCGGGCGCTCACCCGCCGGGGCGGGCACGTGATCCTTGCGGTACGCGACGAGGAAAAGGGCCACCGGGCGGTCGCGGAGATCAACGCCGAGCAGCCGGGCGCAAGCCTCGAAGTGCGCCACCTCGACCTGGCCGATCTCGACTCGGTCCGGGCTTTCGCCGCTCGGTTGCGCACCGACCGTCCGCACCTGGACGTGCTCGTCAACAACGCCGGCGTGATGGCGCCGCCCCGCTCGCTGAGTGCGCAGGGCCACGAGCTGCAGTTCGCCACCAACCACCTCGGCCACTTCGCGCTCACCGGCTTGCTGCTCGACCTGCTGACCGTCGGGCACAATCCCCGCGTCGTCACGGTGAGTTCGATCAACCACCGGCAGGGGCGCATCCACTTCGATGACCTCGACGGCGAGCGCACGTACAAGCCCATGGCCTTCTACAACCAGTCGAAGCTCGCCAACGCCGTCTTCGGGCAGGAACTCCACCGCCGGCTGACCGAGGCCGGCAGCCCGGTGCGCAGCGTGCTCGCCCATCCCGGCTATACCGCCACCAACCTGCAGACGAGTGCGCCGATCGGCATGGTGAAGGTGCTGTTCGGCCGCATCCTCACCCCGCTCGCCCAGCCCCCGGCCCGCGGCGCGCTGCCCCAGCTGTACGCGGCGACCGACCCGAATGCGGAGGGCGGCCAGTTCATCGGCCCGGACGGCCCGGCCGAACTGCGCGGCGGACCGGCACGCGTCCAGTTGTCCCCCACGGCAGCCGACACCGAGACCGGCCGCCGCCTGTGGGAGGTGTCGGAACAACTGACCGACGTACAGTTCGTGTTCCCGAGCCCTGTCTAGTCCGCATCAGGCAGCGTTCGCCCTGCTGACTACCTCGCGGAGGCGTTTGTCGGCGGCGTGCTTGTTCCGCCGGATGATGTAACGGCGGACCATGCCGCCCTGCTCCCGCTCGCGGACCAGCCGCCTGCGGCCGCCCAGAGCCTTGGCCCGCTCCTTGCGGATCTCGAACATCGCATCCCCTCCTCGTCGGCGTCTCCGCAGCCAACACCCACGGCTCCTCGGCTGTCAGGAGGTGAGGATCGAGATGCCGTCTCCGAGCAGTTTCAACCCGAGAACGAAGAACAGGACCGCCATCACGGCGATATTGTGCTGGGCTGCCCAGTCTTTCCAATTGCTGAGCGTGGTTTTGGCTCGCTCTCCCCCGAGCAGGAAGACTCCCAGTGGGGCCAGCAGGCCGAGGGTGGCGATCAGGACGAAGATCGCCAGCGATGCGATCTGCTGCCCGGCCGGCAGTCCGGCTGAGCCGATCGCGGCGCCCGCGGCAAGGGTCAGCGGGGCGTTTTTTGCGTTGAGTGCGGCCAAGGCCAGTCCGAGTCCGAAGACCTTGACCGGCGTGAGGCGGTCGATCGCGCCCATCCACTTCGGCAGCTGGGCTTGCGAGGGATCCGCCGGGCGGCGGTGCCATTGCCGGGCGCCGAAGAGGACGAGGAGCACGCCCAGAGCGAGCTTGAGAGCTCCCACCCAGGTGGCCGGGTGATTGTGGGCGGAGGCGCCTGCGGGGGAGGCGATCGCCAGCATCACCGCGCCCAGTGCCGAGAGTCCCAGGATCCAGCCGGCGGCGAACAGCTGTCCGTTGAGGCGTCCGCGAGGCGTGGCGAGTATGAGGATGATTGCAATGATCGGGAGCGGGCTGATCGCAACGCCGGCCGCAAGACCCAGCACGTCACCGAGAACTTTGCCCATGGTTGCCTCCAGGTGGGGGATCAGGGTGGCGATTGAATTGGGCAAGGCTTGGCGGAAGTGGGTGACCCGACGGCCTGCCGTGGACATCCCCGGGGCCTGCAGAAGGACCCCGGACCGTGAGTCGCCGCCCCTCCGGAAGCGGTCCTCCTTCTGAACGGCGAACTCCTCGGCGGTCAGCACCCGTCCCGCAGCTTTGGCCGGATGTTCCGGACTGCTGAGCGCCTCGACGCGCAAACCGGCTGACGGTGCAGCCGGGGCGACGCCTGGGCGGAGCAACGACGACATACCCGGCAGGTCCCGATTCCATATTCCTGCGCCTTTCCGGATCTGTCCTCAGGAGCTTCTCAGGACGCGAGGACCTTGGCTTTTGCCTGCTCGTAGCCCGTGGTGGTGCCTTCCCCGAGCCCGACAGCAAGCCGGCACCAGAAGATGCTCTCCTTCTCGGCACCGTGACGGACGAGGCACATCTCTACGGCCTATCGGGCACGGACCGTAGCCGGCCGGTGTCGGGGAATCGTGAACTCATCAGGCCGGACCCCGCAGTGCCGGAGCCTCTCGAGGATCCGCCCCCGGGTAACCACATCACCCATGACGAGGGATGCGAGGCGGCGCGTACGCAGTCAGGATTAGTGGTGAGGGCGATGGCACCTCATATTCGAGCGCTTGGCGCCCCTCGGACCGATTGGCAGGAGACCCCGATGACTCCGACGACAGGTGCAACCCAGTCAGCTCAGCCCGAGCGCCCGGGCATGAAGGATGGGGTGTGCAGCGAGTTCACCGTCTTTACCAAGATCAAGCCGGGCCATGCGGATGCGCTGCGTGAGGATCTCGCCGAGCTCGCCAGGGGGTCGGCCGACGTGGCGAACCGTGCGGCGCTGCGCCAGATCGGCACCCTGCACGACGCACGCCATGTGATGTTCGACAATGACACCCGGCACATGTTCGCCAGCGTCTTCGACGGCTCCTGGGACACCTACATCGACGACTTCGGCAAGACGGTGGTCGGGGCCCGCTTCGACAAGGTCTTCTCGCACACCGAAGGGTTCCCCGGCATCGCCGATCCGGGGGTGAAGGACTGGTTCGTCGCCCAGCAGGCGCCCGCAGGGGTCTTCGTCAGCTCCTATCCCGATCTGACCGTTCAGCAGATCTGGAAGGACCAACGCGTGAACGAGGCGTTCCAGGCGGTGCTGGACACCCCCGAGTTCCGGGCGGCGCTGGACAACCCGGCCAACGCGGAGTTGCTGGCCACGCCGGCCTTCCAGAAGCTGTTGGAGGAAGCCGCAGGCTAGAACCCGGACGCGACCACCCCTCAGAGCCGACCCGACATCGTGGGCCGCGTCGGGGGCGCGTGCCAGCCGCTGCAGGGCTGTCCAGACAGAAAGCGATGTGGAGGCACAAGCGATCATGAACACGGCGGCAAGCAGCAGCGCAGCCAGCGTGGGCGTTGAGATCGACGATGTCCAAAGCGGGGCACTGCGTCCACGGCCGGTGCCGTACGAGGGAAGGTTCGTCTTCCTGCGCGTCGATGACCGCCACGCCGGGCGCGCCTTGCTGCGGCGGCTGCTCCCGGTGACCTCGGGTGGTCTGCCCAGCGTGGACCCGAGCCAGGATGCCTGGGTGGCGGTGGCGTTCACCTACCAGGGACTGGAGGCTCTGGGGGTGCCCCAGGAGTCGCTGGACAGCTTTCCCCGGGCGTTTCGTGAAGGCATGGCCGCTCGGGCGGAGCTGATCGGTGACGTGGGCGACAGTGCCCCGGCCCACTGGGAGGCACCGTTTGGAACGGGCGATGTCCATATCGCGTTGAGCGCCCTCTCTTCCGATGCGGCGCGGCTGGACAAGGGGCTGGAGCGGGCCCGCGTCGCCTACCAGGACACGCCCGGTATCCAAGTGATCTGGCAGCAGGACGTCCACCAGCTCCCGACCGGGCGCACCACCTTCGGCTTCCGCGACGGCATCAGCCATCCGAACATCGAGGGCGTCGGACTGCCCGGCTCCAACCCGCAGGAAGCCCCCATCAAGGCCGGCGAGTTCATCCTCGGCTACCCCGACGAAACCGGCAGCCTGCCGCCCATGCCCAGCCCCGATGTGCTGGGGCGCAACGGGACCTACGTGGCCGTTCGCAAGATCCACACCAACGTGGCGGCCTGGCGCCAGTACCTGCGCGCGAACACCTCCAGCGCCCAGGAAGAGGCACTCCTGGCGGCGAAGATGGTCGGGCGCTGGCCCAGCGGGGCGCCCCTGACGCTGACGCCGGAGCACGACGACCCGGAGCTGGCGGCCGATCCGCACCGCGTCAACAACTTCCTGTACCGGGAGAACGACGACCGAGGCTTCCGGTGCCCCGCCGGTGCGCACATCCGGCGCACCAACCCCCGCGACGCCACCATCATCGGCGACGCACGGATGCACCGCCTCATCCGGCGCGGCACCACCTACGGCCCACCCCTGCCCGAGGACGTGCTGGAAGACGACGGTGCCGACCGGGGCCTGGTCGGAGTCTTCATCGGAGCCCATCTGGAACGGCAGTTCGAATTCATCAAGGCCGAATGGGTCAACGACGGAAACTTCATCGGCTACCCCGGCGAGAAGGACCCGGTAGCCGGGCATCACGACGGAACCGGCAACGCCACCATCCCGGAGAAGCCGGTCCGGCGCCGCCTGCAGAACCTGCCCAGCTTCGTGGTCACCCGTGGTGGCGAGTACTGCTTCCTGCCGGGTCTGCACGCCCTGCGCTGGCTCGCGGAACTGGAGTACTGAGGGCAATTCCTACCATCTGAGGTCCCACCACGGTCTCCGAAGGAGAGGTCGACGTCATGGCAGCACAGTTCGTCCGCTACACGCCGGACGTCGAAGACGATGACCCGCACTTCGACCGCAACCTGCAGACGGTGATCGACAAGACCGAGAAATTCATCGCCGAGTCCGTCACGTCCGGCGGCACGGGACGCGCAGTGCGCGACGCCCACGCCAAGGGCTACGGGCTGGTCCGAGGGCAGGTAGAGATCCTGGCCGGGCTTCCCCCCGAGTACGCCCAGGGCATCTACGCGACGCCGGGAACCCACGATGCGCTCATCCGCTTCTCCAACGGTTCACCCCACGCCGGAGCCGACGCGCGACTGGGCAGCGCCACCGGACTGGCGCTGAAGATGTTCGACATCGACGGCCCGACCCTGCTGGAAGACGAACCGGACACAGGGACATTCGACTACGCCAACATCAACGCACCGATCTTCTTCTGCAATACGGTCGAGCACTACCTGTTCATCCAGGACCTGTTCTTGAACGCGCCGTCCTACTTCTCCCAGGGCCGCCCCGGCGCACATCGCTTCTTCGCCGAGTTCGTGACCGGAAAGGGAACGCTGGACCAGGACGACTGGGCATGGGATGAATTCCTGGCCTTCCTGCGCCTGTCGAAGATCCCCCCGGTCAACGTACTGCTGTCCAGCTACTGGACGATGGGCGCGGTCAGGCACGGGGACTACATCGCCAAGGTGCGTATCGCCCCTGACCCGCTTTTCGCCGCTGCGGTGGTCCGGCGCGCCATCGACCCGGCCTCGGCGCCGGAGGTCTTCCGGCCGGCCCTGGTGGCCGAGCTGCAGGAGCGGCCCTACGCCTTCGACATCCAGGTTCAGCTCTGCGCCGACCTGGAGCGGATGCCGGTGGAGGACACCACCGTGGAATGGTCCCAGCAGTTGTCACCGTTCGTCACGGTGGCCAAGCTGCGGTTGCCGCAGCAGGGCATCTCGGGCCCGGACAATCTGGAGAAGATGGACGCGCTGTCCTTCACGCCCTGGCGGGTCACCGCCGAACATGCGCCCCTGGGCAACATCATGCGAGCCCGCAAGGAGGTCTACCGGCGATCCTCCATCGAGCGCCACAAGCTCAACCAGCAGCCGCGCACAGAGCCCCGCAGCGCCGACGAGGTGCTCAACCCGGCCCACCATCGCGACGATGCGTCAACGCAGGGGGCTCGCCCCGATGGCCCTTCGCCGTCCCCAGCCTGACCACGGGGCTGCCAGTTGTGTGGCTTGGGATCCTCTCGGATCTCGACAGCCTGGCGTTTCCGCCGGCACCTGAACGCGGAGGCCAACCACCCGCAAGCCGCGTCCCCAACACACAGGGCAATACAACGGGTGTAGCTCCTTTGGAGGGACGGGCTGAGCCAGTGCTTTTCCACCTGTGAACCCGCAGGTCTGCGCCGGGGGCCGTCCCTTCAGAGGAGCTGCACCCTACGGCTGTCACGGTAGATGTAGGTGGCGATGGTCAGGGCTGTCGTCAGGTAGAAGAGCCACACCGGCAGGTGGGTCTCGTGGACGTGATGGTCGCCGATGCCGTAGGGATCGCCGGATGACTCCAGCCACAGGAGGCAGCCCACGGCGAGTGCCGCGCCTGCGTACCCCGCCACCCGCAGGCGAACTTCGGAGGCCGGGACGAGCACCGCCATCGCCGCCAGGGTCGTCCCCAACCCGACGAGGACACCGACGCCCGCGAGGCCGCTGTTGCCGACAGCCTCCAGGACGCTCCAAAATCCGCCGGACTTCTGCGAGTCCAGGTAGGCGGGCTGGAACAGGGTGACCGCGAACAGCGTCAGCAGCATCCCCGGGACGACGAGGCGCTCCTGCTGCGGTGCGGCCCTGCTGCGGGTGCGGCGGTCGCGGTAGACGTACATGGCGACGGTCAGGGCCGTCGCCAGGTAGAGGTGCCACATGCCGTCAGGGACTGGATCTTGGTGTTCGTCATCGCGGTCGTAGTAGGGAGGGTTGGACGAGCCCAGCCACAGGAGGCAGCCCACGGCGAGTGCCGCGCCCGCGTACCCCGCCACCCGCGTGCGCACTCCGGAGGCCGGGACGAGCACCGCCGCCAACACCAGGGTCGTCGCCAGCCCGGCAAACGCACCGACACCCACGGGGCCACCGTTACTGAGGGCCTCCAGGACCGTCCACGTGTCCGACTTGTACTTGTAGGCGGGCCGGAACAGGGAGGTCGCGCACAGCGCGAGCGCTATCGCCGGCGGAAGGAACCGTTCCAGGGTCTCGTGCCGGACCGGCTCGGGCGGTCCGACCGGCTGGGGTGGTCTCACCGGTTCTGCCGGCGTGCGCAGCAGTTCGGCGCACTCGGCCGCGGTGGGCCGTTGTTCGTGTCCGGGGGAGGTCATGCGGGTGAGCAGGGACAGCAGATGCCCGGGGACGCTGGCTTGGGCCTGCACCGTAAGTTGCGCGGCGGCCAGACGATGGCCGGTGAGCTTCTCGACCAGGACCAGGCCGAGCGCGTACACGTCCGAGGCCGGCGTGGCAGCGTAACCCTGCATCTGTTCGGGGGCCATGTACGCGGGGGTGCCGAAGAACCGTCCCGTAGCGGTGACGGTACGGGTGAGGGAGGCATCGTCACGGGCGATGCCGAAGTCCATCAACACGACGCGCCCGTCCGCGCAGATCATGATGTTGGCGGGCTTGACGTCCCGGTGCACGACCCTCGCCTCGTGGACGTGCGCGAGCGCGTCCGCCAGGCGCGCGCCAGTCTCGATGACCGAGTCCACCTGTGCCGTCTCCCAGGTGGCACCGCTGAGCTCTTCCATCACCAGGTACGGCAACGGGTGGCCATCATGGTCAATCGTTCCCGCGTCGTGAACGGTGACGATGCTGCCGTGGTGGAGCGAGGCGAGGGTCTGGGCTTCGCGCGCGAAGCGTCTGGCTGCTTCCGGGTACTGCATGACGCCGGTCACGAACTTGATGGCGACCCGTCGGTTGAGTGTGAGGTCCAGCGCGTTCCAGACTTCCCCCAATCCGCCTCTTCCCAGGACGTGCTGCACGCGATATCTCTCCCCGATAGCCAAGCCCTCGTGCACCTGACCTCCTCCACAAGTCGTCGTGATGTCGCATCAACTGGCGTCTGGGCAAACCTAGATGGGTGTAGCTCTTTCGCAGGGACTCTGATGAAGTTTTGAGCTGGGATGTTGTCGGTTGGGCTGCGGTGGGTTGTGGTCGTCTCCTACGGTTCCGGGCGAGGTGATGACGATGGGTTCGGTGCTGGGGCGTCTTGAGGCGCGGGAGGCGGCCGCGCGGGAGCGGGCGGATCTTCTGCGGGCCGAGATGGCGGTGCTCGCCGAGAAGCTGGCGGCCGAGGAGGCTGCGGCGGGGCGGTTTTTGAGCGCTCGCGAGACGGTGCTGGAGGTGATGGCCGGGCCGGACCGTCCCGATGATGTCGCGTTCGCCGTGTGGCAGGAGGAGTTGGAGGTCGAAGAGGCCGGTCCGGCCGCCGAGTGGAGCGAGGACGTGGTGGTGGCCTTGGCGGTGACCGGTGAGGCGAAGGTCCGGGGTGGGAGTCTGCAGGTCCCGAAGTTCTCGGCGGGTGCGGCGGCGAAGGTGCTGCCGCGGGTCTGCCGGGATGTGCTGGGCGTGATCGGACGGTCTGCCGGACGGGGAGTGCGGGCCAAGTCAGTGTGCGAGGAACTGGGCCTGGGCGGGGAGCCGAAGCACATCGAGGCTCTGCGCGGGAAGCTGAAGCGGCTGGCCCGGCGGGGCTGGTTGATCGAGCCGTCGCCGGGAGTGTTCGTCCTGGCCCAGGGGGCCGGTTCGGCCGCGGGCGGGTGAGCGCGAAAGGGCTCTTCTCTCGTTGTCCATGGTGTTGAAGCCGTGGGACGACAAAGAAGAGAGCCCGATGCAAGCGCACGAGAATATTCAGACCGCCGAGGTGTTTCGGGCATCCCGCGACGGGCTCGAGAACCTCATATCCGACCTTTCGGGCCCCAGCGCGGGCGGGTGGTCCGAGGTCGAGCTGGAGGAGCACATCTTCGTGGTGGGCCGCGAGCTCCAGCGCCTCCTTCTCCAGGGACACCTGAACCTGCGGGCGGCCCGCGAGACCCGGCAGGAGTCGGTGACCGGCGCGGACGGCATCGAGCGCCGGTCCCTGGAGCCGGGGCACACCCGCCAGTTGGCCACCCGGTTCGGGACGGTCACCGTCACGCGCATCGCCTACCGGGCGAAAGGTGCGGTCAACCTGTATCCGGCCGACGCGGAGCTGAACCTGTCCGAGAACCGGCACTCCCTCGTGCTGCGGAAGCTCGCGGTCCAGCAGGCGGTACGGGGATCATTCGACGACGCGCACGCAATGCTCACCGAGCAGTGCGGGTCGGTGATCGGCAAGCGGCAGATCGAGGAGAACACCGTGAGTGCCGCCCGCGACATCGATACCTTCTACACCTCCCGTGCCCCAGTGGCCTGCACCGATGACACTCTGCTCGTGATCACCTCGGACGCCAAGGGCGTGGTGATGCGCCCCGAGGCCCTGCGCGAAGCGACCCGCAAGGCCGCCGAGAGTAAAGGCGGCCGCACCTTCGCCACCCGGCTGGCCGGCGGAGAGAAACAGGGCCGCAAGCGGATGGCGACCCTGGCCGCCGTCTACGACACCGACCCCGTCCCCCGCCAGGCCCACGACGTGTTCACCCTCCCCACCGGCACCGATGTCGATATCGACGGCAGCGTGGAAGAGACGAAGGGCAAGGCAACCCGGGTCAAGGGCCCGGTGGCCTTCAACAAGTGGTTGACCGGCTCGATCGTCGAGGGCACCGAGGAGGTGATCACAGACGCCTTCGACCAGGCCGATCAGCGTGATCCCGTCCGGCGCCGCACCTGGCTGGTCCTGGTCGACGGGGCCCCGCACCAGATCGACGTCATCCGCGCCGAGGCCAAGCGCCGCAAGACGAAGATCCACATCTTGATCGACATCATCCATGTCGTCGAGTACTTATGGCGTGCGACCTGGGCGTTCCATGCCAGCGGTGACACCGGTGCCGAGCGGTGGGTCGTCGAGAAGGCCCTGTTGATCCTTCAGGGCCGGAGCCAGGACGCCGCTGCCGAGATCATCACCCAGGCCGACGAGGCCAAGCTCACTCCCGAACAACGCAAGGGAGCCGAGACCTGCGTCAACTACCTCACCACGAAACGCGAGTTCCTCGCCTACGGCACCGCACTGACCAAGGGCTGGCCGATCGCGACGGGGATCATCGAGGGGGCGTGCAGGCATCTCGTCGGTGACCGTCTCGATATCACTGGATCAAGGTGGGGCCTGGCCGGCGCCGAGGCCGTACTCAAACTCCGCGCCCTGCACAGCAACGGCCACCTCGACGACTACTTCGCCTACCACGCCGAGCAGGAACACCGGCGCGTCCACCAAGCCCGCTACCAGGACAACTTCAGACTCGGAGCTTGATCAACAAATCCCTGCGTCAGAGCTACACCCCAATACAACTAAGGCATGTGGTACTTGCCGCTGCTGTCCTGCAGCCATGTCCCGCGTGCGGGGTCGATGTCGACGAGGGTCCCGTGCAGCTTGCACGCCTCCTCGACCGGGCCGAGGAACTTGCTTTCGAAGTCCGCCTGGGTGACCGTCCCCGCGTTGATGGCGGCCGTCATGTAATTGAAGGCGTTCTCGAGCTCGGCGGAGCGGGGTGTGGTGTTGCCCGTGGCGTCCTTGTTCAGGTCGAGGCCGTCTCCCGGGTCGTCGGTCCTGTCCTCGGGCCGGGGGCCGACGCGGAAGTTGGCCGGCATGTTCTTCAGGGCCTTGTCGACGTCGGGCGTGCCGAACGCTTTGGGGGCGAGTGGCGCCAGCGTGGCGCTGATCTGCTGCTCCTGAGCGGGGGTCAGCACGGCGAGGAACGGTTGGAAGAGCGACTTGGGAATGATGTGGTGCAGCGTGTCGACCAGTGGACCGCTGGAGTGCGCCGTCTTCACGGCGGCCAGCTCGTTGCTCGTCGACCCGAGCTTCCAGTCCTTCTTCTTGGCGCGCTGCACGACACCGACACCGACGGCCCCGCCGGAGCCGGCCGGGCCGCACCCGGGGCCGTGTTCGTGGCGGCCTCGCTTGATCATGGCTGTGACCGCGGCGTTCCCGACGCTGCGCTGCAGAGCGAGCAGCGCCCCCGGCGGCGGTCCGGCGCTCACCGCCGCCGCTTCGTCTCGCTCGCCGCTCCGCCGTGACCGCGCTGCCTGAGCGTGAGCGAACTCCGCCTCCGGCGAGGACTGTGCGCGCATACGTCCCTCCTCCTGACCGGTCTCCATGCTCACAACAGCGGCCCGCCTCTGAGAAGCACCCCCGGGGCAGACCCGGGGCAGCACCACTACGCGCTCGGGGCAGAACCGCATCTCTTAGCGGGCACGCCGACGACAAACGCCTCCCCGAGGTAGTCAACCAGGGCGAACGTTGCCTGACGCGGCACTGGCCTGGTTGGCGCGCTCGAACGGTTGCTGCCACCCCCGTCTGTCAAACGCACCCGCAGTTGCTTCCGTACCCGATGAACCAGAGGGCGAGAAGGACGAGAACGGACAGCAGCGTCGCTCCCATCCGCCTCGCTCGAAGCGGTCCGGGATGACGCCGGGCGGCGATCGCGGCGACGGCGCCGATCAGCAGCACGGCCACGGCACCGAGGGTGAGTTCGGGGCTCTCGCGCCAGCCCCAGAACGCTCCGAAAACAGCTCCCGCCAGCAGGAGACAGCTCAGCACCTGCAGGATGGCCTCGCCGACGAACTCAACGACGATTTCCTTGCCCCACTCCCAGGCCCGCCGCCAACCCCCGTGCTTCCGCCCGGACGTGACTGTTTGCGCCACAGGCACAGGCACAAGCGGTTGATCATCCGGCGTCGTGGCCATGCCGCTCCCCCTTCTCGGACTGCGGTGAGCCTACGACGCGAACGGTTTGGGCTCGGTCTACTTGGCGGGGCGACGCCCGCGACACCTTCCACCGGGTCGTGACAGTCGCGACCCGGTCTGTCACGACCCGGTGAACCGCGCCCCGGCGGACCCAGACGTAAAAAGCCTTCAAGGCTTTGGGAGAAGAAACTTCCCAACCCAACCCCAACCCCTACCCCGACCTCACGCGGGGGCCCGTCACTCACACGAGTGAGGATCATCAACTCGGCTGGATTTCCGCCCGGTTGGCAGGCATATGCTCACCCCACAACCCCAGACATGCGTCGGCCCCCGGCCGGGACTGGCATCCCGATCGAGGGCCTGACCACCGAGGAAGAGAACGCTTCCCGATGGATACCCAGCAGATTAGCGCGCCCTCGCGCGCCCCGTCCCGCGTACCCGGGGACGCCACGCCGTCGTCCGGCGTCATGCACATCAACTCCCGCCACACCAGCCGCTTCACGGTCGTCGGCAACCACCTCGCCCAGCACCGCGAGCTCTCCCTCCTCGCGATCGGCCTCGCCACCCACATCCAATCGCTCCCCGCCGGAGCAAAGATCGGCATCAAGGCCCTCACCGAACGCTTCCCGGAGAGCGAGGCCCGCATCGCCGCCGCATTGCGGGAGCTGGAGGCCCACGGATACCTGGGCCGCACCCGCGAACGCCTCCCCAACGGCCGCGTCATCACCCGCACCTGCTCCTACAACCAGCCCAGGTCCACGACCCCGCACAAGCCCCCGGCACCCAAACGACGCCCCCGGCCGGTCCAGGCCCCGCCGCCCGTACCCACACCGCACCCCGAACCACCCCACGTTCCCGCCCCGACCGCACCCAAACCCCCACCCCCACCACTCCCCCAACCCCACAACGCCCTCCCCCAACGCCACCACGCAGCCATCGCCCTCCTCACCGACCTCCACCGCCGCACACCCCACATCACCCTCACCGAAAAAGACATCCACCAACTCGCCCCCGCCGTCGCCACCTGGCTCGAACGCGGCGCCACACCCACCACCATCCGCCACACCCTCACCAACGACCTCCCCCGCCCCCTCAAACACCCCGCCAAACTCCTCCGACACCGCCTCACCCACCTCCTCCCACCCCCAACCATCGCCACCCAACAACCCACCCCACTCCAGAACTGCAACCACTGCGACCGCGCCTTCCGCTCCCCCACCCCCGGCAACTGCCGCGACTGCACAGCCAACGGACTGCACCTCCTGCCGACCTGAAACGGTGAGCCGTCGGGCGAACAGGGGTTGCGGCCGACTCGCTGCCGCTGAGCGAGGACGCTGACGGCAGCATCCGCTGAGCCGCATCCCCCAAGGGGGGCCATAAAGCGCGTTGCCATCGGTTTGTGACAGGACCCCGAACAGTAAAAGGCACAGCCGGGATTCTGAACTTTGCGCGAGGCCTCAACCCGCTCGACTCCTACAACCTCACCCACCCTGGCGAATACGCGCAGAACGTCAACATGACCCTGGCCGGCCTCGTCTCCACCGCCGCCCACCCCGAGCGCATACCTGGCGCGCTGATCGACAGTTTCAAGAAGGATCCGGCCGAAGGCCTGGGTCGGCTGCTGCCGGAGCTGATCGGCACGAAGGGCCTCGGCGGCGCCAAGGCCGGAGTACGGGTCGCCGCGCGCGAGGGGCTTGAGGGCGCCGCTCGTACGGGGCTACGGCATTCCGACGAATGGCTTACGGGCGCTCGCAGGCGACCGCGCGACATACTGGATGATCCGGCTCAAACTCGATGGGCCGAGGATGCGTACGCGGACTTCATGCGCGATCCTCGAGATATTGATTCCATCAGTGGTCATACGCAAGGGTTGGCTCGCGACAACGGAACCACAGGTTTCACCCCGGAAGAGATTGCTGCGGTAAAGAAGCACGTATTCGACACCGAGCATCCAATTGAAGACTATGAGACTGGGCAGGTCGTCGTCCGTAAATTTGACGCCGATGCGGAGATTGCTGATGCTTGGATCCGACTGAGATCCGGAAACGCCCTGCCAGAAGACAGGCTCCTCCTAGAACACGAGCTAGCAGAGCTCAACTACTTGCGGGAGAATCCCGGATCCACATATCAGGAGGCGCATCGGGTGGCCAATAAAACGTATAATTGGCAGAACTCGGTGCCACTGAACAAGCGTGAAGACTTCGAAGGTGAATGGTAGTGGCTGCACTCGTTTATTTCCGAAAGATCTCTGAAGATTCGGAACTGGTTCGTTATGAATTCGGGGATGATCCCGACAGCTTCTCGCGGCAGCTGACCATGAAAAAGGACCCTCAAACCTCCGTCGCAGACGATGGCCTGGCGGACTACACCTTCCTGAAGGCTTCGAGGAAGATCGATGCGATGCGCGCGGAGGCCGGCCAGTGGCCGGAGCGTGGTATGAGCGTGAGCTGATCAGTCACAGGCAAGCCGGAGCTCCTGAAGACATCTCTGTCCCGCCGATACCCGGAGCGTGCCGGCCATGCCCATCGGCGTCCTTGAGAACACGTCCTCCATGTCCGAGGTCTGAAGTTCTCCGAGCGCATGGCAGCCGTTGTGGGCGGGATGATCACCGTCCGGCCGGGCGTCCGTGGCTCTCCTGCGCTTCGTCGAGTTCGGCCCGGAGCCGGCTGCGGGTGCGCATCAGGATCCGGCCGAGCATGTTCTTGCCGGTCCCGGTTCTGCCCCGGCCCCAGTAGTGGTCGGTGGTGGTGTCCTCGACGATCTCTTCGTCGCCGGTGGACAGCAGAATGCCGCGGATATCGGAGTGCGTACGGAACTTGGTCGCCACCGCGCGGCGCATCACATCGTCCTTGACCCGCTCCCAGTCCCTCCGCAGCGGTTTGGACGGGTCACGGCCCAGCTCGGCGGCCCGCAGTGGCGTGCGGGCGCGGCGGATGAGATCGGCGTGGCGGGTGCCGATGAACTTCTGGGCCTGGAAGCAGTGCTCCGTGGTCGGCCACCAGCACCCGTCCAAGTCCAAGCCGTGGTCGGAGAAGTTCGAGAAGCAGCCGTAGGGCACCTCGTCGGCACCGTAGAAGTAGATCGTCACCGGAACCTCGCGGGGGACGCCGAAAACCGCACCTTGTCAGGCACTGGATCGCGGCCGCAATCAGTTTTGCCCGCCAGGCCGATCACCCCGGCCACCCCACATGATTAGGTAGACTGGTCTACCTAATCATGGAGGTGCAGGCATGACTGAAGCGAGGGCCGCCGGAAAGCAGCCGGGGAAGCGGCGGCAGGGGCCTGCGCGCGGGCGGATCCTTGAGGCCGCGGCGCGCCGGTTCTATGCCGACGGCGTGGCGGCGACAGGGATCGACACGATCACCGCCGAGGCCGGTGTGGCGAAGATGAGCCTCTACAACAACTTCGCCTCCAAGGCCGACCTCGTCAGCGCCTACCTTCAGGCCCGGCATGAGGAGTGGCTCGGCCTCTACCAGCGGCGCCTGGCCGGCGCGCAGGGCCCGCGGGAGGCCGTACTGGCCGTCTTCGACGCCTACGCCGACCATGCCGATCTCGCCTACGAACACGGCTTCCGCGGCTGCGGGCTGCTCAACGCGGCCGCCGAGCTGCCCACCGGCCACGAGGGCCGGACGGTGGTGCGCCGTCACAAGGAGGAGGTCGAGAGCCTGCTCGCCGCCCACCTCCAGGAGCTGCTGCCCGGCCAGGACGAGAAGGCCCGCGCCATGGCGGAACATCTGGCGTTCCTGCTCGAAGGAGCCATCGTGCGCGCGGGCCTCGAAGGAGACGGCGTACGCATGCGGCGCGCACGCGTCATGGCGGCGCGCCTGGTGGACGGCCTGTGACGCGGCATGCGTGGCGCACTGCCGAGCGCGCCGCCGGGCGCACCGCCGGGCGCGCTGCCGGACCTGGAGCCGGCACGCTCGCCGTGCTGCTGGCCTCGGTGCTGTGGGGCACCACAGGCACTGCGGCGACCTTCGCACCCCAGGTGGGGCCGCTGGCGATCGGCGCCGCGGCGATGGGCCTGGGTGGCCTGCTGCAGGCTCTGATGGCCGGGCCTCGCATCGCGCAGGCCCGCGCGGAGCTGAGGGCGCAGTGGCGGATCGTGCTCGTCGGGGGAGCGGGCGTGGCTCTGTACCCGCTGGCGTTCTACACCTCCATGCATCTGGCCGGTGTCGCGGTGGGAACGGTCGTGTCCATCGGCTCGGCCCCGCTGGCATCGGCCTTGATCGAGCGAATTGTCGACCGCCGGCGCCTGTCCCGGCGATGGATGGCCGGTGCCGCCCTGGGGCTGGCCGGCACCGTGCTGCTGTGCGCGGCCGAGGCCGCGCAGGCCGGTTCCGAAACCGGTGCGGGGTCCGCCGGGCAGACCGTCGCCGGGGTGGGACTCGGGCTGGTCGCGGGCGTGACATACGCCGTGTACGCGTGGGCTGCGCACCGCCTCATCACCCGCGGCATCACCTCGCGCGCGTCCATGGGAGCGGTGTTCGGACTCGGCGGGCTGATGCTCGTGCCGGTGCTGCTAGCCACCGGCGCACCGCTGCTCGCCTCCTGGACGAATGCGGGCGTCGGCCTCTACATGGCGCTGGTGCCGATGTTCACCGGGTACGTCCTGTTCGGGTTCGGCCTGTCCCGCATCCCCGTCAGCACCGCGACAACCCTGTCCCTGCTGGAGCCCGCCGTAGCGGCTGTGTTCGCGGTCCTGGTCGTGGGCGAACACCTGCCCGCCCTCGGCTGGACCGGGATCGTGCTCGTCATCGCCTGTCTGGGTGTGCTGACCGCCCCGTCCCGGCGCCTGCGAGCGCCTCACCCCGCCACCGCCCCAACCACCACCCCGCTCACAACGACGAAACAGTGACTGGGACTTGGTCCCCTGCGTACGCTGCCCCACGGCCATCCGACGCCGAACCGGATCACCGCCGTGCGGCGGACCTGGGGTGGGCGCGATGATTTCGGGGCGGCGCGGCAGTCTCCATTGACGTACACCCGCAATGCAGTCAACCCAGGATGGGGAGCGAGTCCCATGCGCATCGTGATCAGTGAGTTCATGAGCTTGGACGGCGTCGTGCAGGCGCCGGGCGGTCCCGACGAGGACACCGACGGGGGCTTTGCCCACGGTGGCTGGTCGCACGAGTTCTTCGACCCGGAGGTGGTGGGCGGTGCCTTCGACGACGCGCTGTCCAAGGCCGAGGCGCTGCTGTTCGGGCGCCGCACGTGGCAGACGATGGCCGCGGCGTGGCCCGAGCGGGCCGGGGACCCGTTCGCCGACCGGATGAACGCCATCCCGAAGTACGTCGTGTCCGACACGCTGGGCGACTCCGAGCCGACCTGGGACCACACCACGCGCATCCCCGGCGACAAGGCCGTCGCCCACCTCCGGGAGCTGCGCGGGTCCGACGGCGGCGACCTGCTGGTCATGGGGAGCCCCACGCTCGTACGCACCCTCCTGAGCGAGGGCCTGGTCGACGAGCTCCGGCTCATGATCATGCCGGTGATCCTCGGCGGCGGAAAGACGATCTTCCCGGACGACGGTGCGCTGCACACGCTCGAATTGGTCTCGACGGTCACCAGCGGCACGGGCGTGAACGTGTGCACCTACCGGCCGGTCGCCGAGGGGTAGGCCGGGTGCGGGGCTGCCCCGCACCCGGCAGGGTGCGGGCTTCCCCCGGTTCCGGCCGAGGCCGACGGATGTTCGTACGCCGAGGTCTGATCGTCGTGCGTACGTACTCCGACTCCGACCCGCCTCAGCCGGTCGCGAACAGCACCACCAGCAGCACCACGCCCACCACCGCCGGCGCGATCACCTCGTACGCCCAGCGCACCGAGACCGAAGACGCCGAGGCCGCCGAAGACGCCGAGGGCACTGAAGACGCCGAAGAGTCCGAGGACTTCCCCGAACCCGCGCCCGCCTTTGTCTTCGCCCGCTCCACCAGCTCCCGCAGGTCCGCCATGGTCCGGTCGGCCGTCGCCATCCGGGACATGTCGTCACGGACGTCGGCGTGCACGGAGGTCCGGCCGTGCGGGTCGCCCACCGCCTGCCGGGACTGCTGCCGGGCCGCCTTCTTCCGCTGCCGCAGCGATACCGGTACCGCCCACAGCTGGTACTTGGTGCCGTCCTCGGTGAACAGCTCGCTCGAATATCCGGCCCGCAGATCCGCGACCGCGGTCCACGGCATGGTGATCGTCCGGAACGGGTTACGGATCTTGATGCGCTGCTCATTGGCGAGAACGACGGGCCGCAGCGTGAACGCGACGACCAGCGGCACCGCGGTCAGCAGCCCGGCCAGTGCCAGCCATGGCACCCGGCCGTGGCCCCGGAACACGGCGTCCCCGCCGATCCAGCAGATGAGGAGAAGCAGCAGGACACCCCCGACGATCCCGGCGGGCGACCGGAAGGTCCGGTCGGCGTAGGTCGGCTCGGCAGGTGGTGTGGGGCTCGTCATGGGCCCGATTCTGCCTGACGTGCGCAAGGGGCGCCGGGGCGGCCGCCCCGGTACCGCGCGACGCACGGATGACAGGGCCCCCTGTACAGGTCGCTACGCGCGTAGATATGCTCCTCTGGTGACCATGCCCACCACAGCTCCCGCATTCTCCGACGCGACCGCGTCCGACAGTGCGCTGCGCCGCTTCCTGCACGGGCTGCCCGGCGTCGACGCCGTCGGCCTCGAAGCGCGCGCCGCGTCCCTCGGAACCCGTTCGATCAAGACGACGGCCAAGGCGTACGCCATCGACCTGGCCATCTCGATGATCGACCTGACGACGCTGGAAGGCGCGGACACCCCGGGCAAGGTCCGGGCTCTCGCCGCCAAGGCCGTCAATCCCGACCCGACCGACCGCACGTCCCCGCGCACCGCGGCGGTCTGCGTCTACCCCGACATGGCGGCGACCGCCGTCGCCGCGCTGGCCGGTTCCGGCGTGAAGGTGGCGTCCGTGGCGACGGCCTTCCCCGCCGGCCGCGCCGCGCTCGACATCAAGCTCGCGGATGTCCGCGATGCCGTGGCCGCCGGGGCCGACGAGATCGACATGGTGATCGACCGGGGCGCCTTCCTCTCCGGCCGCTACCTCAAGGTGTACGAGGAAATCCTCGCCGTGAAGGCGGAGTGCGCGCGGGCGGACGGCACCGATGCCCGGCTGAAGGTGATCTTCGAGACCGGCGAGCTGTCCACGTACGACAACATCCGCCGCGCCTCCTGGCTCGGCATGCTGGCGGGCGCCGACTTCATCAAGACGTCGACCGGCAAGGTCGGCACCAACGCCACGCCCGCGAACACCCTGCTGATGCTGGAGGCCGTGCGCGACTTCCGGGCGCAGACCGGCGTACAGATCGGTGTGAAGCCCGCCGGCGGCATCCGCACGTCCAAGGACGCGATCAAGTTCCTGGTGCTGGTGAACGAGACCGCGGGCGAGGACTGGCTGGACAACCACTGGTTCCGCTTCGGCGCCTCCAGCCTGCTGAACGATCTGCTGATGCAGCGCCAGAAGCTCAGCACCGGCCGTTACTCCGGCCCCGATTACGTGACGGTGGACTGATCCCCATGGCATCTGCATTCGAATACGCCCCCGCGCCCGAGTCGCGCTCGGTCGTCGACATCGCGCCCTCGTACGGCCTGTTCATCGACGGTGAGTTCACCGACGCGGCCGACGGCAAGGTCTTCAAGACGGTCTCGCCGAGCAGCGAAGAGGTGCTCTCCGAGGTCGCGCAGGCCGGCGCCGCGGACGTCGACCGGGCTGTGAAGGCGGCCCGCAAGGCGTTCGAGAAGTGGTCGGCACTGCCCGGCTCCGAGCGCGCCAAGTACCTCTTCCGGATCGCCCGGATCATCCAGGAGCGCAGCCGCGAGCTCGCCGTTCTCGAAACGCTCGACAACGGCAAGCCGATCAAGGAGACCCGCGACGCGGACCTCCCCCTGGTCGCGGCGCACTTCTTCTACTACGCGGGCTGGGCCGACAAGCTCGACCACGCCGGCTACGGCGCGAACCCCCGCCCCCTCGGTGTCGCGGGCCAGATCATCCCGTGGAACTTCCCGCTGCTGATGCTGGCGTGGAAGATCGCCCCGGCGCTCGCCACCGGCAACACGGTGGTCCTCAAGCCCGCCGAGACGACCCCGCTCTCCGCGCTCTTCTTCGCGGACATCTGCCGCCAGGCGGGCCTGCCGAAGGGTGTCGTGAACATCCTCACCGGGTACGGCGACGCGGGCGCGGCCCTCGTCGAGCACGAGGACGTCAACAAGGTCGCCTTCACCGGCTCGACCGCGGTCGGCAAGGCCATCGCCCGCCAGATCGCCGGTACGGACAAGAAGGTCACCCTGGAACTGGGCGGCAAGGGCGCCAACATCGTCTTCGACGACGCCCCGATCGACCAGGCCGTCGAGGGCATCGTCACCGGCATCTTCTTCAACCAGGGCCAGGTCTGCTGCGCGGGCTCGCGCCTGCTCGTCCAGGAGTCGATCCAGGACGAGCTGCTGGACGCCCTGAAGCGCCGGCTGTCCACGCTCCGGCTCGGCGACCCGCTGGACAAGAACACCGACATCGGCGCGATCAACTCCGCGGAGCAGCTCGCCCGGATCACCGCCCTCGTCGAGACGGGCGAGGCGGAGGGCGCCGAGCGCTGGTCCGCCCCCTGCGAACTGCCCTCCTCCGGCTACTGGTTCGCCCCGACGCTGTTCACGAACGTCACCCAGGCGCACACCATCGCCCGCGACGAGATCTTCGGCCCGGTGCTGTCGGTGCTGTCGTTCCGTACGCCCGACGAGGCGGTCGCCAAGGCCAACAACAGCCAGTACGGCCTCTCGGCCGGCATCTGGACGGAGAAGGGCTCCCGCATCCTCGCGGTGGCGAACAAGCTCCGGGCGGGCGTCGTCTGGGCCAACACGTTCAACAAGTTCGACCCGACCTCGCCCTTCGGCGGCTACAAGGAGTCGGGCTTCGGCCGCGAAGGCGGCCGTCACGGCCTGGAGGCGTACCTCGATGTCCGATAACCGTCTGAACGTCTTCAAGACCTACAAGCTGTACGTCGGGGGCAAGTTCCCCCGCTCCGAGAGCGGCCGGGTGTACGAGGTGACGGACTCCAAGGGCAAGTGGCTGGCGAACGCCCCCCAGTCCTCCCGCAAGGACGCGCGTGACGCGGTCGTGGCCGCCCGCAAGGCGTTCGGCGGCTGGTCGGGCGCGACGGCGTACAACCGCGGCCAGATCCTCTACCGCATCGCGGAGATGCTGGAGGGCCGCAAGGACCAGTTCGTACGGGAAGTGGCGGACGCGGAGGGCCTGTCGAAGTCCAAGGCGGCGGCCGTCGTGGACGCGGCGATCGACCGCTGGGTCTGGTACGCGGGCTGGACCGACAAGATCGGCCAGGTCGTGGGCGGGGCGAACCCGGTCGCGGGGCCGTTCTTCAACCTGTCCACGCCCGAGCCGACCGGTGTGGTCACGGTGCTGGCGCCCCAGGAGTCCTCGTTCCTGGGCCTGGTCTCGGTGATCGCCCCGGTGATCGCGACCGGCAACACGGCGGTCGTCATCGCCTCGGCGGACTCCCCGCTGCCTGCCCTGTCCCTGGGCGAGGTGCTGGCCACCTCCGACCTGCCGGGCGGCGTGGTGAACATCCTGTCCGGGAAGACGGCGGAGATCGCGGCACCGCTCGCGTCCCACCAGGACGTGAACGCCATCGACCTCACGGGTGCGGACGCCGCTCTGGCGAAGGAGCTGGAGATCGCGGCGGCGGACAACCTCAAGCGAGTCCTCCGGCCACAGCCTGTGGACGAAGGCGGCGCCTTCGACTGGTCGGCCGATCCGGGCACCCACCGCCTGACGGCCTTCCTGGAGACGAAGACGGTCTGGCACCCGACGGGCGCGCTGGGCACCTCGGGGTCCTCGTACTGACCACGTGACGACGGCCCGCTCCTCCGGCACCCCGGAGGAGCGGGCCGTGTCCGTGCAGGTGTCCGCACCCCTGCCCGTGTCCGCCTCAGCCGTGCAGTGCCCCTGCCACCTGCTCCACCACCGGCAGGTCCTTCAGCGCGCCCCCGCTGGTCACCGGGCCGGTGACAGCGGCCGTGGAGAGCGGCTTGAAGTCGGCGATCTGCGTCCCCACCTCGTTGTCCAGCGGGTCCACGCCCGTACCGGCCAGCGGGTCGAGGCGCAGCTGCGTCACCGGCTCGATACCGTTCTTGAGCGAGTGCCCGAGCGCCCCGGTCGCCTCACCGACCTCGCCGGCCCCGCCGAGGCTGCTGTCGGCGCCCGCGGCCGGCGCGAGGGGCAACGGCGCCGCCTGGGCCGCCGCACCCCCCGCACCGAGTGCGGCACCCACCGCGGTGACGGTCAGACCTGCCCGCAGCAGGGCGCGGCGCCGGGACTTTGAAAGTGCGTGACGTGCCATGGAGTTCCCACCTGATCGAGACGATCGAGTAACCATCTGAGTGCGTAGAGTAGTTGAGGTGTGATGCTCGATACCAACACAGGCACCGGGGGATCCCCTGCGCGGGTCAATGCCTCACACTCGTGTCCTGTGAATTCCCAATCGATCCCGACCCGCGTCGTGCTGCTCGCCGGCCCATCCGGCTCCGGCAAGTCCTCCCTCGCCGCCCGCACCGACCTGCCGGTGCTGCGCCTGGACGACTTCTACAAGGAGGGTGAGGACCCCACGCTGCCGCTCGTTCCCGGCAGTACGGACATCGACTGGGACTCCGCACAGTCCTGGGACGCCGATGCGGCGGTCGCCGCGATCATGGAGCTGTGCCGCACGGGACGTACGAACGTCCCGGTGTACGACATCGCCACGAGCTCCCGGGTCGACCGGGAGGCCCTCCACATCGACCGCACACCGCTGTTCGTGGCCGAGGGGGTCTTCGCGGCGGACATAGTCGAACGGTGCCAGGAGCTGGGCGTACTCGCCGACGCGCTGTGCCTGCGCGGCCGTCCGTCGACGACGTTCCGCCGTCGGCTGCTGCGGGATCTGCGTGAGGGACGGAAGTCGGTGCCGTTCCTGCTGCGGCGGGGATGGCGGCTGATGCGGGCGGAACGGCGGATCGTGGCGCGGCAGACGGCGCTGGGTGCGTATCCGTGCGGCAAGGAGGAGGCACTGGGACGGCTGGCCGCCGCGGCGGCGGGGCGGTGCCGGAGGGCGCCTGCGGCGCGGGGGACGGTGTAGCGGTCTTCCCGCAACCGGGGGCTCCGCCCCGGACCCCCGCTCCTCAATCGCCGGAGGGGCTTGATCTTGCCGGGTGCGGCGTGAATTCCGCCCGAGGCCGGACTTTGCCGATGCAGCGTGCAATCCAGCCTCGCCGACGTTTGAGGCGCGGGGTCCGGGGCCGAGCCCCGGGTTCGGGAAAAGGGGCGGGGAGGGGAACAGGCCCCGCGCAGCAGCCCACCTCCACCCCAACCCTCCCCGCACACACGCCAACGGGGCCGGACTGGACCCCCCGGCCCGTCCGACCCCGCAGCGTTCCCCCGTTCCCCCGTACCCCCCGTCCCCTCAGGCCACCAGCTCGCCGAAGGACTCCTCCTCGTCACGGCCGAAGCTGAGGACCTCGTCCTCGCGCAGCCGGCGGAGCGACCGCCAGATGCTGGACTTCACCGTGCCGACACTGATGTCGAGGATGGCCGCGATCTCCGGATCGGTGCGGCCCTCGTAGTAGCGCAGGACCAGCATCGTGCGCTGGAGTTCGGGCAGCCGCGCCAGCGCCTGCCAGAGCACGGCGCGCAGTTCCGTGCCGCGCATCGCGTCCGTGTCGCCCGCCGTCTCCGGCAGTTCCTCGGTCGGGTACTCGTTGAGCTTGCGCCTGCGCCAGGCGCTGATGTGCAGGTTGGTCATGGTGCGGCGCAGATAGCCGCCGACCGCCGCCTTGTCGCTGATCCGGTCCCACGCCCGGTACGTCGAGAAGAGGGCGCTCTGCAGCAGATCCTCGGCCTCGAACCGGTCTCCGGTCAGGTGGTAGGCGGTTGCGTACAGGGAGGCGCGGCGCTCCCGGACGTAGGCCGTGAACGCCGTATCGGCGTCGTCGGCCTGCGCCGGGGACTTCCGCTCCCCCATGGCCTCCCCGTACGCGGCTCCCCCGATGTTTCCCCCGTTGGCCCCCACAGGTGCGTCAACCACCGTCATGTACGACGTGTGCTGACGCCCGGCGCCACGAACGCACCCCCGCCCGTTCGCAGCGCCGGACTTCTCGGTGCTCCGGCCGACATCGTGGAGACGCGTGACAACTGCGCTTGCGGTGGTGCTGTGAATCGCGTTCATCTCGCGCCCCCCATCGGTGGAGTCCGTTCGTTCCTTGTGCCAATGAGCTTGCCGGGGCAGTTTCATCACGCTGTCCGCCGACTGTCACAGCCCTGTCACAGGGCCTGTTGTCGGTGCGTCGCCGGTGTTCCCTATGTATGAGTCGGCGCCAACTGTCGAACTGGGGCTCCACCATGGGTCAGAATGACCAGCGTGCCTTTCCTGTTGCTGATCGAGGACGACGACGCCATCCGCACGGCCCTCGAACTCTCGCTGTCACGCCAGGGCCACCGTGTGGCCACCGCGGCGACGGGAGAGGACGGCCTCAAACTGCTGCGTGAGCAGCGGCCGGATCTGATCGTGCTGGATGTGATGCTGCCCGGCATCGACGGTTTCGAGGTGTGCCGGCGCATCCGGCGCACCGACCAACTGCCGATCATTCTGCTGACCGCGCGCAGCGACGACATCGACGTCGTGGTCGGACTTGAGTCCGGTGCCGACGACTATGTGGTGAAACCCGTGCAGGGCCGGGTGCTCGACGCCCGTATCCGGGCCGTGCTGCGCCGCGGTGAGCGCGAGTCCACCGACTCCGCGTCCTTCGGGAACGTGGTGATCGACCGCTCCGCGATGACCGTGACCAAGAACGGCGAGGATCTGCAGCTCACGCCGACCGAGCTGCGACTCCTGCTGGAGCTGAGCCGCCGGCCGGGCCAGGCCCTGTCGCGGCAGCAGCTGCTGCGGCTGGTCTGGGAGCACGACTACCTCGGTGACTCCCGGCTCGTGGACGCCTGTGTCCAGCGGCTGCGCGCCAAGGTGGAGGACGTACCGTCCTCGCCGACCCTGATCCGTACCGTTCGGGGTGTGGGCTACCGGCTGGATTCGCCTCAGTGAGCGATGCCGCCAAACGGAGTCTGCTCACCGGGCTTCGCTGGACCAGTCTGCGACTGCGTCTCGTCGTCGTGTTCGCGCTGGTGGCGCTGACCGCCGCGGTGTCCGCCTCGGGGATCGCGTACTGGCTGAACCGCGAGGCCGTACTGACGCGTACCCAGGACTCGGCGCTCGGGGACTTCCGCCAGGAGATGCAGAACCGGGCGGCCTCGCTGCCGCTGCGGCCCACCAAGGACGATCTGCAGAACGCCGCCGTGCAGATGGCGAGCAGCTCACCCGGCTACAGCGTGCTGCTGGTCGACGAGCGCGACACCGGCAAGCCGATCGTCGGCAACTCCGATCTGGACACCTTCACGCTCGACAATGTGCCGCCGTCGCTGCAGAAGGCTGTCAACAAGAAGCAGCCGGTGGAGGCGGGCAACAAGTACGAGTACCACCTGTTCTGGCAGCGGACCAGCATCCGCGGTACGCCGTATCTGGTGGGCGGTACGAAGATCATCGGCGGTGGCCCGACCGGCTACATGCTGAAGTCGCTCGACCAGGAGCGGCAGGATCTGAACTCCCTCGCCTGGTCGCTGGGGATCGCCACCGGACTCGCCCTGGTCGGCTCGGCGCTGCTCGCGCAGGCCGCTGCGACGACCGTGCTGCGGCCCGTGCAGCGGCTCGGTGACGCCGCGCGCAAGCTCGGCGAGGGCAAACTCGACACCCGGCTCGTGGTGTCCGGCACCGATGAACTCGCCGATCTCTCCCGTACGTTCAACAGGACCGCCGGCTCGCTGGAGAAGAAGGTCGCGGACATGAGCGCGCGGGAGGAGTCCAGCCGCCGGTTCGTCGCCGACATGTCGCACGAACTGCGCACCCCGCTCACCGCGATCACGGCGGTCGCCGAGGTTCTGGAGGACGAGGCCGACAGCCTCGACCCGATGATCGCGCCCGCCGTGCATCTGGTGGTCAGCGAGACCAGGCGGCTGAACGACCTGGTGGAGAACCTGATGGAGGTCACCCGCTTCGACGCGGGTACGGCCCGGCTCGTCCTCGACACGGTCGATGTCGCCGACCAGGTAACCGCCTGCATCGACGCCCGCGCCTGGCTGGACGCGGTGGACCTGGACGCCGAGCGCGGCATGATGGTCCGCCTCGACCCACGCCGGCTCGATGTGATCCTGGCGAATCTGATCGGCAACGCGCTCAAGCACGGTGGTTCGCCGGTACGGGTCTCCGTACGGACCGAGGGCGACGAACTCGTCATCGAGGTCCGCGACCACGGCCCCGGTATCCCCGAGGACGTCCTGCCGCATGTCTTCGACCGGTTCTACAAGGCCAGCGCCTCCCGCCCGCGCTCCGAGGGCAGTGGTCTCGGTCTGTCGATCGCCATGGAGAACGCGCACATCCACGGCGGTGACATCACGGCCGCGAACTCGCCGGACGGCGACGGCGCGGTGTTCGTACTGCGGCTGCCGCGCGATGCCGAGCCGCTCACCCGTTCCGCCGGGGATCACGACGCGGGGGTCCAGGACGAGGAGGGCGACGCGACGTGATGGGCAGCAACCGCCGGGCACGCCGTTCGGCCGTGGCGCTGACCGGTGCCGTGATCGCGGCCGTGCTGGCCGCGGGCTGCGGGATCAGGACCACCTCCGTGCCGGTGGACGCCGGGGCCGCACCGTCCCAGGTGCCGTGCTCGATGTCCGCGGAGGACGTCGCCACCCAGGCCCTCCAGGGCATCCCCGTACAGATCTATCTGGTCTGCTCCTCGCAGCTGGTCACGGTGGACCGCACGGTCCAGGTCGGCGAGACGAAGTCGGACCGGGTCCGGATCGCGCAGGCGCTCCTGGACGAGCTGGAGCAGAAGCCGCCCGTGGATGAGCGGCAGGCCGGGTTCTCCACGACCGTCCCGGCGACCCTGCAGATCAGCGCGGCCCGCAGCGGCGACCGTCAGGGCACGCTGCGGCTCAGCGAGCAGCCGGAGGACCTGCCGTCCGAGGCACTGGCGCAGATCGTGTGTACGTACGCGGAGAGCGAGTCGCTCGCCCCGGACGGCACGGTGGTGCTGGGCGGGCCCGGGGCCTATGCACCGCGCGGGTATCTGTGCACCTCGGAGACGAAGGCCAGGCCGAAGGCGGTACCGACGCTGGGGGCGGGGCCGGGGGTCTGAGGCGGCGGGGCCGGGGGGCCGGGTGCGTCCGGCGGCCGGTTCTTCTGTCCTCAAGCGCCGGACGGGCTGGGTCTGGACCGGGTTCGGTCCGGACAGCCGAGCGCCGTTTCGCCGTCAAACGCCGGACGGGCTGGATTTTGCCTGGGGCCGGGCTTGGTTCTGGCTGGGCGGAACCGATCCTGCCGCTCGGCGCGTCTTGGGGGGCGTGCGTCAAGGTTCGGGCAGTCAAGCTGTCATCCGCTTCCGCGCGGCCGGGGTCTCTCTCCTCCTCGCGCATCTGCTGTTTGTCGGGTGGCTGACGCTGCGCCCGCTCGATGTGCCGTGGATGACCGCCTCGAATCTTCAACCGTTCGCCGGTATCAGAGCGGACCTGTCCCTCGGCCCGGTCGAGGCCGTCCGCCGGATCGGTGAGGGGCTGCTGCTGCTCGCCCCGCTCGGCTTGCTGCTGCCGATGGCCGGGGGCCGGCTGTTCGTCTCCCCGTGGGCCTCGCTGGCCCGTACCGTCGCGGCGGGGGCGCTGATCTCGCTGGCCATCGAACTGGCGCAGACCGGAGTGCCGGGGCAGGTCGTCGACGTCGACTCGCTGCTGCTGAACACCACCGGCGTGGCCCTCGCCCATCTGCTGGTCGTACCCATGTGCCGGGCGCGGCTGCGCCGCCGGAAGCAGGAGCGGGTCAGGGTGCTGCCCCACCCCAGGGACGAGGCGGTTCAGGGATCGACCCCGACGATTCCCAGGGTCGGTATCGCACCGTAGAGCGACGCTTTGCCCCTGTTCGCCGGGCCACCATGGATGCATCGGGAGCACGACGGAGCTGCTCCCTCAGCAACGGTTCGCGAAGGAGCCCACCATGGCCGCACTTGCCCGCCCCCGTGACGGACGCATGATCGGCGGAGTGTGCGCAGCGCTGGCAAGGCGCTTCGGCACCTCCGCGGGGACCATGCGCATCATCTTCCTGGTCTCCTGCCTGCTGCCGGGGCCGCAGTTCCTGCTCTACCTGGCGCTGTGGGTGCTGTTCCCGTCCGAGAAGACGGCGTCCACCGCCTGGTGACCCGCGTACGCACCACACGCCTGTGGGGCGGACACCCGGTCCGGGTGTCCGCCCCACAGGCGTGTGTACGGGAATCAGCCGCCGAGCGGGAGACCGTTGGTCGACAGGCCGTTGGTCGACAGGCCGCCCGCGGGCAGACCGCCGAGCAGGCCCTTGACCGGGGCGGTGGCGTCGCCGGCGAGCTTCTGCTGGCCGGTGCCGAGGAGCTTGGTGGCCGTGTCCTGGGCCGGCAGGGACCGGGTCGCGGTCTCCAGCGCCGAGCCGGCGACCGGCAGGGCAGTGGCCGCGGCGTCGGCCGGCAGCACGGCGGCGGAGGCGGTCCCCGCGGCGGCAGCGGCGAAAGCGGCACCGAGAGCGGCGACGCCGAAAGTCCTGGCAGCAGACTGCTTCATGTGAAATTCATCCTTGGGGAGAGGGATGTGAGCGGCTCTGAAATGTAGTCAGCTCACATCCCGCCCCGCAAACATGCCGACACACGGAAAAAGGCCGGGATTCAGCCGTCCCGGCCTTATTCCGCAGAGGTGCGGATCAGCCCGCGGGACTGGAAGACACACTGGTCGCAGCGGTCTGCTCGAAGAGCCACTCGGACTTCAGCTCGGCGTATCCGGGCTTGATCACGTCATTGATCATCGCCAGACGTTCATCGAAAGGAATGAATGCCGACTTCATCGCATTGACGGTGAACCACTGCATGTCATCGAGCGTGTATCCGAAAGTCTCGGTCAGCTTCTCGAATTCGTGGCTCATGCTCGTACCGCTCATCAGCCGGTTGTCCGTGTTCACGGTGGCCCGGAAATGGAGCTTCCGCAGCAGCCCGATGGGGTGCTCGGCGTACGAGGCGGCGGCGCCGGTCTGGAGGTTGGAGGTCGGGCACAGCTCCAGCGGGATGCGCTTGTCCCGTACGTAGGAGGCGAGGCGGCCGAGCTTCACCGCGCCGTCCTCGGCGACCTCGATGTCGTCGATGATGCGGACGCCGTGGCCGAGCCGGTCGGCGCCGCACCACTGCAGGGCCTGCCAGATCGACGGCAGGCCGAAGGCCTCGCCCGCGTGGATGGTGAAGTGGTTGTTCTCGCGCTTGAGGTACTCGAAGGCGTCGAGGTGCCGGGTGGGCGGGAAGCCGGCCTCCGCGCCCGCGATGTCGAAGCCGGCGACGCCCTGGTCGCGGTAGCGGTTGGCGAGCTCGGCGATCTCCAGGGAGCGGGCCGCGTGCCGCATCGCGGTGAGGAGGGCGCCCACACGGATGCGGTTACCGTCCCGGCGGGCCCGCCGCTCGCCCTCGCGGAAGCCCTCGTTGACCGCCTCGACGACCTCTTCGAGGGTCAGCCCGGCTTCCAGGTGCTGCTCGGGGGCGTACCGCACCTCGGCGTACACGACACCGTCCGCGGCCAGGTCCTCGGCGCATTCGGCGGCCACCCGGACCAGTGCGTCGCGGGTCTGCATGACGGCGCAGGTGTGGGCGAACGTCTCCAGGTAGCGCTCCAGCGATCCGGAGTCGGCCGCCTCGCGGAACCAGATGCCGAGCTTGTCGGGTTCGGTCTCGGGAAGCCCGTCGTAGCCGCTCGCGAGGGCGAGGTCGACGATCGTTCCCGGGCGCAGGCCGCCGTCGAGATGGTCGTGGAGAAGGACCTTGGGGGCACGCCGGATCTGATCCTGGCCGGGCACATGGAGGGTCGGGCTCATCATCTGGGCACTCTAGCGCCTACGCGCGTAGATTGTCGCTTGTCGATGCGTAACAGTGACCGCGAATACGGGTGGAGTACACCTGTCCTTCTGACACTGTTCTGTCATGGCACAGCGCGCACTCCCCCTGCCTGCTGCGAGGCTGGGACGGGCCGTCAGGACGGCCGGAGCACCATCTGCGGTCAGCGGCGTGGTTCTGCTGCTCCCGGACGGCGAGGCCGACTCGCACCGCCGCCCTTCCCCTCTCTCGTACGCCCTCCAGCTGCCGCTGGCCCGCACCCTGGCCCGCGCGGGCCAGGAGGACGGACTCGCCGCGCATGTCGTGCGCTACCGCTGCCGCGGCTGGAACGCGACCGACGCACAGCTCGCGGCGGACGCCCGATGGGCGGTGGACGAGGTCGTACGACGCTACGGCGATATCCCCGTCTGCCTGGCCGGCCATGGCATGGGCGGCCGGGCCGCACTCCGGGCGGGCGGCCACGCGGCGGTCAACTCCGTTCTGGCAATGGCCCCTTGGCTGCCCGACAACACGACGGACGAGCCGGAGCCGGTGAAGCATCTGCTCGGCCGGCAGGTCCTGCTCGTCCACGGCACGAACGACGCCCGCACCGACCCCGAACTCTCCTTCCGCCTGGCCGAACGGGCCAAGAAGACCAACCGCGACACCTGCCGCTTCGAGGTCCACTCGGACGGCCACGGACTGCGCCAGCACCGGGCCGAAGTGGTGGCCCTGGCAACGGACTTCGTCCGCGGCTCACTCTTCGGCCGCGCATACGCACGCCCGGTCGCCGACGCCCTGGCGGCACCGCCACCACTGGGGCTGCGCATGCCACTGGCCGCGGGGTTCGGGAGGTCGCTGCGGGACTGAGGGCGGGGGCGGCGGGATGCCGCCGCTGTCCGGGTGGGCCCGTCGCCGGGGCCGATTTCCTCAACTGCCGGCCCGGTACCGCGGGTCGGATCCGTCCTGGCCGATCAGCTGCTGATGAAGGCGAGCAGGTCGGCGTTGAAGACCTCGTTGTACGGGGCGACCTCGGCAAGGCCGTGCGGGGCTCCCGGGTAGACCTTGAAGGTGGCGTCCTTGACGAGCTCGGACGACTTGGCGGCCGATGCGACGAAGGGCACGATCTGGTCGTCGTCGCCGTGCGCGATCAGGGTGGGGATGTCGAAACGGCCCAGGTCCTCGGTCAGGTCGCTCTCGGAGAACGCCTTGATGCAGTCATAGGCGCCCTTGATCCCTACCTGCATGGACCACATCCAGAACGAGTCACGTGTGCCCTGGGAGACCTTCGAGCCCGGGCGGTTGGCACCGTAGAAGTTCTGGCTGAGGTCCCGGTAGAACTGCGACCGGTCGGCGGCGACGCCGGCCCGGATTTCATCGAAGACCTCGACAGGGAGCCCTTCCGGGTTCGCGTCCGTCTTCAGCATGAGCGGCGGGATCGCGCCCAGGAGGACGGCCTTGGCAACGCGGTCGGTACCGTGACGGCCGATGTAGCGGGTCACCTCGCCGCCCCCGGTCGAGTGGCCGACCAGAATCACGTCCCGCAGGTCCAGCGTCTCGATCAGCTGCGCCAGATCGTCGGCGTAGGTGTCCAGGTCGTTGCCGTTCCAGGGCTGTCCGGAACGTCCGTGCCCGCGGCGGTCGTGGGCGATCGCGCGGAACCCGTGATCCGCCACGAGTCGGGCCTGAGGATCCCAGGCGTCGGCGTTCAGCGGCCAGCCGTGGCTGAACACGACCGGCTGACCGGTCCCCCAGTCCTTGTAGAAGATCTCGGTTCCGTCTTTGGTGGTGATGAACGGCATCGCGCGGGCCCTTTCGATTCCTTCGGCGTCGGACACATCGGCTGCCGGTCCGGGCAGCGCCACGACAACCGGCGAACCCCCGCCACCGGGCCCTGTTCGGGGCCGCATGACAGCCGAAATGAGAAATTCGTCCTTCGCTCAAGCTACTTACAGGCCTGGGCGGCGGCGCACCGTAACGTGCGGCCAAATGGCTACTCCGCACGCGGCAAGACCGTCGGCGGCGCAGGCGGCACCGCCGACGGCATGCCCTCCATGGCCCTCCACCTACGCGGAGCGCCTGCGGGTTGTAGCGGCCCACGCCGGGCAGAGGTGCGGCGGCAGGGTGGGACCTGGCCATCTGTCCCGGCCCTCAATCGCCTGTCATGTCGGGCCGCCGAGGGCTAGTGTTCGGGTGCAGCGAGTGACCCACGAGGAGCTGAGACATGCCCGGTCGTCCGAGCGCGCGTTGACGTTGCAGGCTGTGATCGGCCTGTCATCGCGTGCTGCCCTTGATGCGTGGCACAGCGAGCCTTCCCCCGCCTGAACCGTCGGTGCGCCTGTCGTGCGCCGGGTGGCGGGTCTCGTCTTCGGCAACCCGAGGGATTCCTGTGCCGTCCGCTTCCGCTGTGTCCGATTCTCATCGACTTGTGCCGCCCGGTCTGTGCCGGGACAGCGACTTCCGCAGTCTCTGGTTGGGCCAGACGGTCTCCCAGCTCGGTGAGCACGCCGGCCTGGTGGTCCTGCCGCTGATCGCCGTTCTGACGCTCGACGCCGGCGCCGGCTGGCTGGGCGCCCTCCGCGCGGTGGGGCAGGCGCCGATCCTGCTGCTTTCGCTCTTTGCCGGCGCGTGGGTGGACAGGTGGCGGACGCGCACAGTGATGGTGCTGGCGGACCTCGGCCGGGCTCTGGCGCTGGGCGGAGCCGCCGTGGCCGGCCTCCTCGGCGCGCTCGGCCTGCCGGCGCTGCTCGTGGTCGCCTTCGCCGTCGGGGCCCTGTCCGTGTTCTTCGACGTGGCCTACCAGGCATCTCTCGTACGACTGGTGAAACGCGATCAGCTGGTGCGGGGCAACAGCGCGCTCGAGGGCAGCCGGTCCGCGGCCCAGATCGGCGGCCCTGCCCTCGGCGGCGCGCTGGTGTCCCTGCTGTCGGCGCCGGTCGCTGCCGCCTCCAGCGCGCTGTTCTTCGCGCTGTCGTTTCTGTCGATCCGGCGGATCCGCCGCCACGAATCGATCCCGGAGCGCTCGGAACGTCCCCCTCGGGTCTGGCGGCGGATCCATGAGGGCCTCCGCTTCGTCGTCGGCAATGCCTCGCTGCGGGCCGTGGGCCTCGCCTCGGCCGCCTTCCAGTTCTCCTTCGCGGCCATGATGACCGTCTATCTGCTCTTCCTGACACGGGAACTCCATTTGACGGGCACCGCCGTCGGACTGGCGCTCGCGGCGACGGGACCGGGCGCGCTCCTGGGCTCGCTGCTCGCCGCCCGCCTCCCGAACCGGTTCGGTTACGGCGCGGTGCTCGTGTCCGCGGCGGCGCTCGGCGACGGCGTGATGCTCTGTGTGCCCGCGCTGCACGGCCCTTCTGCGGTGACGATCCCTGCCCTCGTGGCGGTCAACTTCGTATTCGGGACCTTCGGCCAGCTGGTCAACGTCACGGTCATGGCCGTCCGGCAGGCCGTCACCCCGGACGGGATGCAGGGCCGCGCGGCCGCGACCATCACGTTTGCCGGCATGGGACTGACCCCGCTCGGCTCGCTGCTCGGCGGCGCCCTCGCGCAGGAGTGGGAGCTGCGCACCAGCCTCCTGGTGACGGCCGCCGGCATGATGCTGTCCCCGGTACTGATCGCCCTGTCCCCGCTCGCCCGCCTGGGACGGGCGCTCCCGGCCCCGCAGGTCGCGCCTCTGGCGGCCGCCCGCCCAGAAGCCGACGATCTGGGCCTCTGCGACACCGGTGCGGCTCGGGCAGCCACTGACAACAGCTCTGCGCCCCAGTGACATCTGCGCTGCACCCGACAGCTCTTGCGGTCGCGGCAGCTGCTGTGCAGTCGGCCGCGCCGAGTGCCGGCAAGCCTGCGCTGCCGGCGGTTCGTCCCGTGTTCCTGCGCACAACGGCGAGGGCCCGGCTCAGTCCGGCAGCAGGCGTCCCCTGCGCGACAGCAGGAAGCGTTTGAAGGCGGCCACCGGCGGGGTGTCGGGGTGGCCGTCCAGCCAGGCGACGCCGATCTCGCGGGCCGCCCGCGGGGCCGTGACGGTGAGTTCGACGACGCCGGGGCGGGCCACAGCGGGCGGCGGCAGCAGGGCCACGCCGAGGCCGGCCGCGACCAGGCCGCGCAGGGTCTCCGCCTCCTCGCCCTCGAAGGCGAGCCGTGGCGCGAAGCCCGCCTCCGCGCACAGGTCGTCGGTGATCCGCCGCAGGCCGTACCCGGGTTCGAGGGTGACGAACTTTTCGTCGGCGGCCTCCGCCAGGCGGATGCGGCGGCGCGAGGCGAGGCGGTGGTCCTCGGGGACGACGAGGCGCAGCCGCTGTTCGTCGAGGCGGTGGGAGACCAGATCGGGGGCGTCCGGGACGGGTGAGGTGAGGCAGAGGTCGAGGCCGCCGGCCCGGAGGCGTTCGATCATCGCATCGCCGTAGTTCTGCACGAGCTGGAAGCGGACCCGGGGGTGGTCGGCGCGGAAGGCGCGGAGCAGGGCGGGCACGGTCTCGGAGCCCATGGTGTGCAGAAAGCCGAAGGCGACCTTGCCGGTCGCCGGGTCGGCGTCGGCCCGTACCGAGTCTGCGGCCTTCTCGACCTCGGCCAGGGCCCGCTCGGCGGAGTCCAGGAAGGTGCGGCCCGCGGGGGTGAGGGAGACGGTGCGGCCCTTGCGGGCGAACAGGGCGACTCCCAGGTCCTGTTCGAGCCTGACCATCGCCCGCGAGAGCGTCGACTGCGGGACGCCGAGCTCATGCGCGGCGCGGGTGACGTGCTCGTGGCGGGCCACCGCCTCGAAGTGGGCCAGCCGCGGCGCGAGGACGGCGCGAATGTCTTCTTCGTAACTACTGGGTGACAGTCGAGGCTGTGACCTGCGTTCATGCACCATGGGAACGATTATGACGGTTTCATGCATTGGACGCATGAAACCGGGCGTCCTACTTTTGAGCCATGCCTCCTGCCAGTACCGGGGCGTCCACCCTCACCGTGGCCGCCTCGCCCCAGCCGTCCCCCGTCGCCGCCGCTGTCGCCACCGCCGGCCCCGCCGCGCCGGACCGTCTCGAACCCGGCCGCCCCGGCTACCGCCGGATGAGCTTCGCGCTCTTCGCCGCCGGTGTCGCGACCTTCACGCTCCTCTACTCCACCCAGGCCCTGCTGCCCGCCGTCTCCGCCTCCCTCGGCGCCACGGCCGGACAGGCCAGCTGGACGGTCTCCGCCGCGACGGGCGCACTGGCACTGTGTGTGCTGCCGATGAGCGCGCTCTCCGAGCGGTTCGGACGGCGGCAGATGATGACCGCTTCGCTGACGGTCGCCGTACTGGTCGGGCTGCTCGTGCCGTTCGCGCCCTCGCTGGGCTGGCTGATCGCGCTGCGCGCCGTCCAGGGCGCGGCACTGGCCGGACTGCCCGCCGCCGCGATGGCGTATCTGGCGGAGGAGGTACGGCCGAAGGCGCTGGTCGCCGCGATCGGACTGTTCGTGGCGGGCAACAGCATCGGCGGGATGAGCGGCCGTGTCCTCACCGGCTGGGTCGCCCAGCTGTGGGGCTGGCGGGCGGCGCTCGGCGCGGTCGGGCTGCTGGCCCTGGCCTGCGCGGTCGTCTTCCACTTCATGATCCCCAGGGCCCGGAACTTCACCCCCGGTTCGCTGAACCCGAAGGCTCTCGCCAAGACGGTCGGCGGGCACCTCGCCGATCCGCTGCTGCTCCGGCTGTACGCGATCGGCGGGCTGTTCATGACGGTGTTCGGCGCGGTCTACACGGTGATCGGCTACCGGCTGGTCGAGGCGCCGTTCAACCTGCCGCAGGGGGTCGTCGGCTCGATCTTCCTCGTCTACCTCGTCGGTACGGTGTCGTCGGCGACGGCGGGCACGCTGGTCGCCCGGCTCGGCCGACGGGGCGCGCTGTATTTGGCCGTCTCCGCCACCGCCGCCGGTCTGCTGCTCTCGCTCGCCGACCGGCTGGCCGCCGTACTCCTCGGCCTGGTCCTGATCACGGCAGGTTTCTTCGCCGGGCACGCGGTCGCCTCCTCGTCCGTGAGCCGTACGGCGACGAAGGGCCGGGCCCAGGCGTCGGCGCTCTACCAGTCCGCGTACTACCTGGGCTCGAGCGCGGGCGGCACGCTCGGCGCGGTCGCCTTCCACAGCGGCGGCTGGGCCGGGACCGTATCGCTGGGGCTGCTCGCGGTCCTCGGCGTCGTCTCGATCACGCTGTACGGCACGCGGGCCGCACGCACCGAGCGGCGCCGGTTCGTACCGGCGGCGTCCGTACAGAACTGAGACATACGGCGCACAACCATCCACTCCCCGACGCGCGTCTAGCAGGCGGAATCACCTCACTGCGCGCGAAGGGGAGTTGGCGTACATGAGAGTCGCAGGAAACATACGGGGGGTCCGGACGCGGCGCGCACTCGCGCTGTCCGTCGCCGGTCTGATGGCGGCGCCCGCCCTGGTCCTGAGCACCGGCGGATCCGCGCAGGCGGCGTCCTGCACGACGTCCACCGGGCCGTACCAGAAGCAGGTCGAGAAGTATCTGCACCGGACGGCCGACGGCAAGCAGTCGGCCGCCGACTGCACGGCGATCCGGTCGTTCCAGCGCACCTACGGGATCACTCCGGACATCGGGTACGCGGGGCCGGTCACCTGGCGCACCATGAAGACGCTCACGGCCCAGAAAGCGGCCGGCAAGAACCCGAACAAGGCCAAGAAGTGCCCCACCAACAAGGGGCGCATCGCGTGTGTGGACCTGACCCGGCAGCTGAGCTGGATCCAGGACGGCAGCAAGCTGAGGTACGGTCCGGTGCCGATCCGCAGCGGTCGCAACGGGTACGAGACCCGCACCGGGTCCAAGAAGATCTACATGCGGCACATCAATCACTATTCGACGATCTACCACGTGTCGATGCCGTACTCCCAGTTCTTCGACGGCGGTCAGGCGTTCCACTCGGTGGGCCTGAAGATGTGGAACCCGCCGGGGTCGCACGGCTGCGTCAACATGCGCAGTGCCGACGCGAAGTCGTACTGGAATCTGCTGAAGAACGGCGACGACGTGTACGTGTACGGGCGCAAGCCCGGTACGTGACCGGAACCATGACCGGAACGTGTGCCGCTTCGGCACTTCCCACCCCCGTTGTCAGTGGCCTGCTGTAGCTTCCGAAGTGCTGAAGTGAGCGGCGTCACAGCGCAACAGGGGTGGAGCGATGAGTGATCTGACAGCGACGGCGGACATCGACAGCCGTCTGGAGGGACACCGGGTCGAGCTGACCGGCTACTGCTACCGGATGCTCGGCTCGGCCTTCGAGGCGGAGGACGCGGTACAGGACACGCTGGTGCGTGCCTGGCGCAACTTCGAGAAGTTCGAGGGGCGTTCCTCCCTGCGGTCCTGGTTGTACCGCATCGCCACCAACGTCTGTCTGGACATGCTGAACGCGGGCAACAAGCGGGCCCGTCCGGTCGATCTGACGGGCCCGACACCGCTCGCCCGGGCGGCGCTCAACCCGCTGGCGGAGAACACCTGGCTGGAGCCGATGCCGGACGGGCGGATCCTGCCGTCGGTGGCCGACCCGGCGGAGGCCGCGGTGGCTCGGGAGTCGGTGCGGCTGGCGTTCATGGCCGCGTTGCAGCATCTGCCGCCCAAGCAGCGGGCCGTGCTGATCCTGCGCGAGGTGCTGGCCTGGAAGGCGAGCGAGGTCGCCGAGCTGCTCGACACCTCGGTCGCCTCGGTCAACAGCGCCCTCCAGCGGGCGCGCGCGACCCTCGCGGAACACGAGGGGCTGACCGCCGACACCGCGAATCCGCTCGACGAGGAGCAGCGCAAGCTCCTCGTTCGGTACGTCGCGGCCTTCGAGGGGTACGACATGGCGGCGCTGACCGCGCTGCTCCATGAGGACGCCGTGATGACCATGCCGCCGTTCGACCTCTGGCTCCAGGGGCACGACGACATCACCGGCTTCATGCGCACCATCGGCGCGAGCTGCGAAGGCTCACGGCTGGTGGCGACGGCGGCGAACGGCACCCCGGCGTTCGCGCATTACAAGCCGAATCCGGACGGGCCGGGGTTCGTGCCGTGGGCGGTGCAGGTCATCGACATCTCGGAGGGCTCCATCACCGGGATGCACTGCTTCCTGGACACACCCCGCTGGTTCCCGCTGTTCGGTCTGCCGGATCATCTCGACGCCGACGCGGCATGAGGCGCGGGCTACGGAACGGGCTGGTGACGGGCTGGGTGGTGCTGGCGGCCGGTGGCTGGGGGCTGACCCAGTGGCTGGGTGAGCCCTCCGCCACCGACGGGGCCACGCCCGGGGCCGCCTGGACTCCGAATTCCGCCTCCGGCGGCGGACCGGGTCCGCAGCCGGAGAATGGCTGCGGCGGTGACGGTCGCGCGTCGAACGTGTCCCCGGCGGTGTCGCCGTTCCCCACAGCGACTGCGGTCCCGGACAGCGGCGTGGTCAAACTCTCAGTAAGGCTCTGCGCACGGTTCGAGGGGAGGAGTCGGGCTGGCCCGGGCGGGGACTGAACGTCGGGCGCGGCAGGCGGACGGGCGGCGCGCGCTCCCTGAAGCGCCGCCCCTTCAGGCCTCGTTCCCCACGGCCCCGCCCCCCACATCCACCACATCGGCCAACCCCACCAGGTCGAGCAGGCTCTGCAGCTCGGGTGGCACATTGCGCAGCCGCAGCCGTCTGCCGCCCGCGCGGCGTGCGACGAGCCCCAGCCTCGCTATCGCCTCGACCAGGGCCAGATCCGCCTGTACGACCCCGCCCACGTCGCAGTCCACCCCGGCGTCCGGGTCGCGGACGGCGCCCTCGGGGTCGTACAGCAGCGACTCCAGCTCGGCGCAGAGTCCCGGCACCGCTGCCCGCGTGACGCGGCCGGTGACGACGAGAACGATCGGGGTCATGGCTTCCACATCAGGGAGACCGGCCCGGCGGCCGAAACTCATCGCTGCCCGCTCCCGCACTTTCCCGGCGCCCCGGCCCGGCGCATGCCCCCGTACCTGCTCGGCAGCTGCTCCCACCCACCTCGGGGCCGCCCCTCAGCCACCCCACCGGTCCGCCCGGCAACCGGTGAACTTCCGTCACCTCCCGTCGCCTGTGCGGTTCCTGTGAACCCTCTCGATCAATTCCCCCTCTAGGTACGTGAACCGGTCGGCACCGGCGTCCCATCGGGGCCGACTGACCAGTGGCCCCTCGGGGGCCGCCTGACTTTCCAGGGGGGAGAGTTGCGCAGACACGTGACAAACGCGTGTGTATCGACCATCGCCACGGCGGCCGCCGTGGCGCTCGCAGCCGGGATGACCACCCCGGCCATGGCACAGCCCGACGTAGCCGGAGCGGCGGGCGCCAAGCCCGTGGACCGGCACCAGCTGACACTCATCACCGGCGACCGCGTCTCGGTGGACGCCAAAGGCCGGGTCCTGAACTTCCGGCCCGCCAAGGGGCGCGAACACATACCCGTGCAGCGGCAGATACGCGACGGGCACACCCTGCTCGTCCCGGCCGACGCACACCGGCTGATCAGCTCCGGGAAGCTGGACCGCCGGCTGTTCGACGTCACCGAGCTGAACCGTGCGGAGAACCGCCGGGCACAGAAGACGGGCCTGAAGCTGATCGTCGCCTACCGGGGCGACCGGGCGGCGGCCGCGAAGGCGGAGGTCCGCGACGCGGGCTCCACCCGGGTCGGCCGGACCCTGAAATCGCTGAACGCCGAGTCGGTGACCACGCCGGAACGCGACGCCCAGGACGTCTGGCAGGCACTCACCAGCAAGCCCGCGCACGGCGCCCAGCGCACCACAGCCGCCGGGATCGACCGGGTCTGGCTGGACGGCGTACGCAAGGCGAGTCTCGACAAGAGCGTGCCGCAGATCGGCGCGCCGACCGCCTGGAAGGCCGGTTACACCGGAAAGGGCGTCAAGATCGCCGTCCTGGACACCGGCGTGGACGCCACCCACCCGGACCTCCAGGGCCAGATCCTGGAGACGAAGAACTTCAGCGCCTCGCCCGACACCCAGGACCGGGTCGGGCACGGTACGCATGTGTCCTCGATCGCGGCCGGTACGGGCGCCAAGTCGGGCGGCAAGTTCAAGGGTGTCGCCCCGGACGCCAAGCTGATCGAGGGCAAGGTGCTCGACGACGACGGCTTCGGCGACGACTCCGGCATCCTGGCCGGCATGGAGTGGGCGGTCGCGCAGGGCGCCGACATCATCAACCTGAGCCTCGGCGGCGGCGACACCCCCGAGATCGACCCGCTCGAAGCGGCGGTCGACAAGCTGTCGGCCAACAAGGGCGTCCTGTTCGCCATCGCGGCGGGCAACGAGGGCAGCGGCGCCGGCACAATCGGTTCCCCGGGCAGCGCGGACGCCGCACTGACCGTCGGCGCGGTCGACGACAACGACAAGCTGGCCGACTTCTCCAGCCGCGGCCCGCGCATCGGCGACGGCGCGATCAAGCCCGATGTCACCGCCCCCGGCGTGGACATCACGGCGGCGGCCGCACCCGGCTCAGCCATCGAACAGGAGGTCGGGCAGAACCCGCCGGGCTATCTGACGATCTCCGGTACGTCGATGGCGACCCCGCACGTCGCGGGCGCCGCGGCGCTCCTCAAGCAGGAGCACCCGGAGTGGAAGTACGCCGAGCTCAAGGGCGCGCTCACGGCCTCGACGAAGCCGGGCGCGTACACACCGTTCGAGCAGGGCTCGGGCCGGATCGCCGTCGACCGGGCGATCGCCCAGACCGTCGTCGCGGACCCGGTCTCGGTGAGCTTCGGGGTGCAGCAGTGGCCGCACACCGATGACACCCCGGTCAGCAAGAAGCTGACATACCGCAACCTCGGTACGACGGACGTCACCCTCGGCCTCGCGGTCACGGCCACCGGCCCGAAGGGCAAGCCCGCCCCGGCCGGCTTCTTCACCCTCGGCGCCGACAAGGTGACCGTCCCCGCGGGCGGCACCGCCGACGTACCGCTGACGGTGAACACCAAGCTCGGCGGCACGGCCGACGGCTCCTACTCCGCGTACGTCGTCGGGACCGGCAGCGGCCAGACCGTCCGCACCGCGGCCGCGGTCGAGCGCGAGATCGAGTCGTACGACCTCACGGTCAAGACGGATCGGACGTGACGGCAAGCCGGCCAAGTTCTACGGGTCCGACCTCTACGGCCTCTCCGGCACGGCGAGCGGCGTGTGGCTGGCCCCGACGGGCACCGACGGAACGGCAAAGGTCCGCGTTCCCAAGGGCGGTTACGCGCTGAACTCGGCCGTCTATGTCGACCCGGAGAATGGCGCCAAGCGCATCGACTGGCTCACCCAGCCGAATCTGAACGCCACCAAGAACCTGACCGTGACGCTCGACGCGCGCAAGGCGAAGCCGGTGAACTTCACCCTGCCCGCCACCGGTACGCAGGCCCGGCTGGCCGCGCCCGACCTCCAGTTCGACGGCAAGGACGGCGGCTACAGCTACGGCTGGTACCTCGACTCGTACCAGGGCTTCCGCACCGCGCATGTCGGCCCGAAGGTGACCGACGGCTCGCTCGCCCAGCACTGGATCGGCAGCTGGACCAAGGGAGCCTCGACCCGGTACGACGTCGCGGTCGGCGGTCCGGTGACCCAGGCGGCGACCGGTTACAGCCGGAAGTTCACCACCGGCCAGATGGCCAAGGTCCGGACCGCGCTCGGCGCGTCCGTCAAGGGCAAGACCGGCGGGATCGCGGCATGGGGCTCGCTTCCCGGTTCGTTCACCGGCTGGACGTCCTGGTCCGGTCAGAAGATCCCCGGAACCAGCACCGCCTATGTCTCCACCGCCGACAAGGTGCAGTGGAACTTCGACTTCAGTCAGGACGGCGGAGTCGACGAGGACGGCTACCCGGTGACCGAGGCGCAGTACTCCCTCGGTGACCCCGAGACCCTCAAGGCGGGCAAGACCTACACGAAGAAGGTCAACACCGCGGTGTTCGGCCCCGCGCTCGGTTCCGGCTACGGGATCTTCCGCGACGGCGACAACATCATCGGGTCGCTGCCGCTGGCGGCCGACGGCCGCGGCAACATCGGTTACTCCACGTACAGTTCGGTCAAGACCGTCCTGTACCGCAATGGCACCAAGGTCACCCGGAACGAGGACCCGCTGGAGGGCGCCACCCCCATCGCCGTGCCGTCCGGTGCCGCCGACTACAGGCTGACGACCTCGGTGCAGCGCAGCTCCAAGCTCTCGGCCGTCTCCACCCGGATCGACGCGAGCTGGACCTTCCGGTCCAGGAAGACCGCCGGCCCGACCCTGCTGCCGGCCTCCACCGTCCGCTTCACGCCCAATGTGACGCTGGACGGCAAGGTCACGGCGGGCAGGACCGCTTCCGTGCCGGTGACGGTACAGGGTGCTGCCGTCGGCAAGAACCTCAAGTCGCTGACGGTGTACGTCAGTTACGACGCCGGCAAGACCTGGAAGAAGTCCACGGTCAAGTCGGGCAAGCTCTCCGTGAAGAACCCGGCCAAGGGCAGGTCCCTCTCGTACCGGGCCGATGTCACGGACAAGCAGGGCAACAAGTCGTCGGTGTCGATCTACAACGCGTACTTCGGCAAGTAGGCACCTCGACCGCGACCGCATGACGACGGCCCGCCCGGACGGATCTCTCCGTCCCGGCGGGCCGCTCGCACACCGACGAGACCGGCGCGGCATTGCTTCTCAACTGACCGGAAAGACCCCGGTGTCCAGGTCCAGCGCGAACGGCTCGGGAAGCGTCAGCTTCTCCCCGTACTCGACCGCGTCCAGCACCCGGTATGTGCCCTCGACGGGTTCCCCGTACAAGGTGGCGGTGGGACGGCCGGAGTGCCAGGGATCGAGGAGCAGGAAGAGTTCGACACCGGCCTTCGCGTATCCGTGCGCCTTGCCGATGCGGTCGTGGTTGGCGTTGGCCTGCGAGGTGATCTCGACGACGAGCCGGGCCTCTTCCGCCGGCACGCGGTTGCCCGGCCCGGTCGCCACGGCACGCGGCACGACGACGAGATCGGGGATGTAGAGCCCGGCCCGGCCCGGCACGGCGACGCCGAGGGTCTGAAAGATCTCCCAGTCCTCCGGGATCACGGAGTAGAGCCTGCGCTGCAGCAGCGCCGCAGTGAGATTGTGGTCCTTGGACGGTGGTGGCGACACGGTGACGATCCCCTCGATGATCTCCACCTTGCAGCCCTCGGGTGCGTCCGTCTCCTCCCAGATCCGGACGAGGTCGTCCCATCCCTGGCCGTTGCCCGGCACGGGATCGACGGTGAGTGCGCTCATGGCGGTCTCCTCTATCGGTGCGTCACCGAGTCCAGCATGCCGAACGGGACCGGCGGCAGTCCACCGGTCCCGTTCACCCGTACGAGTAAGCCGCAGGTCAGGCGATACGTTCCCGCACCACGGGGGTGGCGGTGAACGCCGTACCGGCCGGGGCGATGTCGAACGAGCCGGGCAGGGCCTTCAGCGCGTACTCGAACTTCTCGGGGGTGTCGGTGTGCAGCGTCAGCAGGGGCTGTCCGGCCGTGACCGTGTCGCCGGGCTTGGCGTGCAGTTCGACGCCCGCGCCCGCCTGCACCGGGTCCTCCTTGCGGGCCCGGCCCGCGCCGAGGCGCCAGGCGGCGACGCCGACGTCGTAGGCGTCCAGGCGGGTCAGCACGCCGGTCGACGGGGCCGTCACGACATGCTGCTCGCGGGCGACCGGAAGCGTGGCGTCCGGGTCGCCGCCCTGGGCGGAGATCATCCGGCGCCACACGTCCATCGCGGAGCCGTCGGCGAGGGCCTTCTCCGGGTCGGCGTCCTTGAGCCCGGCCGCGTCCAGCATCTCGCGGGCGAGGGCCAGGGTGAGGTCGATGACGTCCTTCGGGCCGCCGCCGGCCAGCACCTCGACCGACTCGCGCACCTCCAGGGCGTTGCCCGCGGTCAGGCCGAGCGGGGTGGCCATGTCGGTGAGCAGCGCGACCGTACGCACTCCGCTGTCGGTGCCCAGCGCGACCATGGTGGAGGCCAGTTCGCGGGCGTCCTCGATGGTCTTCATGAAGGCGCCCGAGCCGACCTTGACGTCCAGGACGAGCGCACCGGTGCCCTCGGCGATCTTCTTGGACATGATCGAGCTGGCGATCAGCGGGATGGCCTCGACGGTGCCGGTGACGTCGCGGAGCGCGTACAGCTTCTTGTCGGCGGGGGCGAGCCCGTCACCGGCGGCGCAGATCACCGCGCCGGTGGTGTCCAGGACGCTCAGCATCTCCTCGTTCGAGAGGTGGGCGCGCCAGCCGGGGATGGACTCCAGCTTGTCGAGCGTGCCGCCGGTGTGGCCGAGGCCCCGGCCGCTGAGCTGCGGCACGGCGGCACCGCAGGCGGCGACCAGCGGGGCGAGCGGCAGGGTGATCTTGTCGCCGACTCCGCCGGTGGAGTGCTTGTCGGTGGTGGGGCGGGAGAGCGAGTCGAAGTTCATCCGCTCGCCGGAGGCGATCATGGCGGCGGTCCAGCGGGCGATCTCCGTACGGTTCATACCGTTCAGCAGGATCGCCATGGCCAGCGCGGACATCTGCTCGTCGGCGACCTCGCCGCGGGTGTACGCGTCGATGACCCAGTCGATCTGCTCGGGGGTCAGCTCGCCTCGGTCCCGCTTGGTGCGGATGACGGAGATGGCGTCCATGTCCTGGGAGTCCTTCCGGCCGGTACGTACGCAAGAGTCCTGAATGACTCTACGCGCATAGAGGGTTGAGGCGGGTGTGGCCCTCCCGACGGACGGGAGGGCCACAGCAGTTCTACTTCAGGTGGTCCGGTCCGAACGCCTGCGGCAGCATCTCGTCGAGCGTGCGCAGGCCGTCCGGCGTCTCAAGGATCAGCTCCGGCCCGCCGAACTCGTACAGCAGCTGCCTGCACCTGCCGCACGGCACCAGGATCTCGCCCGTCCCGTCCACGCAGGTGAAGTGGGTCAGCCGCCCGCCACCGGTGGCCTGCAGCTGGGAGACCAGGCCGCACTCGGCGCACAGCCCGAGGCCGTACGAGGCGTTCTCGACGTTGCAGCCGGACACCGTACGGCCGTCGTCGACGCGTGCCGCGGCGCCGACCGGATAGTGCGAGTAGGGAACGTACGCACGTGTCATGACGGACCGCGCGGCGCTCCGCAGCGCCGCCCAGTCGACCTCCGCGGCGGCCGTCACTTGCCCTGGCCCTTCCGGTAGCGCATGCCGTCCGCCTTCGGCATCCGCAGCCGCTGGGCGGAGAGCGAGAGGACGAGCAGCGTGACGATGTACGGGGTGGCGCTCACGAACTCGGTGGGCACCGTGTCCGTGGCGAGGTACCAGACCAGCACCGCGGCGGCGATGACCGCGCTGACCACACCCTGGACGAAGCTCTTGCGGTAGAGCTTCCAGGCCGCGAGCACGGCCAGCACGACCACGAGCAGCAGGAGCAGCGCGTGGACGGACTCACCGCCGTTGCGCAGCTGGAGCGCGTCGGCGAAGCCGAACAGGCCGGCGCCCATGGCGAGCCCGCCGGGCCGCCAGTTGCCGAAGATCATCGCGGCGAGACCGATGTATCCGCGGCCGCCGGTCTGGCCCTCGTTGTAGATGTGCGAGGTGACGAGCGAGAGGAAGGCACCGCCGAGGCCGGCCATGCCACCGGAGACGATCACCGCGATGTACTTGTAGCGGTAGACGTTCACACCGAGCGACTCGGCGGCTACCGGGTTCTCGCCGCAGGAGCGCAGCCGCAGCCCGAACGAGGTCTTCCAGAGCACGAAGAACGTGAGGACGAAGAGGACCACGGCCACAATCGTCAGCAGCGACACATTGGTGACCAGGCCGCCGATGACACCGGCCAGGTCGGAGACGAAGAACCAGTGGTGCTTCTCGATGGAGTGCAGCCAGTCGGAGAGGCCCGGGATCGTCACCGAGGTGATGTCGTCGGCCGGCGGGGACTGCTTGGGGCTGCCGCCCTTGGCCGCCGCCTCGCCCGAGTTGAACCAGAGCTTGGCGAAGTAGGTGGTGAAGCCGAGCGCCAGGATGTTGATGGCGATACCGGAGATGATGTGGTCGACGCCGAAGGTGACGGTCGCGACGGCGTGCAGCAGTCCGCCGAGCATGCCGCCGACGATCCCGGCCACTACGCCGAGCCACGGGTTGGTCTGCCAGCCGGCCCAGGCGCCGAAGAACGTGCCCAGGATCATCATGCCTTCGAGGCCGATGTTGACCACACCGGCCCGCTCGGCCCAGAGGCCGCCGAGTCCGGCGAGCCCGATCGGCACGGCCATCGCGAGTGCCGCGCTGATCTGTCCCGCCGATGTGACGTCCGCGGCGCCGGTGATGGCGCGTACGGCGGACAGCGCGAGCAGCACGCCCGCGACGATCAGCAGTACGACGGGGAAGGAGAGGCGGGTGCGGCCGCCCTTGCCGCCGGAGACCTTGGGGGCCGCGGGGGGCGGGGTGGAAGTCGCCGTGACGGTCACGCCGACACCTCCTGCTGGTCGGAGTTACGGGCGGCCTGTGCGGCGAGTTCCGCGCCGACCTTGCTCTGCTGGCGCTTGAGTCCGTAGCGGCGGACGACTTCGTAGGCGATGACGACGCACAGGACGATGACGCCCTGGATCACGCCGACGATCTCCTTGTCGTACCCCTCGAATTCGAGCTTGCCGGTGCCGCGCTCCAGGAAGCCCCAGAGCAGTGCGCCGAGCGCGATGCCGATGGGGTGGTTGCGACCGAGGAGGGCGATGGCGATACCGGTGAAGCCGATGCCGACCGGGAAGTCGCCGCTGTACTCGAAGCTGTCGTTGAGGAGCGTCGGCATACCGACCAGTCCGGCCACGGCACCGGAGATCAGCATCGAGGTGACGACCATCTTCTTGACGTTGACGCCGCTGGCCTCGGCCGCGGAGCCGGACTGGCCGACGGTGCGCAGGTCGAAGCCGAACCGGGTGCGCGAGAGCGCGAACCAGTAGGCGATGCCCGCGACGACCGCGACCACGATGAAGCCCCAGACGGGCGTCGGGGTGGTCGGGAACTCGAAGAAGTGCGAGGACTCCGGGAGCGGCTCGGTGGAGATCTTCGTGCCGGCCTCGTCGAGGTGGCCGAGGCGGCCCTGCTGGAGCAGATAGCCGATGACGGCCGTCGCGATGGCGTTCAGCATGATCGTCGAGACGACCTCGCTGACGCCCCGGGTGACCTTGAGGACACCGGCGATACCGGCCCACATCGCGCCGACGATCATCGCGGTGAGGATGATCAGCGGGATCTGCAGGGCGCCGGGCAGAGTCAGCGCGCCGCCGACCGCGGCGGCGAAGAAGGCGGCGAGACGGTACTGGCCGTCGACGCCGATGTTGAAGAGGTTCATCCGGAAGCCGACGGCCACCGCGAGACCCGCGAGGTAGTACGTCGTCGCCTTGTTCAGGATGTAGACCTGGCTGTCCGACTTCATCCCGTAGTCGAACATGATGCCGAAGGCGCTGAACGGCTCCTTGCCGGTGGCGGCCAGCACGAGTGCGGTCACCAGGAAGGCGACCACGATCGCGAGTACGGGGGCCGCGATCCCCAGGAGCAGCCGCTCCTTGTCGATCTTCTTCATCGGTCCTCTCCCCCGTTCCGGGGGTCGGTGTCGGTGCTTTCGGCACCGGAGTCGTCAGGCGCAGGTGCCTCGTCCGGCGCAGGTGCCTCGTCCGGCGCAGGTGCCTCGTCCGGCGCAGGTGCCTCGTCCGGCGCAGGTGCCTCGTCCGGCGCTTCGAGGTGGCCGGTGGCCGCGCCCGTCATCGCCGAGCCGAGCTCCTCCGGGGTGATGGTCGCCGGGTCGGCGTCCGCGACCAGCCGGCCGCGGTACATGACGCGCAGGGTGTCGGAGAGCCCGATCAGCTCGTCCAGGTCGGCGGAGATCAGCAGCACCGCCAGTCCTTCGCGGCGCGCCTCGCGGATCTGGTCCCAGATCTGCGCCTGGGCGCCGACGTCCACGCCCCGGGTGGGGTGCGCGGCGATCAGGAGCTTGGGGGCGTGGCTCATCTCGCGGCCGACGATCAGCTTCTGCTGGTTGCCGCCGGAGAGGGAGGCCGCGGTGACCTCGATACCGGGGGTGCGGACGTCGTACTCGCGCACGATCCGCTCGGTGTCGGCGCGGGCGCCCTTGAGGTCGAGGAACACGCCCTTGCTGTTGGGGCGTTCGGTGACATGGCCGAGGATGCGGTTCTCCCAGAGCGGGGCCTCCAGCAGCAGTCCGTGCCGGTGGCGGTCCTCGGGGATGACGGCCATGCCGTCCTCGCGGCGCCTGCGGGTCGGCGTGCGGGAGATGTCGGCGCCGTCCAGGGTGAGTACGCCGGTGTCGAGGTGGCGCATGCCCATGATCGCGTCGACCAGTTCGGACTGGCCGTTGCCCTCGACGCCCGCGATACCGAGGACCTCGCCCTTGTGGATGGTGAAGCCGATGCCGTCGAGCACCGAACGCACCACCCCGTCCGGGTCGGTGGCGGTCAGCCGCAGCCCTTCGACAGTCAGCATGGGGATGTCGGTGACGGTCGACTCGCGGGTCTCCGGCGACGGGAGTTCGCTGCCGACCATCAGCTCGGCGAGCTGCTTGGTCGTGGTGCGCTTCGGGTCGGCGGTGCCCACCGTCGTACCGCGCCGGATCACCGTGATCTCGTCGGCGACCGAGAGGACCTCGCCCAGCTTGTGCGAGATGAAGATGACGGTCAGGCCCTCGGCCTTGAGCTCGCGCAGGTTGTCGAAGAGCGCGTCGACCTCCTGCGGTACGAGGACGGCGGTCGGCTCGTCGAGGATCAGGGTGCGGGCGCCGCGGTAGAGGACCTTGAGGATCTCCACGCGCTGCCGGTCGGCGACCCCGAGGTCCTCGACCATGGCGTCCGGGCGGACACCGAGACCGTAGGCGTCGGAGATCTCCTTGATCTTGGCGCGGGCCCGGTCGCCGATCCCGTACAGCTTCTCGGAGCCGAGGACGACGTTCTCCAGGACCGTGAGGTAGTCGGCGAGCATGAAGTGCTGGTGCACCATGCCGATACCGCGGTCGATGGCGTCGCCGGGGTTGTGGAACGAGACCTGCTCGCCGTCCACCGCGATGGTGCCCTCGTCCGGCTTCTGCATGCCGTACAGGATCTTCATCAGAGTGGACTTGCCGGCGCCGTTCTCACCGACGAGAGCGTGGACGGTGCCGCGGCGCACGGTGATGTCGATGTCGTGGTTGGCCACGACTCCGGGGAACCGCTTGGTGATGCCGCGGAGCTCCACGGCATGAGGACTGCTGGACGCGTTGATGACGCACTCTCCTTGGCAGGAGCGGAGGGCGGAGGCGGTGGGACGGAGGCGGTGGGGCGAAAAAAGGTACCGCGCCCGGCAGACGCTACGCGCGTAGCGCCACCGAATCGTTGGCCACCTGATGACAGGTGGCGGACAGTGTGCGTACGGCTACGGCGAATGCGGGGAAGCCGTACGTGAATCGGGGCCCGCGCGAACAGCCGAAGCTGCTCGCCCGGGCCCCGATCGACGGGTCGGATCAGGTCGTGGACTTGACCGTGATGGTGCCGTCGACGATCTTCTTCTTCGCAGCGTCGAGCTGGGCCTGGATGTCCTTGAGGTGGTCACCCGTGGTGGTCAGGCTGACGCCGCCCTTGGCCAGGGAGTACGTCTGCGTGCCGGTCAGCGCCTTGCCGTCCTTGACGGACTTGATCAGGTCGTAGACGCCGCCGTCGACGTTCTTGACGACGGAGGTCATGATCGTGTCCTTGTACTTCGACAGCGACGGGTCGAGGGCCTGGTCGGAGTCGACGCCGATGGACCAGGCGCCCTTCTGGCCCGCGACGGCCTCGATCGAACCGGCACCCGAGCCGCCCGCGGCGGCGAAGATGACGTCCGCGCCCTTGTCGAGCATGCCCTTGGCGGCGGCCGCACCCTTGTCGGGGCTGCCGAAGCCAGACAGGTCCGAACCGGTGGACAGGTACTGGATCTGCACCTTGGCCTTCGGCTTGGTGTCCAGGACACCCTGCTGGAAGCCCGCGGCGAACTTCTTGATCAGCGGAAGGTCCACACCGCCGATGAAGCCGACCTGGCCGTCCTTCGACTTCAGCGCGGCGGCGACACCGGCGAGGTAGGAACCCTGCTCCTCGGTGAAGACGATGCTGTCGACGTTCTTGGAGGTGGCGACGGAGTCGACCAGACCGAAGTTGACCTTCGGGTACTTGGGGGCGATCTTGTCGACCGCGTCCTTGTACGCGAAGCCGATCGCGATGACCGGGTTGTAGCCGCCCTCGGCGAGCGACTCAAGGCGCTGCTCACGGTCGGCAGGGGTCTCACCGGTCTTGGCGGTGAGCTCCTTCGTCTCGGCACCGAACTCGGTCTTGGCCTTGTCCAGACCACGCGCGGCGGAGTCGTTGAACGAGTTGTCGCCCCGGCCGCCCACGTCGTAGGCCATGCCGATCTTCATCTTGCCCTTGTCGGAGCTGGTGCTCTCGGTGGACGACTCGCCACACGCGGTGGCGGTGAGCGCGAGAGCTGCAGTGACAGCACACGCAGCGGTGATCTTGGATACCCGGCGCAAGGGAAGGCTCCTTCAAACCTGACCGAAGCGCCTCTTCCGGCGCTGGTTTCGCGGCGATCGTAACGCGCGTAGATGTCAGATAAAGCCCTGTACGGAAGCCGTTATCGGATCGTCGCGAACCGGGGGTGGCCTGACCGGTTACGGATGGTTGCCGTCGAGCAACGCGGAGGCGGTGAAGAGCTCCACTGCAACGGTGATCGCCTCCTCGTCCGCGTCGAAATCACCGCGATGCAGGTCGAGCCGGGCAGTGTCTCCGGGGGTACGGACCCCGAGCCGGGCCATGGCTCCGGGGACGTGCTCCAGGTACCAGGAGAAGTCCTCGCCGCCGAGACTCTGTTCGGTGTCCTCGATCGCATACGATCCGCGGCGGGCGGTCATCGCCCGGGCGAGCAGATCGATCACGTCGCCGTCGTTCACGACGGGCGGGACGCCCCGGACGTAGTTGATCACCGTCTTGGCCCGGTGCATCCCGGCCACCTCGTCGATCGCCGCGTGCACCAGGTCCGGCGCCTCCCGCCAGGCCGCCAGGTCCAGGCAGCGCACGGTGCCGGACAGTTCGGCGTGCTGCGGGATCACGTTGCAGGCGTGCCCGGCCTCCAGTCGCCCCCAGGTGACGGCGAGCCCGGCCCGTGCGTCGACCCGGCGGGCCAGCAGCGCGGGCACCTCGGTGGCGACCTTGGCGGCGGCGGTGACCAGGTCGGTGGTCAGATGCGGCCGCGCGGTGTGCCCGCCGGGGCCGTCGAGGCTGACCTCCAGCCGGTCGCAGGCCGAGGTGATCGCCCCGACCCGCAGCCCGATCCGCCCCACGTCCACCTTCGGGTCGCAGTGCACCCCGATGATCCGCCCGACGCCCTCCAGCGCCCCGGACGCGATCGTGTCGGGCGCCCCGCCGGGCAGCACCTCCTCGGCCGGCTGGAAGATCAGCCGCACCGGCCGGGGCAGCAGCCCCTGCCGGTCGAGTTCGGCGAGCACGAGACCGGCGCCGAGGACCGAGGTGGTGTGGATGTCGTGCCCGCAGGCATGCGCCCGGTCGGGGACGGTGGAGCGGTACGGGACGCCCGCCTTGGTGTCCGGGATGGGCAGAGCGTCGATGTCCGCGCGCAGAGCGAGCATGGGCCGCGGGTCGCCGGCCCGGCTTCCCACGTCACAGATCAGCCCGGTCCCCGTGTCGAGCACCCGGGGTTCGAGCCCCGCCTTCTCCAGCCGGGCCTTGATGGCCGCGGTGGTACGGAACTCCTGGTTGCCCAGCTCGGGGTGCATGTGCAAGTCGCGCCGGAAGGCGATCAGTTCGGCACGCAAGGGCTCGGGCAGGGTGCCGGGCAGCGCCTCGTCCCCGGGCAGCTGGGCATCGGAATCGCGGGACATCAACTGGTTCACCTGGTGAAGAGTAGGCCCCTTGACCCCTCAACTGACCACAGATCAACAAAAGTTCAGCCGCATAGACGAACAAAATGTGGCGTCGGAGCGTGTGGCGTGAGATGGAGGTGGGTAAACTCACCCCTTTTCACCGCCCATGACTCATGACGGACGGCCGCATCCGCTCCCCGCCCCCGGGCAGCCCGCGCCGCACCGACAGCAGTGCCACCCCGATGCACAAGGCACCGACCGGCAGCAGGTCCAGGCTCATGGCCATCAGTACGGTCCCGGCCAGCACCAGCGGCGGAGCCCACGCCCGGACCAGGTCCCGGCGGAAGAACGCGAGCAGGGTGAAGAGGGCCAGCAGCCCGAACCAGAACAGCATCGGCACCACCGTGTAGACCAACGGCATCACACCGGGCACGTCCTGCACTTTCCCGAACATGTCACTCATGGCCTGCTTGTCCTCCGCGACGAAGCCGACCGCCAGGTCGATCACAGCCTGGACCGCCACCGCCGCCGCCCCGAGCAGCCCGGCCCAGGCCGCCACGTCGACGGCGACCCGCTTGCCGCCGCGCACCACGGCGGTCCTCCGCAGCCCCAAGAACACCGGCACGAATACGAGCACCCCGGCCAGGAACAGCAGATGCGCCGACGTCCACCACCCGCCGGGCCCGTAATCACTGACGGCCCGCCCGATCAGCCGCACCACTCCGTACCCGGCCATCAGGGCCGGTCCCGCGAGGAATACCGTCCTGGCCGTCGTGCCCCGTCGCTCCGTCGCCATCCGTATCGTCGTCATGCACCGATGCTCGCGTCCGGCCGACCCTGCCCGCTATCGGGGCTTTCCCCCAACAAACCCTGGCTGTAGGCCACTTCCGGGTCAGGGTGAGGCTCCTGCAATCCTGACCTGACCCACCTGACCCACCTGACCCACCTGACCCACCCGGCCGCCCCGAGCCGTACATCCGCAGACTGCGGGACGTTGATCCACCTCCATGGCGCATGTCGCTTTTCAGCGTACGTTTCGGCCTTTCCGGCCTTCATTTCAGTGACACAGCGCACTTCTGGCCACGGACTGTGCATGCATCCCGGACTCGGGGGCAAGTGTCCACGGCCCTGAAGGGTGACACCGACGTGGCATAAGGGCGCGGAACAGGAACGGAAGGCAGTACCGATCATGGCTGGACAAGCCGCAATACAGGCGCAGAAGACCATCCACGCGGGCGGGGAGTGGCGTGAAGCCGCCTCCGGCGCCACGCGCGAGATCCTCGATCCCGCCGATGCCGAACCGTTCGCCGTGGTCGCGGAGGGTGACGAGAAGGACGCGGACGCGGCCGTCTCGGCTGCGCGCCACGCCTTCGACGAGGGCCCGTGGCCCCGGACCCCTGTCGCCGAGCGCGCCGCCCTCCTGCGCCGCGTCGCCGGCCTCCTCCTGAGGGATCGTGAGGAGCTCGGGCTCCTGGAGAGCCGTGACGCGGGCAAGACCCTCGAAGAAGGGCGCGTCGACATCGACTGCGTCGCCGACGCCTTCCGGTACTTCGCCGATCTGGTCGTCGCAGAGGGCGGCGGACGCGTCGTCGACGCCGGGTCCGACGACATCCACAGCGTCGTCGTGCACGAGCCCGTCGGCGTCTGCGCCATGATCACACCCTGGAACTACCCGCTCCTGCAGGCCAGTTGGAAGGTCGCCCCCGCACTCGCCGCCGGCAACACCTTCGTCGTCAAGCCGAGCGAGATCACCCCGCTGACGACGATCGCGCTTATCCGCCTGCTCGTCGAGGCCGGGTTGCCCGCCGGTGTCGCCAATATCGTCACCGGACCCGGGCACTGCGTCGGCGCCCGCCTCGCCGAGCACCCCGACGTCGACCTCGTCTCCTTCACCGGCGGCCTGATCAGCGGTACGAAGGTCGCGCAGGCCGCCGCCGTGAGCGTCAAGAAGGTCGCACTCGAACTCGGCGGCAAGAACCCCAACGTCGTCTTCGCCGACGCCTGCGCCACCGACGAGGGCTTCGACACCGCCGTCGACCAGGCCCTCAACGCCGCCTTCATCCACAGCGGCCAGGTGTGCTCCGCGGGCAGCCGGCTCATCGTCGAGGAGTCCGTACGCGAACGCTTCGTCGCCGAGCTCGCCCGCCGGGCGAGCCGGATCCGGCTCGGGCGCGGCACCGAGGACGGTGTCGAGTGCGGCCCGCTCGTGTCGGAGCAGCAGCGGGAGAAGACCGAGGCGTACGTCGCCTCCGCGCTGGAGGAGGGCTCGGTGCTGCGGGCGGGGGGCAAGCGCCCCGAGCCGTCCGCCGAACGGCCCGCCACCGGGTACTTCTACGAGCCGACCGTCCTCGACCGGTGCCACCGGGAGATGAGGGTTGTACGCGAGGAGGTCTTCGGGCCCGTCCTCACCGTCGAGACCTTCCGCACCGAGGACGAGGCCGTCGCGCTCGCCAACGACACCGAGTACGGGCTCGCCGGCGCCGTCTGGACCGCCGACGCGGGGCGCGCCCGGCGCGTCGCGGGACGGCTGCGGCACGGCACCGTCTGGATCAACGACTTCCACCCCTACCTCCCGCAGGCGGAGTGGGGCGGCTTCGGCAAGAGCGGCGTCGGGCGCGAGCTCGGCCCGGCCGGTCTCGCCGAGTACCGCGAGACCAAGCACGTGTACCAGAACCTCGCGCCGAAGCCGGTGCGGTGGTTCGCGGGCTGAGCCCAGGACGCCCCGGCCCGCTCTGCGCCCTTCGTACGCGCAGCACTTTGTACGACACAGGAGTACCCCCCCCCAATGCCTGAGACCGAGAACGAGCGAGAGTACGACTACGTTGTCGTCGGCGGCGGCACCGCCGGCTCCGTCATCGCCTCCCGTCTGACCGAGAACCCCGACGTCACCGTCGCCGTCATCGAGGGCGGCCCCAGCGACATCGACCGCGAGGACATCCTCACCCTGCGCCGGTGGATGGGCCTGCTCGGTGGAGAGCTCGACTACGACTACCCGACCACCGAGCAGCCGCGCGGCAACTCGCACATCCGTCACAGCCGCGCCCGGGTGCTCGGCGGCTGCTCGTCCCACAACACGCTCATCGCGTTCAAGCCGCTGCCGTCCGACTGGGACGAGTGGGAGGCGGCGGGCGCCGAGGGCTGGGGCGCGGTGCCGATGGAGGCGTACTACGCGCGGCTCCTCAACAACATCGTCCCGGTCGACGAGAAGGACCGGAACGCGATCGCGCGCGACTTCGTCGACGCCGCCCGGTCCGCGCTCGGGGTGCCGCGCGTGGAGGGCTTCAACGAGAAGCCGTTCACGGAGGGCGTCGGCTTCTTCGACCTCGCGTACCACCCGGAGAACAACAAGCGTTCCAGTGCATCGGTCGCGTATCTGCATCCCGTCATGGGCAACCGGCCCAACCTCCGTCTCTTCCTGGAGACTTGGGCGTACAGGCTGGAGCTGGACGGCACGCGCGCGAAGGGCGTGCACGTCCGCACCAAGGACGGCGAGGAGATCCTCGTACGGGCGAAGAAGGAGGTGCTGCTGTGCGCGGGCGCCGTCGATTCGCCCCGGCTGCTGCTGCACTCCGGCATCGGCCCGAAAAAGCAGCTGAAGGAACTCGGCATCCCCGTCGCACTCGACCTGCCGGGCGTCGGCGAGAACCTGCTCGACCACCCGGAGTCGGTGATCGTCTGGGAGACGCACGGGCCGATCCCCGAGAACTCCGCGATGGACAGTGACGCGGGGCTGTTCGTACAGCGCGATCCGGAGCACCAGGGCCCCGACCTGATGTTCCACTTCTACCAGATCCCGTTCACGGACAATCCGGAGCGACTGGGCTACGAGCGCCCGGAGTTCGGCGTCTCGATGACGCCCAACATCCCCAAGCCGAAGAGCCGCGGCCGCCTCTACCTGACCAGTGCCGACCCGGCGGTCAAGCCCGCCCTCGACTTCCGGTACTTCACGGACGAGGACGATCACGACGGCCGCACCCTCGTCGACGGCATCAGGATCGCGCGCGAGATCGCGAAGACCGAGCCGCTGGCGCACTGGCTGAAGCGCGAGGTGTGCCCGGGCCCCGACGTCACCGGTGACGCGGAACTCGGCGAGTACGCGCGCAAGGTGGCGCACACCGTGTACCACCCGGCGGGTACGTGCCGCATGGGTGCCGCCGGCGATGAACAGGCCGTTGTGGCTCCTGACTTGAAGATCCGCGGCCTCGAAGGGATCCGTATCGCCGACGCGTCCGTCTTCCCGACGATGCCTGCGGTGAACCCGATGATCGGGGTCCTGATGGTCGGTGAGAAGTGCGCGGAGTTGCTGAACGCGACTTCCGATGAGAGGAGTCAGGCCTGATGAGCGATACCAGCACCCCTGCGAAGCCCGGTTTCGGCGAGGAACCCGAGTCGTCGGACGTGACGCGGCGGCCGACCGTCTTCGGCGTCCGCAACCTCTGGAAGGTCTTCGGACCGAAGGCCGACCGCATCCCGGGCGACCCGGAGCTCACCGAGCTGTCGCAGACCGAACTGCGTGCCCGCACGGGGTGCACCGCGGCCGTGCGGGATGTCTCCTTCGACGTGCGCAAGGGCGAAGTCTTCGTCGTCATGGGCCTGTCGGGATCCGGCAAGTCCACCCTGGTGCGCTGTCTGACGCGGCTCATCGAGCCGACCTCGGGCACGGTGGAGATCGACGGCGAGGACGTGCTCGCCATGGACAGGAACCGGCTGCGGGAACTGCGCAGGCACCGCGCCTCGATGGTCTTCCAGCACTTCGGACTGCTGCCGCACCGTTCCGTCCTCGACAACGTCGCGTACGGCCTGGAGATCCAGGGCATGGGCAAGGCCGAACGGCGCGCGAAGGCCGCGGAGATGGTGGCCAAGGTCGGGCTCGAAGGGCTGGAGCAGCGCAGGCCGGTCCAGCTGTCCGGAGGCCAGCAGCAGCGCGTCGGACTGGCGCGGGCGCTCGCCGTCGACCCCGAGGTGCTGCTCTTCGACGAGCCGTTCAGTGCGCTCGACCCGCTGATCCGGCGGGACATGCAGGAGGAGGTCATCCGCCTGCACAGCGAGGAGGGCCGCACCATGGTCTTCATCACCCACGACCTGAGCGAGGCGCTGCGCGTGGGCGACCGGATCGCCCTGATGCGGGACGGCCGGATCGTGCAGCTCGGCACCCCGGAGGAGATCGTCGGCTCCCCGGCCGACGACTACGTACGGGACTTCGTGCGCGACGTACCGCGCGAGCAGGTCATCACGGTGCGCACGGCCATGCGCGCCGGAGACTGCGGCGGCCCCCGGCACCCCGGCGCCCTCGCCCCGGACACGGTCGTCTCCTGCGCCATCGAGACCGTCGCCCGCAGCGGCGCCCCCGCCTGTGTGGTGGAGGACGGCCGCTGCCTGGGCGTCGTCGACCACGAGGGGCTGCTGCGGGTCGTCGCGGGCCTCGGCCGCGAGGAGGTCGCGGCCTGATGCGTATACCGAGCAGCCTTCGCCTTCCGGCGGTCCGCCCGCATACCCGGGGGTGTGCCGCATGAGCGCCGTCGTCACGCCCGCCCCGCCGCCCGTCCCCACCGACCTGTCCAAGGAGCCCGCGCCCGTCGCGGCCCCCTCCCTGACGCAGCATCGCCTCGTCCGCAGGCTCCTGCCGTTCGCCGTCGCCATGGTCGTGCTCATTCCGCTCTGCGCCGTCCTGTGGGGCAGCGGGAGCTGGCCGTCCGATCTGACCGTCGACGTCTCCACGCCCCTCGACCACGCCTACGACTGGGTCGTCGAGAACCGGGACACCAGCCCGGTCTTCCTCTACTTCCTGCTGCACCTGAGCAACTGGGCCGAGTCCTCCGTGGACTCGGTGACCGGCTTCCTGGAGAGCCTCGGCTGGTTCGGGGTGACCGCGGCCGCGGTGCTGCTGGCCTGGCGGGTCGGCGGCCCGGGTCGGCGCGGCCTGAAGGCGGCCGCCACCGCGCTCGGCGTGTTCGCGGTGTGCGGGCTGCTCGGCATGTGGGAAGCCACCATGGAGACGCTCGCGCTCATGGCGGTCTCGGTCGCCGTCTCCGCGGTGATCGGCGCGCTGCTCGGTCTCGGGGCAGGGCTCTCGGACCGTTTCGAGCGCATCCTGCGCCCGGTCCTCGACACCATGCAGATCATGCCGGCGTTCGCGTATCTGCTGCCGCTCGTGCTGATCTTCGACATCGGCGTGCCGTCCGCGCTGATCGCGACCGTCATCTACGCGGCGCCGCCGATGGCCCGGCTCACCGCGCTCGGCCTGCGCGACGCCGACGCCGGGGTCATGGAGGCCTCCGCGTCGCTGGGTGCGAGCCCGCTGCAGCGGCTGCTGACCGCACGGCTGCCACTGGCCCGCAAGGAGATCCTGCTCGGCCTCAACCAGACGATCATGATGGCGCTCTCGATGGTCACCATCGCCTCGGTGATCGGCGCGGGCGGCCTCGGTGAGGAGGTGTTCCGGGCCCTGTCGACCGTCGACGTCGGGAAGGCGCTCGCGGCGGGCGTCCCGATCGTGCTCCTTGCCGTCTGGCTGGACCGCACGACGGCGGCCGCGGGACACCGGCTGGGCGAGGCTGCCGTGGACACCGCCTCGCCCTGGCTGCACGGGTGGCGCGGCTGGGTCCTGGTGGGCGCCGCGTTCGCCGCTCTGGCCGGGGCCGGCAAGGCCCTGCTGGTCGACGAGTGGCCCGAGGGCTGGGTCGTGGACATCTCGGAACCGGTCAACAAGGCGGTCGACTGGTTCACCGGTCACCTGGCCGAGGGCGTGCCCGTCCTGGGCGGCACCCGCACCTGGGCGGACGGCTTCACCACCTGGGTGCTCAACCCGCTGCGGGACGGTCTGACCGCCATGCCGTGGTGGTCGCTGGTGCTGCTGGCCGCGGTGCTGGCTCTGCTGGCGGGCGGCTGGGGCGCGATGTGCACGGCGGCGCTCGCGATGGCCGGAGTCGGTGTCATCGGGGTGTGGCAGCACTCCCTGGACACCCTGTCGCAGGCCATCGCCGGTGTGGTCTTCACCCTGCTGGCCGGCTTCGTGATCGGTGTGGCGGCGGCCCGGATGCCCCTGCTGGAGCGCGTACTGCGACCCGTGCTGGACACGATGCAGACCCTGCCGCAGTTCATTTATCTGATCCCGGTGGTGGCTCTCTTCAATGTGGGGCGGTCCGCCGCCGTCGCCGCCGCCTTCCTGTACGCGCTGCCTGCCGTGATCAGGATCACCGTGCAGGGTCTGCGCCAGGTCGACGCCTCGACGCTGGAGGCGGCCCGTTCCATGGGTGCCAGTACGTACCAGCAGATCCGCCAGGTGCAGCTGCCGCTGGCCCGGCCCGCGCTGATGCTCGCGCTCAACCAGGGCGTGGTGCTGGTGCTCGCCATGGTCATCGTGGGCGGTTTCGTCGGCTCCGGCGCGCTCGGCTACGACGTCGTCTACGGCCTGCAGAAGAGCAACCTCGGCGTCGGTCTGACCGCGGGCGTCGCCATCGTCCTGCTCGGCCTCGTCCTGGACCGGACCACGCAGCGTCGCGCGCCGAGGAACGAGAGCTCCTGAACCCCACAGGCGGCACGAGAAGCCCAGCCTGGCCCAACCCAACCCGGTCCAGCCCGGAACGAAGCAGCGGGCAACGAAGCGCAGCCGCTCAGCGCAGGACATCCTGCCCGACCGAAACGAGAGACACCCTCACCATGAAGAACAAAAATCACGCCCGCCGGGCCGTCGCGGCCACCACCGTCGTCCTGGCCGTCATCGGCCTGAGCGCCTGCGGTGCCGCCAAGACGAATTCGTCCTCCGGCTCCGGCAAGGTCACCATCACCGTCCCGTCCTGGGTCGGTGCCGAGGCCAACGCTGCTGTGGCCAAGTACATCCTGGAGAACGAGCTCGACACCGAGGTAGAAGAGACCCAGCTCGACGAGTCGGTCGCCTTCGACGCGCTCAGCAGCGGCAAGGCCGACGCCATCCTGGAGGACTGGGGCGGCGCGCCGAAGAAGGTCTCGCAGTACGTCGACGACAAGAAGAGCATCGTCAAGGCCGGCGACCTCGGCGTCACCGGCCACATCGGCTGGTACGTGCCGAAGTACCTCGTGGACGAGCACCCGGACATCACCGACTGGAAGAACCTCAACAAGTACAAGAGCCTCTTCAAGACCGCGGAGAGCGGCGACAAGGGCCAGTTGCTGGAGGGCTCGCCGTCGTACACCACCAACGACGACGCGCTCATCAAGAATCTGAAGCTGGACTACAAGACGGTCTACTCGGGCTCCGAGGCCGCCCAGATCACCCAGATCAAGGAGAACTACAAGGCCAAGAAGCCGTTCATCAGCTACTGGTGGACGCCGCAGTGGCTCAACGCCCAGCTCGACCTGGTCGAGGTGAAGCTGCCCGAGTACAAGACGGGCTGCGACGCGGACACGAAGAAGATCGCCTGCGGCTACGCGAAGACCCCGCTGCAGAAGTACCTCAACGCCGACTTCGCCAAGAACGGCGGCGACGCGGCCCAGTTCCTGAAGAACTTCAACTGGACCGCCGACCAGCAGAACGAGGTCGCCGCCATGATCGCGGGCGACAGGATGAGCGCCGACAAGGCCGCCGAGAAGTGGGTCAAGGAGAACAAGGCCGTCTGGAAGGCGTGGCTGCCGAAGAAGTAGCCGGCAGGGGACGGCCCGGCTCTGCCTCCGGTGGTTCCCGCGAGGCAGTTCCCCCGGAGCGGTCCTCGCCGCACGTGCCGGGGGCCCTCCTGACGGGGCCCCGGCACGTCACAGGCCCGGACAACGGCTGAGAGCGTGCTCCACTTCGGTCATCTCGTCGCGGGCCGTTTCTGTGATGCCGCGAAGGCCGCTCAGGTCCGTGGGGTCGGCAGCGGCGGCTCGGCGGGCCCACGCAGCCGGTCCCCACGGCTCACCGCCACGCGTACGGCATCCCTCAGCGCCTCGGTCAACCGGGCGGCCAGATAACGGACCTGAGCGGCCCCGGTCTTCGGATCCGCCAGCAACTCCTCCGCGTGCCCGATCAGTTCCACTCCCATACCGAGTTGCACGGCCTCGATCTGATCGGCAACTCGGGAGACGTGGCCAGGGGCGTCGCGATCGGTGATCAGCAGACACGTCCTGCCGTCTGCGCCCTTCCAGGGCAGAAGGCGAGTGGTGGGATTCGGCATGAGGGGACCTGCTTCCGTGAGGTCGCTGTTTCGGGCAGCCGCAAGGGCTCCCGGCCCTGCGGTGGGCGTACGACCACGACCGTAGGAGGCACCGGCACACGGACGGGGCAGAGTTTCTGTCCCTATCTCTCCACGCGTCGATCAGGCAGCCAGAACACCTAGTTTCACGGCGAGTTCACCGGCCCTGCGGCGCTGGGCCGCGCTCTTGGACTCTGTCTCTTCGAGCACGATCCGGCGTGCGTATCCGTTGTAGCGAATGGTCTCGGGGGCCGACTCGTACGCCTTGCCCAGTGCGGCCAAAGCCGCTTCCGGCTGGCCGTCGAGTTGGTATCCGCGTGCCTCCTCGATGCGGTGCCGAGCCCGTCTGGGCCGGGAAGGAATCGCGGACGAGTCGGCTGCGGCGGCCTGCCGCACGCTCTCCCCGCCCGCGTGCAGTTCCACGGCCACGGTCACGGCGTGCGCACCCATGATGGCGCGGGAGAACGAGGTGACCGGGTGGTAGTAGCTCGCGGGAAGTCGGGCGGACATGGCGCGCGCAACGTCCCAGTGTCCCCAGGCGCTACCGCTGTCACCGCGGCGGGCCGCGGTGTACCCAGCCTCGAAACGAAGGGCCCCCGCAATGGCGAGCACGTCGTCGGCGGCGTCCGCCAGCAGCGGCTCCAGATGAGCGAGGGCTTCCATGGTCACGGCATCGGCCGCGTCGAAGTGTGCGGGGCCGCTGTCGCGATGGGCCTGAGCGGCGAGCCACGCGGCCACCCCCACGGTGTGCGGGTCCTCGGATTCCATGGCGGCGACCATGCCGCGCTCGACGACCCGCCAGAGCAGCGACCCATCGGGCTGGTAGGCGAGGAAGAACTGACTGAGGCTGTACGCCTGGGAGAGCAGTGCCTGCGCGGCACGTCGCTCAGCCGAGGTTTCGGACTGCCGCACCGCGAGCTGCGCATCACGGATCAGACCGGGCAGCAGTGCACCGATGACCTCACGGTGGTTGGCCGCCGCGTGCCGCGCCCGCCAGGCGTGAGCGAGGCGGGCCTCCACGTGCGCGGTGGGCGGCGCCTCGTACACGCTGGTGAAGGGATACGTATCGATCGCCGCCCGCACCTGTGCGAGCCGCGCGTGACCGGGGCCGGCGAACAACGCGACCGGCCGGGACTGATCGCCGGTCAGTTCAGCGAGGTCACCGACGCGCAGCGCCTCCGCGATCCGCAGCATCATCGGCAGCTTGGGCATCTGCAGCTGCCCGCTCTCGACCTGCTTGACCCAGCTCGGTGACCTGCCCACCAGCCCGGCGAGGACAGGGCGACTCATACCCCGGCGGGAGCGCAGCACCTGCATGCGCTGGCCGAACGCGATGGGTTCCGGAGCGGGGCTGCCTACGCCTTCTGGGGATGAATCGGAAGTGGCTTCGGACGACACGGTCGTGCCCCTCTCTGCAGGCGACGCACATCACGTCCAGGGTAGGGCGCGCCTCACATTCGTACGTCCCTGTTCATACCGGACTCGTACGGTGACGGCCTCCTGTACGGGGCGCGGTCGATCACGTTCGAACCAGCAGTGAGGATCCCCCGCTGCGTGAGAGGTATTGATCAGCAGGTCAGGGAGGGCTGACGGGGTTTCAGGTTTCGTCCGTTCGGCCGTTGCCTGATCGGCGTTGCACTCCTCCTCAAACTCGATCGGGCTGAGCCAGCCGAGCCGTTCTTGGATGCGCCGAATGTTGTAGAACCCACAAGCCCCGCTGCTGCGCTGCCGGAAAGTGCTGCTCCATGCGGCTCTCGCCGCTGACCCTGACCTACGTGCACTCCGTGCTCAAGTCCGCCCTGGAGCACGCGGTGCGCGAGGAGGAGATCCCGCGCAACGTCGCCCGCAACGTCCGTACCGGCACACCCCGCCCCCGCCGCTTCGAACCCCTCACCGCCGCGGAAACGCGCGAGTTCCTGGCCGCCGTCAGCGGTCACCGATTGCAGCCGCTGTTCGAACTCGCCCCGCACACCGGCTCCGCAAGGGCGAACTCCTCGGCCTGCGCTGGGAAGACCTCGACCTGGCCCGCGCAACCGCCAGCATCCGACGCACCCTCCAGCGCACCAACTCCGCCGGCCTGACCGCTCTACCGACCAAGACCCAGAGTTCTGAACGGCGCATCGCCCTGCCGACGCCATGCCTGCGCTCCCTCGAACAGCACCGCGGTCAGCAGCGCCAGGAACGCGAGGCGGCGGGGAAACACTGGCAGGACAGCGGCTACGTCTTCACCCGGCCCGACGACAGCCCGATCGAGGGAGCCACCCTCACCCGGCACTTCAACACCCTGCTCCGCCGCGCCACACTCCGCCGCATCCGCTTCCACGACCTCCGCCACTCGGCGGCGACACTCCTCCTGAAACAGGGCGTGGAGCTCGTCGTGATCAAGGAATTGTTGGGCCATGCCCACATCGGGGTGACCTCGACGGTGTACGCACACGTCCGGCTCCGCCTCCAGCGCGACGCCATCGACCTCCTCGGCAACGCCCTCCGCGACCCCGCCCAGCTCACTACCCGGCCCGACAACGGCGACGAACCACTGCTTTGTGCAGCACCCGTCCGCTGACGTTGCCGTCAACTACTGCCGTCAGACCCCCAGAGGCCCCACCGGAGCACCGTTCCGGCGGGGCCTCTGGGAGCATTCATTGGAATGAACAAAAGATCCGTGAGCGAAGGCGACGGTCTATCGCCGATCCCTAGGGCGCCTCGGATTTTCAATCTCTTCTTGCGGTTCTGGAATATCGATCGAAATCTCGCCGAGTTCCCCCTTCGATACTCTGTCGAAGGAAGAGATTACGGATCGCACATCATCGCGAGCCCATCCAGCGCGGATGAAGAATTCGCTACGGGACAACGCTTCTGCTGATTCGATTACACAGGCGAGGAGTCGGCCAAGCTCGACTTCCGTCAAGGTGAGCACGAAGCTGTCCTTATCACGCTTGAGCTGCATACATCACCCGTTCGGGTCGAGACAGGAAGATCCCGTTTTCGATAGGATTCAGGCTGCCGGATCACTCAACAGGAGAGTCTACCCGCCCCAGCAATCTGGCAGTGAATCCTTTCCATCGCAATCAGCAAATCACGAAATGGAGGAACTATTGACGCTCGACCAATAACTGCGAGCTGCCTCGACAATCGGATCATACTCGGCAGATGCCACGACGGCTACCAGCGTAGGGCCCATCAATGATCCATCCTCGTCACCTCGCGCCACCACAACTACGTTCCCCTTGTATACGTATCCGTGGATCAACCAGTCGTCCAACGACTCCGCGATAGACAGTGTTGTGCGGTCGTGGAGCTCCTCCTCAGTCAGCAACGCCGAGAGTACGGCATCCCTGTCCGAGAACAAGAGATTAAGCCGATCGTCGTCCAGATGCGTCAGGTCTCCCAGCCTGGCCATGGCTGTGCCCAGAATGCACGGTTCGGTGTCACCGATCAATTGACTGTCGATGATGAGCTGGAACCGGAACATTCCGCGGCCCTTCAAAGGGGCGACAAGAAAGCCGAATCGACCGTCGTCGGTCAAGAACCTCATGTCTAGCCTCTCTTGACCTGAATGGGAACACGACTCATCGGAATCGGAACCGGAGTACCCGACTTCGTCACACCGCCGGTACTGCCACTCCAGTGCCACTTACCGTTGCCGTCATCGAAGTAGCGGTAGTACTCGGCACTCTTGCCGGAACCGACCTTGGTCCACCTGGTGCCGTCGACGAGGACGCTCTTCCCGAATTGCTCCCCAGCGTCACCCGGCAGCACCGCCTTCTTCGGAACATACGGGTTCGGACCACCCGTCGGATCATGGTGCCCCGGGTTCTCATACTCGGGGCATGTGCTGTTGTGAACGAGTACCGGCGTAGTCCCCGCCAGCACATAGTACGTGTGAATGCGGTCGACGGTGAGGTCGTAGGTGCGCTGGCGCTTCTGGTAGTGGTGGACGGCGAAGATCTTGACCGTGTCGCCGGTGTTGGTGCGGAGGCTGTCACCAGGCTTGAGGTTGCCGGCGTCGACCCACTGTTCGCGAGTGGGGGACCAGAAGGGGTGGGTGTCCGTCGCGGTGATCCCGGACGTTTTCCCACCTGACTTCACCGTGATCTTCGTAAAGTCCTTGTCATTCTCCGTGACAATGGTGGCCACGACATCGTGGACTCCCGTTTCTCCGGTATTGGGGTCGGTGGCTAGAACCTTTTCACCGACGCCGACTTCTTCGATTTTCTTGGTGGCCCCGTCGGCCATCTTGACTTCGGTTCCGGGAAGGAAGCTGTGCGTCAGACATTTCGCCGCAGCCTTGACAGCTCTTGCCTCTTCCTCTCCGGCTTTGGCGATTTTGAAGAACTTCCCGGCCTTGAGGACTGGGATGTCGGTGAGAATCCAACCGCATTCCCAGGTGAGCTTCATGCACGCATTGAGATCTTCGGGATCGAAGACGGCGAACTTGAATGTATCCTTGGCAATTCTCCAGTGCCGATTCTCACCCACCGGGAGTTTATTGTAGGCGGTTACTTTATCCCCGACGGTTGTGTACCTCTGCGATACCACGGTTCCGTTGAGGTAGTTCTTCTCTGTGAACAGGGTGGAGCCATCGCTTCGCGACTCGTCCTTGCTCGTGTACAGATGCTGGTCCCATCCCCCGTTCTTGTTCTTCGTGAAGCTCTCGCGCGTGCCGTCGTCGCAGACGCCGCTGCCCCCGCAGACACCGATGGGCCGCAGCCCGTCGGGGTCACTGAGGGTGGCAGGGTTGTTGTTGGCGTAGGTGTAGCCGTTCATCTGCTGGGGGTCGGTCAGGTCGAGGAGCGGGTCGACGCTGATGAACCGGCCGATGATCGGGTCGTATTCGCGGGCGCCGAGGTGAGTCAGATCTGTGTCGGTATCCTGAGTGCCGCCGACGAATCCCTTGTCACCGGCCCACCCGATGGGCGCCGTGCCGCGCGGGGCTCCGAAGATCGTGGTTTTGCGTCGGGTGACGGCCTGTGCTGCGTCTGCGCTGACCTGGGTTGTGCTCGTGCCGTGGTGATCGCTGATCAGGAAGGTCAGCTTCCCGCCGGTGCGCAGCGCAACGGTTTCTCCGGCCGCGGTGTAGTAGCGGCTTCCGGTGACCTTGCCCGCCTTGTCCAAGTGGAGCTCGTTGCCTGCGGGAAGGTAAAGCGTGGTACCGGTGGAGTCACGGCGGACCAGGCGCTGGCCCGCGGTGTCGTAGAGGTAGCTGGTGGTGTCAGTGACCTCAGTAATCGACGCGAGATGGCCCTCGGGATCCCACTTGAGGTCCTGCAGGTCGTCGTTGCCGATCTTGCGGGTCCGGGTGTTGCCGGTCTCGTCGTAGGTATAGCTCTCGTTGTGCGAGTCGCTGCCTGTCTGCGTGACGCCGGGCAGGTTGTGGGTGCCGGGATCGGGAGCCGTGTAGGTGCGGACCTTGTCGGTGGTGGGTCCGGAGGCAGTGGTGTGCTGGGTCTCCGTCTTACGGTTGCCGACCGCGTCGTAGGTGTACGTAGTCCAGAAGGCGTCCGGGCCGCCGACGGTCGCGGCGGTGGGCTTGGCGGCGCAGTCGTCGGTAGCCGTCCAGGCGTCGGTGATGCGGCGCAGCGCGTCGATGAGGAAGCACTGGGTGTCGCTCTGTGCCGTGGCGTCCTGCCCGGTCGTCGTGGCGATCTTGTTTGTGTTACCCGCGAGGTCGTATGTGTAGCGCACGTCGTCGATGCGCTGAGGTGCCACCTCACGGTCGGTAAACGCGCGCGTCAACTCACTGGTGTGCTCGTCGTATTCGTAGTTCTTCCACAGGTGTCGGCCGAATGCTCCGTACTCCTGCTGGGCCGGTCGGCCGTAGTGATCGTAGGTGACGGAGGAGAGGATGGTGTCGCTTCCGGCGGCTACACCCATCGGGAGACTGGAGCGGTAAGCGTAGGTGTTGATGACGCTCTCCGCCGGCAGGTCCCCCATGGCGGGCTGCCGCGTCTCCATGATCTGGCCGGTGTTGGCGTTGTAGACGTCCGTCCACTCGTACGTGCCGGCAAGACCCGCTTCCGAGTCCGGCACGGTGAGCCTGGTCACGACGGGCTGGTAGAGGGCGTTGTAATTGACGACCGTGCTGACGTAAGCGTTGGCACCCTCGTAACGGGTGGTGCTTGAGAGCAGGCCGAGCCCCTTGGACGCCTTGTCGTACTCCCAGGCGGCCCGCTTGGTGGTGCCCTGACTCAGTGCGGTCGGGCGGCCGAGTTCGTCGTAGTCAGTGTGCAGGACGATGCCGCGGGCGACCTTGACATCGGTCGGCCGGCCGGCCTTGTCGTAGGCCGTCGTGTCGGTGACGCCCTTGTCGGGGTCCTCCGTATGGTTCTGGCGGCCCGCGACGTCATACCCGTAGTTCCAGACCGCGTTCGACGGGTCGGTCATCCTCTCCAGTTGCCCGAGATGGTTGTACAAGTACTTCGTGGACTGGGACTTGGTCCTGTCGGCATCGGTGTACTGCTTCAGTTCCACGGTGCGTCCGAGTGCATCGGTCACTGTGGTGGTAGCGGTCCCGCCGGCCGGAGGGACGACCGTCGTGGTGTCGCCGGTGTACGTGGTGGTGGTGCGCTTGGTGTCATCGCCGAACTTCTTGGCGATGACCGCGATCGTGCGGCCCGCCCCGTCGAAGAGCGATTCCGTGGACGACGGGTACTTGGTCTCCTGCCCGGTGACCAGTACCGGTTCGGCGGATCCATCGGCGTAGTACGTGCCGGAGTTGCGCCACGCCTGGCCCCGGCTGTCGTACGCGGTCTCGGTGACCAACCGCCCCTTGTCGTCCGGGGCTGCCGCCTGGCTCTGGCGCTCGCGCAGCAGCCCGTCGTAGAACTGGTACGCGGTCTGATACTCGGCATTGTGGTTGAGCGCCGTGCTGGTCACCACGATCGGGCCGTCGGTCCGCACCTGGTAGCCGAACGTCTGGCTCGGTGCATCCGGGTAGGTGACGGCAGAGCGGGTCGGCAGCCAAACCTTGGTGACACGGCCCAGAGGGTCGTACACCGTCGTTGTCACCCGGGCATTGGCGTCCGTCACCTTGACCGGCTGACCGCGCAGCGGATCGAGTTCAGTGGTGATCTGATGGCCCCTGGGGTTGGTCACCAACGTACTGGCCGGGACCTCTCCCGTCGTGGGTGTGTAGACCGTCGAGGTCTTCTTGCCGTACGGGTCCGCGACGGCAAGCGCGCGACCGTAGATGTCGATGTCCGCCACTGCGGTGGTGGCCACAGTGTCGTAGCCGTCTCCGGCCCCATTGATCTTCTCGATCTTGGTGACGTCGCCCTTGGTGGGCGTGGACAGCACCGATGTCGCACCGTCGTAGTACGTGCGCTCGTCGCTGATCACGTCATCGGGACGCAACACCGTAGCGCCGCACGGCACCCCGACCACCTCGGTACGGCCGACCGTGTTGAGCATCCACTTTGGGACGTTGGGGACATAGGAGCTGGTGGCGCACTGCTCATCCCCGGACTTCGCCGCATCTCCGGTGTCCGAGACGGAGGTGACGAGACCGTAGCCGTTGAAGCTCCGGGTCAGCACGCGCTTGCGCTCGCCGCCGGTGACCGCGGTACGAGCTTCCTCCTTGAGCGTGCCGGTGAGGTATGCCTCGAGGTCGGGCAGGTCCGCTCGTGTTCGGCTGGCCGTCAGCGCGGATCGCCAGGGGGTGTACGAGGTCGCGGTGACGAGCTTGGTGGTGTTGTCCCCGTTGTACGTGGCACTCTCCCGCACCTGGCCGGCGAACTGCTCACGGTCGGTGACCGCGGCACCTGCGGAGTCCTTCACCGCGGTACCGTCCAGGCCGCGGAAGTACCGGGTCTCGGTCAGAGTCCGCGGGTCCAGGCCGGCGCCCGTGCGGGTCTGCACCAGACCGTAGCCGCGAGCCATCGAGTAAGTCCGGTCGTCCTTCTTCGCGAACTCGTCGGCGCTCTTGGCCCACGCGGCACCGTTGAGGTAGCTGTATTCGGTGGTGGTGTCCGGTGTCTCGACCAGATTGTCGCCCTCGACGACCTTGGTCACCACATACGAGTTGAACCAGTCCTGCTTGGCTGTCTCGCCCTCGTACGCCCACTTCACCGGATAGCAACGGGTGCCATTTGTGTCGTCGGCCGGCGGCAGGGTGGAGGCGGTGCAGTCCGGCTGCGAGTAGTAGGCGCCGATGGTGCCGCCGGTCTCCGTGGTGATCTGGTAGAGCCGTAGCCGGATAAAAGGGGCCAGCCCGTCGCCCGTCTTGTCGACCCGGTTGGCCTTCTGTTCACCGGCGAATGTGACAGCCGGCAGGGGCGCGCTGCCGCCGACCTTGCCCGTGCGCTTGATTGACTCCAGCCACATCGGCGTGGAGATCCCGTCGCCCGAGGCCGGGAAGCCCTGCTTGAGCGCCCAGGAGTCGACCTCTTTGTAAGCGCCTCTCGTGAGCACCTTGGTGGTGATCACGCTCAACTTCTTGCGCGACCAGAAGCTGGGCGAATACTGGTCCTTGCACTCGGTCGCACCGGGCTCGCAGTACAGGTCATACGGTACGTCCGGCCAGTTCTTGGCGTTCGTCCGATCGAACGTTCCGCAACCACTCAGGCACCGCTCGTCGGCTCCGAACTCGACGCGGCCCATGGCCTTGGCGGCGTAGGCGCTGCCGTCGCGCAGGCCGTAGTCGATGTGATCTAGGTAGCTGCCCCGGTCGTACGCCGTGACCGTCGCTTTCCCGGTGGTCTCCGAGACATTGAGGCCGTAGTTGTTCGCCTCGGTGTTCCAGTAGTACGCCATGGCGTTGTCGTGGACGTCAACGACGTAGTCGAGCTGCCAGCGCCACGCCTGCTGGCACCAGGCCGAGGCGAATGAGGCGTTGTAGCAGGGCTCGCCCGACTGGTTGCCGAACACCGGGACGGTGAGGGTGGAGTTGGTGACCGGATCGTCATCGGTGGTCGCCGTGGTGCCGTGGTCGCTCCAGCCCGGCAGCTTGTTCAGACCGAAGAAGTACTGCGTGCCGTCGGTCGTGGTGATCTTCCAGTTCTCACCAGCACCGTCGACGCCTGCCGTTCCCTTGTCACTATTGGACGCGCCGGTCAGCTTTTCGACCTTCTCGCCCGAGTCCTGAGCCGTGTGCCAGCCGTTCTTCGCGTCGTGGACCAGCTCGGTGCTCTTGCCGCCGAGGGAGAGCGTCGCGTTGTCGTTGTACCAGCACAGGTCGCCGACCTTGGTGGTGTTGGTTCCGTTGTCCTTGTCGTCGTTGCAGGACTTGTACCGGCGTTCGATGTAGCCGGGCTCCCAGTTCCAGCCGTCGCCGATCCAGCTCGGCTGGTTATTGGACGCGGCGGTCTGGCCGTCGACGTTCTGCGAGGAGTAGTTCAGGGAAACGCTCGGCTGCAGGTCGCCCGGGACCGGCGGAACGCCGATCTCGTAGGACCAGTTGAACGCACCGGTCGAGCCACCGGAACTCCATGATCCCGATGGCTGAAGCGGCGTCGCCTTGTAGGAGCCTGAGGAGCCTGCCGCCCCGGCCGTCGCGGCCAGCACGGTGACGGCCGGAGCCGCCGAGGAAGCCCCGGCTCGCGCCGTGGGGCGAGTCGTAGAGTCGGGGGCCTCGGTCTCGACCTCGGCCGCCAACGTGCTCTGCTCGGTGTCGTTGGCCGACTCCAGCGGGGTGCTGATCCGGCACTCGGACTTCTCCGGTGTCGTCAGCGCACACGCCGGAAGCTCCACCAGCCGAAGTCGTGCCGCCCAGTCACCGCCGTAAGCGCCCCGGAAGCCGGAGTAGTCGACCTTCACCTGTACGGACTGCTTGTCGCGCGTGGAGTCCGTCCGGCTCATCGACAGCAGGACCCCGTCGATGCCTGCCTTGGCCGCGGCCGCCCGGCTCGCGACAGAGACCTTCAGCTTCGCGGGATGTGCTGCGGCACCGCGCTTCTGCTTGCCTGTCGGGAATACGGAGACGGGCAGTCTTCCCACCCGCGCGGTCTTGGTTCCAACTGCGTCCAGCTCCACCTCGGCACTGGCCGCGGCCGGCCAGGTCACCTTCGGTGCCCCTCGCCAGGCATGGGTGCGGGCATCGTCCTTGCGCTTGTTGCCGCCGAACTTCATGGGCGTCACCGGGACAGCCTTCGGCTGCTTGGTCTGCGTGCCCGGATGTGCCTGCGGAATTCCAGAATCTGCCGAGACAGCAGTTTCCGGAATCAGCCCAAAAATGAGTGCAGCAGACAATGGCAACGCCATCAAAGACTTGCCGAACCAGCTCATTCCCCACCCCTCGCCCACCCCAAGAATGACCGTCGGAAGCTAACAGATCTTTCACAGAAAAGTCACTACTCCACCTCGACGCACACCAAGAATCGCCCTCAATGTTCACATTTTGCAGCGTTCAACCCCCCATCAAACACCCACACAGCAAGACGCCCGAAACAGTCACTTACGAAGTGACATCCACCATTTGTCTGCTTAATTCAACATTGAATTCATTTACCCCAGGTTGGGACATTGCCCTGAAATTGCTAATCGCCCTGCACTTCATGAGGCTGAGCCGCCAGCTATAGGGTCGGCGCGAAGATCCATGACTTCCTGGGGGGAGTAAGATGAATCGCTTTACCAAGCAGTCCGCTCGAAGAAACAGAACCCGGTTTCAAGCCATTTCTCTGGCACTGGCCACCGTCGTCGGATCAGCTGGGGCCCTGGCACCGGTCGCCTCCGCGGCCACGGTCACATCCGCGCCGAGCGGCGCTCCCGCTGCCGCTGCCGCTGCCGACGATCCCATGGACGACGGCTCGGTCAGCGAGGAGGACAAGGCGCTGGAGACGGCCAAGTCCACCGATGCGCCAGCGGAGTTGGCATCGGCGCGTACGGAGACGTCGGACACCTGGGCACTGCCCGATGGTTCCTTCTCGGTCAAGCGCTACGGATCTCCCGTGCGCCTGTTCCGAAACGGCGTCTGGGTCGCGACGGACCCCAGCCTGGTATTCGCCGCCGATGGCACAGTCGTCCCCAGGGCGACCACGGTGAACGTCGCCTTTTCCGGGGGCGGAACGGGACCGCTGCTGTCCGGTGTGAAGGACGGCCGTACACTCACGCTGTCCTGGCCAACGGCTCTGCCCAAGCCGGTCCTCACCGAGAATGTGGCCACGTACAGCGAGGTCCTGCCCGGGGTGGATCTGCAGCTCAAGGCCGAAGTGGAGGGGTTTTCCCAACTACTGGTGGTGAAGTCCGCCGAGGCCGCCAAGAACCCCGAACTGGCCACCCTCAACTTCAAGATGAAGACAGCGGGGCTGACCGTCACGGCCGACGCGGATACCGGCAGCATCTCAGCCGGTGACCCGGCGGGCCAGACCGTCTTCACGAGCCCCTCGCCTCTGATGTGGGACTCCAAGACCACCACATCCAGCGCTGCCGCCAGAACTGCTTCCCTCGCCGCGGCAACCGACGCGCCAGCGGCGGACGCCTTCGAGCCCCCGCCCGGTGCCACCGATGCCCAGGTGCCGGCCACTGTGGTCGGCGACAGCATCGAGATCAAGCCTGACCAAGCTCTCCTGACCGGCGCCGACACCAGGTTCCCCGTTTACATCGACCCGTCCTGGGCCTGGGGCAAGAAGGAAAACTGGACCAGGGTCTACAGAAAGTACCCCAACTCCTCTTTCTGGAACGCCAACGAAGTCGCCCGCGTAGGCTACGAGAACGAGACCCTCGGGCTATCCCGCTCCTTCTTCCAGGTCGACACGGACAACCTCAAGGGCGTACAGGTCAAGTCGTCGACCTTCAGGATCAAGAACGTCTGGTCCTGGTCTTGCCAGGCCAGACCGGTCGAGATCTGGCAGACCAAGTCCATCTCCAAAAAGACGACATGGAACAACCAGCCGGCCAAGGTCGGCAGCACACCGCTCAAGACGGTGAACGACTCCAAGGGCTGGAGTAAGGACTGCGCTGCCGGCAACCTTGAGTTCGACGTCACCTCCAAGGTGCGCGACGCCGCTGCGGGCAACTGGTCAAGCCTCACGCTGGGCCTCTACGCCTCCGATGAGGGGGACACGTTCGGCTGGAAGAAGTTCGACGCCAAAACCGCCGTTCTGGAGACCAAGTACAACAACCCGCCCAAGACCCCGTACGGTCTGGGCACCAACCCCAAGTCGTCCTGCTCTGCAGGTGGTCTCATCGGGAACACCAAGATCAGTGTGCATGCGACCGTGGACGATCCCGATGCCGGGAACCTCACCGCCCAGTTCCAGATCTTCAAGAGCGGCAGCACCACTCCAGTCGTTGACCAGTCACTCTCCGCATTGAAGAAGCGGGTAGTAACACTTCCGGTTCCGGACGCCTCCCTCCCAACGGGGGACTACACCTGGAAGGTCCGTGCCAAGGACAGCGACGGCGCGACCTCCAGCTGGAGCTCGACGTGCAAGTTCTCTGTGGACCGCACACGACCGAGCAACCCGCCCAAGATCAGCTCTACGTACTTCCCGGACGGCGAGAACGGCTGGCCGGAATCAACAGGCAAGGCCCGTACGCCAGGATCGTTCATCCTCGAAGCGAACGGGGTCAACGATGTCGAGCAGTACGGCTGGTACACCGACTCGGATCCGGAAGTCAGCTACATCACGGTCAGCGGCCAAGCAGCTACCGTCACCAGCACTCCGCCCGGCTACGGACCGCACTTCGTCTACGCATTCAGCATCGACAAAGCAGGCAACCGGTCGGACACGGCCACCTACATCTACTACGCGACACGGTCGGCCGAGCGAGACGCCCCCGGGGACCTCAACGGTGACGGAATCAAGGACATCTGGAGTGTGGACTCGAACGGCACACTGCTCACCTACTCGGGGCAGCAAGGTGGTCAGTTCTCGTCAGCGATCAACGGAGGACAGGCCTTCGAGGACGCCAACATCGCGTACCGGACGGACTGGGGCCAGGACGGCTACACCGACCTCGTCACGCTTGAGTATGACCCGGTCGCCAAGCGCAAGAATCTCTGGACCTACACCAACAACGGTCTTGGCATCGCCACCACCGACTACAAGGAGGGCAAGCAGCCGCTGACCGTGACGTGCCCGGTCATCGATGAGGACTACGGCTGCGTGGGCGAGCCGGGATGGACCGGGAATGATCACTGGAGCAACGCCGAGCAGATCGTCGCTCCCGGCGACCTGAACGCGGACGGCAAACCTGACGTTCTCATCAAGCAGGGAAAGTTGCTCTGGGCGTACTACGGAGACTTCAACAAACGGCTGAGTTCCCCGGTGCTGGTGGGCACCAATGACTGGGACAAGTTCACTGTCCTCTGCCCCGGCGACCTGAACGGCGATGGCCTTGCTGATCTTTGGCTCCGGGACAACGCCACGGGAGAGATCTTCCGAACCTACGGCAGCAAGGGACCCAATGGGTTGCTGGACCCGGCCGCCTGGGGCAACGCTTCTGCCCGGGTGAAGGTCGGCTCGGGTTATCCCGCGAGTGAGTATCCGACTCTCGGCACCGTCGGCGACCTCACCGGTGACGGCGTGGCCGACTTGTGGGCCCGTAAGCCGGACAACACAATGACCGGCTGGCCGGGCCGGGTCACCAACTCGGTCTTCTCCTTCGGTATCGCATTTCCGATCGACGGCGCTGTCGGGGGTACTCGTATCCCAGCGGGTACCACGCTTGCTGCCGGTCAGTCCTACACTTCCCGTTCGGCAAAGCTCACCATGAAGGACGACGGCAACCTGGAGATCTCCTCCAACACGAGCAGTCGCCTCTGGTCGACCGGAACTGCCGGAAACCCGGGAGCGAGAGCGGTCATGCAGGCCAAGGGCAACCTCGTTGTCTACAAGGCCGACGGCAGCACCGTGCTGTGGGACTCGAAGACCAGCGGCGCCGAAGGCTATGCGGTGCTCCAGGACCGTGGAAACCTGGTCATCCACAACGCCAAGGGCCAGTCGCTCTGGAGTAGCGGCACCGCCCTGCGCCACGACTACGACGGCGACGGGCGCAGTGACCTGGCTGACTGGTACGACCACGTCGACGGTTCGGACACTATTCACAGCTTCCTGACCAACTCCGATGGAACATTCAAGACCCCGTTCGCGGGTTGGAACGTTCCTCCGGACTCGTGGCTGGTGACTCATATGAAGCACACCACGGGTGACTTCAACGGCGACGGGATCGGTGACGTCACCGCTGTGTACGGCTACGAGGACGGCAGGGTGGCCCTGTGGACATGGCTCGGCACTGCGAGCGGCAAATTCGGAAAGCCCTTTACTTCGTGGAAGGTGCCCGCCGGCACTTGGGGCTTCGAGCGCATGAAGGTGAGCAGCGGAGACTTCAACGGCGATGGACGGGATGACGTCGCGGTCTGGTACGACTACGTGGACGGGCACGATGCACTCTGGACGTTCACCGCAGATGTCCGAGGCGGCTTCAACTCTCCGTTCAGCTCCTGGACCGCTCCCGCCGGCAACTGGTCGGCCAGTCGTGACAAGTTGGTGACCGGAGACTTCAACGGTGACGGACGGGACGATCTGGCTGTCTTCCACGGCTACTCCGACGGAAGCAACAAGATATTCACCTTCCTCACTTCGCCCACAGGGGGCTTCAACAACCCCATCGGATCCTGGACCAGCGCGTCATGGGGCAGCTGGGACCGTACGACGGTCCACTCCGGCGACTTCGACGGGGACGGCCGGGACGACATCGCCGCCTGGTACGACTACGCCGACGGCCACGACAGCATCTATACATTCCCCAGCAGCGCAACGGGCACCTTCAGCTCCGTGTCCGAAGCCTGGACGACACCGGCAGACGCCATGTGGCGCAACCACATGTCGATCGTCATCGGTGACTACAACGGGGACGGCCTGGACGACTTCGGAGCGCTCTACGGCTACGACGACGGCAGCATAAAGGCATGGACGTGGACCGCCCAGACTGTCCGTACGTTTGCAAAACCTGTGAGCAGTTGGGGGGTCTCGACCGGATACGATTTCGCCCGCTCGTACGTCGCGGAGCGGTACGGAAGCTGAAAACACAGGGCTGTGATCGGCGGCATTCCGCAGTCGATCACAGCCCAACGGAACTCCGATCCGTGCTCTGCAAACGATCACAACAGCAAAGAACGGACTATGGCGCGAGCAAGTCGGGTGCTGCGTTCCTTAACGAATCCCCAATGTGTGGCTCATCACATATTCCTCACACCCACCTTTCCCGATGATCACATCCATACGATGGACGATCGCTGACAGGAAGCACACAGGGAGTTCTGTGTTCACCGGTCAAGCACGTCACGACGCGTGAGGCATGAGGCCTGGCGTCCAGGTCTCGGAGCGTGCTCTGTGTCAAAGGTGTCCCGTCGGACTGCGCTCGGAGCTGTCGGGCTCGGTGCGGTGGCAATTGCCGGATATCAGCTGCGCGGTGAAGAAGCCGCGCCGCTTGTGCGAAGACCGGCGGCACGTACCGGGAACAATCCCGTGGTCCGGGAGAACCGTGCGGCCGGTTCCAACGGGTGGCCATTGGGCCGGGGCGGCACGAGTGGTGTCACGGACACATTGGCCCAGATTCAGGGCTACGCGTCGAAAACGTCGGTGGAGCGCGGCGATTCCATCGCTTTCCACCTGGCGTCCCACATCGCCCAGAAGTGCACGGTGGCGATTTACCGATTCGGACACTACGGAGGGTCCGGCACCCGGCACCTGACGACCAGTGAGCCAATGGCCGTAAAGCCCCAGGCCAAGCCGAGTGCGGATGCCGCCACCGGGCTCATCGCCTGCGACTGGCCGGTTGCCTGGACCCTGGACATACCGAGCACCTGGGTGTCAGGGATATTCCTGGCCGTGTTCACGTCCGAGGACGGCCATCGCAGCTACACACCCTTCGTCGTACGCGACACCGCCCGCCGTTCCGACATCCTGATGGTCGTCCCCTTCACCACGTACCAGGCGTACAACATCTGGCCGTTCGACGGACGCACCGGCAAGAACCTGTACAAGGGCTATACCCCCGAGGGCGAGTTGGGCGGGAATGCCGAACGCGCCTTCGAGGTGTCTTTCGATCGGCCCTATGCACAGGCCGGGATGCCTCGCTGGTTCGACATGGACATCAGCGCCGCGCGGTGGGCGGAGAGCACCGGCTACGACATCACTTACGCCAGCAGCACAGACCTGCACCAAGGGCGGATCGACCCGTCGAAGTACACCGCCATCGTGTTCTCCGGGCACGACGAATACTGGTCCGAAGGCATGCGCGACTGCGCGGAGGAAGCGGTCGGAGCCGGGACCCATCTCGCCTTCCTCGCCTCGAACAACATCTACTTCCACATACGTCTCGAACCCAATGCCGAGGGACAGCCGGCCCGCGTGGTGACCTGTTACAAGGAAGCCCCCGACCCCGACCCCGGCACAGCGGGGCCCACCGTGCGCTGGCGCCAGCTCGGCAAACGGCACCGCAAGGCGGAACAAGGGCTGCTGGGCGTGCAGTACAACGGCATCCTCAAGGATCCCGCGCCGCTCGTGGTCCGCGAAAGCAGTCACTGGTTCTGGTCGGGCACCGGCCTGCGGGACGGCGACGAGATCCCGGACCTGATCGCCGTCGAGGCCGACGGTTTCAACCCGTCCATGCCCCGCCCCGACGGACGGCAGACGCTGCTTTCCGCGTCCCCGTACGTCGACAGCTGGGGCCGCGGCCGCATGGTCCAGAACACCAGCCTGTGCGAGAACGAGCAGGGCACACTCGTCTTCGTCGCCGGGACCTTCCACTGGCCGCTGGCTCTCAACGACCCCGAGCACATCAGCCCACAGGTCCAGCGGGCCACCCACAATCTCCTGACCCGCATGCTGGAGCGCCCGGGCAAGTGACGCGGCCGGGTGGTCCGGACGCGAGGCTGCAACGCTATGCCTCCGTGATCGCCGTCGCCCGCCAGGGTGCCAGGCGTTGCACGTCGCGGGCCGTTTCTGTGACGCCGCTCAGGAAGCCCTGCGCACGCGGGGATGCCGTGTCGCGGAGCCATTCCGGGGCGATGTCGCAGACCGCGACCTTGACCTCCGTGCCGACGAGGGCGAGGGGCAGGGTGTGGACGACCGTGGAGGGGAAGCTCAGGACCGTACGGCCGATGGGGCCGCGGCGGGCGATGAGTTCCAGGGGGAGGTCGGGGCGGACGATCTCCAGGCCGGTGGCGGCTTCCAGGGCGTGGAGCTTGTCGGCGGACTCGCGGCGGTGGGCAAAGTAGCGGGTGGCGTTGTGGGTGCGGGCCAGGGCCGCGACGGCCTCCAGGTACTGGGCCCGGTCGACCACGCCCGTCTCGACCAGCGAGGTGCCGACCAGGTCCGCGCCCTTGGTGAGCAGCGGCGGGCCGAAGCGGGAGCGGGTCCAGGCGAAGGTGTTGGAGGTGACGGTGACGCCGGGCGGAGCCTCGACCGGCATCGCCGTGAAGACCTCGACCGTACGGGTCGCGGACGGGGTGAAGCGGCTGCGGGCGCGGGCCGTGACCGGGGCCAGGACCAGTTCGCGCGGGCCCGAGCTGCCCTTGCGGTGCCAGCGCACCAGGCGTTCGCCACGGGCCAGTTGGGCGACGAACTCCATGGTGGCCGTGCCGTCGTCGACCACGGTGAGGCGGCGGGCGCGGACCAGGGTGAGCAGGAGCTGGACGTAGCGGGAGAAGGGGTCGCCGATGACGATCCGCTCCGCCCTGCGCAGCAGTCCGGTCAGTGAGCGCAGGGTTTTCAGGGGCGCGCCCGCGCCGCCGCGCGCCTCCTGCCAGCGGACGTTGATGCCCTCGTCGCGGGCCAGCTCCGCCATCCGGCGCAGCTGACCGCGCGACATCGGGTCGACCGGGGGGAGGACGACGACCGTGATGTCCGTGAGGACCTGGTCGTCGCCTCCCTCTGTGTAGGCCCACTCCAGGACGTTCAGGAGCTGGACCGGGCTCTCGACGAAGGCGAGGTTCACCGGTCGGCCCGTCAGACCGCGACCGGCTCGGCGGCCGGGGCCGCCTCGGCGTTCTCGGCGACGACGCCCGCGACCCGGCGGAGCTTCTTCATCGGGCCGAGCTCGGACTCGTACACCTTCTTGATGCCGTCGCCGAGCGAGGCCTCGATGGTGCGGATGTCGCGGACGAGGCGGGTGAGGCCCTGCGGCTCGACGGAGGCGGCCTGGTCGGAGCCCCACATGGCGCGGTCGAGGGTGATGTGGCGCTCGATGAACGCGGCGCCGAGGGCGACGGCTGCCAGGGTCGTCTGGAGGCCGGTCTCGTGGCCGCTGTAGCCGATCGGGACGTTGGGGAACTCCTGCTGGAGGGTGTTGATGACCCGCAGGTTCAGCTCCTCGGCCTTGGCCGGGTACGTCGAAGTGGCGTGGCAGAGAAGGATGTTGTCCGAGCCCAGGACCTCGACCGCGTGGCGGATCTGACGCGGGGTCGACATGCCGGTGGAGAGGATGACCGTGCGGCCGGTCGCCCTCAGGGCGCGCAGGAGCTCGTCGTCGGTGAGGGAGGCCGAGGCCACCTTGTGCGCGGGGACGTCGAACTTCTCCAGGAAGGCGACGGCCTCGGTGTCCCACGGGGAGGCGAACCAGTCGATGCCGCGCTTGGCGCAGTGCTCGGAGATGGCCTGGTACTCGGCCTCGCCGAACTCGACGCGGTGGCGGTAGTCGATGTACGTCATCCGGCCCCAGGGGGTGTCGCGCTCGATGTCCCACTGGTCGCGCGGGGTGCAGATCTCCGGGGTGCGCTTCTGGAACTTGACGGCGTCGCAGCCGGCTTCGGCCGCCACGTCGATCAGCGCGAGGGCGTTGCCGAGGTCGCCGTTGTGGTTGATGCCGATCTCGCCGGTGACGTAGACGGGCCGGCCCGGGCCCGCGGTGCGGGTGCCGAGGGTGCGCAGACGGGAGGTGCTCATGTGTGGTGTTCCTTAGCTTGGGGGCTTGGGGGCCCGGGGGTTGCTCGGGGCTTGGGGGCCCCTGGGTTACTTGGGGGACTGAGCGGGAGTCGTGGTCGTGAGGGTGGGGCCCAGCAGCCACGCCGCGATCTCGCGGATGGCGCCGAAGCCGCCGGGGGTGGTCGTGACGGCGCGCGCCGCGGCACGTACCGAGTCATGGGCGCTCGCGACCGCGACGGGCCAGCCGGCGAGTGCGAAGCACGGCAGGTCGTTGACGTCGTTGCCGACGTAGAGGACGCGTTCGGGAGCGATGGACTGTTCGTCGCACCACTGCTTGAGCGCCAGGTCCTTGCGGTCGATGCCGTGCAGGACCGGGATGCGGAGCTTGTGGGCGCGGGCCGCTACGACCGGGTTCTGTTCCGTGGAGAGGATCAGCAGCGGCATTCCGGCCTTGCGCAGGGCCGCGATGCCCAGGCCGTCGCCGCGGTGGACGGCGACGGTCTCGCGTCCGTCGGCGTCGATGAGGACCCGGTCGTCGGTCTGCGTGCCGTCGAAGTCGAGGACGACCGCGTCGATGTCGTCACGGGTGGGCAGCGGTGAGGGGTCCAGGAGCGGTGCCAGCGCGCGGGCGCGGGCCAGGTCGTGCGGGTCGTCGATCTCCAGGACCCGGGCGGCGTCGGTGCGCACCAGGGCGGTGTTGCCGAAGAAGCGGTGGCGGTGGGTACGGAAGCCCGCGGCGTTCATGGCGTACGCGGTGCCGGTCTCCAGCAGGTCCTCCGGACGGTCCTGGCGCATCTGCCGGACGGACTTGTCGTGGTTGACGCCGTAGTTGTCCTCCTCCAGCGCACTGCCGTCGCGCCACAGGAAGCCGTGGAAGGGGGCGACCGTGACCGCCGTGTCGGCGCCGTCGTGGGCGACGGCCGCGGCGACGCCGTCGATGTCCTCCCGTACGACGAAGGGGCTGGTGCACTGGACCAGCAGCACCACGTCGGCCTTCCGGTCGTGCATCGCCTCGTACGCGTCCAGGGCGTGCAGCACCGCGTCCTCGCTGCTCGACTTGTCCCCGGCGATGGCTGCGGGGCGCTGGACGATGTGCACCCGCTCCGGTGCGCCCAGTGCGTCGCCGGCGGCGCGGGCCGCGTCGGCGATGGCCGCGTCGTCGGTCGTCACGACGACGTCCGTGACCTCGCGGGAGTCCAGGCAGGCGCGTACGGCGCGGGCGACCAGCGGTACGCCGCCGACCTGGGCGAGGTTCTTGGCCGGGACGCCCTTGGATCCGCCGCGGGCGGGGATCACGGCGAGCACGGTCGGGATCGGGGTCATCTCTGCTCCTGAAGTGGTGTTCACAGTTCGCCCATCCGTCGGATCACCGGGGCGACCCGCTGGACGCCCTGCCGGTACGCGCCCCGCGCCGCTTCCCGTACCGCGTCGCGGACCGCGCCGCGCACCCCGCCGGTCTCGCGCGGCCGGTCCGTGCCCGGCAGCGGGTGGCCGTCGGGGGCCAGGTGGTGGCGGGCGAGGATGCCGGGGAGGTAGCCGGGGGCGGTGGCGGGTGTGTAGTACGGGGCGAGGTCGGGCAGGCGGGCGGCGGCGAGCAGGGCTTCGACGCGTGCGCGGGCGTTGTCGTACGCCGTGGCGTACGTGCCGTCGGCGGCGACGCCCTGGCCGGCCAGCCATGCACCGTCGGGCTCCGGGCGGAAGCCGCCGTCCAGGTGGTCCCAGGAGGTGAGCAGGCCGGAGCCGATGAAGTGGTGGTTGCCGAGGGTTTCGCGGACGCCGAGGTCGGTGAGGACCGCGGTCGGAATGCGCCGGTGCAGGGACTCCAGCGCGGCGGTCGAGGAGACCGTGACCAGCAGGTCGGTGCGGTCCAGGACCTCGCCCATGTGCCCGTACACCAGACGGAAGTTGGGCGGCAGCCCGCCGGGCAGCCTCTCCGCGAGCCGCTGGTACGGGAGTTCCTCGATGTGCGTGGTGTGCTCGCCGGGCTTGGAGCGCAGCTTCAGCAGCACCTCGCGGTCCGGGTGCAGCCTGGCGTGCTCAACGAGCCTGCGCAGCAGATACGTACGGTCGGCGCGGGAGGCCGGTACGGAGGGCTGGGCGGCGAAGACGACCGTGTCACGGCCCTCCTGTGGGCGGTGCGGCTCGCCGCCGAGGAACGGCAGGGCGGCCTCCGTGACGGCCGAGGCATCGGCGCCCACTCCCTCGTACACCGCGCGGAAACGCTCCGCGTCGTGGCGGGAGTTGGCGAGGACGACATCCGCGCCGTGCCGCAGCAGCAGTCCGTCGGCGAGCTTCTCGTAGACGACGCCGACATAACCGGTGACGACAACGGGCCTGGCGGGCAGCCGCAGCGCGGCGAGGCCGTGCAGCATCGCCTGGACGGCTCCCCCGACGAGGGCGAGTACGACGACGTCGTATCCCTCCTCCCGCACCGTGTGCAGGAATTCGACGGCCGTCACCTCGCGCACCCGGTCGGTGTCGATACCGACGTCGCCGACCTCGGCGAGCTGTCGCGGGGTCGGGGTGGCCCGGCCTCGCAGCAGGAGTCCGCTGATCTCGACGCGCTGCGCCGACCCCGTAAAAGCACCGGTGGTGAGGCGGCGCGCGGTGAGCGCGCCCCATTTCCACCGGGTGTCGGAGTCTGCGAGTACGGCTACCCGGAGGGCGGTCGTCTTATCGGTACGTGGGGGCACGTCCCAGAACTTAGGAAGGCATTTCGATTCGCAGCCCAACGTGACGGCAACAGCTGGTTAACAGACCACCGACGGTTGGCTAATCGACTCGCAAAATGGCCGGGCAGCCCTCGGATTCACGCCGGTTCACTATTCTCACATGCACCGTTCACCCGCAGTCTTTTTCCGGGACAAGGTAAATGCCGAACCCGCCCTTAGCGTGACGCGGGTGGTTAAGCTCTCCGTCATCGTGCCGTTCTACAACGTGCAGACATACGCCCCCGACACCCTCAGAAGCCTGCGTGCCAACGCGCGCGAGGACTTCGAGTTCATCCTCGTCGACGATGCCTCGACCGACGGGACCGCGGACATCCTGCGCCGGGCGCGGGACGAGATCCCGGGGGTGGTCCTGAGACAGCACGAGCACAACCAGGGGCTGGCGACCGCCCGCAACACGGGTCTCGACGCGTCGAGCGGCCGGTACGTCACGTTCCTCGACGGCGACGACTGGCTGGCTCCCGGACACTGCGCCGCCCTGGTCGACGCGATGGACCGTCTGGATTGCGACTTCGTACGGACCGACCACGTGCAGTGCACCGCCAAGGCACGCACCGTGCGCCGGGTGCCCCACGGCCTGCGCGACGTGCCGATGCGTCCGCGCGACGCGATTCTCCCGGTCGGCCGCACCACCTCCGTCGACTACCCGTTCGCCTGGGCCGGTGCCTATCACCGCCGCCTGGTCGAGCGCGGTCTGATCCACTTCACGGACGGGCTGCGCACCGCCGAGGACCGGCCGTGGATCTGGCGGCTGCACCGGGAGGCGGAGTCGTTCGCCGCGGTCGGGCTGCTCGGCGTGTTCTACCGGCGCGGTGTCGCCTCCTCGCTCACCCAGATCGGCGACATCCGGCAGCTCGATTTCATCCGCGCGTTCGATCAGGTGCTGGAGGAGACCGCGCAGGATCCAGAGGCCGACGCGCTGCTGCCGAAGGCCGTACGCACCTACTGCGCGATCATCTCCCACCACCTGGTGGAGATCTCCAAATTCGAACCGGCCGTGGCCCGCCGCCTTCTCACCATGAGTGCGGCCGCGCTGCACCGTATGCCGCAGAACATTCTGGAAGAGACGATCAACTCCATGGGTACCGACAGGTCCGCCCGACTGCGGCGGCTGCACCGCCGGCCCTTCGCAGGTGCGGGGGCCACCGCATGACCACCCAGATCTTCTGCGCGTCCACCCTCTACGGTGCGGCCACCGTGGCCGCGGCCATCGACGCGGGCCTGGTCCGGCCCGCGGACCGGCGCATCCTGCTGATCAGCAACAACGCCGCCGTCCCCGAGGTCGCACCGGCGCTCGACACGATGCCGGGCTTCGAGGCGCTGCGCGGCCGGTTCGACGACGTGCTCTCCTGGAACGCGGCGATCGAACCGTTCCATCCGTCGGGCTGGTCCCCACGGCCCGAGGACGTCCCGCTCTGGGAACGCCATCTGCGCAGGCTGTGGGAGCTCGGCGACGACGACGTCGAGTTCACCGTCGAATCCATCCAGGTCAACCCGGCTCTCGCCGTCACCGGGATCTTCATGGGCGCGGCCGTGGATGTGTACGCGGACGGGCTGATGAGCTACGGGCCCACCCGGATCAAGCTCGATCCGCTGCTCGGTACACGCGTGCGCCGGCTTCTCCACCTCGATCTGGTGCCGGGTCTGAAGCCCTTGTTGCTGACGGAGTTCGGCGTGGAGTCGCAGATCATCCCCGGGGACACCTTCCGCAGGGTCCTCGGGGAAGTCGGAGCGGTCTCGCCCGCGCCGAAGGTCCCGTACGACAGTCCGGCGCTCCTTCTCGGCCAGTACCTCTCGGCGCTGGAGATCCTCACTACGGAGGAGGAAGAGGAACTCCACCTGCGGATGCTGCGTGGCGCCGCGGCGCTCGGGCACCGGCAGATCGTCTTCAAGCCCCATCCGACGGCGCCCGCCCGCTGGTCCCGTCTCCTGGAGTCCGAGGCCGGACGGCTCGGTGTGGAACTCACCGTTCTCGACGTACCGGTGCTCGCCGAGACGCTGTACGAGCAGCTGCGCCCGGCACTCGTCGTGGGCTGCTTCTCCACCGCGCTCTTCACCGCCCGGCAGCTGTACGGTCTGGACACCGCCCGCACCGGGACGGGAACGCTGCTGGAGCGCCTGACCCCGCTTCAGAACAGCAATCGTGTACCGGCGGTTCTCGCCCACACCCTGCTGCCCGAACTCGAAACGGGGCGCACCCGGACGCCCGGGGATCCGGGCCGGCTCGTGACCACCCTCGGGTTCATGATGCAGCCGCGGATCTACCCGCATCTGAGGCCGGACGCCGCCGCGTATCTCGAGGACGGCGTCACACCGGACGAGCAGCAGTTCTTCTCCCGTCGCAGACTGACGGTGCTCGGGCTCCCCGGTGGTCTGCCCGGCAGACTCGGCACGCTCTCCCGCAATCCGGCCCTGCGGCGGACGGCGCGCCGTGCTCGCCGGCTGGGGCGGACCGTACTGCGCTGACGGGGGCCGCTCGCCCGGATTCCGGACGAGCGGCCGGCCGCACCCACGGCCTTGATGCCACGCCGAGAATGTCAAGAGCGCCGTATCAGCCACGTTGACGATCGACGGAAAATCCGATTGATATTCATTGCGGCGCGCGGAGCCACCGTATCCCCCGGCCGTCGCACGGCGTGTTCGCCGCCCCCTTTTCCTTATCGGGGGAAATTCCCCTCGGGCATGAGGGAAATCCACCGCGCGTTCACCGCCGCACATGTCCGGATCGCGATCATCGAAAAGAACACCCGCTGTGGACTCATCACCGGCTCTGCGATCGTGCTCGGCGTTCCCAGGATGGTCACGTGCACCTTCCTGCACATCGGAATCCCGAGAGGACCATCGTGTTCCACATCCGTGGTGTGAAAGCAGAGCCGGCCGCTCCGGCCATGGCCGGCGCATCGGTCGTGGCCCTTTCGTCGACCGCCTCTGCGGCACCGGCGGCGAGCTATGCAGCCAGGATTCCCGTGTGACATGCGGGCGCACGCGGCGCGTCGGCCCTCCGGGGCCCGCGCCGCGTGCGGCCCGTCCTTGCCCGGCGGCTCAGCCGAGCATCCGGCTCATCCCGAGCCGCGCCCACAGCAGGCCCGCACCGAACGCCAGCAACGTCGTCGCCGCGGTCACCGCGACGACCAGGGCAGCGGCCACCGGCAACGTCAGGTCGGCGGAGACGAACAGGTCGGTGAGCACGCCGAGGATCAGGACGTGGACCATGTAGGCGCCGAAGGAGGCGTCGGCCAGCCGGGTCAGGAGGGGGCGCAGCCCTTCGGGAACCCTCAACCGGTGCAGGGTGAGCAGCACACCGACGCTGAACAGGGCCACCAGCACACTGGCGTACGGAATCGCGTAGTGGACCTTGTACTGGTACGCGATCACCGCAGCCAGCGCCGCCGCCGTCGGCAGCAGCCACAGCAGGCGTCGCTTCCCGACGGCCCCGGCGGGCAGCGCGAACAGGAGCGCGCCGAGCACCGCGTAGATCACCTGGTACGGGCCGAAGCCCCAGCCGAAACGCGGCATGTCCCAGCCCGTGACCGAGGAGAGGTCGCCGAAGAGCGACGGTGCCGCGGCCAGGACCAGGAGCGCCGCGCCCAGGCCCCAGGGCCGCTTGCCCGACTTCACCATCGTCGTGAAGGCCAGGAGCATGATCACGGGAATGTAGGCGTACAGGTACCAGAGGTGGTAGGCGGGACGCACCGAGGCGAAGACCGAGTCGAGCGCCAGGTCACCGACCGGATCGTCGTTGGTGCCGCGCCAGCGGCCCCACGCCAGGTACACCGCCGTCCACACGGCGAGCGGCAGCGCGATGCGGACGATGCGCTGCCGCAGCCGCGCACCGTCCTTCGGCGGGGCGCCGACGAGGACGACCCACCCGGCGATCGCGAAGAACAGGGGCACGGCGAATCGGCCCGCCGAGTCCGCCGCCAGCCCTGCCCAGTAGGTGCCCGAGCCGCCCGACGGCTTGCGGCCCACGGCGTTCACGAACGCGGAGCCCGTATGACAGAGGATCACGCCGACCGAGCAGAGCAGTCTGATGAGATCGATGTCGTAACGGTGCTCGCGGCGCGGGCGGGACCCTCGGGCCTCTTCGGTCTGCGGGTCCGCTGGTGCCGGTGCGGGCGAGGAGGCCGGTGTTCCGGCCGGGGAGACGGTGGATGACATGGTCTTCGAAGGCTATGAACGCACTGCCGCCCGGGAAACTCCGGCGAGGTGAACAGTCACTTCCTGCGGATGGCGCGGAGGTGAAGGACGCGTGCCCGCTGAGCGGCCGTCACCGACTCAGGGTGCTGCGGGTGCGCCGCACCGTCCGGCGCAGTCGGGCCGCGGTGCCCTCGGCGCTGCCACCGGGCAGGGACAGCATGTCGATACGGCGGCGCTTGAAGTAGCGCTGGGTGCTGACGTCCAGCCGGTCCCGCAGCCATGCCTCCGCCTCACCGCGCAGTTCCGGGTGGAGTTCGGACTGCATGCAGTACCCGACCGTGCGGACGAGGGGGCTCAGGGTCGCGGGTGAGCTGGGCGGCAGTGCGGGAACAGCACCGCCGCCGTGGTCCTCCAGATCGGGCACGAGGTGGTCGACGATCGTCAGCGGAATGCGGTTGCTGTTCTCGTACGGGGTGAGGCGGTCCAGCACCCGGCCCGTGCCGACGCGGGCGACGGGAATGCCGTAGTACGCCGCGGCGGTGAGCATGGCGGTCGAGAAGCAGCCGACGACGAGTGCGGGTGCGCACCTCTCGAAGAGGGTCTCCGCCAGCAGGGGGGTGTCCATCGTGACGAGCCGGACCCCGGCCTCGGCGGCGGCGCGGTCCAGGGCGTCGGAGTAGCGGGCGGGGGCGGTGGGGTGGGGCTTGAAGAGGATGGACGTGTGGCCGGCCCGGGCGGCCCCGCGCAGCATACGGATGTGCAGGTCCTCCTCCTCGTCGGCGGTGAGGATGTCGAGGGCGGCCAGGTACTGGCCCAGAAGTACGGCGGTGGGGGCCTGCTCCACCGCCTCGGTGAGCTGCGGGTCGCCGTCCGCCGCACCGGCGATCTCGCCGAGGACCTTGCGGAAGGCGTCCGCCGGTACGAGTTCGGGCTCCACGTCGAATTCGGACAGGAGCATGGGCCTGAGCCCGGGCACCAGGTCGAGGTGGAGCACGCGCTGGACGCGGCAGCCCATCGTCTGGGGCAGCCTGGTGCGGGTCGGCCCATAGCTCATGAGGCCGTCCGCGTAGACGTGCAGGGTGCTCTCGGAGAAGATCGCCCCGAGTGCGCGGGCCGGGTCGACCTGGATGGATTCCAGGACCAGTTCGACGGGTTCCTCACCCAGTCCCCAGGCGAGCCGGAGTGCGCGCTGCCACAGCACGACGTCCTCGGCACGAGGACCCCAGGCGCCCGGGTGGTACGGGCGGATCGCTTCGTTCCAGCTGACGACGGAGTCGAAACGGGCGGCGATGCGGTCGTAGCCGAGCATCGCGTCCAGCCCGGCGGCCGTCTCCGGTACCGGGGCGTTGTTGCACACCAGCAGGATCCGGCGGCTCTCCGCCGGTGGTCCGAACTGGCCGGCGTCGAGCGCGGCAGCGAGCGTGGCGGCCCCGTACAGGGTCGACACCTGGAAGATCTGGGTGCGCGTAGGCATGGGTCAGGCGGCCTTCTGCTTGTCACGCAGGCGTCGGAGCAAGGTGCTGCGCTTCGTGTCCATCGTCATCAGGGTGTGGTCCAGTACGTGCTGGGGCATGCGGTGCAGCGCGGCGATCGACTCCCGTCTCAGGCTGCGGGCGGTGCCGGCCCCGTACTCGCCCGCCTTCTCGCTGTGGAACGCGATCAGCGCGCAGTACGAACGGACCGCCTTGGGCAGGAGGAGTTCCGCGTCCCGGTCCTGCGCCAGCTCCTCCAGCAGGGTGTCGTACGCGGGGAAGAAGTCCAGTTGGCGGGAGTCCTTGATCTGGGTCAGCGAGGTGGTGACACCGCGCCGGTAGAAGATCCCGTGGAGCCCCAGGACCGCGCAGGTGCGTGCCCGCAGATGCAGCCGCCAGGTCCACAACCGGTCCTCGGCGGTGCGCAGGGCGGAGTCGAAGCGCAGGCCGCCGTCCTCGAAGAGCCGTCGGTGGTAGAGCCCGGCCCAGACGAAGGGGTAGTCGACCATCGTCTCCATCGCCGGGTACGCGATCCCCGCCCGCGGGTCCGTCGCCCGGTCCCGCACCCGGGCGGGGGCGCGGCGGACCACCCGGCTGGTGCCCGTCGCCTGGACGTGGTCGTTGCGGACGAAGTCGACGCCCAGTTCCTCCGCTGCTTCCAGGAGCCGATCCAGGTGCCCGGGGGCGTACCAGTCGTCGCCGTCGAGAAAGGTGAGGAACTCACCGCTCGCCGCCTCGATTCCGCTGTTGCGCGCGGCGGCGATCCCCACGTTCGTGTCGTGCCGGATGACCCGGGCCTGCGGGATTCTCGCGGCCCAGCGGTCGATGACGGACGGCGTCTCGTCCGTGGAACAGTCGTCGACCAGCAGGAATTCGACGTCCCCGGCCGCATTGCGGGCAAGACTGCCCAGCGTGGTGTCGGCATACGGGGCGACATTGTGGAGCGGTACGACAACGGACAGTTTCGGCACGCCGGCCCTCGCCTTCGATCTTGTAGCCGCTCAACGTAATCAGCCCCGTCGAGGAGGGAGTGGCTACCGGGGCGACGGGTGGTGAACGCTGGACGACACCCACGTGACGCCCGACGCGACGCGGCGGCGGCAGACTTGAGCGCTCCGGGTGCTCTCCGGGGGCACACGGCCGCCACCACCGGCGGAACGCTGACCACCGCCCGGCTCACCGAGAAGCGTGAACGACCTGGGCAAGCATCCAGGAGGCGTCGGACAAGCACCTGGAGAACGGTTCCTCGCGGCTGCGGATGCCGGGAGGGGTGTTGACGTCGGCCTACCTGCGGGCGGAGTGACACGCCTTCGCGCGACGCCCACACCCCCGTCTCACCCCACCGCGTACCGCGCCTCGATGCCCGCGACGATCAGCCGCAGGCCGTCCTCGAAGCGTTCGTCGTAGTTGGCGAAGATCTCGGCACCGGCCGCGGCGGCGAGCGGATACCGGGCCATCCGCTGCGCGCGTTCGCCGATGTCGAAGCCGTCCCGCCGCTCGTCGGGCATCGGCTGAACGCCCTGCTCCTCGGTGACGAAGCCCATGGTGTACGAGTAGGCGGTGGTGCCCGCCCGGACGGCCTGCCACAGCTCGAAGCCGGCGTCGACCATCGTCCGCAGATGGGATTCGAGGCCGTCGGCGTGGTCGGTGCCGGTGAATTTGGCGCCGCTGTAGACCTTCGCCCCGTCGCGGTAGCGCAGCAGAGCGGTGCGCAGTGCGCTGTTGTACGCGACGAGCTGGTCCTGCCAACGCTCCGGGGCCGGTCCCGGCAGGTCCTCGTGGAGCATCCGGCGGTACATCACCGTGGCCATCTCGTCGAGGAGTGCCTGCTTGTCCTTGAAGTGCCAGTAGAGCGCGGGTGCCTTGACGTCCAGTTCCCTGGCGATGGCGCGCAGCGTGAGCCCGTCGAGGCCCACCTCGTTCAGCAGCCGCAGCCCGGTGTCGGCCACTCGCGCCCGGTCGATCTTCGTTGTGCCCACCTTGACAATTTAACAGCGTTAAGCACACACTCCGAACCATGGAACTTAACAGCGTTAAGGAAATCGATGTCGTGATCGTCGGCGCCGGCCCCTGTGGCCTGGCCCTCGGCTGTGATCTGGCCCGCCGCGGGGTGCGCGCCCTGGTCGTCGAGCAGTCGCCCGCCCTCTTTCCCGGCTCGCGCGGCAAGGGAATCCAGCCGCGCACCAGGGAGGTCCTCGACGACCTCGGGGTCGGCGACGCGGTGCGTGAGCACGGAGGCCCGGCCCCGGTGGGGATGGTCTGGCAGGACGGGGAGCGGCAGCAGGAGCACGACATGTTCCGCCGTGCGTCCCCGACCGAGGCCGAGCCGTACGGGGAGCCGTGGATGATGCCGCAGTGGCGCACCCAGGAGATCCTGCTCGCCCGGCTGCGCGAGCTGGGCGGCGATGTCGCCTTCTCCCCGCACTGACCGGGCTCGACCAGGACGCGGACGGCGTCACGGCCCGCCTGAGCACAGGATCGGTGCGGGCCTCCTACCTGGTCGCGGCGGACGGCGGCCGCAGCACGGTCCGGCGCGCGCTGGGGATCGCGATGACGGGCGAGTCCGTGGATCCGGCGCCGATGCTGGTCGCCGATGTGCGGGTGGCCGAGGACGCCCTGGACCGGCTCAACTGGCATGTGATGAGCGGCGAGCAGGGCTTCCTCACCCTCTGCCCGCTGCCCGGCACGGCGGACTTCCAGCTGGTCGCCCAGTTCAAGGAGGGCGAGCCCGACACGTCCCAGGAGGGCGTACGCGCGCTGGTCGCCGCCCGCACCCATCTGACGGCGCAGGACATCACCGAGGTCCTCTGGTCCTCCGACTTCCGGCCGCGCGCCGCTCTGGCCGACCGGTTCCGCGACGGCCGGGTCTTCCTGGCGGGCGACGCGGCGCATGTGCACTCCCCCGCGGGCGGCCAGGGCCTCAACACCAGCGTCCAGGACGCGTACAACCTGGGCTGGAAGCTCGGCCAGGTGCTGCGGCACGGCGCGCCCGTCGCCCTGCTCGACAGTTACGAGGAGGAGCGCCGCCCGATCGCGGCCGACATGCTCGGCCTGTCCACCCGCATCCACCGGGGCGAGCAGGAACGCGGCGCGGCGACCCAGCAGCTCGGCCTCGGCTACCGCGAGGGCCCGCTGTCGGTGGGCCGGGCGGGCGCCCTGCACTCCGGCGACCGCGCCCCGGACGGACCGGCGTACGGGCCGGCGGACGGACCGGCGGACGGACCGGCGGACGGGGGCCGACGCCTCTTCGACATCTTCCGCGGCCCGCAGTTCACGCTGCTGGCAGTCGGCACGGACACCGGACTCCCGGCGTTCGACAGCGGCGTGGTCCGCGTGCACCGCACGGATGCCTACGAGGCGTACGGAAAGGGCCTGTTCCTGGTCCGCCCCGACGGCTACATCGGCTGGGCGGGCGAGGACACCTCGGGCCTGGCGCAGTACCTGGCCCCGCTGGGCGTCGCCGCGGTCACACGCTGCTGAGCGAGAGCTTCGCCGCGAACCCCAGGAACAGCAGACCCGCCGCCGAAGTGGCCCCCGCCGACAGCCGCTTGCGGCGGCGGAACGCGGCGGACAGGCGGGTGCCGCCGAATATCAGCATCGACAGATACAGGAAGCTGGCGATCTGCAGCAGGGTGCCCAGCACCAGGAAGGACAGCGCCGGGTAGGCGTAGCCGGGGTCGACGAACTGCACGAAGAACGAGATCAGGAACAGGATCGCCTTCGGATTGAAGAGGCTGACCGCCAGCGCCCGCCGGTACGGCCGCTCCATCGCCGCCGCGGCCTCGGGCTCGGCGGTCTCCTCGGTCAGCTCGGCCATCCGCCGGTGCCGCTCGCGCCACATGGCCACCGCGGCCCGCAGCATGCCGATCGCCAGCCAGGTCAGATAGCCCGCACCCGCGAACTTGACGACGGCGAACAGCACCGGCGTCGTCTGCAACAACGACGAGGCCCCCAGCGCGGACAGCGTCATCAGCACGGTGTCCCCGGTCCACACCCCGGCCGCCGCCACATAGCCGGTCCGCACACCGCGCCGGGCGGCGACGGACAGCACGTACAGCGAATTCGGCCCCGGCAGAAGAACGATCAGCACCAGGCCGGCGAGATAAGTCGGAAGATCGGTGACACCCAGCATGAAACGGAGTGTCGCACGCGCGTACGACACTCCGTTCGGCGGGCTCGGAAGGAGCTCGGGTCAGTCCTCGTCGCCATCCAGGAGGCGGTCTACGGAGAGCTTCACATCAACTCCCACAGACGCAGGAAGGGGGACCTCGGACCCGCGCTTGTACGTCGAACAGGTGCGGTAATCGTCGGCGCCCGGATCGGTGTACACGAGCACGTAGAACTTCAGAACACGTCCGACGGCACATACGTCCCCCACACCCCCCGCAGCGCATCGCAGACCTCGCCCACCGTCGCCCGTGCCTTGAGTGCGTCCTTCATCGGGTACAGGACGTTGTCCGTGCCCTCGGCCGCCTTCCGCAGCTGTGCCAGCGCCGTGTCCACCGCGCCCCGGTCGCGTTCGGCGCGGAGCTTCGCCAGGCGGGCCGCCTGCTGGGCCTCGATCGCGGGGTCGACGCGCAGCGGCTCGTACGGCTCCTCCTCGTCGAGCCGGAAGCGGTTGACGCCGACCACGACGCGCTCCGCGCTGTCGGTCTCCAGGGCGATGCGGTACGCGCTGCGCTCGATCTCGTTCTTCTGGAAGCCGCGCTCGATCGCGTTGACCGCGCCGCCCATGTCCTCGACCTTGAGCATCAGCTCCAGGGCGGCGGCCTCGACATCGTCGGTCATCGACTCGACGACGTACGAACCCGCGAACGGGTCCACGGTGGCCGTGACGTCCGTCTCGTACGCCAGGACCTGCTGGGTACGGAGGGCGAGGCGGGCGGACTTGTCGGTCGGCAGGGCGATTGCCTCGTCGAAGGAGTTGGTGTGCAGCGACTGCGTACCGCCGAGGACCGCGGCCAGGCCCTGGACGGCGACGCGTACCAGGTTGACCTCGGGCTGCTGGGCGGTGAGCTGGACGCCCGCGGTCTGGGTGTGGAAACGCAGCATCAGCGACTTGGGGTTCTTCGCGCCGAACTCCTCCTTCATCACCCTCGCCCAGATCCGGCGGGCGGCGCGGAACTTGGCGACCTCTTCGAGGATCGTCGTACGCGCGACGAAGAAGAAGGAGAGACGGGGGGCGAAGTCGTCGACGTCCATACCGGCGGCGACGGCGGTACGGACGTACTCGATCCCGTCCGCGAGGGTGAACGCGATCTCCTGCGCGGGCGAGGCCCCGGCCTCCGCCATGTGGTAGCCGGAGATCGAGATGGTGTTCCACTTCGGGATCTCGGCCCGGCAGTACTTGAAGATGTCGGCGATCAGCCGGAGCGAGGGCTTGGGCGGAAAGATGTACGTGCCGCGCGCGATGTACTCCTTGAGCACATCGTTCTGGATGGTGCCGGTGAGCTTCTCCGCCGGGACACCCTGCTCCTCGCCGACCAGCTGGTACAGCAGGAGGAGCAGCGCGGCCGGGGCGTTGATCGTCATGGACGTGGAGACCTTGTCCAGCGGGATCCCGCCGAACAGGACCCGCATGTCGTCGATCGAGTCGATCGCGACCCCGACCTTGCCGACCTCGCCGGACGCGATCGCCGCGTCGGAGTCGTGGCCCATCTGGGTGGGCAGGTCGAAGGCGACGGAGAGGCCCGTCGTGCCGTTGGCGATCAGCTGCTTGTAGCGGGCGTTGGATTCCGTGGCCGTACCGAAACCTGCGTACTGGCGCATCGTCCACGGCCGGCCGGTATACATCGTGGGGTAGACACCGCGCGTGAAGGGGTAGGCGCCCGGCTCTCCCAGCTTGTCGTCGGGGTTCCACCCGTCGAGTGCGTCCGGCCCGTACACCGGCTCGATGGGCAGTCCCGACTCCGACTCGCGCGTCATCTGCTGTGCCTCCCGCTGAAGCTGCTCAGTAAAGCTACTTACTGGTAACCAAGGATTCCCGCGACGGACTGTAGCGGCGGGCACGAGACCGGTGGAGGGGCACCGGCTGGGACCTTGCTCACAGCCCTCCCCCACGGCCCTCGCCGCCGCTCTCCCCATCATGCGCGGGCTTTGGCAACCGGGCAGAGCGGGAATCCATCCAATGGGACACCGGAGAAACCCGGAGATCCGGAGACACAGGGGGCCGAGATGATAGGCAGCATCACCGGAAGCACGTCACGTCGCAGGACACCGGGCAAGGCACAGGTCAGGACACGGGGCTGGGCGGGGACCACGGCCACGGCGGCGCTCGCCGTTCTCGCCATGACCGCCGGCTGCACGGCGCAGCCCGCCGACAGCGCGTCCGCGGCCCCGTCGTCACCGCCCCGGGCCACGGCGACCGACGACGCCAAGCCCGCCGCGCAGCAGTCGCCCTCGCCGGACGCATCGTCATCGTCCCCGCAGGCCACCGCGACGCCCGCGCCGAAGCCGGACCCGCAGGGCACGACGCTGATGGCGAGCGGTTCCGAGGGCAAGCAGGTGCGCGAACTGCAGGCCCGGCTGCGGCAGATCGGCCACTTCGACCGCTCCCCCACCGGCTACTACGGCACCGTCACGGTCGCCGCCGTCCAGTCCTTCCAGGGCAAGCGCGGTCTCTCCCGTACGGGCAGGACGGACACCGTCACCTGGCAGAAGCTGCTCGGCATGACGCACGAGCCGACGGCCGCCGAGCTGAATCCGCCGGCCACCCTGCCCGTCACCAAGCCGGACAAGCGCTGCATGACGGGCCGGGTGCTCTGCATCAGCAAGAACAGCCGGACGCTGTCATGGATGATCGACGGCCGCGTCGTCTCGTCGATGGACGTCCGTTTCGGCTCCCAGTACACGCCGACCCGCGAAGGCACCTTCTCCGTCTACTGGAAGTCACGGCACCATGTGTCGACGATCTACCACACGGCCATGCCGTACGCGATGTTCTTCAGCGGCGGCCAGGCGGTGCACTACTCGGCGGACTTCGCGGCCCGCGGCTACAGCGGCGCCTCGCACGGCTGCGTCAATGTCCGCGACAAGGGGAAGATCGCCTCGCTCTTCGCCCAGGTGAGGACGGGCGACAAGGTCGTCGTCTACGGGTAGGTCCTGTCGGGCGGGAAGGCGGAAAGGCCGGAAGGCCGGAAGGCCGGAAGGCCGGAAGGCCGGAAGGCCGGAAGGCCGGAAGGAAAGGGGCGCGGACGGGACCGGGGGAACGTGTCCCGCCCGCGCCGATGCGCTGAGCCGCAGGTACGGGGGGAACCCCGGCTCTGTGCGCTGCCGATGACCAGTCGGCTCATTCTGTACTGCGCCGTGGCCTCGAAAAACGTCACACCTGGTGGTGGACGGCTCGAAAAGGACTGGCGCGCACGGCTCTCAGCCGGGTGATCCGACGGCGTCGAGGGACGCCCGGTCCGCTGCCGGCGAGGAGACCGGGGTCGAGGGCAACGGCGACGGCGGGGTGGTGAACCGGATCGCCGGGAGCGCGCTGGAGCCGCCGCTGTCCCCGTCGCCGCCACTACCGCTGTCGCCGCCCGAGCTGTTCTGGCCCTCATCGGCCCTGGCGATCACTCGGTCGCAGAACCGGTCCAGATTGCGGGCGCCCTTCGCCAGCGCCACGAGATACCGTCTGCGGCCGTCGTCCAGCTTGCCGTCGCGGTAGTCGCGGCAGGCCTTGACCGTCTTGGCGTACCAGTTGCCGGAGGTGCCGTCCCCGGAGCCGTCGCTCTGCTTGCCGTCCTCGGTGCTGTCGGAGGATCCGCTCGCGGCGCCGCCGGGCTTCCGGTTGTCGTCGCCCTCGGAGTCATCGCCCTTGTCGGTTCTGCCGTTGTCCCGGTCACCGGTGGGAGCGGAGGGATCCGCCGGGTGACTGGAGGGCTCCGGCTCCGGGGAGGCGGGCGGCTGCGCGGACGGGCTCGCTTCGGTGACGGCCCCCGAGCCGAGCTCCTCGGGGGTCGCCGCGGCCGAGACGGAGGTCGCCGGTACGGGGGTGTGCCCGCCGAACGGTCCGGGGAGCATCCCGGTGCTCGCGGCCACGGCCACCCCGCCGAGCGCGCAGCCCGCGAAGGAGGCGACCAGGCCGAAGCGGATGGGCCGGCTCCAGCGCAGGGAGCGGGTACGGCCGGAACCTGCGGAGGAAGAGGAGCAGTCCGGGGCGAAGCCGCCGGAGGCGGGCCGGATGTGCACCGGTTCGAGTACGTCGTCGGCCGGTGCCGGTTCGCCCGGCTGCTCGGCGTACCCCTTCACCTGCGGATTCGCCGCCCGTGTCCGTGCGCGCGCGGAGTGCGTGGCGGCGCGGAAGGCTGCCAGTGCCGCGGCCTCGCCCGGCAGTTCGCCGGTGGCCGGGCGGGCGGCCCGTGCGGCGGCGTCCAGCGCTGCCGCGAGCCTCTCCGCCTCCGTGCACAAGTGACCGCCGACGGGATCGACCGGTTCGCGGCGGAGCAATCTCTCCGCCGCGTCCTTGTCAAGCCATTCGTAGTGCTCGTCGGCCATCACATGTCCTTCTGCGTCCACGGACGCGAATGCGTCACACCGGCCGGCGCCGCCGGACCGTTGCGGGAGGGGCGCTGGGCGGGCAGGGCGCCGAGTTCCGCCGTCCGGCCTGCCGCGCTCCCGCGAGGGGCGGACGGATCCGCCGGATCGCCCGCGGGAACACGGTCCGCGGCGATGCCCGCGCCGCCGTCGGCACGGCCGTCGCCACCCTCGCCGTCGATGTCACCGGGGCGGCCGTCGGCATGGTCCGTGCCGTCCGTGCGCAGCAGCTCGGCCAGCCGCTTCAGTCCCCGGTGCGCCGCGGTGCGTACCGCCCCCGGCCGCTTGCCCAGCGTCTGGGCCGCGCTCTTCGCGTCCAGGCCGACGACCACCCGCAGCACCACGGCCTCGGCCTGGTCCTGCGGCAGCTGGGCGATGAGCGACATCGTGCGGCCGGTGGCCAGGGCCTCCATCGCCTCGTCGGCGGTGTCGGACTCGGCCGGCCTCTCCGACAGCTCCGACTCGTCGCCACCGATCGCGGGGCGCCTGCCGCGCATCCGCAGATGGTCCAGGGCGCGGTTACGGGCTATCCGCGCCGCCCAGCCACGGAAGCGGTCGGCGTCGCCGCTGAACCGGTCGAGGTCGCGCGCTATCTGCAGCCAGGACTCGGACGCCACGTCCTCGGCGTCCGGATCACCCACCAGTGTCCGTATGTAGCCCAGCAGCCGCGGCTGTACAGCGCGGTACACAGTACGGAAGGCGTCTTCGTCCCCGTCCTGCGCCGCGAGCACCGCGGCAGTGAGCTCCGCGTCGTCCCCCAGCACTCCCTCAACCTGCCCTGCTGTCCTGAATCGCAGCTGGTCATCACTGCCGCGCCACCCTGCGCGACTCAGCACGCTACGTCCTTCGCGGGGGTCACGTCCATGACTTGTACAAGCTGCAACATTCTTCCGACACGGGGCGGTGTGACAGAAAACGCAGCCACGGCGCTGAGAAGAGTACGGGGTCGTCCTACGGCCCCGCGGAAGACGACCGGGGCCTCTCCTGTGGGGGGTGGCGGCCCCGGTCGTCCTCGTTCTTCCTCAGTTCTCTCTGTCCGGCCGGTCCGGGATCCCGCCCAGCACCGTTCCCCCGTCGACGAGTTCGACCGAGTCGGGGCCGACGCCCGGCATCCCAGGAAAGAACGGCCGCCGGACGACCCCGGTTGCCTACCCCCGCCCGCGCGCCCGGCGCGAAACCGCCGCACGCAGCACACGCTGCCCCTCCGTCGACACATCGAGCACCTGGCGCAGTCCGGCACCCGCCCCTGACGCTTCGGCAGTCTCCGCCAGCATCTCCAGGATCCGGACCTGCCGGCGCACTTCCCCTGCCAGCAACGGACCGGCGCCCTCCGGATCGCCCTCGCGACAGCACCGCACCGCCTCCACTCCGGCGGGCGGCGTCGCATCCTGCCCGAGGTGGACCTCCAGAGCCAGCAACGAACAGGCGTCCGCCCACTCCCGCAGCTCCGGCGCCGCCCGGTCCACAGGCGCGTCGCCCAGCAGCTTCCGGATCTGCGGCGCCGCCCCCTCCGTATCGGCCGCGGCATCCACCGCCGCGCGCACCTCCGCCAGGCGGTCCGGCCACACAGAGCCGTCCGCGCACCCCGCCCAGAGCGGGCGCAGCGGATCCGGATCGGTCCCGTCGGCGGGCTGCGACAGGCAGCGGTCGAGGCAGGCGACCGCGCTCGCGGCCAGCCCCCGCTCGTCGGCGGCGGCGATCAGTTCCAGCAGGCTCATCGGCGTCTCCCGTCGGCCCGTCCCCGCGCGTGCACGCACGGGGACGCGGCGCTTCCCATTACCGCGTTCAGCGCCGGATGGCTCAAAATCGTCACTGTGGGAGGCCGGATCGCATCGTTCAGTGGGCCCGCGCCGCCGAAGGCCGGGCGCCGAGCGGATACACACCGAGGGCCGCTCGCTCCCCCTGCATCCGGGTCAGCTTGCGTACGAAGAGGATGGCGAACACCACGGCCACGATGTCGAACGCGTCGGACGCCATCACCAGGCCCGTCGTGTCGATGATCTCCTGCGGGTCTTCGGCCTTCCAGTACTGCTGGGCCGTGTACCGGCCGAAGAGCAACGAGACGACCCACACCCCCCACCACAGATTCATCGGGGTGGCCGGGACCCTGCGCCAGCTGCCGTCGGTGTTGGTCTGGGCGCTCGCGGTCCAGATGCCGCCCGCGATCCGGCGCGGCAGCACCAGGTTGGCGACCGGGACGAACCATGCGCCGATCGCCCAGCCGGGCGACATCGGCTGCGTGCTCGGGTCGAACACCTCGGCGTTCATCCGCACCCGCCGGAACCAGATGATGAAGACGACGGCGGTGGCCAGGGTCGTGAGACCCTGCAGCAGACCCGCGGACCCGTACAGATTGTCCGCCAGGCCCGCCTTCGCGTCGTCGTACGTCGCGAAGTCGTTCTCCAGTCCGTTCGCGAGCAGGATGCGGACGTTCAGCCCCGCTGCCACGGCGAGCAGATCCGTCACGGCGACGACCATCAGCAGAATGACGACGGCCTTCGCGAGCCCGTCCGGCGAACGCAGATACTGCTGCGGAGCAACGAAGGCCGGGACCGGCTGGGACGGCGCCGCCGTCCCAGCCGGTCCGGCACAGACAAGACAGTGACCGTCCGCGGTGACCGGCGGTCTGAGACGGCAGGTGGAGCACAGCACGATGTGGAACCCCCCAGGATTCTGAGCCAGGAACGCAAGGAACGCGCGTCCCTCCCCAGAGCGCGCGGCACGTGAACGTAACCCCGGTCCACCGCGCTGTCCACAAGTAATCCGGCCCGCCCCGCTCAGCCCACCCCGTCGATCCGTGCGGCCAGCGCCCGGAACTGATCCCAGGTCAGCGCCGGTTTGCCCGGGGCCCACAGCTTCTGGGCCGTCGCCCGCAGCGGCATCCGGATGCCCTGCGCCACCTGCGCCGGGGTCTGCGCCTGCGGGAGGTCGCCCCAGACCGCGAACCGGCCGCCGAGGATCTGGCCGGAGTAGCGCGCCGGGACCGGCTGGGTGCCGCGCAGGACGAGCGGGGTCCACTGTTCGTAGATCCGCTTGCCCGTGGGATAGACGAAGTTGTTGGGCTGGCCGAGCACGTAATAGAGGAACTCGTCGTTGAGGTTCACCACGCGCCGTCCCTCGCGCAGATACTCCTCCGGCAGCCGGGCGCCGTACTCCTTGCCCGTCCAGTACTCGACCTCGATGTCCTTGTCGGCGTGGACGACTCCGTCGCGGAAGAAGCCGTCGTTCCAGGCCTTGGGCTGCTTGCCGTGCGGGCGCACCACCGCCGCGCGGTCGTTGAGCCAGCCGGTGGCGAGGTCCTTGATGCCGGCCTGCGGTCCGTACTTCTGCTGGGCGGCGCGCTGCAGCTGCGGGTACGAGGCGGCCGGGTCCCGCGCCATCAGGGCGCGGTACTCGTCGGCGCCGAGGTGCCAGTACCGGCCGCCGAACAGCTCGGTGAACTCCCCGAGGAGTTCGTCGATGAGCTTCGCCGCCCCCGGGTCGGAGATGTCGAGCGATCCGGTCGAGCGCACACCGGACACATTGCGCAGCTGGAGGTCGGGGTGGGCGCGCAGGACCGCACCCAGATGGCCCGGGGAGTCGATCTCGGGGACGACCTCGATGTGCAGCCGGCCCGCGAGGCCGAGGATCTGCCGCACCTCCGCCTTGGTGAGGTGCTGCGGCGACACCACTTCGGGGTGGGTGTCGGACTGGATACGGAACGCCTGGTCGTCGGAGAAGTGCAGGCCGAGCTGGTTGAGCTTGAGATCGGCCATCTCACGCAGCCGGTCCTCGATCCAGGCGACGGTGTAGTACTTGCGCGCGATGTCGAGATTGAGGCCGCGCTGCGGCCGGTCGGGGCGGTCGCGTACCTCGCCCTCGGGCATCTGGCCGTCGGCGCGCACCGACTGTTTCAGCGTGCGGGTTCCGTAGAAGACACCGGCCTGGTCGGGGCCGCTGATCGTGACCCGTCCGCCGTGCGTCTTGAGGGTGTACGACTCGGGGGTGCCCTTGCCCGGAGTGAGGGCCAGCTCCACGTCGCCCGCGCGGGCGGCGACGTCACCCCGGTAGTGGATCTTCAGTTCCCCGGCGAGCAGCTGTCCTTCGTCCGCGAGCGTCCCGCTGCCGTGGGCGATGACGACCCCGGCGGCCGGGCCGGGCCGCCAGCCGGGACCGCGGGCGGCGATGTGCTCGCGTACGGCGGGGATGGTGCGGGGCGCAGTGGAGAGCGGGTAGCTCCGGGTCGGCGAGGGGGCGGCCGAGGCGTGCGAGGGAGAGCGGGACCCCGACTCCCCCGCGAGTCCGCTGTCGGAGCTTTCCGGCCAGACGACGACGGCGATCGTCGCGGCAGCCGCCGCGGTGAGGACCGCACCGGCCACGAGAGTGCCGCGTGAGGGCGACATCGGTCAGAAACCTCCGTTATTGACGGGAAACATGGCAGAAGTCAGGAGATAGCCGGAAATTCTCCTTGGAATACGGTTCATCAGACGTTCTGAAACTCTCCCGTCCGGGTGAAGTTCGCGTATCCGTCGGGCGACGGTTGCCCGACCTCGCTAGTTTTGAGGCACATTCGTCTCTCCCTTCACCCTGCATCCGCCTGGTCTCACCCGTCCCGCCCACTCCAGGTTCACAGATGCCGTTGATTCGAGGAGCCCACGCTGTCCAGGTCCAGCGAGTCCCACGCCGGCCTCCCGAAGCGACTGTGGCAACCGGCCACCCGGACGGCCGTACCCGTCCAGAACTCCGGACCGGCACAGGGCCGGGCCGACGCCCCGGACCTCGACCGCTTCAACACCGCGCCGTCCGCCGAGGCCGAGGCCGCCCTGCTGGACTGCTGCGGCAGCCACCGCTGGGCGCAGCGGGTGGCCGCGCACCGCCCGTACCCCGACCTGGACGCGTTGCTGGCCGCCGCCGACGAGGCAGGCTACGACCTGTCACCGGCGGATCTCGCCGAGGCACTCGCCGCCGAGGTCTCCCCCGGGCTGCACCACGCCGCGCCGCACTCCGCCCATCTCGCGCTGCGGGCCGCGCATGCGGCGTACGAGTGCCGCTTCGGCCATGTCTTCGTGATCTGCCTGGACGGATTCGGGCCCGCCGAACAGCCGGACCAGGTGCTCGCCGGAATCCGGGCCAGGCTGGGCCACGAACCCGACCAGGAGCGGGTGGTCACCGCGGACGAGATGCGGCGACTCGCCCGGGGCCGCATCATCGAGCTGGTATCGGGTTCATAACGGAACGGGCCGGTCAGCGGTGTTAACCAGCCCGTTCTAGCCCGTCCGTGGCTGTTTGATTGCCACTTTGATCACACCAGAGGCCCCCGCGCGAACGAACCGACAAAGCGTCGCTACGATGGCCGGGGCCGGTGGACCGTACCCGGCCGGGTCAGACCGACAGCAAGCCGGCCGGCCCCAATCCCCGCTCCCGGAGGGTTCTTCCGTGCCGGCTGGAACGCTGTACCGCGGCCGGGAAGGCATGTGGTCCTGGGTGGCTCATCGAGTCACCGGTGTCCTCATTTTCTTCTTCCTGTTCGTACACGTCCTGGACACCGCTCTCGTCCGCGTTTCCCCCGAGGCCTACGACGACGTCGTGGCCACGTACAAGACGCCGATCGTCGCGCTCCTCGAATACGGCCTGGTGGCCGCCATTCTCTTCCACGCGCTGAACGGTCTCCGCATCGTCGCCGTGGACTTCTGGGCCAAGGGCCCGCGCTACCAGAAGCAGATGCTCTGGTCCGTCGTGGGTGTCTGGGTCGTGCTGATGGTCGGGGCCCTGTACCCCGTCCTCGGCCACGCCGTACGCGAAGTCTTCGGGAGCTGAGGCCAATGTCCACCGAGTCCTCCGCGACGATCGGCTCCGTCGACGGCGTAAGCCTCTACGACGTCGACAACCCGGCCCCGGTCATCGAGCCCCCGCGCCAGCGGACGGCCAAGACCCCCAAGGGTTCGCGCACCAACTTCGAGATGTACGCCTGGCTCTTCATGCGCCTGTCGGGCATCGTCCTGGTCGTCCTGGTCCTGGGCCACCTCCTGATCCAGCTGGTGCTGGACGGCGGCGTCTCCAAGATCGGCTTCGCCTTCGTGGCGGGCCGCTGGGCCTCGCCGTTCTGGCAGCTCTGGGACCTGGCGATGCTGTGGCTGGCCATGCTGCACGGCGCCAACGGCCTCCGTACGGTCATCAACGACTACGCCGAACGGGACAACACCCGCTTCTGGCTGAAGATGCTGCTGTACACCGCCACGGTGTTCACCGTCCTGCTGGGCACGCTGGTGATCTTCACCTTCGACCCGAACATCCGCTAGGCGCCGGGCCAGAGGGACCAGAGGAAATCATGCAGATCCACAAGTACGACACCGTCATCGTCGGCGCCGGCGGCGCCGGTATGCGCGCGGCCATCGAGTCCACGAAGCGCAGCCGTACCGCCGTGCTCACGAAGCTCTACCCGACCCGCTCCCACACGGGCGCCGCGCAGGGCGGCATGGCCGCCGCGCTCGCCAACGTGGAAGAGGACAACTGGGAGTGGCACACCTTCGACACGATCAAGGGCGGCGATTACCTGGTCGACCAGGACGCCGCCGAGATCCTGGCGAAGGAGGCCATCGACTCCGTTCTCGACCTGGAGAAGATGGGCCTGCCGTTCAACCGCACGCCCGAGGGCAAGATCGACCAGCGCCGTTTCGGCGGTCACAGCCGTAACCACGGCGAGGCCCCGGTCCGCCGGTCCTGCTACGCCTCGGACCGTACCGGCCACATGATCCTCCAGACGCTGTACCAGAACTGCGTCAAGGAGGGTGTGGAGTTCTTCAACGAGTTCTACGTCCTGGACCTCCTGCTCCAGGAGGACCCCGAGACCGGGGTCAAGAAGTCCGCGGGCGTCGTCGCGTACGAGCTGGCGACCGGCGAGATCCACGTCTTCCAGGCGAAGGCGATCATCTTCGCCTCCGGCGGCACCGGCAAGTTCTTCAAGGTGACGTCGAACGCGCACACCCTGACCGGTGACGGCCAGGCCGCCGCCTGGCGCCGCGGCCTGCCGCTGGAGGACATGGAGTTCTTCCAGTTCCACCCGACGGGCATCTGGCGCATGGGCATCCTGCTGACGGAGGGCGCCCGTGGTGAGGGCGGCATCCTCCGCAACAAGGACGGCGAGCGCTTCATGGAGAAGTACGCGCCCGTCATGAAGGACCTCGCGTCCCGTGACGTCGTGTCCCGCTCCATCTACACGGAGATCCGTGAGGGCCGCGGCTGCGGTCCCGAGGGCGACCACGTCTACCTCGACCTCACGCACCTGCCGCCGGAGCAGCTGGACGCCAAGCTCCCGGACATCACCGAGTTCGCGCGTACGTACCTCGGCATCGAGCCCTACACGGACCCGATTCCGATCCAGCCGACCGCGCACTACGCCATGGGCGGCATCCCGACCAACGTCGAGGGCGAGGTGCTGTCCGACAACACCACCGTCGTCCCGGGCCTGTACGCCGCCGGCGAGGTCGCCTGTGTCTCCGTGCACGGCGCCAACCGTCTGGGCACCAACTCGCTGCTCGACATCAACGTCTTCGGACGCCGCTCCGGCATCGGTGCCGCCGAGTACTCCGCGAAGCACGACTTCGTCGAGCTTCCCGAGAACCCGGCGCAGATGGTCGAGGAGCAGATCGAGCGGCTGCGCAACTCGACGGGCACCGAGCGGGTCTCGACGATCCGTCTGGAGCTGCAGGAGTGCATGGACGCCAATGTGATGGTGTTCCGCACCGAGCAGACGATCAAGACGGCCGTCGACAAGATCGCCGAGCTGCGCAAGCGCTACCTCAACGTGTCCATCCAGGACAAGGGCAAGCGGTTCAACACGGATCTGCTGGAGGCCGTCGAGCTGGGCAACCTGCTCGACCTGGCCGAGGTCATGGCGACCTCCGCGCTGGCCCGCAAGGAGTCCCGCGGCGGTCACTACCGCGAGGACTACCCGAACCGCGACGACGTCAACTTCATGCGCCACACCATGGCGTACCGCGAGGTCGCGGCCGACGGCACCGAGTCGATCCGGCTCGACTACAAGCCGGTCGTCCAGACCCGCTACCAGCCGATGGAGCGTAAGTACTGATGGCTACCCCGACTCTGGACAAGGTCGAGGCGGAGTCCGCCGCCTCCCCGTACATCACGGTCACCTTCCGGATCCGCCGCTTCAACCCCGAGGTCTCCGACGAGACCCAGTGGCAGGACTTCCAGATCTCGATCGACCCGAAGGAGCGTGTGCTCGACGCCCTTCACAAGATCAAGTGGGAGACCGACGGGACGCTGACGTTCCGTCGCTCCTGCGCGCACGGCATCTGCGGCTCCGACGCGATGCGGATCAACGGCAAGAACAGGCTCGCCTGCAAGACGCTGATCAAGGACCTCAACCCGGATAAGCCGATCACGGTCGAGGCCATCAAGGGCCTCACGGTCCTCAAGGACCTCGTGGTCGACATGGACCCGTTCTTCCAGGCGTACCGCGACGTCATGCCCTTCCTCATCACCAAGGGGAACGAGCCGACCCGTGAGCGTCTGCAGTCCGCCGAGGACCGCGAGCGCTTCGACGACACCACCAAGTGCATCCTGTGCGCCGCGTGCACGTCCTCGTGCCCGGTGTTCTGGAACGACGGCCAGTACTTCGGCCCGGCGGCGATCGTCAACGCGCACCGCTTCATCTTCGACTCGCGCGACGAGGGCGGCGAGCAGCGCCTGGAGATCCTCAACGACCGTGACGGTGTGTGGCGTTGCCGCACCACCTTCAACTGCACGGACGCCTGCCCGCGTGGCATCGAGGTCACCAAGGCGATCCAGGAGGTCAAGCGGGCGCTGATCACGCGCCGCTTCTGACCGTCACTGGCGCACCAGTTGCATCCGAGGCCCCGTTTTCCGCACGAACGCTGCGGGAAGCGGGGCCTCTTGCTGCGCCGTCCGGGTCTTGACGGTACGGTCATGCGGAACCGGACACCGGTTCGCCGCCCCCGGCGCAGCAAGGCGCGGGGCGCACAGGCTTGATCGAGAGCGGGGAACGTTGAGCGATCCGAATCCGTACGCGGACGACTCATACAAGTGGGGACCTCCCCAGCAGCCGGGCAATCCGCCCACCGTCGCGGACGGCCAGGGGTACACCCAGCCCGGCGCGGGCACTCCGGCCTACGGCTACCCTCAGCAGCTGCCCGAGTCCGCGGCCCAGCCCGGACCCGGTTACGGCTACCCCCCGGACCAGGCGGGCCAGCCGACCATGCCCGGTTACGGGTACCCGCAGCAGCCGGGCCTGCCGCCCGGCGCCGGTGGCGGTGCGCCGATGCTGTCCTTCGGCGACATCACCGTCATGAACGACTCGATCGTGACGCCGTCCGGAACGATGCCGCTCAAGGGTGCGGTGTGGACGGCCACCGACATGTCGCGCACCGAGGAGAAGATCCCGACGGTCGCGATCGTGCTCGCGATCATCTTCGCCCTGCTCTGCCTGATCGGGCTGCTCTTCCTCCTGATGAAGGAGAAGAAGACGACCGGCTTCATCCAGGTCTCGGTCACCAGCGGCGGCCGGCACCACTCGACGATGATCCAGGCGACCGGCCCGGAGACCTTCCAGATGGTGATGGCCCAGATCAACACGGCGCGTTCGATGAGCATCTGACGGTCCACGGGGATGGCCCGCCTCCAGCACACTGTCACGGTCGTCGCAGTGGATCGCGACCGGCTCCATGCGTACGCCGGGCTGGTCTGCGATCTCGCCGAGTCCACCCGGGCCCGGGGCCGGGACATCGTGCTGCCGGACGGGCGGACCGTACCCGGCCTCAGCCTGGTCAAGGGCGACCACCTGCGGCCGGGTGCCCGGTACGAGCCCTCCGGCACCGGCTCCGACACCGAGGAGCTGGAGGCGACGGTGGTACGGGAGTGGCGGCGCGGCAGTCTCGTCGCCGTGGAACAGCTGGTGCGGTCACCGGAGTTGTCCGGCCGGATGACCCTGCGGCTGCGCAGCCCCGAGCGCCCCAGGTCGCTGGAGGCCGAGGGGCGGGTGCGGGGCCCGGAGGGGTCGGGTTCACTGCGCCGCCTGTCGGGGAAGGTGTCGCTCGATTTGGCCGCCTGGTGGGCGGCGGCCGCTCTTGCGCCCGGGGCGCCCACGGCCCTGCACGCCCCGGCGACGGTGCGGCTCAAGCACCGGCTGGGCGTCGCACGCCTGCAGCTCGGGCCGCGTCCCGCGGAGCAGGGCCGGTGGTACGTCGATGTCACGCTGACCCTGCACGGGCGCCTGCTTCTGCGGCCGGTCGCCGCGTTCGCGCTGCTGCTCGCGGGCGTGCCGCTGCGGCGCGGCTTCCGGTCGTCGGTGGAGCAGGCGGCCGAGCGGTGGAACGAGACGCTCGACCGCATCCTGGCGCAGGATCTGGACGAACTCCGGACGGAGTTCGCCGATTACGTGGCCAAATGCCCTGACGACAGGGCCCACGGAGCCGACGGAGCCCGCGAAGTCGGCTGAGCGCCCGGCACTCCGGCCCCCCGCGTCTCAGTCACACTCGGCGCCGCCCCGGTCCTCGGCGACCACCATGATGCGCCGCAGCATGTCGTTGAGCAGCGTGCGTTCGTCCTTGTCGAGGACGCCGAACAGCCGGTACTCCTCATGGCCGAGGACGTCCATCGCGCCCAGCCAGGTCGAGCGGCCCTCGTCGGTGAGTTCCACATCGACCCGTCGGCGGTCGGTGGTGGAGGGCGTACGGCGGACGAAGCCGCGCCGTTCGAGCGCGTCCAGCCGGCCGGTGACGGAGGCGGGCGCGAGGTCGAGGTCGGCGGCGAGCTCGGAGGGGGCCGCCTTCCCGCCGCGTCCGGCCAGCTTGTGGAGCGTGTCGAACTCCTGGCGGTCCAGATCGAAGTCGACCAGGGACTGTTCGCGCACCCGGCGCAGATGGACGGAGAGTTTCTTCATCCGGGTCACCGCGCCCTCGACATCGGGGTCGAGGTCGGGAAGGACGGGCTTCCAGCGCTCCACATGTCCGTCGGTCCAGTCGCGTCGCTCCATGGGGAAAGCGTACGCCCGGACTCCAACTATGCTTCGGTACAAGATATTTCATTGACGAATACTTCGATACCGAAATAAATTGCACGCATGCCGCACCCCTTGCGCACGCGCGCCTTCCGCCTGCTCTTCATCGGACGCACCCTCTCCCTCCTCGGCGACTCCGCCATCCCCACCGCCCTCTCCCTGGCCGTCTATCTGGCCACAGGATCGACCGGAGCGCTCGCCCTGGTTCTGGGATGCGCGATGGTCCCCAAGCTGCTCCTGCTGCCACTGGGCGGCGTCGTGGGCGACCGCTTCAACGCCCGTACCGTCGCACTCACCACCGACCTCGTACGGTGCGTGACCCAGCTCTTCGTCGGCGCGGAGCTGCTCAGCGGCTCCCCCGCGCTCTGGCAGATCGCGGTCGCCGAGGCGATCGGCGGCGCCGCCGGGGCGTTCGCGATGCCGACCGTGTCACCGCTGATCCGCGGCACCGTGGCGGAGCCGGGACTGCTGCGCGCCAACTCGCTGATGGCGGTGGTCAACAGCGCGACCCGGCTCGGCGGCCCGGCCCTCGCCGGAGCCCTGATCCTCACCGTGGGTCCGGGCTGGGCCTTCGTGCTGGACGGCGTGAGCTTCGCGGTGAGCGCGGCGCTGCTGGCCGCCATGAAGGTCCGGCACGTACCCATCCCCCGGCGTTCCCTGCTCACCGACCTCAAGGAGGGCTGGAGCGAGGTCCGGGGCCGCGACTGGTACTGGACGAGCCTGATCGCCCACGCCGTGTGGAACGGCGCGGCGGCCGTCCTGATGACCGTGGGCCCGGCACTCTTCGTCCGGGAACTGGGCGGCGAGGGCGTCTGGGTCGCCCTCCTCCAGACCGGCGCGGTCGGCCTGCTCCTCGGCTCCCTGCTGGCCGGCCGGGCCCACCCCCGCCGCCCGGTCCTGATCGCCAACCTCGGCCTCGCCACGTACGCCCTCCCGCTCGGCCTCCTCGCCGCCCACGCCCCCGTCGCCCTGACCATCGCCGCGTACGGGATCGCCCAGGCCGGCCTCGGCTTCCTCAACCCGGTCTGGGAGACCCTGGTCCAGTCCGCCGTACCCGCGCACACCCTGGCCCGCGTGACTTCGTACGACTGGCTGCTCTCCCTCGCCGCGATGCCGCTCGGCTACACCCTGGCCCCGCTCGCCGCTTCGGCCTGGGGCGCCGAAGTCCCCCTGGCCATCGCCGCGGTGGCGGTCGGTGCGGCCTGCCTGGCGACGGCGGCGGTGCCGGGGGTACGACGCTTCGGGGCGCCCGGCAAGCAGGGGGAACGAGTCGCCGAGGTACCGGCTTGAACATGTTCAAAGATAGGTCTACTGTCCATGACAACAGCTTTTGAACGCGTTCAAGGGAGGGTGGGGCATGGACCTCACTGTTGTCGCGTACGTCATCTACCTGCTGATCAGTGTGGCGCTCACCATCTGGGTCGCGCGCACGCTCAGCCACAACGGCAAGGTGTTCCTCGCCGATGTGCTGCACGGGAACGAGAAACTCGCCGATGCCGTCAACCACTTGCTGGTGGTCGGCTTCTACCTGGTCAACCTGGGCTTCGTCACCCTCTACCTGAGGAACGACGACGGGGTCGCCGACGCCCGCGGGCTCTTCGAGGCACTGTCGGTGAAGCTCGGGGTCGTCCTGCTCGTCCTCGGTGTGCTGCACCTCGGCAACGTCTATGTGCTCAACAAGATCCGCCGGCGCGGTCTGATGGAGCGTGAGCAGACCCCGCCCGTACCGCCGCAGGGCTGGACGGGTCCGGGAAACGGTCCGTGGGCCGCACCCGCTCCCAGGACCTGAGCGCGCCATGACGGCCGGAACAGGCGGGCATCGGCTGTCCGTCGAACGCCTCACGGTGCTGTACGACGCGCAGTGCTCGCTCTGCGTCCATCTGCGCCGGTGGCTGATGAAGCAGCGTCAGCTCGTGCCGCTCGACCTCGTCCCTGCGGCCTCCGAGGAGGCGCGCCGCCGCTTCCCCGGGCTCGACCACGCAGGGACGCTCGACGAGATCACGGCGATCGGCGACCGGGGGCAGATCTACCGCGGGACCGACGCATGGATCGTCTGCCTCTGGGCGCTGGCCGAACACCGGCCCAGGTCCCACTGGCTGGCCACCCCGGCGGGCCGCCCGTTCGCCCGGGCGACCGTGCTCGCCGCCGCGAAGTACCGCTCGCTGACCGCGACACCGTGCGGCGACGGGGACGGTGCTTGTACGGTCCCCGGACCTGGGGACTGACCGGGGCGGATACCCTCGGGACTGTGGTGAAGGAAGCGAAGGACGTGAAGGAAGTCAAGGCTCCCAAGAGCGAGCAGACCCGCACACTCATCCTCGAAACCGCGCTCCGGCTCTTCCAGGAACGCGGCTACGACAAGACGACGATGCGGGCCATCGCCCAGGAGGCCGGCGTCTCCGTGGGGAACGCCTACTACTACTTCACGAACAAGGAACACCTCGTCCAGGGCTTCTACGACCGGCTCGCCGCCGAGCACGAAGCGGCGGTCCAGCCAATCCTGGACGGTGACAAGGACCTCGCGGTGCGGATGCGCGGGGTCCTGCTCACGTGGCTGGACGTGGCGGAGCCGTACCACCGCTTCGCCGCCCAGTTCTTCAAGAACGCCGCCGACCCGGAGAGCCCGCTCAGCCCGTTCTCGGCGGATTCGGTCGCGGCCCGCGAGGCGGCGATCTCCATCCACCGGCGGTGCCTGGCCGGCTCCGACGCCAAGACCGATCCCGAACTGGCCGAATTGCTGCCGCAGTTGATGTGGCTGATGCAGATGGGCCTGGTGCTGTACTGGGTGTACGACCGGACGGATCACACCGAACGCAGCCGCCGCCTGGTCGAGCGCTCCGCCCCGATCGGTGCCCGCGCCATCGCGCTCTCCCGGTTCCGGGTGCTGCGGCCGCTGGTGCGGCAGGTTCACGAGGTGCTGGAGGAGTTCCTGCCCGGCGCCGCGAAGCGCCGGGCCTGAGAGGCCCCGGGCCGGGCCGGAACAAAGGGGCGGCCGTCCGGCAGTGCCGGGACGACCGCCCCTTGGGTCCTGTCCTACGCGCCGGGTCCGGCGCGGCGGACCGTCAGATCCGCTTCAGTTCCCACAGCCGCCAGATGCCGGTGCCGTCCGAGAGGTACTGCGAACCGGAGACATCGGTTGTGCTGACGACGTAGTCCTTCTTCTGCCACAGCGGCACGAGCGGCACGTCCTCACCGACCAGCGCCTGGAGCTCCTTGAAGTCCGCCGAGGTGCGGCTGCGGTCGCTGTACTGCAGCGTGGCGCCGATCAAGGCGTCCATCTTCTTGCTGGTGTAGCCGTTGTGGAGGCTGTTGCTGCGGCCCACCAGCGGCTGGCTGAAGGTGTCGGGGTCCGGGTAGTCGGGAAGCCAGCCGACGGTGTACGCGTCGTACTTGCCGGCCGCGTACTCCTTCTGGAACTTCTGCCAGTCGACAGCCTTGACCGAGACCTTGAACAGCCCGGTCGCCTCCAGCTGGCGGCGCAGCTCCGCGGTCTCCTTCGCGTACGCCTCGTCGCCGCCGCGGTAGCCGAAGGTGAAGTGCAGCGGCGTCTGCACGCCGGCCTCCTCCATCAGCTTCTTGGCGCGCTCGGGGTCGGGCGTGGGGTAGGCGTCGAAGAACGGTGTGCTGTGCCCGATGTAGCCCTGCGGGATCAGCGAGTAGAGCGGTTCGACCGTGCCCTTGTAGACGTCGGTCACCAGCGGCCCGCGGTCGATGATCGACGCGATGGCCTGGCGGACCTTCTTGTCGGCGAACGGGGAGCCGGCGCGGACGTTGAAGACGAGATTGCGAATCTCCGCGCTGTCCGCCTCGGTGACGCGCAGGTTGGGGTCGCCGGGGTTCAGCCCGGCGAGCGTGGCCGGCGGCAGCTGGCGGTGCGTCACATCGACCGCTCCGGACTTCCAGGCCGCCAGGAGCGCGTCCGACTCCTTGTAGTAGTGCACCGTGACCGGGACACCGGTCTTCTTCAGCGCACCCTTGTACCGGAGGTTGGGGACCAGCTCGGCGGTAGCGTCCGGCCGGTACGACTTCAGGATGTACGGGCCCGAGCCGTCGACCGTGTTTCCGGCCCGGAGCTTGTTCGGCGGGTACGACTCGCGGTCGACGATCGAACCGGCTCCCGTGGCGAGCTTCTGCGGGAAGGTCGCATCACGCGAGGAGAGGTTGAAGGTGATGGTGCGGCCCTCGGACACCACGTTCTTGAGGCTCGGGAACAGCACCGACGGACCGACATCCGTCTTGATCCTGATCATGCGCTCGATGGAGTACTTGACGTCTTCGGCGGTCATCTTGCGGCCGTTGGAGAAGAACAGATCGTCGCGCAGCTTGCACTGGTACGTCTGGAGCTTCTGGCCGAGGAATCCACAGCTCTCGGCGGCGTCGGGTTCGGGGACGATCGCCCCGGACTTGAACGTCATGAGGGACTGATAGATGTTGCTGTACATCGCCCAGGAACCGGCGTCGTAGGCACCCGCCGGGTCGAGCGAGGTGACTTCGTCCGTTGTGCCGACGGCGATCGGGTCCTTCTTCACCTCGTTCGAAGGAAGCAGCTGCCAGGCGCCGACGCCTGCGATGACCAATACCGCGAGAATCGCGAGAATCCGTAGCCGGATCGACCGCATTGCCGTGCTCTCCCTTACCAGCCCCACCTCGGCGTTGCGCTCAGATACGCACATCACCGCATGCTCACGCTCAGCCAATCACACGATTTTCACATCTGGAAGAGCAAATCTGGGACTCATAGCCTTTTGTTCGGCACTTGAAACCTCGGGTCGATCCGCGAGGTCCGGCAAGGTCTGTAACAGGCCATCGACGGAGCGTCAGGCCTGCCGGGAGGCGAGCTCCACGACGGTGATGTCGGAGGGTGCGCCGACCCGTACGGGCGGCCCCCAGGCGCCCGCTCCACGCGAGACGTACAGCTGGGTGTCGCCGTAGCGGTCGAGCCCGGCGACCGTGGGATTGGCCAGCTCGGCGACGTAGTTGCCCGGCCAGAGCTGGCCGCCGTGGGTGTGGCCGGAGAGCTGGAGGTCCACGCCGTGGGCGACTGCGTCATGGATGACGACGGGTTGGTGGGCGAGGAGAACGGCGGCGCGGGTACGGTCCCGGTCACCGAGCGCGCGGTCGAAATCGGGCCCCTGACCCTCGCTCTCCCCGGCGATGTCGTTGACGCCCGCAAGATCGAATCCGCCGATCTCGACCCGGGCATTCTCCAAAGGGTGAAGCCCCAGTTCCCGTACGTGATCGACCCATTGGGCGGCGCCGGAGTAGTACTCGTGATTACCGGTGACGAAGAAGCTGCCCCGGCGGGCACTCAGCTGCGCGAGCGGCTCCGCGGCCGGACCGAGGTCGGCGACGGTTCCGTCGACGAGATCCCCTACGACGGCGACCAGATCGGGCTGGGTCCGGTTGATCGTGTCGACGATCCGCTGGGTGTGGGCGCGGCCGAGGATCGGGCCGAGGTGGATGTCGCTGACGACGGCGATCCGGAAGCCGTGCGCGGAGCGGGGCAGTTTGGCGAGCGGCACGGTGATCCGCTTGATCCGCGGCCCGCGCAGCACGCCGTACGTGCCGTAGCCGACCGTGCCGAGCCCCGCGACGGCGGCGGCGCCCCCGACGGCCCGAGCGACGAACAGACGGCGCGTGGGGGCGGCGAGGGTGTCTGCGGTGGGGGCATCGGCGACAAGGATGTCCGCGACGGGGACGGCGGGGGCGCCGGTGTCGGCGGCCACAGGCGCGAGCACTTTCGTCACCGAAGGCCGGTTTGACCGACTTGGCTCATTCGCACGGCCTGCGAGCACCCGCCGCAGAATCGGCCGTACCACCTCACCCACCAGCAGAGCCAGCGTCAGATACAGCAGCGCGGCCAGCCACAGATAGCCCGGCCAGGCCAGCACCCGCTGGAGCCAGAAGGGCGCACCCGTACGGCCGGAGACCAGGGCGCCGATGCTCAGCAGCGGCAGGAGATACGCGGCCACCGTGCCGGTTCTGCGCAGGGCGCTGCCCTCGGCCGTCGTGTCACCGACGAAGCGGCGCCACAGATAGCGGTGCACGCCGACGAGCAGCGCGAGCACCACGACCGCCGTCACCGCGAGACCGGCCACTGCCATGTGCGCTCCCCCACCCGTCCTACGGCTTGTTATGCACGTTCGCGGCGCAGGGCCCTGACTCCACGGAACCCGATCACACCAACGGCCGTCCCCAGGAGAAAGGACGTGATGGCGAGCAGCAGATGCACCCAGAAGTACGCAGTCGGGTCACCCGCGTCGTCGAAGGCGAGTCCGCTGCCGTCCTTCCACAGGTTCTTGACGAAAGTGATCCAGATGAACCAGCTCCACACCCCGAAAGCGAGCAGGAACCAGGAGACGGGGCGGCTGAGCTTCATGGACTCAGTATCTCCGCCGCGTTCCGGCAAAGTCGCCCGGGGTGGGCTGTCCCGGCGGTACGCACGGCGGGTCAAGCCGTCCATATCCACATCCACATCTTCGCCCTGTACGTTTCCGACCGTGCCTGCTCTGAAAAAGATCGCATTGACGGTCACCTCTGCCGCCTTGTTGTCCGCTTTTGTCATCAGTCCAGCATCGGCGGCCGATAAGGACACCTCCGACAACAAGCCGAAGCCACCCACCGGTATGTCCCGGGTCGGTGGCGAACTGCTGAGCCGGACCGGTACGCAGGTCAAGCTGGGGGCCGGCGCCCCGGTACTGCCCGAGGAGCTCACGGGCAGGTCCTGGATCGTCGCGGACGCGGAGAACGGCCAGGTCCTCGCCGCGCACAACCCGCACTGGCGGCTGCCCCCCGCCTCCACCCTGAAGATGCTCTTCGCGGACACCGTGATGCCCGGACTGCAGCCGAAGACCCGGACGTACACGGTGCAGGAGAAGGACCTCGCCGGTCTCGGTGAGGGCAGCAGCCTGGTCGGCGTCAAGGAACACCTCAGTTATACGGTCCAGGACCTGTGGCTCGGAGTGTTCCTGCGTTCGGGCAATGACGCGGTGCATGTGCTGTCCTCGATGTACGGCGGCGTTCCCAAGACCGTCGCCGACATGCAGTCGCACGCCGAGGAGTTGCAGGCGCTCGACACGAACGTGGTGTCGCCCGACGGATACGACGCGCCCGATCAGGTCTCCAGCGCGTACGACCTGACGCTGTTCGCCCGCAGCGGGCTGCAGAAGGCGGACTTCCGGGAGTACTGCTCGACGGCCGAGGCGGACTTCCCCGGCGCGGAGAAGGACGGGAAGCGCGAGAGCTTCAAGATCCAGAACACCAACCGGCTGCTCACCGGCGCGGACGGCGTCGATCCGTACAAGGGCATCGCGGGCGTCAAGAACGGCTACACCACACACGCGGGCAACACCTTCACCGGTGTCGCCGAACGCAACGGCAAGGTGCTGCTCGTCACCGTCATGAACCCGTCGTCCAAAGAGCCCCACGCCGTCTACAAGGAAGCCGCCAGCCTCCTCGACTGGGGCTTCGACGCGAGCGGCAAGGTGACCCCGGTCGGCGAACTGGTGCCCCCGAAGTCCGCCGACACCGGGACCGGGACCGGGAAGGGCCCCGCAGCGGAGCAGAAGAAGGACCGGGGCAGGAACGGCCCCTCGCACAGCACCGAGGCCGCCGCCACCGGGGGCGGCGGGGGCGTCGGGATCGCGCTGGGGATCGCCGGAGGCGTCCTGGTGCTGCTGGCCGGCGGGGTGTTCCTGGTCAACCGGCGCTGGCCGCTGCCGGACCTGGTGCGCCGCCTTCCTCGTCGCTGACGGCCGCGGATTCCTTCCTGATCTCCTTGCCGCTCTGCGTCGCCGTCCAGGCGGCGCAGAACAGCAGCAGCTTTGCCGTGAAGTTGATCCACAGCAGCAGCGCGACCGGCACCCCGAAGGCGCCGTACATGCTCTTCGACGCGACGCCCTTCATATAGCTGCCGAGCAGCAGCTTGAGCAGTTCGAAGCCGACCGCGCCGATCGCCGCGGCGACCAGCAGCCTGCGCCGCGGCGGCTCGACGCCGGGCAGCAGTGTCAGCAGGTAGAGCAGCAGCAGGAAGTCGGCGAGGGCCGCCACGACCAAGGCGGCCACCTGCAGCACCACACCGCCCGCGCCGCGGTCCGAGATGCCCAGCAGACCGGCGGTCCAGCCGACGGCGACGGAGCCGACCGAGGAGACGGCGAGAGTCACGAGCGCCGCCCCGCCGAGACCGACCAGCAGCCCGACGTCCTTGAGCCTGCGGATGACCGGATTGCCCAGGTCCATGTCGTCCATGCCCCACACGGCGCGCAGACAGCCCCGCATCGCGCCGATCCAGCCGATACCGGTGAAGAGCAGCAGCGCACCGGCGACCAGCCCGACCGTGCCCGCGTTGGCCACCAGACTGCTGATGCCGAGCTGGTCGGAGATGCCCGGCACCTGCTCGGCGATCTTGTCCTCGATCTTATGGATCTGCTCGGTGGAGAGCAGCGCGGCACCGATCGCCGCAGCGACCGCGATCAGCGGGAAGAGCGCCAGGAAGCTGATGAAGGTGATCGCGGCGGCGAGCCTGGTCCAGCGGACCCGTTCCAGCGTTTCGTACGAGCGCCAGGCGTGCGTCGCCATCAGCCGGGAGGCGATCGGCCCGATGACAGGGAGGTTTTTCAGCCAGTCCATGACGTACGACTACCCTCCCGGGCGCGGAAAACCGGCATCCCCTTCGCTGCCGTACGGGCTGACACTTCTTCAATCACCCATATCGGTGAGTGTTGTAACAAATCCCTCGAAAGGGTTTTCTCGGGCGATACGGTCACCACCATGTCTGTCGACACCGTGTCCCTGACCGGCTGGGGCCGTACCGCCCCGACGACCGCCCTGCGCTTCTGCCCCCGTACGTACGAGGAGGCGGCGGCGACGGTACGCGGCTGCGGACCGCGCGGCTCCATCGCCCGGGGCCTCGGCCGGGCCCACGGCGACGCCGCACAGAACGCGGGCGGCTCCGTCCTCGACATGACCGCGCTGAACCGGATCCACACCATCGACGCCGCGACCGGCCTGGTGGTCTGCGACGCCGGGGTCAGCCTGCACCGGCTGATGGAAGTCCTGCTGCCGCTCGGCTGGTTCGTCCCCGTCACACCGGCCACCCGTTATGTCACCGTGGGCGGCGCGATCGGCACCGACATCCACGGCCGCAACCATCACGTCTCCGGCTCCTTCTCCCGGCACGTCCAGGAGCTGGAGCTGCTGAGTGCCGAGGGCGACATCCGTACGGTCCGGCCCGGCACCGATCTCTTCGACGCGACCGCAGGCGGCCTGGGTCTGACGGGTGTGATCCTCTGCGCCACACTCCGGTGCCACCGCATCACCAGCTCGTGGATGGCGGTCGACACCGAACGGACCGTCGACCTGGACGACCTGCTGGCCAGGCTCTCCGCCGGAGACCACCGCTACCGCTACTCCGTCGCCTGGATCGATCTCCTCGCCCGCGGCCGGGCGACGGGGCGCTCCGTACTCACCCGAGGGGAGCACGTACCCCGGTACACGCTCCCGGCGCGCGCCCGGCGCACACCGCTGGCGTTCCGCCCGGGACAGCTTCCGGCCTCGCCCGCTCTCGTACCGGAGGGGCTGCTCGGCCGTACCTCCGTCGCCCTCCTCAATGAGCTCCACTACCGCAGGGCCCCCAAGTACCGCATCGGCGAACTCCAGAAGCTGTCCACGTTCTTCCACCCCCTGGACGGTCTGCCGCACTGGAACCGGGTCCACGGCCGCGGGGGATCCGTGCGGTACCAGTTCGTCGTCGGGCACGGACAGGAGGAGGCGCTGCGCCGGATCGTGCGCAGGATCTCCCGGCGGCGCTGCCCGTCGCTCCTCGCCGTGCTCAAGCGGTTCGGCGCGGGCGACCCGGGCTGGCTCTCGTTCCCGATGCCCGGCTGGACGCTCGCTCTCGATCTGCCCGCCTCGCTGCCGGGCCTGGCAGGGTTCCTGGACTCGCTGGACGAGGAGGTGGCGGGGGCCGGCGGCCGGGTCTGCCTGGCGAAGGACTCCCGGCTGCGGCCTCAGATGCTGGCCGCGATGTATCCACGGCTGGCCGAATTCCGGGCGCTGCGCGCCGAGCTGGACCCGAACGGGGCGTTCCGCTCGGACCTGTCGCGCCGCCTGTCGCTCTGACGCCGCGGTCCTCCGCCCTCTCGTCCCCCTCCCCTCGTCTACAAGGAGTGTCTCCGTGAAGGACGCCTTCGGTGCCCCGCAGTCCCTGCTCGTTCTCGGCGGCACGTCTCAGATCGCTCTCGCCACCGCACGCCGGCTGATCGCCCGCCGGACCCGCACGGTCTGGCTGGCCGGCCGCCCCTCCCCCGCCCTCGACTCGGCCGCCGCCGAACTGCGCACCCGCGGCGCCGACGTCCGTACGGCCGACTTCGACGCCCTCGACTCCGAGTCCCACGAGACCGCCCTCGGCAAGATCTTCGCCGAGGGCGACATCGACATGGTGCTCCTCGCCTTCGGCATCGCGGGCGACCAGGGGCGAGACGAGGAGGAGCCGCTCTCCGCGGTCCGGGTCGCCCGGACCAACTACACGGGGGCCGTCTCCGCCGGGCTGGTGTGCGCCGGCGCACTCCAGGCGCAGGGGCACGGCTCGCTGGTGGTGCTGTCCTCGGTGGCGGGCGAACGCGTCCGCCGTGCCGACTTCATCTACGGGTCCAGCAAGGCGGGCCTGGACGCGTTCACGCAGGGGCTGGGGGACGCGCTGTACGGCACGGGGGTGCATGTGATGGTCGTACGCCCCGGCGTCGTACGGCCTGAAACGGCGGCCCGGCCCGCGACGCCGCGGCTCACCGCGGCCCGGTTCGCCGCCGCACCGCTGGAGGCGTCGCCTCTCGCGACGACTCCGGACGCGGTCGCGGCGGCGATCGTGACGGGTCTGCGGCGGCGTTCGGAGACGGTGTGGGTGCCGGGGTCACTGCGTGTAGTGATGTCGGCACTGCGGCATGTACCGCGCCCGCTGTTCCGGCGCCTGCCGGTCTGATCCGGCGGCGCCGGAGGAGGGCCCGCCGGGGCCGCTCAGGGGTGCAGGGAGGGCTCGTCCACGGAGGAGCCGCCCTGCGCGGGCACGGCGGGCGCGCCGTCCCCGGCACCGAACGGGAACTCGTTGATCTTGCGCCAGACGCCGTCCGGGCCCTGCTCGTACAGCGCGAAGGAACCGCAGGTCCAGGCGGCCTCGTAGTCGGAGAGCTCCTCGTACGCCCGGTCCATCGCCTGCTCGGCGATGCCGTGCGCCACGGTCACATGCGGGTGGTACGGGAACTGGAGCTCGCGCACCAGCGGCCCGGAGGCGTCCCTGACCCGCTTCTGCAGCCACGAGCAGGCCGAGGCACCCTCGACGACCTGGACGAAGACGACCGGCGAGAGGGGACGGAAGGTCCCCGTGCCGGACAGCCGCATCGGGAAGGGGCGGCCGCCCGTGGCGATCTGCGCGAGATGCGCCTCGATCGCGGGCAGGTCGGCCGCCGCGGCCTCGGTCGGCGGAAGGAGTGTGACGTGGGTGGGAATGCCGTACGCGGCAGGATCCCCGAAGCTCGCGCGCCGCTCCTGGAGCAGGCTGCCGTAGGGCTCCGGGACCGCGATCGAAACGCCGAGCGTTACGGTCCCCACGTCGTTCTCCTCAATCCTCGATGGAAATCCTCGATGGTCGATGGTCTATTTTCAGCCATCCACCGGATCAACGTCCCGTCGCCAGTGTGACCCCTGCGGCGGCGAATCCGCCAGGGTCCTTGGACTCAGTGCTTCGCGGGCAGAAAGCCCATCCGGTCGTACGTCCGGGCCAGGGTCTCGGCCGCGACGGAGCGGGCCTTCTCCGCGCCCTTGGCCAGGATCGAGTCCAGCGTCTCCGGGTCGTCCAGGTATTCCTGGGTACGGGTGCGGAACGGTGTGACGAACTCGACCATGACCTCGGCGAGGTCGGTCTTGAGCGCACCGTAGCCCTTGCCCTCGTACTTCTGTTCAAGATCCGCGATACCGGTGCCGGTCAGCGTGGAGTAGATGGTCAGCAGGTTGCTGACACCGGGCTTCTCGGCCCGGTCGAAGCGGATGACCGTGTCGGTGTCGGTGACCGCGCTCTTGACCTTCTTGGCGGTGGCCTTCGGCTCGTCGAGGAGGTTGATCAGGCCCTTCGGGGTGGCCGCCGACTTGCTCATCTTCGACGACGGGTCTTGAAGGTCGTAGATCTTCGCCGTCTCCTTGAGGATGTACGGGTCCGGCATGGTGAACGTGTCGCCGTAGCTGCCGTTGAACCGCTCGGCGAGGTTGCGGGTCAGCTCCAGGTGCTGGCGCTGGTCCTCGCCGACCGGGACCTGGTCGGCCTGGTACAGCAGGATGTCGGCGACCATCAGCATCGGGTACGTGAAGAGACCGACCGTGGTGCGGTCGGCGCCCTGCTTGGCGGACTTGTCCTTGAACTGCGTCATACGGGACGCCTCGCCGAAGCCGGTGAGGCAGTTCATGATCCAGCCGAGCTGGGCGTGCTCGGGAACATGGCTCTGAACGAAGAGCGTGCAGCGCTCCGGGTCGAGACCGGCGGCGAGGAGCTGGGCGACGGCGAGCCGGGTGTTCGCGCGCAACTCCGCGGGGTCCTGCGGAACGGTGATCGCATGCAGGTCCACGACCATGTAGAAGGCGTCGTGGGATTCCTGCAGCGCCACCCACTGGCGGACCGCACCGAGGTAGTTGCCGAGGTGGAACGAGCCTGCGGTGGGCTGGATTCCGGAGAGCACGCGGGGGCGTTCAGAGGCCATGGACCCATTGTCTCAGGTACGGAACCGATCCCCGGCAGCCGGTACGCAAGGTGCGCCTCCCGTGCGGACGCAGGAGGCGCACCATCCCGAATGAGAGGAGGAACACAGTCGGGCCGTCGGAGCGGCCGCGGGCGGTGGACGGGCACGGACGGGCGCGCCGTGAATTGAAGGTTTCCTCGCCAGGGTTCCGACCGACGATACAAAGTGGGCACCACCCTCCGCCCACGCCGCACGACGAACGGAGATCCCGTGTCGACCACGGAAACTGCCATCGCCTCCGCCGAGGCGCACAGCGCGCACAACTACCATCCGCTGCCCGTCGTCGTCGCTTCGGCGGACGGGGCCTGGATGACCGATGTCGAGGGCCGGCGCTATCTCGACATGCTCGCCGGATATTCGGCGCTCAATTTCGGTCATGGCAACCGGCGCCTGATCGACGCGGCCAAGGCACAGCTGGAGCGGGTGACCCTCACCTCGCGCGCCTTCCACCACGACCGGTTCGCCGATTTCTGTACGCAGCTCGCCGAGTTGTGCGGCATGGAAACGGTGCTGCCGATGAACACCGGGGCGGAGGCCGTGGAGACCGCGGTGAAGACCGCCCGCAAGTGGGGCTACCGGGTGAAGGGCGTCCCGGACGGCATGGCGAAGATCATCGTCGCCGCGAACAACTTCCACGGCCGGACGACGACGATCATCAGCTTCTCCACGGACCCGGAGGCACGGGAGGACTTCGGTCCGTACACGCCGGGGTTCGAGATCGTGCCGTACGGGGATCTGACCGCGCTCGCGGAGGCGATGACCGAGAACACCGTGGCGGTGCTGCTGGAGCCGATCCAGGGCGAGGCCGGGGTGCTGGTGCCGCCGCCCGGCTATCTCCCCGGGGTGCGTGAACTCACCCGTGAGCGGAATGTGCTGTTCATCGCGGACGAGATCCAGTCGGGCCTGGGCCGGACCGGGAAGACCTTCGCCTGTGAGCACGAGGGTGTCGTGCCGGACATGTACGTGCTCGGCAAGGCGTTGGGCGGTGGTGTGGTGCCGGTGTCCGCGGTGGTCTCGTCGAAGGACGTGCTCGGGGTGTACCGGCCCGGTGAGCACGGTTCGACGTTCGGCGGGAATCCCCTTGCCTGCGCGGTCGCGCTGGAGGTCATCGCGATGCTTCGTACCGGCGAATTCCAGCAGCGGGCAACCGAGTTGGGCGAGCACCTCCACCAGGAGCTGGGGCTGCTGGTGGGCGGGGGCGCGGTGGAGGCGGTACGGGGCCGCGGGCTGTGGGCGGGCGTCGACATCGCGCCGAGCCGCGGCACCGGCCGGGAGATCTCCGAGAAGCTGATGGACCGCGGGGTGCTGGTCAAGGACACCCATGGCTCGACGATCCGGATCGCCCCGCCGCTGGTGATCAGCAAGGAGGACCTGGACTGGGGACTGGAGCAGCTCCGCGACGTACTGCGCGGCTGAGGTCCCGTCGTCGGTCGCCGGGCAGGCCCTAGAGGATGACGTGAGGCAGGAAGCGGGCGTACTCGTCCGTGACCGGCCCCGCCGATTCCCGGATGCCGAGCCCGGCCGCCTCGTCCTCGACGACCCACGCCCCCAGAACCACCCGGTTGCCGTCGAAGTCCGGCAGCAGCGCCAGTTCCTGGTAGCAGCACGGCTCGTCCCGCAGCACCGCGGGGCTTCCCGGCTCATGGATCGTGACCCCGGCCCCCTCACGGCCGAGCAGCGGCTTGGCGACGTAGCCGGGGCCACCTCCATCGCCCGCACCCGTACCCGTCGCCGCGAGTTCACGGGGGCCGTCCAGATAGGAGGGGAGCAGATTCGGGTGGCCCGGATAGAGCTCCCAGAGGATCGCCAGGAGCGCCTTGTTGGAGAGGAGCATCTTCCAGGCGGGCTCGATCCAGCAGGTGGTGCCGGTGCCGCCGCCGTTGTCCAGGGTGTCCAGCACATGCGGCCCGAACCGGTCGGTCGCCAGCCACTCCCACGGGTACAGCTTGAAGCAGCTGCGGATGAAGCGGAGCCGCTCGTCGACGAACCGCCCGGTCAGCCCGTCCCAGCCGATCTGTTCGACGGAGAGCGCCTCCGTGTCGATGCCGGCCTGTTCGGCGGTCTCCCGCAGATAGGCGACCGTCATCAGGTCCTCGCCCAGTTCGTCCCCGTCGGAGTGAGCGAAGTGCAGCGGTCCGGGCGGCAGCAGCGCGGCCTGCCGCTTCCACGCCTCGACGAGACGTTCGTGCAGGGAGTTCCACTGGTCGGCGCCCGGGAAGCGGTCCTCCATCCAGAACCACTGGGCGCTCGCGGCCTCCACCAGGGAGGTGGGGGTGTCCGCGTTGTACTCCAGCATCTTCGCCGGACCGGTCCCGTCGTAGCGCAGGTCGAACCTGCCGTACAGGGACGGCAGTTCGTCACGGCGGCGCCAGGACCGGGCGATCAGTCCGGCCAGCCGGCGGTCGGTGATGCCGAGCTCGGCGAAGCGGTCCTGCTCCACGATGTGCGCGGCCGCGGCCAGACACATCGTGTGCAGTTCCTCGACGACGTCCTCCAGTGCCTCGACCTCGGGCAGCGAGAAGACGTAGTAGGCGCTCTCGTCCCAGTACGGGCGCAGTGACCCGTCCGGGTAGCGGGTGAGAGGGTAGACGAGCCCCTGCTCCTCCACCGTCTGCTGCCAGCCGGGACGCGGCTGTGTGGCGCGGCGCTCCATACCGGTTCAGCCGCCGCCGGTGCCCGAGCAGCCGAAGCCGCCGCGGTCGACCGCGGACTTGTTGAAGCTGCCGCCCTGCACCTTGCCGTTCTTGCTGCTGCCGCCGTAGTAGTACGACCCATTGCCGCTGCTGTTCTTGCACTCGTAACTCGGCAGCTTGTCCTGGGTCAGCGGGTCGACGCACCGCTTGTCCGGTTCCGAACCGCAGGAGGTGATCATCGCCGCGAGCACCCCCATGCCGCCGAGCACCACCGTGCTCGACCTCAGCCTGCGTATGGCCATGTTTCCGTCTCCCCCGTCGTACGAATCAAGCCAGTGTGGCCACTTGTCAGATTAGATGGCCGCCGACCGAGGCCGAAAGCGGGTGCACCGAACGTCCGCAAGTAGAGTCCCTCTGTGTTCTTCGGAATGATCTGCGCGCTCGGCGCCGCCGTCTGCTTCGGTACGGCCTCCGTCCTCCAGGCCGTCGCCTCGCGGGCCGCCGCCGAGCCGGGGTCGGACGCGGGGGTCGATCCGGCGCTGCTGCTGCGCGCCCTGCGCCAGTGGCGCTACCTCGCCGGACTCGCCCTCGACGGCTGCGGTTTCGTCCTCCAGATCATCGCCCTGCGGTCCCTGCCGATCTACGCGGTAGGCGCCGCCCTGGCCGCGAGTCTCGCGGTGACGGCGGTAGTCGCCGCCCGGCTTCTCAAGGTGCGGCTGAGCGGCGTCGAGTGGACCGCGGTCGGCGTCGTCTGCGCGGGCCTGGGCATGCTGGGGCTCGCCTCCGGCGGTGAGGGCCACAAGGCCGGTTCGGCGGCCCTGGGCTGGACGATGCTGGGGATCTCCCTAGGCATTCTGCTGATCGGCTCGGCGGCCGGGCGCCTCCCGGAAACGTCGCGGGCTCTCGTTCTGGGGCTCGGCGCGGGGTGCGGTTTCGGGGTGGTGGAGGTCACGGTCCGGCTGATCGACGACGTGTCCCCGTCGGCGCTGCTCGCCAACCCGGCCGTGTACGCGCTGCTGCTGGGCGGCGGTTCGGCGTTCCTGCTGCTCACCTCGGCGCTGCAGCGCGGTTCGGTGACGACGGCGACGGCCGGCATGGTGCTCGGCGAGACGATCGGCCCGGCGCTGGTGGGCGTCATCTGGCTCGGGGACCGTACCCGCGAGGGCCTCGGCTGGCTGGCGGTCGCCGGTTTCGTGGTGGCGGTGGCGGGCGCGCTGGCCCTGGCCCGGTTCGGCGAGGCCCCGGCGGACACCCCCGAACCGGCCGGACCGACCGTCCCCGGAAGGCTGTAGGACCTAGGGCAGCACCCGGCAGAGTGCGTCCAGTGCGCCCGTCCAGGCGCTGTCGGTCGGTGTCCCGTAGCCGATGACCAGTGCGTCACGCCCCGGCGCCGCCTCCGGGTGCCGGAAGCGCGAGATCTCCTCCAGCGCCAGCCCCTGCCAGGCGGCCGCCCGCATCACCGATGGCTCGCTGCCCTCCGGGAGTTCGAGTACGGCATGCAGTCCGGCGGCGATACCACTGATCCGGACATCGGGGGCCCGTTCCGCCAGCACCGCGACGAGCTGGTCGCGACGGTGGCGGTAGCGCAGCCGCATCGAGCGCACATGACGGTCGTACGCACCCGATTCGATGAACTCCGCGAGCGTCAGCTGTTCCAGCGCGCTCGACGACCAGTCGCTCAGCCCCTTGGCCTCGGCCACCTCCCCCACCAGGTTCTCCGGGAGCACCATCCATCCCAGCCGCAGCCCCGGCGCCAGCGACTTGCTCGTCGTCCCCAGGTGTACGACATGTTCGGGATCGAGGCCCTGGAGCGCACCGACCGGCTGCCGGTCGTAGCGGAACTCCCCGTCGTAGTCGTCCTCCAGGATCAGCCCGCCCGTACCACGCGCCCAGTCGACCGCCGCGGCCCGCCGGTCGGGATGGAGCGGAACCCCCGTCGGGAACTGGTGCGCGGGCGTCATCAGGACCGCGCCCACGCCGCGCAGTCCGGCCAGCTCACCGGTCCTGGCCCCGAGACCGTCGACCGGCAGACAGGGCATGCGCAGCCCGGCGTCCGCGAGCAGGTTCCAGTGCAGGTCCAGTCCGTACGACTCGACGGCCACCTCCCGCACCCGCCGCTTGCGCAGCACCGTCCCCATCAGCTTCAGCGCCTGCACGAATCCGGCGCAGATCACGATCCGTTCCGGGTCCGCGTGGACACCGCGGGCGCGGGCCAGATAGTCGGCGAGTACGGTGCGCAGCTCGATGCGTCCGCGCGGATCGCCGTACCCGAAGGCGTCGTTGGGTGCGGCGGTCAGGGCGCGGCGGGCCGCCTTGAGCCAGTCGGCGCGGGGGAACGTCGAGAGGTCGGGCGATCCGGGCAGCAGGTTGTGGGCGGGACGGGACCGCACCGGCCGGGACCGCACCGCCCTGGTGGCCGCCCGGCGCGGCTCGGCCCGCTGCGCCACCCTGGTCCCCGAACCCTGCCGGGCGGTGAGCCACCCCTCGGCGACCAGCTCCGCGTACGCGTCGGCGACGGTGTTCCGGGCGATGCCGAGGTCGACGGCGAGGCTGCGGGAGGACGGCAGCCGGGTGCCGGGCGCCAGCCGCCCCGTCCGTACGGCCTCGCGCAGGGCGTCCATGAGCCCGGCCCGCAGCCCTGCCGCACCCGTTGTTTCAAGATGCAGGTCGGCACCGAAAGTGGCCCAGGAATCCCTCATGGAAATGGACCATACCGCTGCGCCATCCACGCCGTAACGTCGTACCCATGACGACGCACGAGCACCACCACCCGACCTCCGGACTCAACCCCGAGCACACCCCCCGCATGAACTGGGCCGAGCTCGCCCCCGATGTCTACAAGGCCATGGTCCGGCTGGACGCGGCGTCCCGCAGGGGCCTCGACCCGGTCATCGGGGAGCTGGTGAAGATCCGGTCCTCGCAGCTCAACCACTGCGCGTTCTGCCTCGACATGCACACCAAGGACGCACTCGCTGCGGGCGAGTCCATCGAGCGGATCATCCAGCTCAGCGCGTGGGAGGAGTCGCAGCACTTCTACACGCCCAAGGAGATCGCGGCCATCGAGCTGACCGAGGCGGTGACCGTGCTGACCGACGGCTTCGTGCCGGACGAGGTGTGGGAGAAGGCCGCCAAGCACTTCGACGAGACCGAGCTCGCCCATCTGATCGCCGCGATCACGACGATCAACGCCTGGAACCGGTTCGCCGTGACCACCCGATTGGTCCCCGGTCACTACAAGCCCGGCGAGATCAAGCACTGACCCCGCGCACACCCCGCCCCGCCCCTCGGACCGCCCTTCGGGAGCCCCGCGATGACTGCCTCCGCCCTCCGCGCCCTGCACCACGACCGTGCCCCCGGCGACCCCCTGGTCCTCCCCGGCCCATGGGATGCGGCGAGCGCCCGCGCCTTCGCCGATGCGGGCTTCCCGGCGCTCGCCACGCCCAGCGCCGGGGTCGCGGCCTCACTCGGATACGAGGACGGGGCGACGCCCGCCGCCGAGATGTTCGCGGCCGTGGCCAGGATCGTGCGCGCCGTCCCGGCCGCAGTCCCTGTCTCGGCGGACATCGAGACGGGTTACGGGCTGGCGCCGAAGGAACTCGTGGAACGCCTCCTCGACACCGGGGCCGTCGGCTGCAATCTGGAGGACTCGGACGGCGGCACCCTCGTCGATGCCCAGCGGCAGGCGGACCGGCTGGCGGAGGTGCGGGCGGTCGCGGGCGACCGGCTCTTCGTCAACGCCCGCGTCGACACATACATCCACGGCGTCCCCGACGGCACGGACGAGGAGACGGAGGCGGAGACGGTTCGCCGCGCCCTGCTGTACGTGGCGGCGGGCGCTGACTGCGTCTACCCGATCGCGGCCCCGCCCGAGGCCCTGCCCCGGCTGGCCGCCGCCGTCCCGGCCCCGCTCAACGCCCTTGCCCGGCCGGACGGTCCGGCCCCGCGACGGCTGGGGGAGCTGGGCGCCACCCGGATCACTTTCGGCCCCGGGCTGCAGCGCCGGGCCATGGCAGCCGTACGCGAGATCGCCGACGAGCTGCGGAAGGGGTAGGCCCCCCGGTCGCCGTGCCCGGCGACCGGGCCCGGTGACCGGACACGGTCAGGGCTGTCTGCCGCCGAAGGCCGCCAGGGTCCGTTCCAGCATCGGCATGGCCCGCACGACGTTGCGGGAGCGGATCAGGGCGTCCCAGGCGGGCTCGAATTTCTTCCAGCCGCCCGCGTACGCCAGATGCCGCAGGCGCTCGTGCGTGCCCGGCTGGGCGGCCGCGCCGCGCCAGATGTTGGACCACCGGTAGAAGTCGCGGTACGCCCGCCAGTAACCGTCCTCCAGTTGACGCGGAGTCATTCCCTTCGGGCGGTGGACGACATGGCGGGTGTCGTAGAGGTCCCAGTCCCGGTGGACGATCCGGTCCTCGGCCTCCATCTGCTTCCACAGACCGGTGGACGGGTACGGCGTCATGATGTGGAAGGTGGCCGTCTCGATGCCCTGCCCGACGGCCCACTCCACCGTACGGTCGAAGACGTCCGGGCCGTCGTGGTCGAGCCCGAAGACGAAGCTGGCGTTGACCATGACGCCGGCGTCATGGAGACGGCGCACGGCTGCCGCGTAGTCCTTGCCGATGTTCTGGTCCTTGCGCCGCTCGGCGAGGTTCGCGCTGTTGACGGTCTCGAAGCCGACGAACAGGCTGCGCAGCCCCGCGTCCACGGCCCGCTCCAGCAGATCGGGCTGGAGTACGGACTTCACGGTGCCGGCCGCCTGCCAGAGCCGTCCCATTCCGGCCATCCCGTCGAAGAGCGCCTCCGCGAACCGCCGGTTGCCGAGCAGATGGTCGTCGAGGAAGTACAGATGTCTGCCGGGCAGCCGCTCGATCTCGGCGAGGGCGTCGTCCACGGTCTGGGTGTAGAAGGACTTGCCGCCCTCGAAAAAGGCGTCCTTGTAACAGAAGTCGCAGTGGTGCGGGCAGCCGCGCGAGACGACGATCGAGTTGGGCACCAGATACAGATGCCGCTTGATCAGGTCCCGTCGCACGGGCGGCAGTCCGGCCAGGGTGCGCAGCTCGGAGTCGTATCTGCGGCCCGGCACACCGTCCCGGAACTCCTTCAGGAACAGCGGCCAGGTGTCCTCCCCCGGCCCCGTGAAGATCGTGTCGGCGTGTGCCGCGGCCTCGTCCGGGAGCGAGGTCACATGGAGGCCGCCCATGGCGACGTGGACGCCGCGGGCACGGAAGTGGTCGGCTATCTCGTAGCCGCGCCGGGCGGAGGTGATGTACGGCTGGACGACCAGCAGATCGGGGCTGTCGAGCGCCTCGATGTCGACCCGCTCGACATGCTCGTCGAGGAGCGTCACGTCGTCGTCCGGGTCCAGATAGCCGGCGAGGGTCGCCAGGCCGAGCGGCGGGAAGAGCGAGTACTTGATGGGCCGGAACAGCGGGCTGGTCGCCTCGGTCAGGGCCGGAAGAATCATCGTCACGCGCATGACAGCCCAGACTGCGCACACCCTGCGGTCAGTTCCCGGCCACGGCCGCATACTGACGCAGCCGCCCCCGGCAGCGACTGCTGCCGGGGCGGTGGGGTACGCCTCGGAGGCGTACGGATCAGATCAGGCCGAGCTCGCGAACCGCGTCGCGCTCCTCGGTGAGCTCCTTCACCGACGCGTCGATGCGCGTACGGGAGAACTCGTTGATGTCCAGGCCCTGGACGATCTCGTACTTGCCGTCCTTCGTGGTAACCGGGAAGGACGAGATGATGCCCTCGGGCACGCCGTAGGAGCCGTCCGACGGGATACCCATGGAGGTCCAGTCGCCCGCGGCGGTGCCGTTGACCCAGGTGTGGATGTGGTCGATGGCGGCGTTGGCTGCGGAGGCGGCCGAGGACGCGCCACGGGCCTCGATGATCGCGGCGCCGCGCTTGGCGACGGTCGGGATGAAGGTGTCGGCCAGCCACGCCTCGTCGTTGACGAGCTCGGCGGCGTTCTTGCCGGCGACCTCCGCGTGGAAGATGTCCGGGTACTGGGTCGCCGAGTGGTTGCCCCAGATCGTCAGCTTCTTGATGTCGGAGACGGCGGCACCGGTCTTGGCGGCCAGCTGCGAGATCGCGCGGTTGTGGTCGAGGCGGGTCATCGCGGTGAAGCGCTCAGCCGGTACGTCCGGGGCGGCGGCCTGCGCGATGAGCGCGTTGGTGTTGGCCGGGTTGCCGACGACGAGGACCTTGATGTCGTCCGCGGCGTTGTCGTTGATGGCCTTGCCCTGCGGCTTGAAGATGCCGCCGTTGGCGGAGAGCAGGTCGCCGCGCTCCATGCCCTTCGTACGCGGGCGGGCGCCGACCAGGAGGGCGACGTTGGCACCGGCGAAGCCGACATTGGGGTCGTCGGTGATCTCGATGTTGCGCAGCAGCGGGAAGGCGCAGTCGTCGAGCTCCATCGCGGTGCCCTCGGCGGCCTTCAGCCCCTGCGGGATCTCCAGGAGGCGCAGGTTGACCGGCACGTCCGGGCCGAGCAGGTGGCCGGAGGCGATGCGGAAGAGCAGCGCGTAGCCGATCTGGCCGGCTGCGCCGGTCACGGTGACATTCACGGGAGTGCGGGTCATGGCGATCTCCGTTAGACAGCTGGCGGTGGGGGTCCCTGCCCCTGGTGCTGGACATCCCTGAATCTTGATGTGAAGAGATATCCAGCGATCAGGCTATCCGACCCGGAACCTCCCGGCCGCCCGGCCCCCTGTGGCACCGCACACAACCCGTCACGCAGCGCTCACCCGGCCGTATCCGGTCACCCGGGAGGCGGTCGCTCGGTGGTGTGACTTGCCGTCACCGTCATCGTCACCGCATCGCTACGGTCAGCAGCACCGCCCCGGCCAGTACGAGCAAGGCGCCGACCGCCCCCGCGAGGAACACGGCCAGTCGTCTGCGGCCGCCACCCGGACGACCCACTTGCGATGGCTGTTGCGGCACCGGCGGGAGCGCCGCACGCGCCTGGGAGATCCGGATGGGCTCCATCGTCATGTCCCGGCGCATCTCGTCCTGGTGCATCTCGTCCTGGTGCATCTCGTCCTGGTGCATCTCGTCCTGGCACATCTCGGAACGGCTCCAGGCCCGCTCCGCCAGCTTCCACATGGTCGTCAGATGCACCTGATCGGTGCCCGTCGCCTCGGCGAGAGCGACTATCGCTCCTCTGGGCGCGAGCAGACGTCCGCTCAGATAGCGCTCCCACGACGTCTTGCTGTAACCCGTGCGGTCGGCCACGGCGGCGATGCTCAGCCCTCCGCGGTCGACGAGCCTGCGCAGCTGGCCGGCAAACTCCCTGACCTGCGGGTCGAGTTCGTCCGACAGCGCCTTCCAACGAGGCATTGCTTCCCCTTGCCCAGATCCGGATCTTCTTCCGTTCTGGACTACCCAGGAGTACGCACGAACGCTGGACGACAGTTCCAGGAGACGGGGCGCACGGGGGCGTTCGGGACTCCGGCCGCACCCGCGCACGCCCCCGGCGTCACCGTTGCGTGCCGATCACTCCGTTGCGTCGCGATCACACCGTGGCGGAATGGTCACTTCCGTGCCACAGGCCACAGGGTTCTCTTGTACCGCTCCTCGCCGTCCACGAGGCTGAAGTCAGGACGGGGGCAAGGCCGCTCAAGTCACCATATTCCGGAGCGCCTGCGTTTCGGTGGCCCCCGCCCTCGGGTGTCCGTCCCTTCTCGGGGGAGGGGACGGACACCGTCCGAAAGCGGTTCGGCCGTACGGACGGCCTCAGCGGATCGTGAAGTGGACCGCGTCCTCCAGGAACGGAACGTCCAGCCACGGCTCGGGCTGCGCCACCAGCGCGAGCATCACGATGAGGAAGCCGAGCAGCCCGTACGTCACCAGGTCGGTGAAACGGGAACGGACCGCCAGCATGCCCACCGACGGGACCACGACCCGCAGCACGGCACCCCCGATGAGGGCCACACCGATCAGCATCGTGCCGATCCTGAAGGCCTCGGCGAAGGGGTCGACGGCCACGATCAGCAGCCCGATCCCGGCCGTGCAGAGCACGGCGAGCAGCGGCCACTGCCGGGCCGGGGCGGGCGCGTCCCCGGACGCGGCCCGGCCACCGCCCTCGGGACGCGCGGTGTCCCGGGTGAACGACGGGAACCTCCGCGACGGATGCGGACCGCTGTGCGGGGCGCCGGCCGGGGCACTGCTGCCCGGACCTGCTGCAGCGGCAGCCTCCGGGCGGGCGTCCTCGCCCGGGTCCGCGTCGCCGGAGTCCTCACCGGCGCCCGCATCGGCGTCCGCGTCGGCCCGGACGGCCGTCCCCTCGCGAGCAGCGCCCTCCGGAGCAGCACCCTCGCGGGGCGCGGCTTCTCGGGCCGCAGCTGCTTCACGGATTGCAGCCCGATCCGGCGCAGCCTCATCCGCCGCACCCGCGCCGGAGACGTCCGCCTCCGACGGCACCGGGGACGTCCGGTCCGCCTCGGCGGCCGGGTCGGCCGGACTCGTACCAGCACCCATGGGATTCCTTCCGGATCGGGTCAGCCGGCTCAGACGGCGTCGGCTGCGTTGCGCTCGGCCGCCTCGACCACGTTGACGAGCAACTGGGCGCGGGTCATCGGGCCGACACCGCCCGGGTTCGGGGAGATCCAGGCGGCGACCTCGGCCACGCCCGGGTGGACGTCCCCGACGATCTTGCCGTTCTCGTCCCGGCTGACGCCGACGTCGAGCACGGCCGCGCCCGGCTTCACGTCCTCGGGCTTGATGATGTGCGGCACTCCGGCGGCGGCGACGATGATGTCGGCCTGCTTGAGCTGGGCGGAGAGGTCACGCGTACCGGTGTGGCACTGGGTGACGGTGGCGTTCTCGGACTTACGGGTCAGCAGCAGCGGGATCGAGCGGCCGATGGTGACACCGCGGCCGACGACCACGACATGCGCCCCGTTGATCTCCACGTCGTGGTGGCGGAGCAGCTGGACGACACCCTGCGGGGTGCAGGGCAGCGGGCCCGACTCGTTCAGTACGAGCCGGCCGAGGTTCATCGGGTGGAGGCCGTCGGCGTCCTTGGCCGGATCCATCAGCTCCAGGACACGGTTGGTGTCGATCCCCTTGGGGAGGGGAAGCTGCACGATGTAACCCGTGCACTCGGGATTGGCGTTGAGCTCCCGTACGACGTCCTCGATCTCCTCCTGGGTGGCGGTGTCGGGGAGTTCGCGCTGAATGGAGCCGATGCCGACCTGCGCGCAGTCACGGTGCTTGCCGTTCACGTACCACCGGCTGCCCGGGTCGTCCCCGACGAGCAGGGTTCCCAGGCCAGGGGTGATGCCCTGCGCCTTGAGGGCCGCCACGCGGACGGTCAGATCGGACTTGATCGCGGCTGCGGTGGCCTTGCCATCGAGAATCTGGGCAGTCATGTCCCCATACTCGCGGATGACCCCACCCGCATACCAATTCTGGGTGCCGACCATGGCCACCAGATTGCGCTTGCACAACGCATTCGGCAATCGGCTGGACAAAAAGCCGATGTCAAGACAACGATGAGCCGCGCAGTACCGCGGACAGTGTCGGGGGGACAGACCGTACTCATTGCGCATGTTTCCTCCGCCCGGACCGCGTCGTCCCCGCACTTTTTACAACGGAGGAAATTCGCCATGAGCTTCGGCGACCCGAACAACCCCTACGGCCAGCAGCAGCAGGGCGGGCAGCCGGGGTACGGCTACCCGCAGCAGGCCCCGCAGGGCGTGCCGCAGGGCGGCTACCCGGCGGCCCCGCCCGTGCAGGGCGGATACGGCTTCCCCGGTGTGCCCACCGAGATGCCGGGCGGCGTGAAGGCAGCCCGCGTCATGCTCTACGTGATCACCGGCCTGCAGGTCATCGGCGCGGTCATCTTCGCGATCGCCGCCGCGGCCGTGAACGCCGCCAAGAACGACGCGACACTCAAGGACGACGTTCAGTTCCAGCAGCTTGCCGACTACTCCGGCAGTGCCCTGTGGGGCATCGTGGTCTTCGCAGTGCTGTGGGGCGCCTTTGCCGTGTTCCTCGCCGTGAAGTTCGGCAAGGGGACCAACGGCATCCGCATCACGGCGATCGTCTTCGGTGCGATCACCGCGATTCTCGGTATCTACCCGTTCGTCATCTTCGGTCTCGTCCACACGGTTCTCGCCGTGCTGATCATCGTCTTCGTCGCGAGGGCCGACGGCAGCGCCTGGTTCAACCGCCAGCAGCAGCCGCAGTACTGATCCGACTGCGGGCCGGCCGGCCCGCAGTCGCGGCACCGGAATCACACGAAGGCCGTACCCCCGCACGTGCGCGGGGGTACGGCCTTCGGTCGTTCTGCCGGGGCAGTGTCAGTGGAAGAAGTGCCGCGTACCCGTGAAGTACATCGTCACGCCCGCCTTCTTCGCGGCCTCGACGACCAGCTCGTCGCGGACCGAACCGCCCGGCTGGGCCACGGCCTTGATGCCGGCCGCGGTCAGGATCTCCAGCCCGTCCGGGAACGGGAAGAACGCGTCGGAGGCGGCGTACGCGCCCCGTGCCCGCTCCTCGCCTGCCCGCTCGACGGCGAGCTTCGCGGAGTCGACGCGGTTGACCTGGCCCATGCCGACGCCGACCGAGGCGCCGCCCTTGGCGAGCAGGATCGCGTTGGACTTGACCGCACGGCAGGCCTTCCACGCGAAGGCGAGCTCCTTCAGCTCGTCCTCGGAGAGGGCCTCACCGGTGGCGAGGGTCCAGTTGGCCGGGTCGTCGCCGTCGGCCTGGAGGCGGTCGGTGACCTGGAGCAGCGCGCCGCCGTCGATCGGCTTGACCTCGACCGTGGAGGTCGGGGCGTCGGGGCAGCGCAGCACGCGGATGTTCTTCTTGCGGGCGAGGACCTCGACCGCGCCGTCCTCGTACGCCGGGGCGACGATGACCTCGGTGAAGATCTCCGCGACCTGCTCCGCCATGGCGACGGTCACCGGACGGTTGACGGCGATGACACCGCCGAAGGCCGACAGCGGGTCGCAGGCGTGCGCGTTGCGGTGCGCCTCGGCGACGTCGTCGGCGATCGCGATGCCGCACGGGTTGGCGTGCTTGATGATCGCGACGCACGGCTCGGCGTGGTCGTACGCGGCCCGGCGCGCAGCGTCGGTGTCCGTGTAGTTGTTGTACGACATCTCCTTGCCGTGCAGCTGCTCCGCCTCGGCCAGGCCACCGGCGCCGGAGGTGTAGAGCGCGGCGGGCTGGTGCGGGTTCTCGCCGTACCGCAGGACGTTCTTGCGCTCGTACGTCGCACCGAAGAAGTCCGGGAAGCCCGAGTCGTCGGCGGCGGCGTATTCGTCCGCAAACCAGGAGGCCACGGCCACGTCGTACGCGGCGGTGTGCTGGAACGCCTCGGCGGCCAGCCGCTTGCGGGCGGTCAGGTCGAAGCCGCCCGCCTTGACCGCGGCGAGGACGTCGGCGTACCGCCCGGGGCTGGTGACGACGGCCACGGACGGGTGGTTCTTGGCGGCGGCGCGGACCATGGACGGGCCGCCGATGTCGATCTGCTCCACGCACTCGTCGGCGGAAGCGCCGGAGGCGACGGTCTCCTTGAACGGGTAGAGGTTGACGACCACCAGGTCGAACGGCTCCACACCGAGTTCGGCGAGCTGCTCGCGGTGGGCGTCAAGTCGCAGGTCCGCGAGGATGCCGGCGTGGACGCGCGGGTGCAGCGTCTTGACGCGGCCGTCGAGGCACTCGGGGAAGCCGGTGAGCTCCTCGACCTTGGTGACCGGCACCCCGGCAGCGGCGATCTTCCCGGCGGTGGAGCCGGTGGAGACGAGCTCGACACCCGCCTCGTGCAGACCGCGGGCGAGGTCTTCGAGCCCTGTCTTGTCGTAGACACTGACCAGGGCGCGGCGGATGGGCTTATTCACCGACATGACCGAGATGAACCTTTCGTCCCTCAATGCGATAGCCGTCGCGGGCGAGCCGCCCCACGGCCTCGACGAGCAGCTTGCGCTCGACTTCCTTGATGCGTTCGTGGAGAGCGGCTTCGCCCTCCGCCGTGTCCGCTTCGGCCACCTCGACCACGCCCTGCGCGATGATCGGGCCGGTGTCGACACCGTCGTCGACGAAGTGGACGGTGCACCCGGTGACCTTCACGCCGTACGCGAGTGCGTCACGCACCCCGTGGGCACCGGGAAAGCTGGGGAGCAGGGCGGGGTGGGTGTTGATGAACCGGCCACCGAACCGGGCGAGGAACTCCTTGCCCACGATCTTCATGAATCCGGCGGACACCACGAGGTCCGGGCGGTGTTCGGCCGTCGCGGCCACGAGCGCCGCGTCCCACTCCTCGCGGGTGGCGTGGTCCTTGACCCTGCACACGAAGGTCGGCAGTCCGGCGCGCTCCGCCCGCTCCAGACCGACGATGCCGGACCGGTCGGCGCCGACCGCGACGACCTGTGCGCCGAAGCCCTCGGGGTCGTCGCCGATGGCGTCGAGCAGGGCTTGGAGGTTCGTACCGGAGCCGGAGACCAGCACGACCAGACGGGCCGGTGCTGCGGAGGGGGGCGGGGAGGCCACGGCTGGGCCCTTTCTCGCGTGGTGAACTCGCGTGGTGAAGCAAATCAACGCTGATTTGTATGGTCGTACGAAAGAATGGAGCCCCTCGATACGGGGAACTCTACGAACGAGCCGACCGTCAGCAACGATACCGGCACCTCGGGGGACCCCCACGGGACGGGGGTGAGAGGCGGCAAGCCGGCCGCGGCGAAGCGCGAGAGGGTCCGGGTGATGGGTATCTGCCAACCTGCGCCGCGCTCCCAGCTTTCGGCCCCTCCTGGCCGGGAGGTAGCGTCAGGGGACAGCGAACCGTCCGCAGGGCGGAAATGACGAGATGGGGAAGACGTTCACCATATGCCGGACCGACGCCGCCGCACCGCCTTCCGCCACCCGCTGCCCGAGCGGACCTCACTGCTGCTGCGGGAGCGCCAGTCCCCCACGGGCCATTCCTCTTCTTCTGGTTCCTCCGGTTCCTCCGGTTCTTCTTCCGGTTCCTCCGGTTCGTCGGGGTCTTCCGGCCCCGCGGACGACAACCCGTTCGCCGCACCGCCCGAGGACCGGCCCGACCAGCCCTGGCAGCCCCGCCACCCTTCGAACGCCGGCAACGGCAACGGCAACAACGGTCAAGGGAACGGGGGCCGGGGCGACGGCGACGGGTCGCCCGAGGGCGGCTCCTCCGACGACCGGCCGGCCTGGGGCGGCCAGTGGAGCAGCCAACAGCCCGGCCGCCAGAGCGGCGGCTTCGGCGGACGTCCCGGAAGCCAGGGCGGGCCGAACGGCCAGGGCCGCCCCGAGGGCAGCCCCGGCGGAATGCGCTGGGATCCGACCGACCCCGCCCAGCGCCGCGCACGCTACGCGCTGCTCTGCGGCATGTGGGCCTTCTTCTTCGCGCTCTTCGACTTCCCGGAAATCGCCCTGCTGCTCGGCGCACTCGCCGTGTACTGGTCGATCAGCTCGCTCCGGGCGAAGCCGAAGGGCGCGTCCGCGCCCGGCGGCTCCGCCGGAGCAGCCGGGCCGGCCCCGGCGTCCGGTGCGCCGACTGTCGGCCCCCTTCAGGGTTCCGGCTCCGGGCGTGTTCCGGCGTCCGCGCCCGGGTCCGTGCCCGGCGCCCCCGCCGCTCCGGGCTACGGCAGGCAGCAGACCACAGCTGCGGTCAGCGGCCTGGTGACGGCGCTGCTCGCGCTCTCGATCGTCGCGACGACGTTCACGGTGCAGCTCGTCTACCGCGACTACTACACCTGTGTGAACGACGCCCTGACCAAGTCCGGCCAGCTGGCCTGCAACGACCTGCTGCCGAAGCCGCTGGAGCCCTTCTTCGGCGTCAAGAACTGACACTTCACGGATTCACGGATCCGGACGGCCCGGCCTCCCGAGGCCGGGCCGTCCGTTCGTGCCAGGGGTCGCTCGGCAGGAAGTCGTACGGCTCGGAGTTCCCGCTCTTCCCGTCCGAGCTCTTCCCGCCCGACTTCCCGTCCGACTTCCCGTCCGACGGGAACGCCGACGCAGCGCCGCCGGTCGCGAGGGAAGCCGCCGTGGCAGGTACGTCCCCGGAGGCGCGAACGGATACGGGCACGGGTACGGGTACGGGCACGGGTACGGGCACGGGCGCGGGCGCGGCTCCCGGAGCGGATGCCGGCTCGACCGCCTCGCCCTCGTCCCGGCGCCCGTGCCGCTGCCACCACCGTCGGCCGCCGCCACCCGGCTCCTCGGGTACCTTCTCGGGGCCCTTCGCAGGCGTCTGAGCGGCGGGCGCACACTCCGCCGCTGCCGTCTCCTCCACCGGTCGTCGCACCCACCGGCCCCCGTCGCCGTCCCGCAGCCGCCAGGCCCGGAGCAGCAGCGCCCCGGGGACGCCGAGCAACGCCGTCCAGGCCGCGGCCGCCGTACCCGTCAGCCACCACACCGGGCCGAACTCCGTCAGCGCCCCGGTGCCGAGCGGTCCCCCCGCCGCCGCGGCCAGCACCGCCGTACCGACCCCGCACCCCACCGCCCCCAGCCCGGCCGTCAGCGCGGTCTCCCGCAGGCTCCACATCTCCTCCCGTGCGGCGTGGGCGGGCGCGGCCCTCCGTACCGTGAACCAGGCGACCGTCGCCCCGGCCGCGACCGGCACCGCACCGGCCGCCCAGTTCAGGACCGTCCCCGGACCCTGGGCCGGCACCGCGGCAAGCAGGGGGAAGACGGGCAGTGCCGGGCGCCCCGAGAAGGCGAGCGGGGTGACCGTGGACGCCGTACCGAGCGCGAAGCCCGGCCCGAGTCCGTACGCGGCACCCCACACCGCCGCATTCGGCACCAGCACCAGTGCGAGCAGAAGTACCGAGACCCGGCCCGTCCAGTCGCCCGAGAGCTGGACGAACGACTGCTGAGCCGGCTGCGCGTGCCACACCAGCGCCACCGCGACGAGCAGCGCCCCGCCGCCGAGCAGCACCGCCACCCCGGCCGCGGCCGACCGGTACACCGTCTCCGCACGCTCCCCGAACCGGGTACGCGCCAGCTTCTCGTGCAGGCGCAACGGCGCCCAGGACGGCGGCGCGATCGGACGCCCGGATGCCGTCCAGACCCCGGCAGCCGCCGCGCCCGTCACCACAACGGCCGAAGGGAAGAGCAACGAGGGTGCGTACGCAGGCAGCGAACCACCTCGCGCATAGAGCGCGACAGCGGCCCCGACCAGCAGATATCCACTGCTGACCGTGGCGAACGCGCCCGCCGCCGAGGGCGCCCGCCGCCCCTCGTCGCACTCCAGGGCATCCCGGGCCGCGCGGTGCACCAGCCACACCGGCACCACGGCGAGCAGCAGCGGAACGAGGCCGACCGGGGCCGGGGCACCGCCGAGCGTGTCGGTTCTGATCAGCTCGGCGCCGTGGGCAAGCAGCCACAACCCGGCCGCCGTGTGGAGGGCCCCGCCGGGGCCGTCGTCGGGGGCCGGGGAGCTGATCCACAGCACCATGACGAGCACGGTGAGTGCGCCCAGCCCCAGCCCGGCCGCAAGCGCCCCACGCAGGAAGGTGAAGGCCAGCACGGCGGACCGGCCCTGCTCTGTCGGCAACGACGGGCTGCGTTCGGTCACTTGGGTCACACGGCCATGCTCCCAACGACACGCCCTTATTCCGTGTAACGGGCGAACAGCCGCTGTGTCGCCCAATATACGTTTATGTACTTTTCACCCAGTGCAGGCTCGCGGGGGATCCTTCATGACGCATAGCTCGACCGGTGCGGCCGCTGCCCATCCGCTCCCCTCCCCCAAGGAGCGACGCAGACTGCGTGAGGCGAACTCGCTGAGTGAAGAGCAGGTCGCGACGGTGGTGGGCGTCGCCCAGGCCACGGTCCAGTCCTGGGAGACGGGTCGCGCCACGCCCCGGGGGCGCAAGCGTGAGGCGTACGCCAGGCTGATCAGCGGCGGCCGGACGGGCCCGGAGGCCACTCCTCCGAATACCCGGATCAAGTCCGCCGCTCCGAACATCCGGCCGAAGGCCGCCGTCAAACGGGCGGCCCGCCCGGCGACGCCGACGACGGTCGCGAGGTCGTCCAAGCCGGTGGCGTCCACGAAACCGGTGACGTCCACGAAGCCGCCGTCCCGTCCGCTGTCCAGTCCGCCGACCCCCGTCGAAGCCACCGGGAGCACCGCCATGGCCCCGACCGAGCCGGGCACCACCCCCGAACTCCCCGACCCATCCGGCGCATCCGGCGCACCCGGCGCACCCGGCGCATCCGTCATGGACGACGCATCCGCCACCCGCGTCGCGCCTGAAGTGCCTGAAGCACTTGAAGCACCGGCCGAGGCATTCGATGCCTTGTACAAGAGCTGCGCCGCCGCCCTTTTCCGCCAGACGTTTCTGCTGACCGGGCACCGGAACCTCTCCCAGGAGTCCGTCGCGCGGGCCTTCGCGCGGGCCTGGGAGCGCTGGCCGGAGGTCGCGGTGGACGGGGATCCGGTGGGCTGGGTGCGGGCCGCCGCGCACGAGTACGCGATGTCGCCCTGGCACCGGCTGCGCCGCACGCACCGCGAGCTCGACCCGCCGCCCGCCGAACCCGGTGCGCGCGCACTGCTCGACGCGCTGCTCGACCTGCCGCCGTCGTACCGCCGCACCCTGCTGCTCCACGACGGTGTCGGCCTGGATCTGCCGGAGACCGCGGCGGAGACGGAGGCCAGCACCCCGGCGGCGGCGAGCAGGCTGATGAACGCACGTGCCGCGGTCGCCGAGCGGCTGCCGGAGCCGGCGGAACCGTCGTCCCCCACCGAGCAGTCGGCGCTCCTGCATCAACAGCTCGGCGCACTCGCCCAGGCCCAGCCCGCCGCCTCGCTCCCCGCGCCCGACATGATCCGTACGGACAGCGAGCGCAAGGCCCAGTTGTGGACCAGAGCGGCCATCTCCTTCACGGTGCTGCTCATCGGTCTGACGCTGTTCACCCTGGCGACGGCTCCGACCCGGTACGAAACCCCGGAGTCACCCGCTCAGCAGGTCGGCGGGGTGCCGCCACGAAGCGGTCCGCAGCAGCTGACGCCGCAGGACCTGAAGCTGCAGAAGAAGCTTCGGGGCGAGCTCGTACAGGGTCCGGCCCGGCTGGTCCCCGACGCCGGCTGACCTGGAGCGCCGGCAGACGGAGAGACAGAGACGGCGCGGGCCCGTACCCCTGACCGGGGTACGGGCCCGCGCCGTCTGTGCGGTGACGCGATACGGCTGTGGAGCAGAGATCAGGCGCTGAGGATCTCGCGCGCCAGCTTGGCGGTCTCGGTCGGCGTCTTGCCGACCTTGACGCCAGCGGCCTCAAGGGCCTCCTTCTTCGCCTGCGCGGTGCCGGAGGAGCCGGAGACGATGGCGCCGGCGTGGCCCATGGTCTTGCCCTCGGGGGCGGTGAAGCCCGCGACGTAACCGACGACCGGCTTGGTGACGTTCTTCGCGATGAAGTCGGCCGCACGCTCCTCGGCGTCGCCGCCGATCTCGCCGATCATCACGATCAGGTCGGTCTCGGGGTCGGCCTCGAACGCCGCGAGGGCGTCGATGTGCGTCGTACCGATGACCGGGTCGCCACCGATGCCGACGGCGGACGAGAAGCCGATGTCACGGAGCTCGTACATCATCTGGTAGGTCAGCGTGCCGGACTTGGACACGAGACCGATGCGGCCGGGCTTGGTGATGTCGCCCGGGATGATGCCGGCGTTGGACTGACCGGGGGTGATCAGGCCGGGGCAGTTCGGGCCGATGATCCGGGTCTTGTTGCCCTTCGAGCCCGCGTACGCCCAGAAGGCGGCGGAGTCGTGGACGGCAATGCCCTCGGTGATCACGACAGCGAGCGGGATCTCGGCGTCGATCGCCTCGACGACGGCGGCCTTGGCGAAGGCCGGCGGCACGAAGAGAACGGACACGTCCGCGCCGGTCTTCTCGATCGCCTCGGCGACGGAGCCGAAGACGGGTACCTCGGTGCCGTCGAAGTCGACGGACGTACCGGCCTTGCGCGGGTTCACGCCGCCGACGATGTTGGTGCCATCAGCCAGCATGAGCTTGGTGTGCTTCATGCCGGTGGCACCGGTCATCCCCTGGACGATGACCTTGCTGTCCTTGGTGAGGAAGATAGCCATGGTGTTGGAGTCCCTCGTCCCTTACTTCGCAGCCGCGGCGAGCTCGGCGGCCTTGTCGGCCGCGCCGTCCATGGTGTCCACGCGCTGAACGAGCGGGTGGTTGGCGTCGGAAAGGATCTTGCGACCCAGCTCCGCGTTGTTGCCGTCGAGGCGCACGACCAGCGGCTTGGTGACAGCCTCGCCCTTGCTCTTGAGCAGCTCAAGAGCCTGGACGATGCCGTTGGCGACCTCGTCGCACGCGGTGATGCCACCGAAGACGTTGACGAAGACGGACTTGACGTCCGGGTCGCCGAGGATGATCTCCAGGCCGTTCGCCATGACCTCGGCGGAGGCGCCGCCACCGATGTCGAGGAAGTTGGCGGGCTTCACGTTGCCGTGGTTCTCACCGGCGTACGCGACGACGTCCAGCGTCGACATGACCAGACCGGCACCGTTACCGATGATGCCGACCTCGCCGTCGAGCTTGACGTAGTTGAGGTTCTTGGCCTTGGCGGCAGCCTCGAGCGGGTTGGCTGCGGCCTTGTCCTCGAGCGCTTCGTGCTCGGGCTGACGGAAGTCGGCGTTCTCGTCGAGAGACACCTTGCCGTCCAGCGCGATGATGTCGCCGTTGGCGACCTTCGCGAGGGGGTTGACCTCGACGAGGAGCGCGTCCTCGGCGATGAAGGTCTTCCACAGGGTCACCAGGACCGCGGCGACCTTCTCGGCGACCTCGGCCGGGAACTTCGCCTGGGCGACGATCTCGCGGGCCTTCTCGATCGAGACGCCTTCGTTGGCGTCGACCGGGACCTTCGCGAGGGCCTCGGGGTTCTCCTCCGCAACGACCTCGATCTCCACGCCGCCCTGCACGGACGCCATGGCGAGGAAGGTGCGGTTGGTGCGGTCGAGGAGGTACGAAACGTAGTACTCCTCAAGAATCTCCGGCGCGGTCTCGGCGATCATCACCTTGTGGACCGTGTGGCCCTTGATGTCCATGCCGAGGATGTCGGTCGCACGGGCGACCGCCTCGTCGGGGGTGGCGGCCAGCTTGACGCCGCCGGCCTTGCCGCGGCCGCCGACCTTCACCTGCGCCTTGACGACCGACTTGCCGCCCAGCCGCTCGGTCGCCTCGCGGGCTGCCTCAGGCGTGTCGATGACTTCACCGGCCAGCACCGGTACACCGTGCTTGGCGAAGAGGTCCCTCGCCTGGTACTCGAACAGGTCCACGCGCGTCCGTCCCTTAATCAATGGTCTCGCGGTTCGTTTTCTGCGTGGGCGTGCCGCGAGGGGCAACGTGACTGCTCTGTCACTAGGAAGGCGCACACGGTGACCCGGGGTACGCGGCATGTCCATCCCGCAGGTTATCCCCGCGCTCCGCGTGACCCTAAATCGCAGATCACACCTGAGCGGTGATTACGGTCACAGATCGCGCTGGTGCCCGGGTCGCAGTGGACAAAAGGGCACTCGTGCGGTGCAGCGGGGACGGGCCCCGGACCGGCCGGTCGGCCGGTCCGGGGCCGCCGTTCTCAGATGCTCCGGCCGGGGTACTCGGGAGTGCTGAACCCGGGAGCGCCGAAGGAGGGCACCGAGCCTGTCGCATCGGTCACATACGCCGGAGTGATCGAGGTCAGGCCCTCGGCGCCGTACGCCGCGTTCCCGACAGTGGGACGGACGTCGTCGCCGACGGTACCGACGAGGCCGCCCGCGAACGGCTGCGCCTGGGCTCCGACGCCGTGCGCCAGCGGCATCACCCGGCCGGTGACGCCCTGTGCGAACGGGGCGACCGCGTCCCCGGTCAGACCCTGGGCCAGCGGCTGCACCTCGGAGGTGACGCCCGCGGCGAACGGCTGGACCGCGCCCGTCACGCCCTGGGCCAGCGGCTGGACCTCGTTCGCCACACCCTGCACGAAGGGCACCGCGGCCTGCTGCACGACGCCCTCGGCGAACGGCGTGACCTCGGCGACCACACCCTGGACAAGGGTGGAGACATCGCCGAGCGCCTGGCCGACGACCGGCAGCACCGTGGAGACGGCGTCGGCGGCGACGGGCGGCAGCACGGCGTCCGCGGTCTGGCCGACAACCGGCTCGGCCTGGGCGGTGGACCGGGTGACGGTCCCGGTGGTGCTCCCGGCAGCGCTTCGGGCGGTGCTTTGGGCCATGCCCTGCGCGGTGGTCAGAGCGTCGGGTGCCGTCGTCCGTGCGTAGCCGGTGTAGCTGGTGTAGTCGGCGTAGCTGGTGTAGTCGGCGTAGCCGGGGATCTGCTCGATCGGGCCGAAGAGGTAGTCGATGGGCGCCTCGGGTGCGGCCTGGACACCCTGCGGGAGCTGCTCGTCCAGGATGCCCTGCGGGGCCAGGACGTCGGACCGGCTGATTGCGTCGTGGAGCGTGCCGGTGGCCTCGTCCGCGGCGCCCGTGACCTGGTCCTGGGCCGCCTTGGCCCGGCCGGCCTGCTCGGCGGCCGTGGCGCCCTCGGCTGCGGACGTCGCTTCGGCGGCCTTCGCCGCGACCGCGCCCTTCACCCCGGTGACCTTCGTCCCGACGGTGTCCTTGAGGTTGCCGAGGTCCGCGAGACTGCCGAGGTCCTTGCTGTTCCCGAGGTCCGTGAGGCTCCCGACTTCCTCGGCCCCGTCGACTCCGTTGACCACGTCGGCGGCGTCGACCGAGTGGTCGGGGGTGGACAGCGGAACGGAGACGGGCAGCTCGTCCGCGCTGGCTGCGGCGGTGCCGAGGGCCCACATTCCGGTGGCGGTGGCGGCAACAGCTATGGAACGGCGGATGTTCTTGTGCATGTGTGTCAGATCCTTCGAATTCGTTTCGGCGGTCCGGAGCTGTCCGGACGGCGGGCAGACCTGTTCCGCCCCCGCGCGGCAGGTCGGGGCGGGGGAACGGGCTGCCCTAGCCGGGGAATTCGAGGATGTCGCCGGATCTGTCGCGGACCGGTGCGGCGGTCGCCGGGAGGCCGGCACCGCGTATGAGTCCGAAGGAAGAACCGCCCGCGAGCGGGACGGCGTGCTGGTCGCCGTTGCGCGGCGCGTGGGCCTCGGCGGATGCGGAACGGCCGAGACCGCGGGCGGGATCGTGCGGTGCCCGCTCGGACATCGGCCGGGATACCGGCGCGGAGGCCCGTTGGGCGCCACGCACCGCTGTGTCGCTCAGCCGGGAGAACCCGCCCGGACCGGCTGTCGCCGCAGGGGTGTACGTACGGATGGGGTGCGTTACGAGGGTTCGCGCGCTGTCGTCGGCGGAGCCGGGGACCCGGTGCGGGTCGGCGGGCGGACCCGTGGGGGTGTGGTTGTGCGGCAATGTCGGCGGCAGCAACCCGTCGGGGAGCGCGCCGACGACGCCGGTGGCCACCGTGCGGAGGAGCATCCCGGCCGCGTTGTCGACCTGTTGGGCCTGTTGGGCGAGTGGCCGGGCTGTGGCGCGGACCGTCCCGACAGCCGGCCGGGCGACGAGGGAAACAGTGCGGCGGGACGCCGGTTGGGCGGGCGGGTGGACGGCCGGGGCTGTAGCGGCCTTGCCGGGACGCTCGGTGCGCGGGGTGTCCGCCGGGCCTGTCTTCGCGTCGGTGACCGTATCCGCGACCTCTCGCGCGCTCGGCTCAGCGGCCGTGCGTACGGGGTCCGTTCCGGCTTCCGCTGCCGTGCCTGCCGCGTGGGTGATCGTCGTCCCCGTGCCGGGGAGCGGCGGAGCGGATTGCTGTGCCGCCTGGGCCCGCGTCCCGAAGAGCAGGCCCAGGGCCAGCAGCCCGCCGAGGAACAGCACCACCTGCAGCGCTCGCCGGCCGGCCGGCCCGCGCCTGGGGCGCGGGCCGGTGGCGGAACGAACGGCTGTGGTGGTCACGTGGGGATGAGCCCTCTCCGGATGGCGCGGACCACGGAATGCGGTCCTCCGCGGATGACGGGACGATGCTTGCACGAACCTCCCGGGGTCGCGCAAGCCCCTTGTTACTGATGAGTGTCCTTGTCCGGTATGGGAAGCGGCCTCTTCTCGATCGCCGCTGCCATCACTTCCGGGAAGAGATCCGGGGTGCATGCGAAGGCTGGTGCGCCCAGGGCCCCGAGGGCCGCCGCATGGTCGCGGTCGTAGGCGGGCGCGCCCTCGTCGGACAACGCGAGCAGCGTCACGAACTGCACTCCGGACGCCTTCATCGTGGCGACCCGTTTCAGCATCTCGTTGCGTATGCCGCCCTCGTAGAGGTCGCTGATGAGGACGACGACGGTGTCGGCGGGGCGAGTGATCTTCGACTGGCAGTGGGCGAGCGCCCGGTTGATGTCGGTGCCGCCGCCGAGCTGGGTGCCGAAGAGTACGTCGACGGGGTCGTCGAGCTGGTCGGTGAGATCCACCACTGCTGTGTCGAAGACGACGAGCCTGGTCCGCAGGGTGCGCATGGAGGCGAGCACCGCGCCGAAGACGGAGGCGTAGACGACGGAGGCGGCCATCGACCCCGACTGGTCGATGCAGAGGATCACGTCCTTCTTCACGGACTGCGCGGCCCGCCCGTAGCCGATGAGCCGCTCGGGGACGACGGTGCCGTACTCGGGGAGGTAGTTCTTGAGGTTGGCCCGGATGGTTCGGTCCCAGTCGATGTCGTGGTGGCGGGGCCGGTTGATCTTGGCCGAGCGGTCCAGCGCGCCGGTGAGTGTGGCCCGGGTGCGGGTGGCGAGCCGCTTCTCCAGATCGTCGACGACCTTGCGCACGACGGCTCTTGCGGTCTCCTTCGTCGTCTCGGGCATGGCCTTGTTGAGCGAGAGGAGCGTTCCGACGAGATGGACGTCCGCCTCGACGGCCTCCAGCATCTCCGGTTCGAGGAGCAGTGCGGAGAGACCGAGCCGGTCGATCGCGTCGCGCTGCATGACCTGGACGACGGAGCTGGGGAAGTACGTGCGGATGTCGCCGAGCCAGCGGGCCACGGAGGGGGCGGACGCCCCGAGTCCGGCCGAACGGTTGCTCCCGCCCCGGCCCCCGGGCTTGCCTCCTCCGCCGTACAGCGCGGTCAGTGCGCCGTCCATCGCGGCGTCGCGTCCGGTGAGGGTGCAGCCGGTGCTCTCGGCGCTGTCTCCGCCCAGGACCAGCCGCCACCGGCGCAGCCGCTCGTCGTTCGCCGGGCCGGACTGCAGGCCGCGGGCCGGGGGTGGTGTGGTGCCGGCCGTGTCCGTGGTCATCCCGTTGCCCCCAGCGGTTCCTTGACGTTCTCGGCTCTCTTGTCCGGGTGTCTCTTTTCCCGGTCTCTCTCGCCCCGGTCTCTCTTGTCCGGGGCGACGCCGCCCGGGTCCGGATCGGTGCCGGTGTCCAGACCGAGCAGAAGACGCAGCACCGGCACCACCGCGTCGGCCCGGGCCCCGTCGAGTCCGGGGCCGAAACCGGGTGCCGTCGTCCCGGTCCCGGTGCCGGTGACTGTCGGTCCCCCGGCGGCCGGACCACGCCGTACGAGTTCGCCCAGCGTGCGCCGTACACCCGCTTCGTACGCCGAGAAGGTGCGGCGCAAGAGGGGCAGCACATCGGCGAAGGTGTCGGCGGGGACCGCGGTGAGCCAGGCGTCGACCAGGCCGAGCAGTCGCTCGTCGTGGACGAGGAGCATGCCTCCCCCGGCGGCTCCGCCGACGAACCCCTCGATCCAGGCCGCGGCGTCGGCCGGGGGTGTGCCGGGCGAGAGGGCCAGGCCCATCAGCCGTGCCGCGTCGTCCTCCGCGAGCCGTCCTTCGTCGAGCAGCAGGCGGGCCGCGCGGCCCCGGATGACGCCCGCGACCGTGTCCCGGGCGGCGAGCTTGTGCAGTACGGCGGTCCAGCGCTCGCGCAGCCCGTCCCCGTCAGCATCTTCCTGAACGGCTCCGGTGAGCAGCCCGATCGCGGTGTGGACCCCGTCCACCCGGCGGCGCATTTCGGCGGCGCCGTCCGCGTCGAGCCCGGTGCAGGCGGGTGGGAGTCCGACGCAGATCCGCTCGGCGAGCCCGGCCGCGACCTCGCCGAGAGCCGCGGTGTCCGTGGACCGCACGTCGCCGTAGCGCAGGGTGCGGGCCAGCGCGGGCAGGGCGTCGGCGAGATGGCCGACGTCGGCGTCGAGCGCGGCGCGGTCGGCGAGGGCCCGCATCACCACGGGCAGCGCATCGGGCAATTCCGCGAGGAGGCAGTGCTCGGCGAGCGCGGTGACCTCGGCGAGCGCGGTGGCCGAAGCCGCCTGGGACTCGGCCTTGGCGGTCGCCGCGGAGAGCACCGTGGTGCCCCATGTCCCGGCCTCCGCGACCCGTACGTACAGCTCGGGTTCCCAGCGCAGCCGCCAGCTCTCCCGGAAGGTGCCGGTGCTCCCCCGGCCTGCGGCGGGCTCGCCCCAGCCGACTGCGAGGATCCGCAACCGGTGGAGCAGCCGGCTGCGGGCCGCGTCGGTGTCCTTGCGCAGGTCGAGCTCCAACTCCCGTTCCAGCGCCTCCGGTTTGAGCCGGAGCGTGCGCTGCTGTCGGGTGAGATCGCGCTGCAGGGGGACGGCGGGGGCGGTGTCCGGCACTTCGCCGAGTGTCTCGCCGACGATCAGCCGGTCCTGTACGAGCGCCAGCGGCACATCGGAGCCTTCGCACATCACGGCCCTGATCGCATCGGTCGTCTCGCTCAGCCCGGCGAGCGGGCGGCCGCGCATGGCGGCGAGGGTCTCGGCGAGTCTGACGGCCTCGATGACATGGGCGGACGACACGAACCGGTCCTCGTCGCGCAGGAGTCCGGCGACCTTGGTCATCCACCGCTCGATCGGGCGGTCGGCTGCCTCGAAGAGGTGTCCGTACCAGCCGGGCGAGTCGATGCCCGCCCCGTATCCGCTGTGGCGGGCGAGCCGGTGATGCGACCAGGGCACCCAGGTCAGCTCGGCCTTGACCTTGGGCAGCCCCTTGAGCAGGGCCCGGTCGGCGGCGAGTGTGGTCCTCGTGCCGAGCGCGGGCACATGCCAGGCACCGCAGACAACCGCGATGTCGTCGCCGACCTCCTTTACCGCCTTGCGCAGTTGGATGCGCATATACGCCTCACGGATGGTGTCACGAGGGTGGCCGCCGTCCCCGTACACCTCGCGCAGGGCCGTCATCGCCTCGGCGAGCGCGGCGAAGGGTGCCCGCGGGTCGAGGGCTTCGGCGCCCTGGGTGCGGTGTTCGACGACGTCCTCCCACCAGCGCTCCGGGTCGTCATAACCCGCTGTCTCGGCCAGTACACCGATGGGGTCGATCGGGGCCTGCGCGGGTGAGCCGCCGGTAGCCGGCTCCCCGTCCCCGTCCCGGCCCGTTTCGCGTTCCGCTGCCTGTGCCATGGCCAGGGAGTTCGCCGCGGGCAGATCGATGAAGCGGACCGGTACGTCGTGCGCCAGCGCCCAGCGGATCGCGACCCACTCGGGCGAGAACGCGGCCAGCGGCCAGAACGCCGCCTGCCCCGGGTCGTCGACGGCGTGGGCGAGCAGCGCGACCGGCGGCCGCATCTGCTCGTCTGCAGCCAGCGGCAGCAGTGCGTCACCCTCCGGAGGCCCCTCGATGAGCACGGCCCGCGGGCGGGCGGCATCCAGGGCCGCACGGACGGCTCGGGCCGAGCCCGGGCCGTGGTGCCGCACCCCGAGCAGCAGCGGTCCGACGGGACGCGCGGTCCGGGTCATGCGGATACCTCGCGGCAGGCGCGGTAGAAGTCCTTCCACCCGTCCCGCTCCCGGACCACGGTCTCCAGGTACTCCTGCCAGACGACCCGGTCGGCCGCGGGATCGCGGACGACCGCGCCGAGGATGCCCGCCGCCACATCACCGGAGCACAGCACCCCGTCGCCGAAGTGCGCGGCCAGCGCCAGGCCGTTGGTGACGACGGAGATCGCCTCGGCCGTCGACAGCGTTCCCGAGGGGGACTTGAGCTTTGTGCGGCCGTCGGTGGTGACACCGTCACGCAGCTCGCGGAAGACCGTGACGACGCGCCGGATCTCGGCCATGCCGTCGGGCGCGGCCGGGAGGTCGAGCGAACGGCCGATCTGGTCGACGCGCCGGGACACGATGTCGACCTCCGCATCGGGGGTGGCCGGCAGCGGCAGCACGACGGTGTTGAACCGGCGGCGCAGCGCGCTGGACAGCTCGTTGACCCCGCGGTCACGGTCGTTGGCGGTGGCGATGACGTTGAAACCGCGGACGGCCTGGACCTCCTGGCCCAGTTCGGGGACGGGGAGCGTCTTCTCCGACAGGATCGTGATGAGCGAGTCCTGCACATCGGCGGGGATACGGGTGAGTTCCTCGATCCGCGCGGTCATGCCGTCGGACATGGCGCGCATGAGCGGGCTCGGCACCAGGGCGTCGCGGCTGGGCCCGTGCGCGAGCAGTTGTGCGTAATTCCAGCCGTAGCGGACGGCTTCCTCCGGGGTGCCTGCCGTGCCCTGGACGAGCAGCGTCGAGTCACCGCTGACGGCGGCCGCGAGATGCTCGGACACCCAGGTCTTGGCGGTGCCGGGAACGCCGAGGAGCAGCAGGGCCCGGTCGGTGGCGAGTGTGGTCACGGCGACTTCGACGAGGCGGCGCGGGCCGACGTACTTGGGTGTGATCACCGTGCCGTCCGGCAGTGTGCCGCCGAGCAGGTAGGTGGCGACGGCCCACGGGGACAGCTGCCAACGGGCGGGCCGCGGGCGGTCGTCGGCCGCGGCAAGGGCCTTCAGCTCATAGGCGAAGGCGTCCTCGGCATGCGGTCGCAGGGCCTGTACGCCGACGGCTGCGGTGGTTTCGGACACGGTCATGGATCCCCCTCCAGATCGGTCGACCTGATGTGGTTCCCACCGTGCACCATGGCACTGACAATCGGCCCCGACCGCAGGTCAGGGCCGATTCAGCGGCTACGGGCGGGGAGTTCAGCCGGCCACCGGCGAGACCGCGACGCAGCCGCCCGCGGTGATGAGGCCCTCGCCCTCGGCCTCCTTGATGACCTTGCCCTTGTGCGTGATCGAGCAGGCGACGTCGGCCCCGCCCTCGTCCAGGGCGAACGGCATGACGGCGGGCGGCATGATCCCGCGCAGCGTGACGGTCTTCCGCCACGGCAGGGTGGGGGACTTGACCGTTTCGATCTTCGGGTCCATGGCCTTGCCCCCGCCCGCGTGGAACTGGATCTCGTCGACGCTCGTGCCGGTGACCTCGTAGGTGACTTCGTACGTCTCGTTCACGGCCTTGTCCACCTGATCGACCGCCTCGGAGCAGGCGCCGAGGCCCATGGCGAGGCCGAGGACGACAGCTGCGCAGACGACAGTACGAACGGTGCGGACGTTACGGATGTTGTAGATGTTGTGGATGTTGCGGACGGTGTGGCTCATCGGTTGATCCCCCCTGGATCCGAAGGTCGGCAGTTCGCAGCGAATCGCAAAGAGAAAGTAAAGTCAAGTGGTGTGCGCGACGACGAATCAGCAGGTCAGGCCGATTGTCAGTGGTGCGTTCTACCGTCGTTCCCATGCTGCTATCTCACGGGGGAGAACCCTTGCCTACCGCCGACCCGGCGGCGCGCTGGACGGTGGAGCAGGTCCTGGCCCTGGCTCCTGATGAGGCATCACGCAAGGCAGGGAGCAAGCTCGGTTCGGCCGGTCCGTGGTCGGGCGGCGGGTGTGACGGTTCGGGTGCGGTGTGGGGGCTGTGCAAGGGAAGCGGAAGCAAGCCGTATCAAACGGTGGTGGACACCACCGGCCCTGCGTACAAGTGCAGTTGCCCCAGCCGGAAGTTCCCGTGCAAGCACGCGCTGGGTCTGCTGCTGGTCTGGGCGTCCGGCGAATCGGCCCTGCCCGCGGGCGAGGTGCCGGACTGGGCGGGTGAGTGGCTGACGGGCCGTCGCCGGCGTGCGGCGGAGAAGGGGGAGAAGGGTGGGCCGGCGGCGGGCGGCGCCCCGGCCACGGGCCCGGCCGACCCGGAGGCCGTCCGGCGGCGCGCCGAGCGCCGGGCCGAGCGGATCACCGGCGGCGCGCAGGAGCTGGAGCAGCGGCTGACGGATCTGCTGCGCGGCGGTCTGGCAGCGGCCGATCAGTCGGGGTACGGACTGTGGGAGGAGACGGCGGCCCGCATGGTCGACGCCCAGGCGCCCGGACTGGCCGCCCGCGTGAGGGAGTTGGGATCCATCCCGGCGTCCGGTCCGGGCTGGCCGGTGCGGCTGCTGGAGGAGTGCGCGCTGCTGCATCTGCTGGACAGCGCATGGCTGGGGATCGACCGGCTGCCGGAGCCGCTGGCGGCCACGGTCCGTACCCGCGTGGGGCTGACCACCCCCGCAGAGGGCCCACCGGTCCGCGACCACTGGCTGGTCCTCGCCCAGTACGACACCCCGGACGGCAAGATCGTCACGCGCCGCATCTGGCTGTACGGGAGGGACTCGGGCCGCACGGCACTGCTGCTCTCCTTCGGTGCGGCCGGGCGCTCCCCCGGGCTGGCACTGCCGGTGGGCATCACGATCGACGCCGAGATCACGCCCTATCCGGGCGCCGGCCGGCTACGGGCGGAGCTGGGCGGGCAGTTCGGTGTCCCTTCGCCGACCGGTGCGCCACCACCGGGTGACACGGCAACGGCCGCGATCGGCGCGTACGGAGACGCCCTGCGGGGCGATCCCTGGCTGGACGCCTGGCCGGTGACACTGCGCGAGGTCATACCCGTGCCGTCCGGGGACGGCTGGCAGCTGGTCGACGCGGCGGGCGGTGCGGCCCTGCCCGTCGCCCCGGCGGCGCTGTCCCGGCCCGGACTGTGGAAGCTCGTCGCGCTCTCCGGAGGCTCCCCGGTCACGGTATTCGGCGAATGCGGCCACCGCGGATTCGACCCGCTCGCGGCCTGGTCCGCAGACGCGGACGCCGACGGCGCCGAAATCAGCAGCGCCGGCACGACCTGCGAGACCGTGCCGCTCATCTGACGTCGGATTCGAAGTTCGAAGGGGGACCAATGACCAGCACCATCACACCCGCACCCTGGGAAGAGCTCGTCACCTCGGCACTTCTGGGCACCGACCGCCGCCCGGCCGAGGGAGGCGGCGGACCGGCGAGACTGCTGGACGCGGCTGCGCTCCACACCGTGCGGCGCAGGGCGGGACTCCTGCCCGCCCCCGCGGCCGCCCGGCCCGAACCGGCGCCCGCCGACCCGCGGCCGCCGCTTCCCCCGGCCGCGCGGCGCAGACTCGCCCAACTGCTTGCCGACCGGTCGGCACCGGGCGGCTCGGGCGGCCGGCGCGGTACGGCTCCTGATCTCACGGAGCTGATCCCGCAGTGGCTGGCCACCGCCAATCAGCACGGCTATCGGGCCCCGGCCGCGCTGCTCCCGCCCCTGCTGGACGCGGCCAGGTCCCGTACCGATCTGCGGCCGCACGCCCTGGCCTTCGCCGGGCCGCGCGGACTGTGGCTGGCCGGGCTTAACCCCGAGTGGAAGTTCGCGCTGCGCGGCTCGTCCGGCGGCTCGTCGCTGCCGGACGTCACGGAGCCGGAAGCGGTCGCCCGGCTGTGGGAGGAGGGCCTGTTCGCCGAACGGGTCGCCGTGCTCGGGGCCGTACGGGCGCACGATCCCGCTGAAGCGCTCGCGCTGCTCGCCACCACATGGACCACCGAGCGCGCCGAGGACCGGCTGATGTTCCTCGACTCGCTGCGCACCGGACTGTCCGAAGTGGACGAGACCTTCCTGGAGCAGGCGCTCTCCGACCGCAGCCGCAATGTCCGCTCGACGGCTGCCGAACTGCTGTCCGCACTACCGGAGTCGGCGTTCGCCGGACGGATGGCGGCCCGCGCGATGTCCTGTGTGAGCCCGGACCTCACGGGCGACGAGGCCTCCGTCGCCGTGGAGGCCCCGCACGAATGCGATGCGTCGATGGAGCGCGACGGCGTGGTGGCGGTGCCGCCGTCCGGGCGGGGCGAACGGTCCTGGTGGCTCGGCCAGTTGGTGGAGGCGACCCCGCTCGCCACCTGGCCGGTGCGGTTCGGTGGCCGCACCGCGCAGAAGATCGTCGCCCTGCCGGTGGCCGACGGCTGGGCCGAGGAACTGCACGCGGCATGGTGCCGGGCAGCAGTGCGGCAGCGGGATCCGGAGTGGGCCCGCGCGCTGCTCGGCGCCCCCTCCGTCCCCCCGTCCAACGGCCCCGGTACGGCGTCGCTCGCCGAGCGGTCGAAGCTCCTCGCCATACTTCCCGCAGCCGAACGGGCCGAATGGGTGGCCGACTTCATCGCGGCGCACGGACTGTCGGAGGCCTTCCAGTTGCTCGGAGTCTGCCCGACACCCTGGGCCGGACCACTCGGCCGCTCGGTCGTCGACGCCCTGGACATCGCCCGGGACGCGGGCAGCTACCCCTGGAGCTTCAGCGGCGTGATGGGCCTCGCCGAGCGCTGCCTGAACCCGGCCGAAGCGGACCGCCTGGAGGTCCTCACCACCACCCCGGACGAACCGGAGGACGCCTCACCGGGCGCGAACGGCTACTGGTCGGAGGCATTCCAACGACTGGTCTCCACGCTGCGGCTGCGCGCGGCGATGGACCTGGAGCTGATACCGGGCTGAGGGGGATCGGCGGACTCCGGGCCGAGGGGGATCAGCAGGCACCGGGCGCTTGGGCGCGGGGGCCCGGGGCCGGAGGGCCCGGCAGGCCGGGAGGCTGACAGGACGGGAGGCTGACAGGACGGGAGCCCGGCAGGAAGCCGGGAGGCCGGGGTCCGAAGACGGGGCCGGGTCCGGGGGCCGGGTCCGGGTCCGGGGGCCGAGGACGGGTCCGGGGCCGGGTCCGGGGGCCGAGGACGGGGCCGGGTCCGGGTCCGGGGCCGGGTCCGGGGGCCGAGGACGGGGCCGGGTCCGGGGGGCGGCACCACCCGGGGGCCCGGGGCCAAGTGTCCGGCGGGGGCCAGTGGCCGGTCCCGGGTAAGTGGTCCCGGGCGCGGCATGGAGAGCCGGTCCCGGGCAAGCGGCTCCAGGCGATCCAGGGGCAACCGGCCCCCGCCGACCGGCCCCGCGCAGCCGGCCCCCGCCGACCGGCCCCCCGCAGCCGGCCCCCGGCACACCGCCCCGGGCAGGCGGGCCTGGCGGCCCGCCGCCTTGCCCTGGGGAGGGGTCAGGCTTCCGCGGGGTGGCGGACGTTCGCGTTGACCCAGTCGACGATCGACGTCGTCGTCGCACCCGGGGTGAAGATCTCCGCGACGCCCTGGTCCTTCAGCGGTGCGATGTCCGCCTCCGGGATGATGCCGCCGCCGAAGACCTTGATGTCCTCCGCCTCGCGCTCCTTCAGCAGCTCGATCACCTTGGCGAAGAGCGTGTTGTGCGCACCGGAGAGGATCGAGAGGCCGATCGCGTCGGCGTCCTCCTGGATCGCGGTGTCCACGATCTGCTCGGGCGTCTGGTGGAGCCCGGTGTAGATGACCTCCATACCGGCGTCGCGCAGTGCCCGCGCGATCACCTTGGCCCCGCGATCATGGCCGTCCAGGCCCGGCTTGGCCACCACCACACGGATCGGACCGGTCACACCCATCACTGCCTCCACATGCGTCTCCCGTGCCTGAAGGGCCGGGGATGTGAACGAACGTTATCGACAGCATCCCGCACCCTGCCGTTTCGCGGTGGACGGGGAGGGGGAAATCACACGTGGGACATGTTCACCGGGCGCCGTTCCCGCTTGACGCGGCACACCTGCCGTGCGGGACCGGCCGCCAGGGGAGCCGCCAAGAGGTCGCCGTACCACCGCGCCGCCAGCCGCGCGGCACGGTGGTACGGCGTGCCGGGCCCACTCGTCATCGGGCCCGGCAGGCCGATCGTTCGCCGGTCACCACCGGTGAGCAGGGGCCTGCGAATCGGGGCCGACCCCCGGCCGGGTGGCCGGGCGGGCCGCCCGTACCTCCGCAACGGCACCCCATGAGGGCATACGGGGACCGGAGCCGCCTCCCCGCTTGCCGAAGCAGGAGGTCGGCCATGAAGGTCCTGCCTTTCCTTCCCCTACTGCTGCGCCGGCCGTGTCAGTGCTGCACCCGGCTGTCATCCGCTCTGCTCAAGGCCACCGTGCTTGAGCTGGTGGTGCTCGCCGGGCATGTGCTCCTCTACCCCACCGGCATCGCCGGGGAGCGGCGGCCCCCGCCACGCCCGGCCGGACCGACCACCGCACCCGCCGGGACCTGCGCCCTCCCCTCCGAGGACAGCGAGCGGCCGCCCGTCGTACTCCTGCACGGCTTCATCGACAACCGCTCGGTCTTCGTCCTGCTCCGCCGCTCCCTCGCCCGGCACGGCTGGCGCCATCTGGAGTCGCTCAACTACTCGCCGCTGACCTGCGACATCCGTACGGCGGCCGAGCTGCTCGGGCGGCACGTCGAGGAGATCTGCGCCCGCACCGGACACCACGAGGTCGACATCGTCGGGCACAGCCTCGGCGGCCTGATCGCCCGCTATTACGTACAGCGGCTGGGCGGTGATCAGCGGGTCCGCACCCTGGTCACCCTCGGCACACCGCACGGGGGCACGGCCGTCGCCCCGCTGGCGAGCGCTCACCCCATCGTGCGCCAGATGCGTACGGGCTCCGCGCCGATCGAGGAACTGCGCAGGCCGGCGCCCGGCTGCCGCACCCGGTTCGTGAGCTTCTGGAGCGAGCTGGACCGGGTGATCGTCCCGGCCGAGGCGGCCTGCATCGACCATCCGGATCTCGACGCGCTGAACGTACGCGTCAGCGGGATCGGCCATCTCGCGCTCCCCGTGCACCCGACCGTCGCCGCCGCCGTCCGGCAGGCGCTGGAGTCCCGCGAATCGATGATCGAAGACACAGGAGCCACAGGAGCCACAGGAACAGCAGAAGCTGCAGGAGCGTCCGGAACAGCAGGGGCCGCCGGAGCCGCTTCGGTGGCCTGATCCGGGCGAGCCCGCCCGCCCCGCCGCACCGGACGCCCCTCAAATAGAACGCGTTTCGAACATAGAGCCAAGGCTGTGTGGACAGCGCGTCGAAAGACGGCCGATTGCCCGTTTCCTGAGTCGCCCGAGCCTGCCGAAGATTGTCGACGTCACGTACCGCCGGGTACAGTCGCGGCCACTGCTCCCCCTGGGATCCCCCCACCGGACCCCAGACCACAGGTCCTGCTGCCGAGGCGAGAGAGAAGTTGGTGAACGACCAGCACCCCCACGCCGGGTACGCCGGGTACGACAGCCAAGCCACCGGCAGCTTCGACAGCGACCCGCTCTTCGGCTCCCTTCCCGGCAGCTACGACGGCACGTACGCCGACGGCTACGACACCGGCCAGGCCGGGTACAGCGGCCAGTACGACTCCACGCAGTGGGACACGGGGGCACACGCCACCACCACGTACGACGCCTACGCCTCGTACGCAGCGCAGCCCCAGCAGCAGTACGCCGCAGGTCCGACGTACGACACCACAGCCGCCTGGACGCCCGCCGCCGACTACGGCACGGCGGCGACCACGGCCGCCACCGCCACCTTCGCCGACATTCCGGCACAGGGCGGCGCCCCGGAGGCCACGGGCCAGTGGGACACCAACGGCTGGTACCAGACCGGCCAGTGGCCGACGACCGACACGGCCGCGTACGACACCGGCGCGTACGACGCCACCGCCTGGAACACCGGCGGCACGCCCGAGCAGGAGCAGCAAACCGCGCAAACCGCGCAGGTGTTGCACGAGGCGCCGGCGTCACACGAGGCATACGAAGCGCAAGAGGCCCACGAGGCGCACCAGCCCTACGAGTCCTACTCCGGCCAGGACTCCTTCGACCCGTACGAGCCCTACCGCACCGCCGAGTTCAGCCTCCCGGAGACAGAGGCGGAGACGGACTTCGGCACCGACGGACACGATGCCGAGGCCGCCGACGCGACTGCCGACGACACGGCCGGCACCGCGCACCGCCCCCTCAGCCGCCCCACCACCCGCAGCCGTCGGCGTTCCCCCGCGAAGCGTTCCGCGCTCCTCACCGTCGCTGTTCCCTCCGCCTGCGTGATGAGCGTGGCCGGTATCGCCGCGGCCTCCGTCAGCGGACTGGGCGGCGAGGACAAGAAGGACGACAACACCACGACGATGGCGGCCGCCGACCCCGGTTCCGTCAAGCCGGTCGCCGCCAACAACAAGCTGGACACCCAGCTCGCCAATCTCAGCGCCGACGCCGAGAACTTCGCCGACCGCGCCAGCCGTACCCAGGAGCGCATCGACCTGAGGGAGCGGCAGGCCGCCGAGAAGAAGAAGCGCGAGGAAGAGGCCGCCCGTAAAGAGGCGCTGCGCCCCAAGTTCCTCCTGCCGGTCGCGCAGCACGGCCTCAGCGCGTACTTCGGCCAGGCGGGCGTCAACTGGATGTCCGTGCACACGGGCATCGACTTCCCCGTCTCGTACGGCACGCCCGTGATGGCCGCGACCGACGGCACCGTACGCACCCAGTGGAACAGCGCTTACGGGAACATGGCCATCGTCACCATGGCCGACGGCACCGAGACCTGGTACTGCCACCTCAGCAGCACCAAGATCCGCTCGGGCCCGGTGAAGGCCGGCGATGTCATCGCGTACTCCGGGAATTCGGGGAACTCCACCGGTCCGCACCTGCACTTCGAGGTACGGCCCGGGGGCGGAGCGGCAATAGACCCGCTGCCCTGGCTCCGCAGCCACGGCCTCAACCCGACCTGAGCCACCCGGCGGCCGGTGCAACTACCCCGGCCGCCTGCCCGACGCCCCGCCTACAGCTTCTCGACCGGCGCGTACCGCAGCAGCAGCTTCTTCGGCCGCTCGTCCCCGAAGTCGACCGTCGCCTTCGCCTGGTCACCGACGCCCTCGACCGCTGTCACCGTGCCGAGCCCGAACTGGTCGTGCGTGACCCGGTCCCCGACCACGAGCGTGATCGTCGGCTTGTCCGAGGTCCGCCGGGTCGCGAAGCCCGAGGGGCCGGAGCGCGAACGCGACGAGGACAGCGACGAGGTGATCCCCGACGTCGGTCCGGCCGGGGCCGCCATCGGTCCGGTCCGCTTCCACTCCAGGTGCTGGTCCGGAATCTCCTCCAGGAACCGCGACGGCGGGTTGTACGAGGGCTGCCCCCACGCACTGCGCATCGCCGCCCGGGTCAGATAGAGCCGCTCGCGGGCCCGGGTGATGCCGACGTACGCGAGCCGCCGCTCCTCCTCCAGCTCCTTGACCTGGCCGAGCGCCCGCATGTGCGGGAAGACGCCGTCCTCCATGCCGGTCAGGAAGACCACCGGGAATTCGAGGCCCTTCGCGGTGTGCAGCGTCATCAGCGTGATGACACCGGAGCCGTCCTCGTCCTCGTCGGGAATCTGGTCGGAGTCGGCGACGAGCGCGACCTTCTCCAGGAATTCGGCGAGCGTGCCCGCGCCTTCCTCCTCGCCCCGCTCCTGCTCGAATTCGAGGGCGACGGCGGCGAGTTCCTGAAGGTTCTCGATGCGGGTCTCGTCCTGCGGGTCGGTGGATGCCTGGAGCTCGGCGAGGTAGCCGGTGCGCTCCAGCACGGCTTCCAGGACCACCGCCGGGCCCGCGCCCGACTCGACGATCGTGCGCAGCTCCTCCATCAGCGTGTTGAACCGCTTGACGGCGTTGGCCGACCGGGCCGCCATGCCGTACGCCTCGTCGACCCGGCGCAGCGCCTGCGGGAAGGTGATCTTCTCGCGCATGGAGAGCGCGTCGATCATCGCCTCGGCACGGTCGCCGATGCCGCGCTTGGGCACGTTGAGGATGCGGCGCAGCGGGACGGTGTCCTCGGGGTTGGCGAGGACCCGGAGGTAGGCCAGGACGTCCCGGACCTCCTTGCGCTCGTAGAAGCGCACGCCGCCGACGACCTTGTAGGGCAGGCCGACGCGGATGAAGATCTCTTCGAAGACACGGGACTGCGCGTTCGTACGGTAGAAGATCGCGACGTCGCCCGCCTTGGCGTCGCCCGCGTCGGTCAGCCGGTCGATCTCGTCGGCGACGAACTGCGCCTCGTCGTGCTCGGTGTCGGCGACATAGCCGGTGATCCGGGCGCCCGTGCCGGCGTTCGTCCAGAGGTTCTTGGGGCGGCGGCTCTCGTTGCGCTCGATGACCGCGTTGGCGGCGGACAGGATCGTCTGCGTGGAGCGGTAGTTCTGCTCCAGGAGGATCGTGGTCGCGTTCGGGTAGTCCTCCTCGAACTGGAGGATGTTGCGGATGGTCGCGCCGCGGAAGGCGTAGATCGACTGGTCCGCGTCACCGACGACGCACAGCTCGGCGGGGGCGTCGGCCTCTCCGGCCGGGCCGACCAGTTCGCGTACGAGGGTGTACTGGGCGTGGTTGGTGTCCTGGTACTCGTCGACCAGGACGTGCCGGAAGCGGCGGCGGTAGTGCTCGGCGACGTCGGGGAACGCCTGGAGCAGATGGACCGTCGTCATGATGATGTCGTCGAAGTCCAGCGCGTTGGCCTCGCGCAGCCGGGACTGGTACATCGCGTAGGCCTGGGCGAGCGTCTTCTCGAAGCCGTCCGCGGCCTGACCGGCGAAGGTCTCCTCGTCGATCAGCTCGTTCTTCAGGTTGGAGACCTTGGCGGTGAACGCCTTCGGCGGGAAGCGCTTCGGGTCGAGGTCGAGATCGCGGCAGACCAGGGCCATCAGCCGCTTGGAGTCGGCGGCGTCGTAGATGGAGAACGACGAGGTGAAGCCGAGCTTCTTCGACTCGCGGCGCAGGATGCGTACGCACGCGCTGTGGAAGGTCATGACCCACATGGCGTTGGCGCGCGGTCCGACGAGCTGCTCGACGCGCTCCTTCATCTCGCCCGCGGCCTTGTTGGTGAAGGTGATCGCCAGGATCTGGCCGGGGTGCACCCCGCGCTCGGCGAGGAGGTGAGCGATGCGGTGGGTCAGCACCCGGGTCTTGCCGGAGCCCGCTCCGGCGACGATGAGCAGCGGGGAACCCGCGTGGACCACGGCGGCGCGCTGCTCGGTGTTCAGCCCGTCGAGGAGCGCCGCGGCGTCGATGACGGGGCGGTGCGCGCCGTCGCGGTAGTACGCGTCTCTGGGTGGCGGGGGCCCGTCGAATACGCCCGCGAAAAGGTCCTCCGGCACCGCTTCGGGTGCGGAGTCCTCGGGGGGTGGCGGGGGCTCTTCCTCCGAGTGCTGGAGGCCGGCCAGGAAGCTGTCGTCAAAGAGGCTGCTCATCGCTTGTCGAGTCTAGGCCGCCGCACCGACACCCGACGGCCGCATGGCGAACCGGACCCGGCGGCCGGGCACACAAAGAGAGCGGGCACCCACGCCACGTAAGAAAATCCGGGCCCTCGTCCGCCCGCGCCGCCCCCTTTCATCAAGGTCACGAAAATGTATCGGGCATATCGAACATCGACCTTCACAGCAGCACCACGGGTTGGCTAGCGTGCTCGACCGGGCGGCCCGTACCCCCTGAGGCGAACCACGCCGAGCGGGCACCCACGCCGAATCCGTGCTGCCCTCGCGGGAGTTCGGAACCGGGGACCCACACGCAGTACCGGGGTGAATCGGTCCTTATCCCCCACTCGGACCGTAGGGCAGCCTTCCGTTCCGCCCGAACCCGACAGCTAACCCGGTAGGCGGTCCACGGAAGGAGATGCCGGCCTTGGCGTCGCATCGCAAACCGCGCACCCGGGTGCGCACCACCACACCGGCCGTCGGGTTCACGACGGCGGCACTGGCGTCCGTGACCCTGCTCTCCACGCAGAGCGCCACGGCCGCGCCCGCTCCGAAGCCCAGCATCGAGGACGTCCAGAAGAAGGTCGACGACCTCTACCGGCAGGCGGGCACCGCGACCCAGCAGTACAACCGGGCGAAGGAAACCTCCGCCACCCAGCGCACCAAGGTCGACGCCCTGCTGGAGGACGTGGCCGAGCGCGCCGACAAGCTCAACGACGCCCGCAGGACGCTCGGCGCCTACGCGGCCGCGCAGTACCGCACCGGCTCCATCGCGCCGAGCGCCACCTTCTTCCTGGCCGACGACCCGCAGTCGTACTTCGACCAGAACCAGCTGATGAGCCGGATGACCGGTCAGCAGCAGAAGGCGGTCACGGACTTCCGTACGCAGCAGGCCAAGGCGTCGAAGAAGCGCGCCGAAGCGGTGCAGAGCCTGGAGACGCTGACCGCGACACAGACCACGCTGCGCACCAGCAAGCAGAACGTCCAGAAGAAGCTGGGCGAGGCGCGCGCGACACTGACGAAGCTGACCGCCGAGGAGAAGGCCCGGCTCGCGGCGCTGGAGCGCAAGAAGGAGGCGGAGGCCAAGCGCAAGGCGGAGGAACTGGCGCAGCAGCAGGCCGCCGCCAAGGCGGAGGCGGACCGCAGGGCCGCGAAGGAGGCGGAATCCGGCAGCGGTACGGGAACGGGCACCAAAACCGGCTCGGACAGCAGCGCCACCACCAAGGCGGAGAAGGCCCTCGCCTTCGCCACGGCCCAGATCGGCAAGCCGTACGTCTGGGGCGCGACGGGCCCGTCCTCGTACGACTGCTCCGGGCTCACCCAGGCGGCATGGAAGGCCGCGGGCGTCGACATCCCGCGCACCACCTGGGACCAGGTGGAGACAGGTATCCGGATCGCGACGGCCGATCTGCAGCCGGGCGACCTCGTCTTCTTCTACGACGACATCAGCCACGTCGGCATCTACAAGGGCGACGGGATGATGATCCACGCGCCGAAGCCGGGGGCGAATGTGCGCGAGGAATCGATCTACTACATGCCGATCTACGGCAGCGTGCGGCCGTCGTAGCGGCTCACACTCCTATGCCCTCAGCGGCCGGACGGGCTTGAATTCCGAGCCCGTCCGGTGGTGCGGCGCGGGCCGGCTCAGGTCCAGAGCGTGGCGATGAAGATGTTGGCGAGCGTCAGCCCGCCCACCGCCGCGAAGGAACCTTTGTCGACCTTCTCCTCGTCCCGCTTGATGTAGACGAGCGCGAGGATGACGACCAGGAGCAGCAGCTTGACCCCGATCTTGATGTTGTTCACGGTCTGGTCGTCGGCCTCGTTGAGCCCGACCAGCGCGACACCGGTGACCAGCATCGTCAGTGCGCCGTGCAGCATCGCCGGGACGAACCGGGCCGTGCCCGCGCCCATCGCCTTCATCTGGGTCAGGAAACCGCCCAGCAGAGAGGCGATACCGATGATGTGCAGGGCGACGAAGACATTGATGAGTACATCCATGGGTCCGCAGCCTAGCCCCGGCCATATCACCACTCCGCAGGCAGGTGTGACTTCCTGTCGCTTCACTCACGTCTGCACCAATTGCCTGACTCTGGTGTAATTTTCCCGATCAATCAATGACAGTGCCGCGCCAAATTCGGGCAATAGGCGTCATTACGACTCTTCCCCGTGCCCCGGGTTTAGCGTCCTGACCAGGTGACCGGCTCACCGCCGCTCCGCACCCGGACGGCGAACCGGTCACCCCGCCGAGAGATCCGGCGGCGGGCCACTCCCCCTGTTGGTGACCCGCCGCCGGACCTCCGGCGGGCCCGCCGGTAGTCCCCGGCGGGCAGTCGCCAGGAAGGACGCACGCCCCCGTGGCAGCGCACCGGAAACCCAAGCAGCGCCCGTACACCGGCTCTGCTGCCCGCACCGCAGCCACCCTCGCCTTTGCCGGGGCCGCCACCGCTGCCGCCCTGCCGGGCTCCGCACAAGCCGATCCCCGGCTCACCCCCGCCCAGGTCGGGGCGGAGATGGACCGGCTGTACCACGACGCGGAGGTCGCCACCGAGCAGTACAACGGCGCGAAGGAGAAGGCGACCGCCGCCGCCGATGCCGTCGACACCCTGCGCGACGAGGCCGCCCGCAGGACCGAGCGCCTCAACGCCTCCCGCAACGCGCTGGGTTCACTCGCCGCCGCGCAGTACCGCACCGGTGGCCTCGACCCGGCCGTACAGCTGGCGCTCTCCTCCGACCCCGACCAGTACCTGGAGCGCGCGTCGTACGTGGACCGGATCGGCGACCGCCAGGCCGCCGAGGTCGACGAGGTGGAGCGGCAGGTCGCCCGGATCGCCCAGCTGCGCTCGCAGGCCAAGGGAAAGCTGGCAGCCCTGGCATCGCGCCAGGCCGAGCTGAAGAAGCACAAGGCGACGATCAGCACCAAACTGGCCGACGCGCAGCGGCTCCTCGCCACCCTGTCCCCGGCCGAGCGCGCCGCATACGAGAGCTCGGACAGTGCGCGCGCCGCCGGCCGTGCCGACCGCAGCACCGCGCGCGGCCCCGTCCTGGCCCCCAACACCCGTGCCGCCGAGGCCATCGCGTTCGCGTACGGGGCGCTCGGCAAGCCGTACGTCTGGGGCGCGACCGGCCCGTCCTCGTTCGACTGCTCCGGGCTCACCCAGGCCGCCTGGCGCTCCGCCGGTGTCGCGCTCCCCCGGACCACGTACACCCAGATCAACGCCGGACAGCACATCCCGCGCTCCGAACTGGCCCCGGGCGACCTGGTGTTCTTCTACTCCGGCATCAGCCATGTCGGGCTCTACATCGGCAACGGCCAGATGATCCACGCCCCGCGCCCGGGAGCGCCGGTCCGGATCGCGCCGATCGACCAAATGCCCTTCGCCGGAGCGACCCGGGTGGCATAGGCTCCCGGCTCCCGGTCACTCGGCAAGAGGACACCCGGACACATCTCGCTCGACCCCGACGGTACGGCCGGCCGGCTCAGACCAGCCGTCGCGCCGTCGCCCACCGGGTCAGTTCGTGGCGGTTGGACAGCTGGAGCTTCCGCAGCACCGCCGAGACATGCGACTCGACCGTCTTCACCGAGATGAACAGCTGCTTGGCGATCTCCTTGTACGCGTAGCCGCGGGCGATCAGCCGCAGCACCTCGCGCTCGCGCTGCGTCAGCCGGTCCAGGTCCTCGTCGACCGGCGGCGCGTCCGTGGAGGCGAAGGCGTCGAGGACGAAGCCGGCCAGCCGGGGCGAGAACACGGCGTCGCCGTCCTGGACCCGGAAGACCGAGTCGACCAGGTCGGTGCCGGTGATGGTCTTGGTGACATAGCCGCGGGCGCCGCCGCGGATGACGCCGATGACGTCCTCGGCGGCATCCGAGACGGACAGCGCCAGGAACCGCACCGGGTTCTCGACGGCGCCCATCATCGGGGCGCAGCGGCGCAGCACCTCGACGCCGCCGCCGCCCGGCAGGTGGACGTCGAGGAGGACCACCTCGGGGCGGGTCGCCGTGATGACGGTGACCGCCTGGTCGACGTCGGCGGCCTCGCCGACGACCTCGACGCCGGTCTCCTCGGTGCGGCCGATCTCGGCCTGGACACCGGTGCGGAACATCCGGTGGTCGTCGACGAGCACGACCCGTACCCGGTGCTCCGGGCCCCCGGTCGCCTCAGTGGTCTCCGTCATCGCTCGCCCTCTCCATCTCCAGCTCGACTTCCGTGCCCCCGCCGGGCACCGAACGCAGCCGCGCCGTACCGCCGTTGCGCTGCATCCGGCCGATGATTGATTCTCGTACGCCCATTCTGTCCCCCGGTACGGAGTCCGGATCGAATCCCGGGCCCCGGTCGCGCACGGAGACGAAGACCGTGCGGCCCTCGACCTCCGCGTAGACCTGCACGGCGCCGCCCTCGCCACCGTACTTCGCGGCGTTGACCATCGCCTCGCGTGCGGCCTGCATCTGCGCGGCCAGCTTCTCGTCCAGCGGGCAGTCGCCGACGACGACGACCTCCAGCGGGACGCCGTGCTTGTCCTCGACCTCGGCGGCGGCGCGCTTGACCGCCTCGGCGAGGGTCGCGGGTTCGTCGTCCTCGTCCTTGCCGGTGCCCTCGGGGTTGTACAGCCAGTTGCGCAGTTCGCGTTCCTGGGCGCGGGCCAGTCTGCGGACCTCGCCCGCGTCCTCCGCGTTGCGCTGGATCAGGGTCAGGGTGTGCAGCACCGAGTCATGGACATGGGCGGCGACCTCGGCGCGCTCCTGGGCCCTGATGCGCATCAGGCGTTCCTCGGAGAGGTCCTGGGTCATGCGTACGAGGTAGGGGCCGGCCAGCAGCGCGATGCCGGTGAGGACGGCGATCGCGGCGGTCAGGACGTTGCCGAGCTGGGCCGCGGAGCCGCGTACCACCATGAAGACGGCCAGGCCCAGGCCGACCAGGGCGACCCCGGCGAGGCCCCGGGCCAGATGCAGGACCCGGCGGCGGCTGCCAACCTCCATCCAGCGGGCGCGCCGGGCGTTGTCGGCCTGCCGCCACACCAGTACGGAACCTGCGCCGATCAGCAGCGTGGGCCAGATGTAGCGGTCGGCCTTGCTGCCCATGTCGACGTTGCCGACGAAGATGATGGCGCCGATGAACAGCGCGATGAGGGCGAAGACCTGGCCCCTGTCGGGTTTGCGGAGCCGTCGTCTGCCGTCCGGGGCGGTCTCGAAGACGGAGCGCGGCGCCTCCACGCCACCGACACCGAGCGGGACGACGATCCAGAACACGGCGTAGAGCAGCGCGCCGAGGCCGTCCGCGAAGAACAGGCCGAGGAAGACGAACCGCACCCAGGCGACGGGCAGCCCGAGATGCCCGGCGAGACCGCGCGCGACGCCGCCGAGCAGCCGTCCGTCGGCGCTGCGGTACAGCTTGCGCAGCGGTGGCTCCTCCGGGTCGGCGTTGAGGGAGCTTGTGGCTCGGGGCGTGGCGGCTGGCATGACCCGATCGTCACATGTCCGTACGGGCGACGGCATCAGGGTCCGCCCCCGACTGGACCCTGAGAGTTCGGCCCCGGGGGTGCGCGCGGGCGCCTCCCGCAGAAGCCGCCGGGCCGGTGCCGGAGCGCCTCCCCCAGGGGGCCGCCGGGCGAATATCAGGGATCGGCCAGGGTCGGCGCGGGTCCCGGACGGGCGCTCGGCCCGTCACCATGGAGCCATGACCGTTCCCCAGGACGCCTCCCCCGGCGCCGCACCACCTCCCGAGCCGGGACCGCAGCTGCGGCGCAGCCCGCGGCACAAAGTCGTGGCCGGGGTCTGCGGCGGGCTCGGCCGGTACTGCGACGTCGATCCGGTGATCTTCCGGATCGTGCTCGGTGTGCTGTCCGTCACCGGCGGCATCGGGCTGATCTTCTACGGCTTCGCCTGGCTGCTGATCCCCCTGGACGGCGAGGACGAGAACGAGGCGCGCAGGCTGCTGTCCGGCCGCGTCGAGGGTGCGTCGCTGATCGCGGTGCTGCTCGCGCTGATCGGCTGCGGGCTGTTCCTCTCCATGCTGGGCAACGGCGGCACGCTGGCGTTCTCCGCGATGCTGTCGCTCGCGGTCGTCGGCTTCGCCGTCTGGACGCAGAACCGCAGGACGGCGGCGCCCGAGGACCCGCTGCATCCGGCGACCGCGCAGGCGGTGGCGGACGCACCGCCCGAGGTGAAGGCTCCGCCGTCACCGGGTACCCCGTCGTGGTGGCGGGATCCGATCATCAAGGACGGCACCTCGGGGCCGGTGGGCCCCGGCTATCTGTGGGGTCCGGCCGATGCGCCGCTCGACGGCCGGACGGTACGCCCCCGGGGGGCGACGCCGGAAGACCCGTTCCGCGCGCCCCGGCACGAGCCCGGTACCACGGGCCCGGCCTCGATCGGCGGTCTCGTGTTCCTGCTCGCGCTGATCGCCGGCGGTCTGGGCACGGGGCTGAACTGGGATTCCCAGCCGTTCGGTACGAGTCTGCAGATCGGTCTGGCCGGTGCGCTCGCGGTGTTCGGGCTCGGGATGCTGGTCAGTGCGCTCCTCGGGCGGACCGGGTTCGGCACGGTCATGCTGTCGATGATCACGGCGGCCCTGCTGGCGGGCGCGTCCGCGCTGCCGAAGGACATCACCACCCAGTGGGTGCGCGAGGGCTGGCGGCCGGCCTCGGTGGCGGCGGTCCGGCCGCATTACGAACTGGGCTCCGGGGTGGCACGGCTGGACCTCACCGAGATCACGGTCCCCCGGGGCGACACCGTCCGTACGGGGGTGAACGTCGGGGCGGGCCGCGCGGTCGTCGTCGTGCCGAAGGCGGTGACGGTGACGGTGGACGCGCGGGCGGGCCTCGGCGACATCACGCTGCCGGTCAGCCGGACGGGCGACGCACCGGCCGACCGGCAACGCGATGTGGACGTCAACCCGTCGCAGAATGAGCACAGGACGTTTCCGCCGCCCCCGGGCAGCAAACCGGCCGGCACGGTCGAGCTCACTCTCGAAGTCGGCATCGGACAGGTGGAGGTCACCCGTGCTGCGTCATGAGATCCGTCCGGGGCGGGCGGTGGCGGGCGTGGTCATGCTCGCTCTGGCAGCGGGATACGCGGCGGACGTCGCGGGGGTCTGGGACGCCCCGTGGGTCTTCTTCTTCCCGCTGTTCTTCGGCGGCCTCTGGCTGGCCGCCACCGTGACCTGGGTGAACTACGCGATCCGTCGCCGTCGTGACGCGAAAAGGGCGTCCACGGAGAACGCCGCGGCCCCGCCGAGCAGCAGCGGCAGCCAGGCCATGAGGTAGGCCAGGTCGTTGCCGAAGTAGTACGGATCGACCTGCCAGCTCACCGTCAGCCACAGGCTCAGCGAGATCAGCGCCCCGCCGAGCGCGGCCAGCCGCGCCCACAGCCCGATGAGGGTGCCGATGCCGACGGCGAGTTCGCCGATGGCGATGGCGTACCCGAAGGCGCCGGGGCTCTTCAGCGCGAGGTCGACGAGGGCCGGGATCGCCGACGAGTCGCGTACCGCGTGCATCGTCTCGCCGATGGACCCGGCGCCGCTCGCGCGGAAGAAGGAACTGTCCGTCAGTTTGTCGAGCCCGGCGTAGATGAAGGTGACACCGAGAAAGATCCGCAGGGGCAGCAGGGCGTGCTCCCGCGCCAGCTCCTTGAGCCCTCTCGGCTCGCCCAGACCGCGTACGTTCATGCCGTAACCCTGAATGTCCTGCATGTGGCTGCCCCGCCTTCCGTAGACCCGTCAACAGACCATACGTACGTCGTGAACGCGCGGCTCACCCGGCGGGGCATCCGATCGGCCGGTATCCGTCACCCGCGGCCGGGCACGGGCCGCGGCAGTCAGTCCGTCACATCGATCTCGACCCGGTTCGTCTCCACCCCGGCAGCGGTCACGACCTGCACCTCCACCAGCCCCGGTTCCACCTCCACCGGTACCGGCACGGTGAGCACGCTGTCGGACGGGTTGGCGAAGCCGCCGGTGACCGGAATGAGCGGCACATGGACATGGACCCGCCCGATCCGGACGACCATGCGGGCCAGCCGGTCCGGCGCCCCGGCGCCGGGCGGCACGAAGCCCGCACCACGGATCTCGATGTCGTCGCCGGTACGGATCGGCGCGTCCAGATCCCCGGCCTCGCGGGCCCGGACCACCGAGAGCACCACCGGGCGCCCGCCCTCCGCGTATTTCCCGGCGAAGTACGCGAGCGCCGAGACGGTGACCAGCAGCGCCAGCCCCCAGGGCAGGTCGGGCAGTTGCTCGGGCCTGCGGGCGAGGCGGACCGCGGCGAACAGTACGGCGACGGTGCTCACCAGCACGTACTGCACATCCGTGAAGCTGCCCCGCCCGGAGTCGTCGGTGAGCAGATCGGCGGCGCGCGGCCGGTCGGCCCGCAGCTTCTGCAGCCGCCCGGACAGGGCCCGTACGGTCACCACCCGGCGTACGACCACGGCGATGGCGCACACCAGCGCAAGCACGGTCACCATCCCTGCGCCCCTGGCCAGATCCAGCCCCTCGATCAGTTCGTCGCGCTCGGCGTGACCGGAGGCTCCCGCCAGCTGGAGCGCCAGCACGAGTACGGAGAAGACCGCCAGCAGCACCCAGGACGCGGCGACCGCCCGGGAGGTGGAGAGCCGGTTGTCCTCACCGATCACCGGGGCGAGGAGGCCGCCGCGGGCCCGGTGGACATGGGCGGCACCGGTGAGCAGGCCCGCGGTGACGAGTCCGGCGACCAGCCCCGCCGTACGGGCGTTGGTCCAGCCCGCACCGATGGCGGTGGCGGCCTCGGCGATCACCAGCACGGCGAGACTCCCCCACACCGCGATCAGGGTGCGCCGCCACACCCGGTGCAGCCAGGCGTCGCCCGCCTCCCGGCCCCGTTCGGCGACGGACTTGGCGGACTGGGTCAGCTCGTCCGAGACCCACTGACGGGTCGCGGAGGCGGACCGGGCGACCCCGGGCGGCAGCCCCTGACCTGCGGCGAGTTCGTCCCGCTTGGCCAGGAAGGCGGCCACCGCGCGCCGGTGACCCTCGCGCGCCCCGTGCGGGCAGTCACCGCACGTGCAGCCGCCGCCGTGCGTGCTGCTCGCCCTCGCCTCGTCCAACGCCACGAAGAACGCCGCCCTTTCAAGCCCCGGTTCAGCCAACTCGGCTGCGATTGCTGCGAATTGTGCCGTACGGAAGGGCTCGGGCCCGCATCGGGGCGGCCCGTCGGCGCGTATCGTCAGAATGTGCGACTGATCCGGCGCCACAGTGGCTGGTAATTGATCCAGCCCACCAGGTCGCTGCCGAGCTGCTCACGGGTGGCGACCGCGTCCCGGTGCTCGATCAGCACCGGCTTTCCGGCCGCCCGCGCGGCCAGCTGCACCTGGCAGGAGCGCTCCAGCGCGATGAACCACCAGGCGGCCGCGTCCACCGAGTCGCCGACGGTCAGCAGCCCGTGGTTGCGCAGCACGATCGCCTTGTGACCACCGAGCGCGGCGGCGATCCGGCGCCCCTCCTCCTCGTCCACGATGACCCCGGTGTACGCGTCGTACAGGACGTGGTCCTCGTAGAAGGCACAGGATTCCTGGGTGATCGGTTCGATGAGCTCGCCGAGCGCGGACAGGGCCCGCCCGTGTACGGAGTGGGTGTGCGCGACGGCGACGACATCCGGGCGGGCCCGGTGCACCTGCGCATGGACGGCGAACGCCGCCTGATTGACGTGGTGCCGTCCCTCGACGACCTGCCCTTCCCCGTTGACCAGGATCAGCTCATCCGGCGCGAGCCCGTCGAAGGGGGCCCCGAAGGGGTTGACCCAGAAGCAGTTGGTGAACTCCGGGTCGCGCGCGGTGATGTGACCGGAGACGCCGTCCTCGTACCCGTACTCCCCGAACAGCCTGAGCGCCCCGGCCAGCCGTTCCTTGCGGTACGCGCGCTCGTCCTCCACCGACTCGTGGACGGGCGGCATCGCGAAGTGGAGCTGGTCCACGGGTATGGGCGTGGGCTCGGGCATGGCGACTCCTCGGGGCTCCCAGGGCGTACGGGATCGGAAGTTACCTCCGGTTGCCGCAGGTGGCCAGAGGCATCGGGACTCGATTCGGGCACGGGTCCGGGGACGAGCACGGGTCCTGAAACGCGCCGATGCCGCCGCTCAAGTGAATGAGCGACGGCATCGGCGTCGACCGGATGCCAGGCACCGGGTGTCAGGCGGGGCCCGTCGGGAAGGTCACTCCCACTCGATGGTGCCCGGCGGCTTGCTCGTCACGTCGAGCACGACGCGGTTGACGTCGGCGACCTCGTTGGTGATGCGGGTCGAGATCTTGGCGAGGGTCTCGTACGGCAGACGCGACCAGTCGGCCGTCATGGCGTCCTCGGAGGAGACCGGACGCAGCACGATCGGGTGGCCGTAGGTGCGGCCGTCGCCCTGGACGCCGACGCTCCGTACATCCGCGAGCAGAACCACCGGGCACTGCCAGATGTCGCGGTCCAGACCGGCCGCGGTCAGCTCCTCGCGGGCGATGGCGTCGGCCTCGCGGAGCAGGTCGAGCCGCTCCTTGGTGACCTCGCCGACGATACGGATGCCGAGACCCGGGCCGGGGAACGGCTGGCGCTGGACGATCTCCTCCGGCAGGCCGAGCTCCTGGCCGACCATCCGGACCTCGTCCTTGAACAGCTGACGCAGCGGCTCGACGAGCTGGAACTCGATGTCGTCGGGGAGACCGCCGACATTGTGGTGGGACTTGATGTTGGCGGTGCCGGTGCCGCCGCCGGACTCGACGACGTCCGGGTAGAGCGTGCCCTGGACGAGGAACGCGACGTCCTCGCCGGCCGCGCCCGCCTCGGCGACGAGCTCGGCCTGGGCCTGCTCGAAGACGCGGATGAACTCGCGGCCGATGATCTTCCGCTTCTGCTCGGGGTCGGAGACCCCGGCCAGCGCGTTCAGGAACCGCTCCTCGGCGTCGACGACCTTCAGCTGGACGCCGGTGGCGGCCACGAAGTCCTTCTCGACCTGCTCGGTCTCGCCCTGGCGCATCAGACCGTGGTCCACATACACGCAGGTCAGCTGGGAGCCGATGGCCTTCTGCACGAGGGCTGCGGCGACCGCGGAGTCCACACCGCCGGACAGGCCGCAGATGGCGCGCTTGGTGCCGACCTGCTCACGGATCAGCGCGATCTGCTCCTCGACCACATTGGTCGTGGTCCAGGTCGGCTCGATGCCGGCGCCGCGGTAGAGGAAGTGCTCCAGGACCTGCTGGCCGTGCGTGGAGTGCAGGACCTCGGGGTGGTACTGGACGCCGTAGAGCCTCTTCTCGTCGTTCTCGAAGGCGGCGACCGGTACGACGTCCGTGGACGCGGTGACGGTGAAGCCCTCGGGGGCGGCGGAGCAGGCGTCGCCGTGCGACATCCAGACCGGCTGCTCGGCGGGGGTGCCCTCGAAGAGCGTGGAGCCGGTCTTGGAGACGGTGAGCGGGGTACGGCCGTACTCACGGGCACCGTTGTCGTCGACGGTGCCGCCGAGCGTGGTGGCCATCAGCTGGAAGCCGTAGCACATGCCGAAGACCGGAACTCCGGCCTCGAACAGCGCACGGTCCAGGGAGGGCGCGCCCTCCGCGTACACCGAGGAGGGGCCGCCGGACAGGATGATCGCCCGGGGGTTCTTGGCCAGCATCTCGGCCACCGGCATCGTCGACGGGACGATCTCGCTGTAGACCCGGGCCTCACGGACGCGTCGGGCGATGAGCTGGGCGTACTGCGCGCCGAAGTCGACAACGAGGACCACGTCGGTGGCGGTTTCGGGGGCGGCGGGGGGTGCTGCTGGCACGGGGCGGCCTTCCGGCGGTGAAAGGGGGTCGGTTTTGTCGATTCTACCGGGGTTGCGGAGGCGGCCGTCGTCACGCCCGGACGGGAATGCGGGAAGCGCAGCCGTCGGGCCCGGGCCGGGCGGCGTCTCAGCATCCGGGCCCCGTGTTGGCCCACCCGCACGGGCAGGGCCATACTGAGGTCATGCGTCAGCACACGACCTTCGTCTTTACCTATGGCATCCGGCCCGCCGGCTGCCATGGTCGTGCTGCTTGATCCACTGACAAGCAACGTTCCAGGCGCCCCGGGCCGAAAGGCCCGGGGCGTTCTGTCGTTCCGGACCGGTCGGATTCGGGGGCCGCACCCCACGAGGAGTCACCACCATGACCAGCACCGCCCCCGCGAAGACCGGCGCGCACACCGATGAGGCCGCCGCGCTGATCGACAACGCAAGGTCCCGCATCGACGCCCTCGACGACCGGATCATCGGACTCGTCCAGGAGCGGATGGCCATCTCCGCGGTCATCCAGGAGGCCCGGATCACCTCCGGCGGCCGCCGGATCAACCTCTCGCGCGAGATGGAGATCCTCGGCCAGTACCGCGACGCGCTCGGCAAGCCCGGCACCTCCCTCGCCATGACGCTGCTGGAGCTCTGCCGCGGCCGGGCCTGACACCCCGCGGGGCAGGGGTGTCCCGGCGTATCCCAGTTCGGGCCGACTCTCACCCGTACGGCGCGTGACCGGGTCCGCAGTGGCTTCGTTGGTCCCGGTGTCCGTGCCAGCCAGGGGCGGCTTTGGAAAGAAACCACGCGTGGCTCCGCTGGAGCGTGTGGCGTACTGCAGGTACGCCGTGGGACCGCGCCCCAGCGTGCGTGACCGGTCGGCAGGGGACAGCAGCCCGGTCACCCCAAGAACGGTCGGCTCCGGGGACGCCCGGAGCCGACCGTATCCGGTCGAAACGGTCTGCGCGGGCGCAGCCGTCCAGCTCGGTGCCGAGGCCGCGTCCCGGTGCTGATCGGGCAGGGCTCCGTGGACCGCCTCCCGGTCCACGGGGCCCTTGCTCATTCCCCCTCCGGCTCCCGGCCGTCAGCCCCGCTGCGGGCGGCGGCGGGCCGTCGCGTACAGCACGCCGCCCGCTGCGAGTGCGACCACCGCACCGGCGGCCACCGGAAGCGCGGTCGTGCCGGTCGATGCCAGGGCGCCGCCGGTGGAACCGGCCGTGGTGGGACCGCCCGTTGCGGCTCCCGAGGTGGTCGAGCCGTTGGACGTGGCGCCGGAGCCGCCGGTCGAGCCGGAGCCGGAGGCCCCGCCCGACGTGGTGGATCCGGAGCCGCCGTCGTCGTCCCCGCTGTCGCCGTTGTCACTGTTCAGGACGAGCCGCGCGGTGTTGTTGCCCGGCTTCGGATCGAAGGGCAGCTTCGGGGGCTCGGCGAGCTGCGGGGTACGTACCGTGACCGTGCCGGAGGCTCCCGCCACCACCTTGTCGATCTTGAGATGGAAGCGCAGGGCGAAGTCGGCGCCGTCCCGTACGGCCGTGGACGTGTCACAGACATAACGGGGCGCCCCGCTCCGGTTCTCGCGGTACTGCCCGTCGGCCGTCACGCCTCGGCAGGCAGTGGGACTGCCGGTGACCGAGGCGCCCTCGGGGACGGTGAAGTCGACCGTGGCGACGGGTTCGCCGGACCTCAGGTACCCGACCCAGGCCGGGCCCTTGTTGCGGAAGCCGATGGTGGCCGCGACGGTGTCGCCCGCGGCGCCCTTCGCCCGGGCACCGTAGGCCACGAAGTCGGCGGAGTTCGCGGTGACGAAGTCGGCCTCCTGCTGGTTGTCCCGGGGATCGAGGTCCACTCCGCGGACGGTGGCGGCCTCCTTCAGGGTGAGCGCTGCGCCCTTGCCCGCGGTGACGCTCCGCCCCGCGCCCCGCCCGTCGGGCTGCCCCGGTCCGTCCTCGTCGATGCGGTAGACGAACGTGTCGTGGAAGGCGTGCTCGGTGGCCTTGAGGGAGAGCGGTACGGCGAGCCGGTAGGTCGCCCCCGCTTCGTACGTACCGGGGACGGAGCAGCGGGCGGTGGTTCCGGCGGGGAAGCCCCGGCCCGTTTCACCCTCGCTGTACTCGCAGTTCGCGTAGCGCTCGACGAAGTCCAGGCCGCGTGTGTACATCAGGGTGAGCAGGACGCCGTCGGCCGCGCGCGTGCCGTTGTTGGTGAAGGTGACGGGGACCGGCTGGGTCTCGCCGGGCTTCAGATTCTGCTTCAGCGGGAGCCGCTCCATCACCAGGTCGGGGCCGCCGATGCCGACCTCGGCGGAGAAGGCCGTGAACGTCGCCCCGTCCGCCTTGCCGGTGGCCTCGATCCTGCCCGAGTCGCCGATACGGCTGCCCTCGGCGGCAAAGAGGCCGAGTTCGGCGAGCGTGCTCCGGCCGGGCCCGAGGCCATGGCCGTGACAGACGGCGGTGGGGCCGGTGACCTCGCACTTTGCACCGCCGGTCTCGCCGAAGGCCGCATCGGCGACGCCCGCGATCCCGGTCAGATCGAAGGTCACGGTGAAGTCGCCGTCGAAGGTGCCGGGCTCGCCGTTCCGCGACGGGTTGTCGACCGTGATCTCGACCGTCGACTTCCGTGGTGAACCGCTCGCCGGGTAGGGGTGCAGGGCGGTCGCGGCGGGGCCGCCGATCACCAGCTCGGGACCGGCCGCCTGAGCGGGGGTGCCGAGGGCGAGCGAGCCGGCGGCCAGCAGACCGACGGCGGCGAAACCGCCGGCGGCGCGGCGCATCGCGGCTCGCGGGGAAATGGTTCTCATCGCGGACTCTCTGAGGTCGGTGGGGGCGGTGCGACCGCTGTGACAGCGATACGAGTTCGACCGCGTGGCCCGCTGAACAGTTGCCCAGCCACAGGTCACGGATTGAGTACGGAGAGGAACGTGAGCGGTGTCACATAAAGGTTCTGTGAGCATCCGGACAACCATTGCGGCGGACCGCGGGTCAACCATGCGGAACCACCAGCCCCGCCTGTGACCCGTCACGGCAGGCCCGTTCCGATACCCGTACTGCTCACAGCCGTACGCCGGACTTCCGAGGTCATCATGAAGCTTCGCCGCGCCATGGCGCTCGCCGCCGCCACGGCAGTCATCGCCCCTGCCGCGGTGCTGGCTGCCCCGGCCGCGTTCGCCGGGACGACGGCGGACGGGTCCAGTGCCTCGCCCATGACCGCCACCGCGGGCGGCGCGGCCGTAGTGCTCGGCGCAGGCGCGATGTTCATCGTGCGGCGCCGCAGGAACGGTGACACCGGCGCGTAAGGCGTTTCGTCACCGTAAGCGCGGAGGGGCTGCACTCGGAGGGGGGTGCAGCCCCTTCTGCTGTCCCGGTTCGCTACGACTGCTACAGCTTCTTCTCCGGCTTCTTCGGCGGGACAGTCGGCAGCCCGAGGAACGGCAGCTTCAGCGCACCGAAGGCCTCCTTCGGCACCGCCGGTGCCTGCGGCTCGACCGCGGCCAGCCGCTCGTACGCCTCGCCCTGCTCCGGACGCGGGTCCGCCTCGCCCTTGTTGGGCCAGAAGGACATCGCGCGCTCGGCCTGCGCGGTGATGGTGAGCGACGGGTTGACGCCGAGGTTCGCGGAGACCGCCGAGCCGTCGACCACCGAGATGCCGGGGTGTCCGTAGAGCCGGTGGTACGCATCGATCACCCCGTCCTCGGCGCTCGCGCCGATGGGGCAGCCGCCGAGGAAGTGTGCCGTGAGCGGGGTGCCCATCAGCTCGCCGACGTTCGAGCCGGGGAAGCCGTTGATCTCCTCGGCGAGCAGTGAGGCGCTGAGCGTCGCCTCCTCGATCTGCGTCGGGTTGGGTGCGCCGTGCCCCTGCCGGGCGGTGAGCAGGCCCTTCCCGATGCCGCCGGGCTTGCGGTACGCGGTCAGGGAGTTGTCCAGCGACTGCATGACGAGCCCGATGATGGTCCGCTCCGACCAGCGCCGGTTGGAGAGCGAACGCGCGGCGAGCGTCGGGTGCTTGGCCATGTTGCCGAGCCAGCCCAGCACCCGGCGGGTGCTGTACGGGACCTGGAGGATGGTCATCACACCCATCGCGTTGGATCCCTTGCCGTAGCGGACCGGCTCGATGTGGGTGTTCTCGTCGGGGTGGATCGAGGAGGTGATCGCAACGCCCCGGGTGAAGTCGGCCTTCGCGGTGCCATGCTTCTTGCGGTAGCGGCGGTCGGAGGTCTGCGCGCCCACGAGGCCTTCGGAGTTGGTCCGGGTCAGTTCGCCGAGCCGGTCCGAGAGCCGGGGCAGCAGGCCCCGGTCCTTCATGGTGTGCAGCAGGGTCTGCGTTCCGTACGTACCCGCCGCGACGACCACCTTGCGGGCGCGCAGCCGCGTGGGCTTCGCCTTCCTGCGGCGGTCGGTCGGGACGGTGGTGACGCGGTAGCCGCCCTCCGGGTCGTCCGCGATCGCGACGACGGAGGTCATCGGGTGGATGACGGCTCCGGCCTTCTCGGCGAGGTGGAGGTAGTTCTCGTTGAGGGTGTTCTTCGCGCCGTGACGGCAGCCCGTCATGCATTCGCCGCACTCGGTGCAGGCCTTGCGGGCGGGGCCCGCGCCGCCGAAGTACGGGTCGGCGACCGTGCCGCCGGGCTTCGCCATCGCCGTACCGTCGGCGTCCTTGCCGTCACCGAAGAAGACGCCGACCGGGGCGAGATGGAAGGTGTCGCCGACGCCCATGGCCTGCGCGGCCGCCTTCAGATGGACGTCGGAGGGGGTCATCGTCGGGTTGAGCCGGACCCCGAGCATCCGCTTGGCCTGGTCGTAGTACGGCTTCAGCTCGTCCTGCCAGTCGGTGATGGACGCCCACTGCCGGTCCTCGAAGAACGGCGCCGGGGGTACATACAGCGTGTTGGCGTAGTTGAGCGAGCCGCCGCCGACGCCCGCACCGGCCAGCACCATCACATTGCCGAGCAGATGCACGCGCTGGATGCCGTAGAGCCCGAGTGCGGGTGCCCACAGGTAGTTCTTGATGTCCCAGGAGTTCTTGGGGAGGGTGCCGGGGCTGAAGCGGCGGCCCGCCTCCAGGACCCCGACCCGGTACCCCTTCTCGGTCAGCCGCAGGGCCGACACCGCACCGCCGAAGCCCGAGCCGACGACCAGGACGTCGTAATCGTACGCGGCGTCGTCGTCGGCCCCTTCCGCGGAAACGGGCCGATTCTGGGCAGGGCTGTCCTGGGACATGGCTCTCCTCGGTACGAAAAGGGCAGAACGTACTGCGGTGTTACGGGGTTCAGCGCAGGCGGAACGCCTTCATCGCCTTCAGGCTGCGGGTCATGAACGCCGCGTACCCCTCGTCGTCCATGCCGAAGGACGGGGCGAGCGGAATCAGCCGCTGCTGGGCGACGGTCTGCGCCTCGGTGTACTTGAGGATGCCCTCGGAGCCGTGCCGCCGGCCGAGACCGGAGTCCTTCATGCCGCCCATCGGGGACTGCACGCTGCCGTACGCGGGGGCGTACCCCTCGTTGATGTTGACCGTGCCGGTCCGCAGCCGGGCGGCGACCTGGTGGCCGCGCTTGGCGTCCTTGGTCCAGACGCTCGAATTCAGGCCGTACGGGGTGGCGTTGGCGAGGGCGACGGCCTCGTCCTCGTCGGTGAAGCGGTAGATGGAGACGACCGGTCCGAAGGTCTCCTCGTTGCAGACGGCCATCGGCGCCTCGACGCCGTCGAGGATGGTCGGCTCGTAGAAGAGCGGGCCGATGTCGGGACGGGCGACGCCGCCCGCGACGAGCTTGGCGCCCTTCTCGACGGCCTCCGCGACATGCCGCGTGACGGTCTCCAGCTGGCGCTCGCCGACCAGGGAGCCCATGTCGGCACCGTAGGCGAGGGAGTTGCCGAGCCTCATGGCCTTCGTACGGGCGGCGAAGCGGGCCACGAAGTCGTCGGCGACCGACTCGTGGACGTACAGCCGCTCGATGGAGATGCAGAGCTGACCGGCGGAGGAGAAGCAGGCGCGGACGGCGCCCGCGGCGGCCTTCTCCACATCGGCGTCCCTGAGGACCAGCATGGCGTTCTTGCCGCCGAGCTCCAGCGAGACCCCGACGAGCCGGGCCGCCGCACCCTGCGCGACCTCGCGGCCGGTACGGGTGGAGCCGGTGAACGAGACATAATCGGCGTGCTTGACGACCTCGGGGCCGATGACCGGCCCGTCACCGAGGACCACCTGGAACACCTCGGCGGGCAGCCCGGCCTCGATCAAGAGGTCCCGGGCCCACAGCGCGGTCAGCGCGGTCTCCGTGTCGGGCTTCATCACGACGGCGTTGCCGGAGACGAACGCGGGCAGCGCATCACCGACGGACAGCTCGAACGGGTAGTTCCACGGCGCGATCTGGCCGATGACGCCGCGCGGCTGGCGCAGCTCGGTGACCTTGGTGAGGGTCGGTACGACTCCGGTGTGCCGCTTCGGCTTCAGATACGAGCCGGCCCTGCGCCCGTAGTGGCGGGCCGCGACGGCGACGGCCTGCACCTCCTCGTGGGCGTGCAGACGGGCCTTGCCGGTCTCCAGCTGAATGAGGTCGAGCACCTCGGCCTGGCGGCTGAGCACGAGGTCGTGGAAGCGGAGCAGGACGGCCGCCCTGGCGCGGACGGGGGTCGCGGCCCAGGCCGGCTGGGCGGCGCGGGCCCGCTCGAAGGCCGTCGCCACGTCCTCGGGGGTGGACTCGGGCAGATCGGCCAGCTTCTCCCCGGTGAAGGGGGTGTGGTTGGCCGTACGGCCGGAGCCGGCCACACCACGGGTCAGCTGGGCGATCACCTCGGGTGTCACCACATCGGCGGCGGTGCGCGCGCCCGCGGGGGCGGCGGCCACGGGGTTGGTGCCGGCTGCGGCGGTGGACGTGGAGGCCTGCGAGTCCGTCATGAGGGCGAGAGTACGTCCAGCCGCACGCTTTGGGTACCCGTGAGTAATGGGTTTTCACAGTCCCCACAAACAAGCCAGTGATCACTGGCAACAAAGCCCCTGATCAGGACCCCTGCGGTCGCCGGCACGGTACGGCGGCCTCAGTCGGAGCTGCCGGGCGCACGCCATCCACGCAGCATCGTGTCGAACTGTTCCCGGGTCGCGTCCCAGTCCGACGCCGGACCCGTCATGTACATCGCGTACTCCGGGCCGCCCGTGTCCTCGTAGTACATCTGGTCGATCGCATGGCGCGGGCCCGGATGGTCCTTGGTCTCGGTCCAGGTGAACTCCCAGAGCGAGCCCTCGTGGTCGCGGTACGTGTTGGAGTGCAGGGTCTTGCGCTGGTACCCGGGCAGCCGTTTGGCGAGCAGCTTCTCCAGGCTCAGCATGTGCATGTACGAGTTCTCGAAGTCGGGCGCCGGGTCGATGCTGATCCGGATGTAATGCACGCCGTTGTCCGGGGTGTAGTCGACCTGATTGCCGTCCGCCCGGCGCACCCAGCCGTCGGGCACGATCAGGCTGAAGCCTTCGGGGTCGTTCACCCGGTTCCAGCCGTCGGGTACACCCTTGTCCGAGGTATCGGGCTTCGTCGGGCGCGAAGTGCCGGGCTTTTCGCGGCTGTCGGTCGCGTGCGTGCCCGTGCTGTTCCGCTCGGCGGCGCTGTCCGTGCCGTCCCCGTACTTCATCGCGGCGAGCCCCGCACCGCCGCCGACCAGCGCGGCTGCGGCGATGACCAGCACCGTCGTACGCCACCGGCTCCGGCTGCGCCGGGTCACCGGGGACGACACCGGGCCGGCGGCGGAACCGGCGGCCGGGTGGGGAAGTCGGGCCGTACCCGCCGTACCCGCCCCGGACGCGCCGTCCTGGCCCAGCGTGCGCAGGACCTCGTCGGGGACGCGCTGCGTCGGTACGTACGCCTGCGCGGCCCGGGGCTCGCGACCCTCCATGGCCTCCAGCAGCATCCGTTCCGCCTCCGCCGCCGACGGCCGGTCCTCGGGGTCCTTGCGGAGCAGCGCGGTGATCACGGGAGCTAGTGGGCCCGCCCGCCCGGGCGGCGGCGGTTCCTCGGTGACGACGGCCTGCATGGTGGAGATCGGGGACGTGCGGCGGAACGGCGAGCGCCCCTCGACCGCGGTGTAGAGCGTGGCGCCGAGGGACCACAGGTCGGACGCGGGGCCCGGATCGCCGCCGCGCACCCGTTCGGGCGCCAGATAGTCGATGGAGCCGACCAGTTCACCGGTCCTGGTGATGGTCGAGTCGCCCTCTATCGCGGCGATCCCGAAGTCGGTGAGCAGCACCCGGCCGTCTCTGGCGAGGAGTACGTTGCCGGGCTTCACGTCCCGGTGCAGGACCCCCGCACCGTGTGCGGCGCGCAGGGCGCCCAGCACATGGAGGCCGATCCTGGCTGCCTCGCGCGGCTCGATCTCGCCGGACTCCTTGGCCGCGTCGGCGAGTGACGGGCCGTCGACGTACTGCATGACGATCCAGGGCCGGTTGTCGTACTCGATCACGTCATGGACCGTGACCACGCCCGGGTGCGTGATCCGGGCCGCCGCGCGGGCCTCCTTCTGCGTGCGGGCGTGCAGCACGATCCGGTCGGCCTCGGCGACGTACAGCCCGGCGGTCAGCTCCTTGACCGCGACCGTGCGGTGCAGCACCTCGTCGTGGGCGCGCCAGACCTTGCCCATGCCGCCGCGCCCGAGGACTTCGCCGAGCCGATACCTTCCGGCCAGTACCAGTCCCGCGTCCGTGCCCTGTGATCGATCCACGTATCCCCGCCCCGTTCCTTCGGAGGCCAGATTACGGAGGGGATGTGGGCCACGGAACCTCGCATCCCCCAAGAGACCGCACTGTGATGCTTGTCGCTCCGCCATCCTTCGGGTGACGTACCGGGATGCTTCAGGGCGTCACGCGGTAAGAGGCGATGGCTTGTTCGTAGATGTCCGAAACCTTGTCGCGCCGGTTCTCCGGGCCGATGACCTGGAGAATGTGGTAGCGGCCGTCGACAATCATCGCGAGGTTACGGGCGTACACCTCGCGGCCGGATGCGTCCTGCCAGGTGAACTGACCCTCCGCCATGGCCTGTCGGCCGACGTCGATCCGGCGCAGTCCGCTCGATCCCGACCAGCTGGAGTCGCGGAACGGCTGCAACTCCAGCTCCTTGTCGGCCTGGTACGCCAACGGGTCGTCACCGTTGGTCTTGACGGTGTCGCGTCCGGGGACGATCAGCAGGCTGAAGCCGTCGCTGCCGTACCGGATCTGACGGTCCGCGTTGGCGGGGCTGCGCTGCCAGCCCTTGAGCACGCCGACCTCGAAGCCCTCCGGGTCCTTGCGCAGGGCGTAGCCCGGGGCGAGCGCGACGGCGGAGCGGCTGGTCTGCGGCTGCTGCGCGCCGGGGGGCTGCGAGGGCGACTGCCCGCCGGACGCGCCGGCGCCGGGGTCCGGCGAACCGGATGTCGACGACGCCGGGCCCGAGGAGCGGGTGCCGGAGTCGCTGTCCGCGTTGGGCATGAACATCACGGCGTACGCGATGGCCGCGACCAGGGCCAGCAGAATCAGCACCAGAAGCAGCCGCCCCAGCCGTCGCGGCGCCCGCCCCTCGCCCTGCTGGGGGCGGGGCGGCGGGGTGCGCAGCGCCTTGGGGCCCTTGGGCTCGCGCGGCGCCCTGGGCACTCTTTCCGCCCGGGGCCTGTCGGGGCGGTCGGGTTTCTCCTTCGTGTGGCGGTGGCGGCCGTGGGCCGCGCCCTGGCCCATGCGGCCGCGGCGCCTGCGGACCAGCTCGCCCCGGCGGCGTACGACGGGAAGCCTGGTGCTGTCGACGGACGGCAGAGGTACGACGTCCAGACCGGCCTCGGGCTCGGGCGCCGACCGTACGAGGGAGCGCAGCCAGCCGCGCAGCTCCTCGAAGTCCGGCCGCTCGGTGGGGTCCTGGCGCAGCAGCGACTCGACGACGGGGCGCAGCGGACCGCACTCCTCGGCGAAGGCGGGCGGCTCCCCGCACACCATCTGGACGAGCTCGGCCGCGTTCTCCTCGGGGTACGGGGCGTGGCCCTGGACGGCGCGGTAGAGCAGCGCGCCCAGCGCCCAGAGGTCGGTGGCGGGGCCGATCGGCGGCGCCAGCTGCCAGTTCTCGTGGACGGGGCCGGCCTGCTCGGGCGCCCAGCGCTCGGTGACCGCGCCGACGACGGCGATCCGGGCCTGCCGGGCGCGCTCGGCGGCGAGGGTGGTGGCGGGACCGCGGTAGGCGGGGCCCGTACGGCCGCCCGCGACGATCTCGTCCCAGCGGCCCGGCTGTTGTTGCGGCTGTTGTTGCGGCTCGGGCCGGTGCGTGGGCAGCGCCGGGGAGCTGCCGTGGCGGCGGGCGTCGGCGCGCAGGGCGTCCTCGCCCGAGCCTCCGGCGGGGACGGGGCGCCCGGATCCGGGGCCGTCGCTCCAGGTGCCGGTGAGATGCAGCCGCCGGCCGGGCGGCGACTGGCCGTCGCCTCCGTAGCCGTCGTCGTCCTCGTCGTCGTACGGGTCGTCTTCGTACGGCTCCTCGGCGTAGGGGGCCTGAGCGTATGAGGCCTGGGCGTACGGGCCCTCATCGGTCCGGTCCCAGGGACCGGCCGGTTGCGGGTGGCCGCGGTCCGGGTCGGACGGCCCCGTGCCTTCCGGCCGCGCGGGGCGCTGGACCGGCAGGCTGCCGGTGTCCTCCGTCTCGCCCGCCCCGGCCCGGCCCTGGTCCTCGCCGACACGGGCGGCGGCGCGGGCGCCCGCGCGGTAGGCGGCGATGGCTCCGGCACGCGACTGCGCGGCGCTGCCCGTTCCGGGGGCGGTCGCCGGGAGGGCGGGGCCCACCGGGCGCGGTACGGCCTCCAGCTCGCCCGCCGTACCGCCGTGAGTGTCATCGGCGTACCGGTCATCGGGGTGCGGATCGTCATCGGGATGCGGATCGTCAGCGCCGTACGGATCGTCATCGCCATCGCCGTACGGATCGCCGGTCGCCCGGCCCGTCTCGATCGCCGCCGGGCCGTGCGAAGCCGGCACCTCGGCCGGAGGGGCGGGCGGTGCCGGCGGTGCGTACGGCGCGGTCGGGCCGGTCTCGTACGCCGGGCGGCCGCCGTACCCGTCGCCGTACCCGCCCTCGTCCTCGTCGTCGGGCTGAGGCGTCGGTACGTACCCGCAGAGCGCCTCCTCCGCTGCCCCGGCCGCCAGACCGGTCAGTACGACGCGACCGTCGTCACAGACCAGCACCGTGCGGACGGTGATGTTGCGGTGGGTCCAGCCATGGGCGTGCAGCACCCGCAGCGCCGTCAGCACGTCGGAGCCGATCTCGGCGGCCCGGAAGGGATTGAGCGGGCGCTCCGCGAGCAGGGCGGCGAGCGGGCGGGCCATGACGAGTTCGCTCACGATCCAGAGCGAGCCGTCCTCGGCGAACACGTCGAAGACCTGGTCGAGCCGGGGATGGTCGGGGACCTGGGCCGCCGCCTGCGCCGCCTCGATGGCGCGCCGGACCGCCGGGTCCGCGGACCGCCGCACGGCACGCCCGGTGGCCCGCCGGGCCGCCGGGGCCGGACCGTCGGCGTCGAGCACCTCGGCGTCCACCACCTCGGGCAACGGAACCTGTCGGACCAGGACTTCCTGTCCGCTGTAAGTGTCGAACGCCCGGGTCTCGACCAGCTCGTACTCATCGGAAGGGGGCAGCGGAAGGCGATAGCGGTCGGCAAGTACCCGACCCGCATAGTCGTCCACGACGCCTCCCCAGAGCGCGCTGTCCCCCGGCCACGAAGACCGCACGAATCCATCAATTGCGGTCACTTACCGTGCAATTGACTCACCGTTCTGGCTGCGTACGGTCCTCAGGCTCTCACGATACGTGGCAAGTCACGGCCGTGCGTCAGGGTCGGCGCATCCCGGCCCTTTTCACCCCGTGGATCAGTCGGTGGGCGCGAACGTGTCGAACGCGGTCTTGCGCAGTGTCCGGCACTCCTTGCTGTCCCACTCGCTCGCCTTGCAGCTGATCATGATCGCGTAGCCGTGGGTGGCGTCGACCTTGAAGCCCCGGTTCAGCACCCGGACCCGCTGACCCTGCTGGGTGCGCTCGAACTGCCAGTCGGCGACGGTCGGGTAGCCGTTGTACTGGACCTTGTTCACGCCGAGGTGGTGGTAGCCGTTGCTGCTGGCCGCGACGGCGCCCTTCGCGGCGTTCCAGGATGCGGCGGCGTCACCGCCGGGCGAATCGGTGTAGTCGACCTGGATGCGCGGGAAGCCCCCGTCGACGTTGTAGATGCCGCCGGAGTTGCGGCCCGCCGTATCGGTGAGCCGGAAGCCCTCGGGCATCGCCATCGTGAAGTGGAACTGCTTGTTCTTGATGGTTCTGTATCCGGCGGGCAGCGCGTCAGCGGCGTCCGGGTCGTCGCCCTTCGAACCGTCCGACCCCTTGTCCGAGTTGTCGTCCTTGCCCTGGCCCTGATTGCTGCCCTGGTCCTGGGCCGTACCGCTGCCACTGCCACTGCCGCTGTCGGTGTCCGCGGAGCCGCCGGTGGACGAGGCTCCTACCGAGGTGGACTTGTCGTCCTTGCCGTTGCCGCCGCTCGCGTCGTCCTTGCCGCCTCCGTCGAGCGTGAGGGCGAGGACCGTGCCGATCACGGCGAGCACGATCACGGCCGCGATGATCGCCAGGGTGCGGCGCGGCACCACGTCCGTGATGGACGCACGGGGCGGGGTGGTCGGTGAGGTGGTCGGCGACGTGGCGGGGCGCGGCGACGGTACGGAGGCGGAGGCCGCGGCCGCCTTCGCCGGAGCCGAAGGCCGGGCAGGCTTCGAAGGGCCCGTCGAGGAAGCGGTCGACGGAGACGCCGAGGGAGGGGGCGGCGCGGTGGTCGAGGCTGCGGCCGCCCCCACCGCGGCGGCCGGTGCCGCCTTCGCGTTCCGTACGGAGCGCAGTGCACCCCGCAGCCGGTCCCGGGCGCCCTCGCCCGACTCCCCGGACTTCGACGCCGCCTTGGTGCCGCGTTCGGCGGTCTTCCCGGGCAGCGCCATGATCTGGGTGGCGTCGGCGGGCGGGGGCACCACCGGGTCCGGCTTCTCGGGAGCGTGGATCACGTCGTTGAGCAGGGCGCGCGCGCCCGCGTCGTCGAGCCGCTGATCGGGATCCCTGGCGAGCAGGCCATAGATGACCTCCTCCAGCGGACCGGCGTTCTTCGGCGGGTCGAGCGGCTCGGTCATCACCGCGGTCAGGGTGGCGATGGCCGACCCCTTGTCGTACGGCGGGGAGCCCTCGACGCTGGCGTACAGCAGTCCGCCGAGCGACCACAGGTCGGCGGGCGGTCCCGGCTTGTGCCCGCGGGCGCGCTCCGGGGAGATGTACGAGGGGGCGCCGACGAGCATGCCCGTCGAGGTCACCGACGGGTCGCCCTCGACCTGCGCGATGCCGAAGTCGGTCAGCACGACCCGGCCGTCCTCGGCGATCAGCACGTTGGACGGCTTCACATCGCGGTGCAGGATGCCCTCGCGGTGCGCCAGCCGCAGCACGTCGAGGATGGCGAGGCCGACCTCGGCAGCGCGCCTCGGTGTCAGCACCCCGTCCTCGCGGATGGCCTCGGCGAGGGACTTGCCCTCGATGAGTTCCATCACGATCCACGGCCGGTCGTCCTCGTCGACCACGTCGTAGACCGTCACCGCGCCGTTGTTGCGGATCCTGGCGATCGCCTTCGCCTCACGCAGCGTGCGCGTGATGAGCCGGCGCTTCTCGTCCTCGTCGATGGCCGAAGGGAACCTCAGCTCCTTGACCGCGACCGTGCGCCCCAGCGTCTCGTCGACGGCACGCCAGACCGTGCCCATACCGCCCCGGCCGAGCACCTCCCCGAGCCGGTACCGCCCCGCAAGAAGACGTCCGTCCTTGTCCCGTTGGGGCTCCCGTGCCTGCTCCGCCTCCGACATGCGTCCCCTCTGCGATCAACCCGCCCTGGCAGAGCGTTCATTGTCCCTCACCCCGGGACCGGTCTTGGTGCCGGGTCCACAGGCCCGCCATGATGTGGCCCGCGGAAGGGATTCCCTGCCGTGCCGATACTCAGGGCGCTGCTCGCCGCCCCGTTGCTGCTGGCGCTGCTCGGCCTGGGAACAGCAACCCTGCCCAGCGAACCACACCTCACGCCCGCAGCCGCCTATCTTCCCCGGCTCGTCGCCCGGGGCGGTGCTCCCACTGCGGCACTGCTGGCCCGTCGCGCCTCTTCCGCACCGTACGACACCTACCGCTCGACGGGCCCGGGTATCCGCAGGGCGGACCGGTTCCGGGCCGGCAGCATCACCAAGACCTTCGTCGCGACGGTCGTACTCCAACTCGCCCGGGAGAAACGGCTGCAGCTGTCGGACACCGTCGACCGGCTGCTGCCGGGGCTGATCCGCGGCAACGGCAACGACGGCCGCCGCATCACCCTGCGCGCCCTGCTCAGCCACACCAGTGGCCTCTACAACTAAACCGCCGACACCTCCGCCCACCCCGTCTCCGCCACCGCCGCGGTCCGCGTCGCCCTGGCCCACCGTCCGACGGCCGGCACACCCTGACGTACCGCATCGACACGGACACCCTGACCGATGCGACGACGCTCGAACCGGCACTCCTCGACGCGGAGTTCTGCGGCCGCGCACCCCGCACCCCGCACCCCGCACCCCGCACAGGATGAGGCCTAGAGCGGCGCGATGTCCGGTGCCCCGAGCCGCGCCGCGTCCGCCGTGAGATCGTCCGGCTGCCGCTGCGACTCCCGCTCCGCCTGCACCCGCTTCTCGTAGTGCTCGACCTCCCGGTCGATCTGCCCCTCGTCCCAGCCCAGCACCGGCGCCATCAGCTCCGCACAGATCCGGGCGCTGAGCGTGCCCCGGTCGAAGGTCTCGATGGAGATCCGGGTCCGGCGGGTCAGTACGTCGTCGAGGTGGCGGGCCCCCTCGTGCGAGGCCGCGTAGACGATCTCGGCCTTCAGATAGTCGTCCGCCGACGGCAGCGGCTCCCCCAGCGCCGGATCGTCGGCGATCAGATCGAGGAGCTCCTCGGTCATGGAGCCATAGCGGTTCAGCAGATGCTCCACCCGGGCGACATGGAGCCCCGTACGCGCCGCGATTCCCGCCCGGGCGTTCCACAGCGCCCGGTATCCCTCCGCCCCCAGCAGCGGAACGTCCTCGGTGACGCATTCCGCCACCCGCTTGTCGAGGCCGTGCACCGCCTCGTCCACGGCGTCCTTCGCCATCACCCGGTACGTCGTGTACTTGCCGCCCGCCACGACCACGAGGCCCGGCAGCGGGTGCGCCACCGTGTGCTCCCGCGAGAGCTTGCTGGTCGCATCCGATTCGCCGGCCAGCAGCGGCCGCAGCCCCGCGTAGACACCCTCGACGTCGTCCCTGGTCAGGGGTGTGGCCAGGACCGAGTTGACGTGTTCGAGCAGATAGTCGATATCGGCGCTGGATGCCGCCGGGTGCGCCTTGTCCAGGTCCCAGTCGGTGTCCGTCGTCCCGATGATCCAGTGCCGTCCCCACGGGATGACGAAGAGGACGGACTTCTCGGTCCGCAGGATCAGGCCGGTCGAGGAGTGGATGCGGTCCTTCGGGACGACCAGGTGGATGCCCTTGGACGCCCGGACGTGGAACTGCCCGCGCTCCCCGATCAGCGCCTGGGTGTCATCCGTCCAGACGCCGGTCGCGTTGACCACCTGTTTGGCCCTGACCTCGTACTCACCGCCCGCCTCGACGTCCTCCACACGGGCGCCGACGACCCGCTCACCCTCCCGGAGGAAGCCGATCACCCGCGCCCGGTTCGCCACATGGGCGCCGTATCCGGCGGCGGTGCGCACCAGGGTCGCCACATAGCGGGCGTCGTCCATCTGCGCGTCGTAGTACTGCAACGCCCCGACCAGGGCGTCCTTCTTCAGCGCCGGGGCGACCTGCAGGGCACGGCGACGGGAGAGATGCCGGTGGACGGGCAGACCGCGGCCGTGTCCCGACGACACCGACATCGCGTCATAGAGCGCTACGCCGGAACCGGCGTAGAGCCGCTCCCAGCCCTTGTGCTGCAGCGGATAGAGGAACGGCACGGGCTTCACCAGATGCGGGGCCAGCCGCCCCAGGAGCAGCCCGCGCTCCTTCAGCGCCTCCCGGACGAGCGCGAAGTCGAGCATCTCCAGATACCGCAGCCCGCCGTGGATCAGCTTGCTCGACCTGCTCGATGTGCCCGAGGCCCAGTCGCGCGCCTCGACGAGGCCGGTCGAGAGTCCTCTTGTCGCAGCGTCCAGCGCCGTACCGGCGCCGACCACGCCCGCCCCCACGACCAGCACGTCCAGTTCGCGCTCGGCCATCGCGGCAAGCGCCTCGGCGCGCTCCGCAGGTCCCAGTGTCGCTGTCCTCACTGCTGCCTCCCGGGTAGATCGGGGTGGTCCGACACGCGGTTCGACCCGACCGAGCGGTCGGACGACCCGTGCCCACCTCTCGATTCTGTCCGCCGTCCACGACTTCGGCCACCGCCTGTGGACAACACCAGGACGACTGAAGCCTCACAATGCGACATATAGGTCATATTTACGCCTAGTCTGACATTGCGCTGTCCCCAGCGGTTGCGCTTTCTGCTCTCATGGTCATGGACCGACCGGCAAACGGAGGGTGGCGCCCTCCATCTGCCGGTCGGTCCAAGGGAAGGACGGCCCATCCACATGCCCGCAGACCTCGCAGTCATCGGACTCGGCCACCTCGGCCTGCCCCTCGCCCAAGCCGCCGTCGCCGCCGGTGTCCAGACCGTCGGCTACGACACCGACCCACGCGCCTACGCGGAACTCTCCGCGGGCCACACCCCCGTCGAGGGATCGCTCACCGCCTCGGACGTACGCCGGATGCTCTCGGGGGGTTTCCGGCCCACCACCGACCCGGCCGAACTGGGCCGGGTCCGTACCGCGGTGATCTGCGCGCCCACCCCGCTCGGCGCCGACCGCACCCTCGACCTCACCGCCGTCGGCGACGCGGCCCGCGCGCTCGCCTCCCGGCTGCGCCCGCACACCACCGTCCTGCTGGAATCGGCCGTGCAGCCCGGCACCACCGAGAGCTATGTACTGCCCCTCCTCGAAGAGGGTTCGGGGCTGCGCGCCGGACGCGACTTCCACCTCGCCTACTCCCCCAGCCGCCTCGACCCCGGCAACAGGACCCACGTCTACGCCAATACCCCCAAGGTCATCGGCGGCCTCACTCCCGCCTGCACGGAATCCGCCGCCGCCTTCTACGGCCGGCTCACCGACAAGGTCGTCCGGGCCCGCGGGCCGCGCGAGGCCGAGATGACGAAGGTCCTGGAGACCAACTTCCGGCACGTCAACATCGCCCTGGTCAACGAGATGGCAGTGCTCTGTCACGATCTCGGCGTAGACCTCTGGGACGTCATCAGGTGCGCCGAGACCAAGCCCTTCGGCTTCCAGCCGTTCCGTCCGGGCCCCGGCGTCGGCGGTCACGGCGCCCCCGTCGACCCGGGCTACCTCCCGTACAACAGCCGCACCCCCGGCCACCCGTTGCGGATGGTCTCGCTCGCCCAGGAGATCAACGACCGGATGCCGCAGTACGTGATCCAGCGCTGCGCCACCCTCCTGAACGAGCACGGCAAGTCCGTACGTGGGGCCAGGGTGCTGCTCCTCGGCGTCACCTACAAGCCGGACCTCGCCGACCAGGAGGCCTCCCCCGCCCGGGAGATCGCGCTCCGGCTGATGGACATGGGCGCCCAGATCGGCTACCACGACCCGCATGTCCTGGACTGGCGGGTACGTGAACTCCCGGTCCCGCGCGCCGACTCGCTCTACGAGGCGGCTTCGAGCGCCGACCTCACGGTGCTGCTCCAGCACCACCGTACGTACGATCTCCAGGGCCTCGCGGTGAAGGCCCAGCTCCTCCTGGACACCCGGGGCGCGACTCCGGCGGGGGCCGCACACCGGCTGTGAGAAAGGGTTCTCCAAAGCTTTCGTGAAGGGTTCCCCAAGGATTTCGGTGGGCGATGTCACAGGTGACTGCTAGCCTGCGGCGTCACTTCTCGCACAGTCGTGCGCTTCCGTCCCAGGGGGGATTCCACCATGAGCCAGCCCGTGCCACCGGCACACCAGCCGAACGACGCCCAGCCCGCCGGCGGCAACCCGTACGCAGGCCAGCAGCCCGGCCAGCCCGCCGCCCCGACCGGCAACCCGTTCGCGGGTCAGCAGCCCGGCCCGTACGGCCAGCCCGGCCAGCCCGGCGTCCCGTTCGGCGGCGCGCCGTTCGCCCCGCCGGCCCCGGCGCGCAACAACCTGGGCCTGGGCCTGCTCACAGCGGTGGTCACGGCGCTCGCCGCGGCCTTTCTGTACGGCGTCATCGCCGGTGCGATCGAGCGCGAGGTCGGCTACATCGCCGTCGGCGTCGGCTTCCTCGTCGGCTTCGCGGCAAGCAAGGTCGGCGGACAGAACCCGGTGCTGCCCGTCGTCAGCGCCCTGCTGTCGATCGGCGCGGTCTACCTCGGCCAGCTCGTGGGCATCTCGATCATGCTGTCCGACCTGACACACACGTCGGCGTCCAGCGTTTTCTTCGACCACTTCGACGTCATCACGAAGGGTTGGAGCGAGTCGGCCGACTTCAAGACGTACCTCTTCCTCCTGATCGGTGCTGTCGGCGCGGTAGGCGGCGCAAAGAAGGCCTCGTAGCCACCAGGCGTCCTCGCACCCGGAAGGGCCCGGATCTGCAGACGCTGTCGGTCGATTCGGTCCAGTGCGGGATGTCGGCCCTCAAGACCTGGTTGTGGTCTTGGGGGCCGACATCGCTTTACGGGGTGGGTGTTGATGCCGATGCAGCCGAGCGGGATTCCGGCGGACGCGACTTCCACCTCGACCGCGCCCCCAGCCCGCGCGAGGCCGGGACGGCAAGGGTCCTGGAGACCGACTCCGGCACGTCAACCCCCGGCCGGATCGCTTGCCACGACCCGCATGTCCTCGACCTGGCGGGTACGCGAACTCCCGGCGCCCCGCGCCGACTCGCTGTACGAAGCGGCCTCCAGTGCCGATCTGACGGGTGCTGCTCCAGCACCACCGCACGTACGATCGCCGGACACTCGCCGCCAAGGCGCAGTTCCTTTTCGACACCCGCGGCGCACCCCGGGCCGAAGCCGCACACCGGCTCTGAGTGAATGCCCGAGATGTGGGCCCATCACTTCTTGCCCGTGAGCCGGACGCCCTGAACCTGATGACGAACGTGGCCACGGCCGACGGCACCGTCCCGGACAGCGTGATGGCCGGTCCTGATCCCGCACCAGCCACTTCCCAGCACTTCGCCCCGCCGAACAACTCGGCGGGGCGAAGTAACCGGGCCCGAATCAACCAACAGCGACCGCACCGGCGGTCCGGGCCCCCGTCATGCTCCGAACACTCAGCGGCGGTGCTGCGAGTCCGCCACCGTCACCTCGACGCGCTGGAACTCCTTGAGGTCGCTGTACCCCGTGGTCGCCATCGCGCGGCGCAGCGCACCGAAGATGTTCATCGAACCGTCGGGGGTGTGCGAGGGGCCGGTGAGGACCTCCTCGGTCGTGCCGACGGAGCCCAGGTCCACCAGCTTGCCGCGCGGCACGTCCTCGTGGACGGCCTCCATGCCCCAGTGGCGGCCGCGGCCCGGCGCGTCCGTCGCACGGGCCAGCGGGGAGCCCATCATCACGGCGTCCGCACCGCAGGCGATGGCCTTCGGCAGGTCGCCGGACCAGCCGACGCCGCCGTCCGCGATCACGTGCACGTACCGGCCGCCCGACTCGTCCATGTAGTCGCGGCGGGCTCCGGCCACATCGGCGACCGCGGTCGCCATCGGGACCTGGATGCCGAAGACGTTGCGCGTCGTGTGCGCGGCGCCGCCGCCGAAGCCGACGAGGACACCGGCCGCACCGGTACGCATCAGGTGCAGGGCGGCGGTGTACGTGGCGCAGCCGCCGACGATCACCGGGACGTCCAGCTCGTAGATGAACTGCTTGAGGTTGAGCGGCTCGGCCGCACCCGAGACATGCTCGGCGGAGACCGTCGTACCGCGGATGACGAAGATGTCCACACCCGCGTCGACGACGGCCTTCGAGAACTGCGCGGTGCGCTGCGGGGAGAGCGCGGCGGCGGTGACGACACCGGAGTCGCGCACCTCCTTGATGCGCTGTCCGATCAGCTCCTCCTGGATGGGGGCGGAGTAGATCTCCTGGAGGCGGCGCGTCGCCGACTCGACGGGCATCTCGGCGATCTCGTCGAGCAGCGGCTGCGGGTCGGCGTGCCGGGTCCACAGGCCCTCGAGGTTGAGGACGCCGAGGCCGCCGAGCTCACCGATGCGGATCGCGGTCTGCGGGGAGACCACGGAGTCCATGGGGGCCGCCAGGAACGGCAGCTCGAAACGGTAGGCGTCGATCTGCCAGGCGATCGAGACCTCCTTCGGGTCACGGGTACGACGGCTCGGAACGACGGCGATGTCGTCGAATGCGTACGCCCGGCGGCCGCGCTTGCCGCGCCCGATCTCGATCTCAGTCACGATGGTGTGGCCTTTCCCTCTACGTCTGCGTTGTCCAGTATCCCCGACACACGGCTGAGGGGCGGTCCCGGGAACCCCGGTCCGCCCCTCAGCTGCGCTGTTGCGTTACTTCCTGCTGTAGTTCGGCGCTTCGACCGTCATCTGGATGTCGTGCGGGTGGCTCTCCTTGAGACCCGCCGAGGTGATCCGGACGAACCGGCCGTTGGCCTGGAGCTCCGGGACGGTGCGTCCGCCGACGTAGAACATCGACTGGCGCAGACCGCCGGTGAGCTGGTGGACGACCGCGGAGAGCGGGCCGCGGTAGGGAACCTGGCCCTCGATGCCCTCGGGGACCAGCTTCTCGTCGGAGGCGACGCCCTCCTGGAAGTAGCGGTCCTTGGAGAACGACTTGCGGTCGCCACGGGTCTGCATCGCGGCGAGCGAACCCATGCCGCGGTACGACTTGAACTGCTTGCCGTTGATGAAGAGCAGCTCGCCCGGGGACTCCTCGCAGCCCGCGAGCAGCGAGCCGAGCATCACGGTGTCCGCACCGGCCACCAGGGCCTTGGCGATGTCGCCGGAGTACTGCAGACCGCCGTCGCCGATGACCGGGACACCGGCCGCCTTGGCGGCGAGCGAGGCCTCGTAGATCGCGGTGACCTGCGGGACGCCGATGCCGGCGACGACGCGGGTGGTGCAGATGGAGCCGGGGCCGACGCCGACCTTGATGCCGTCGACGCCCGCGTCGATCAGCGCCTGGGCGCCGTCACGGGTGGCGATGTTGCCGCCGATGACATCGACCGAGGAGTTCGACTTGATCTTGGCAACCATGTCGCCGACCAGCCGGGAGTGGCCGTGGGCGGTGTCGACGACGATGAAGTCGACGCCCGCCTCGATGAGCGCCTGGGCCCGCTCGTACGCGTCGCCCGCGACGCCGACGGCGGCGCCGACCAGCAGTCGGCCTTCCTTGTCCTTGGCGGCGTTCGGGTACTTCTCGGCCTTGACGAAGTCCTTGACGGTGATGAGGCCCTTGAGGACCCCCGCGTCGTCGACCAGCGGAAGCTTCTCGATCTTGTGGCGGCGCAGCAGCTCCATGGCGTCCACGCCGGAGATGCCGACCTTGCCGGTGACCAGCGGCATCGGCGTCATGACCTCGCGCACCTGGCGCGTACGGTCCGACTCGAAGGCCATGTCGCGGTTGGTGACGATGCCGAGCAGCTTGCCCGCGCCGTCGGTGACCGGGACGCCGCTGATGCGGAATTTGGCACACAGTTCGTCGGCGTCGCGCAGCGTCGCGTCCGGGTGCACCGTGATCGGGTCGGTGACCATGCCGGACTCGGAGCGCTTCACCAGGTCGACCTGGTTGGCCTGGTCGGCGATGGAGAGATTGCGGTGCAGCACACCGGCGCCACCCTGCCGGGCCATGGCAATCGCCATGCGCGCCTCGGTGACCTTGTCCATCGCAGCGGAGAGCAGCGGGATGTTCACCCGCACGTTCCTGGAGATGTACGAGGAGGTGTCGATCTGGTCGGGCGCCATGTCGGACGCGCCGGGCAGCAGCAGCACGTCGTCGTATGTCAGCCCGAGCGTCGCGAATTTCTCGGGCACTCCGTCGACGTTTGCAGTCATGACACCTTCCCCAAATGGCCTTGATCGGTGCGGATGTCCATGCTAACGGCCTCCGGCGGTGTCTCATTCCACGAGCAAGATCACCTAGAGGTTCTGTAGCTTCGTACGGAACCTGGACCAGGCCCGGGTCACTGCTCCGCGAGGGCCCGCAGCCTGCTCAGCGCCCGATGCTGGGCGACCCGGACCGCACCCGGCGACATGCCCAGCATCTGTCCGGTCTCCTCGGCGGTCAGACCGACCGCGACCCGCAGCACGAGCAGCTCACGCTGGTTGTCCGGGAGGTTGGCAAGAAGCTTCTTGGCCCAGGCCGCATCGCTGCTGAGCAGCGCACGCTCCTCGGGCCCGAGCGAATCGTCCGGCCGCTCGGGCATCTCGTCGGAGGGCACGGCCGTCGATCCCGGGTGCCGCATGGCGGCCCGCTGGAGATCGGCGACCTTGTGGCCCGCGATGGCGAAGACAAAGGCTTCGAAGGGTCTGCCGGTGTCCTTGTAGCGCGGCAGCGCCATCAGCACCGCGACACAGACCTCCTGCGCCAGGTCCTCCACGAAGTGGCGAGCATCACCGGGCAGCCGGTTCAGCCGGGACCTGCAGTAGCGCAGCGCGAGGGGGTGGACATGGGCCAGCAGATCATGGGTGGCCTGCGCGTCGCCCTCGACAGCACGGTGCACCAGTGCACCGATCACCGTCGTCTCGTCGTCGCGCATCGGACCATGGTGCCCCGGAGCCGCATCATCCGTGCCGCCGCGTCCGTAGTTGTGCACCGAAGCGTTATGAGCGGGTGCGCCGGAAGTCATGTCCTGCGCCCTCCCCTTCCGCTCGACCGAATCGTTCCCGAGGAACTCCACATCTCAAGGATGCGTCATCGGCCGGGAAGCGTCACATACCGTCGGCGCGGAGGGCACCACCGGCGGGGCGGAGCCCACCCCGCGCACATCGGTCACATCGCCCCGTCCGCCGGTGTGCGGACGGGGAATCGATCGACTGCCGGCCATGGCCGGTCCTCAGCGGACCAGGCCCCAGCGGAAGCCGAGCGCCACGGCGTGCGCCCGGTCCGAGGCGCCGAGCTTCTTGAACAGACGCCTGGCGTGCGTCTTCACCGTGTCCTCGGAGAGGAACAGCTCACGGCCGATCTCGGCGTTCGAGCGGCCGTGACTCATTCCTTCGAGCACCTGGATCTCACGCGCGGTGAGCGTCGGCGCCGCCCCCATCTCGGCCGACCGCAGCCGGCGCGGGGCGAGCCGCCACGTCGGATCGGCCAGCGCCTGGGTGACGGTGGCCCGCAGCTCCGCGCGGGAGGCGTCCTTGTGCAGATAGCCGCGGGCACCGGCGGCGACCGCGAGCGCGACACCGTCCAGGTCCTCGGCGACGGTCAGCATGATGATCCTGGCGCCGGGGTCGGCGGAGAGCAGCCGCCGGACCGTCTCCACACCTCCCAGACCGGGCATGCGTACGTCCATCAGAATCAGATCCGAACGGTCGGCGCCCCAGCGGCGGAGTACTTCCTCGCCGTTGGCCGCCGTCGTCACACGCTCGACGCCGGGCACGGTCGCGACCGCGCGACGGAGCGCTTCTCGGGCAAGCGGGGAGTCGTCGCAGACGAGGACGGATGTCATGACCGTCCTCCGCAGCTGATGCGCGTCACCTTGAGCCTCCAGGCTGTTACAAGTCGTCACCTGAGCGGTTGACGCTCTCGGACATCTGCCCGATCGCTTTTTCTGTCAACCGCCACCGCCCTCTCAACGATGGTCACTCGAAAGAGTTACGGGTCGGACGGCCGGGTTCGGCACTCTACGTGAGGACCCGTACACGGAGGAGAGCGGCGCGGATCATCCAACCGTCAACGGAAACTTCACATGAAGGTATGCCCTATTTGGCGGGTTTTCTTCCCTTTTGCTGGTGTCTGTGGCTAGATTCGCAATCAGTCATATTTACATCTACTTACACCGTAGATGTAAATGTCATGGACACGGTCATTAACGGACGACAACGACGATTCCGACTCAGCATGGTTTCGAGGGGACAAGCAATGGCAGATTTCTCCCGCCTTCCCGGACCCAACGCCGATCTGTGGGACTGGCAGCTGTTGGCGGCCTGCCGTGGGGTCGACAGCTCGCTGTTCTTCCACCCGGAGGGTGAGCGCGGGGCGGCACGGAGCGCCCGCGAGAACTCGGCAAAAGAGGTCTGCATGCGATGCCCGGTTCGCGCCGAGTGTGCAGCACACGCACTGGCGGTGCGTGAGCCCTACGGAGTGTGGGGCGGACTGACCGAGGACGAACGCGAGGAGCTCATGGGACGGGCCCGCAACCGGCTGATCACAGCAGCGGCGCCGTCGGGCCTTCCGTCCCCGTCGGGGCACGGCTGATCCCGCCGCACCCCGCACCATAAATAGAAAAACGTTTCCGCGTTTTACCCGGCCACCAAAGGGGGCCGGGTCACAGGCAGGCCCCGCTCAGCGGGCGGCCGCCAGGGACAGCCGATCCAGGGTGGCAGCCACTGCCGGTACCTGGGCCAGGTCGGGCAGGGTCAGGGCGACGATCTCGCGCTCGACGGCCGGTTCCACCGTCACGGTGCGGGCCCCCTTGGGGCGTACCGACTCGATCGCCAGCTCCGGCAGTACGGCCACCCCCAGTCCGGCGCCGACCAGGCCGATCACTGCCGGGTAGTCGTCTGTGGCGAAGTCGATCCGGGGCGTGAACCCGGACTCCTCACAGACCTCCACCAGCTGGCGGCGGCAGCGCGGGCAGCCCGCGATCCACGACTCGTCGGCCAGCTCGGCGACGCCGACCGCCGCCGCACCGGCCAGCCGGTGCCCCTCCGGGACCAGGCCGATCAGCCGGTCGGTGAGCAGCGGGCGTACGACCAGGTCGTCCCACTCCGCGCCGGAGGCGCCGTAACGGAACGCCAGCGCGATGTCGCAGTCGCCCTCGCGCAGCATCTCGACCGAGCGCGGCGGCTCGGCCTCGACCAGGGAGACCCGGGTGCCGGGGTGGGCCGCGCGCAGCGCCGCGAGGGCGCCGGGGACCAGTGTGGAGCTGCCGCTGGGGAACGAGACGAGCCGGACCCGGCCGGCCCGCAGCCCGGCGATCGCGGCGACCTCCTCCTCGGCGGCGGTGAGCCCGGCGAGGATCCCGGAGGCGTGCCGGACAAGTGCCTCACCCGCCTGGGTGAGCCGCATCTCGCGTCCCGTACGGATCAACAGGGTGGTCCCCACGGAGGCTTCCAGCGCCTTCATCTGCTGGCTGACCGCGGGCTGGGTGCAGCCCAGTTCGCGGGCGGCGGCGGAGAACGAGCCGGTGGCGGCCACGGCGCGCAGGACACGGAGATGACGGGCTTCGATCACACTTCAATCATAAGAGATTCTTGGGTTGGGTGCGAATTTTTGGCGCATTTCTTTGAGAGTGGAGTGGTTAGCGTTCTCTGTATGAAGCCGATGAAGCTGTTGACGGTGAATGTGGGACGGCCCAAGGCCGTCGGCTACTCCGACGCCCCCGGCGGCCTGACCGGGATCGACAAGCAGCCGGCCGACGGCCCCGTACGCGTCACCGACCCCGGCCCCAAGGGCACCGGCGGCAGTGGCCTGGCCGGGGACACGGTGTGCGATCTGCGCCATCACGGCGGCTCCGATCAGGCCGTGTACGCCTTCGCCCGCGAGGACCTCGACGGCTGGGAGCGGGAACTCGGCCGCCCGCTGGCCAATGGCGCGTTCGGCGAGAACCTGACGACCAGCGGTCTGGACGTGAGCGGCGCGAAGATCGGCGAGCGCTGGCGGATCGGCCCCGAGCTGGTCCTGGAGGTCACGTCGAGCCGGATTCCGTGCCGTACGTTCGCCGGTCATCTCGACGAGAAGCGCTGGGTCAAGCGGTTCACGCAGGCGGCTTCCCCGGGTGCCTATCTGCGGGTGATCGAGCCGGGCGGGATCCGCGCCGGGGACCCGGTCGAGATCGTGCACCGCCCGGACCACGACGTCACAGTGAAACTGGACTTCCTGGCCTCGACAACGCGACGGGAGCTGCTCCCGAAGCTGCTCGCGGCGGGGGACGCGCTGCATCCCGAGTCGCTGCGTGCCGCTCTGAAGTACGTGGAGACGCAGGCGGCGGACGACTGATCGCGGCGTGCCGTACAGGCACTAACGTGCCGCGTATGACGACTGCACTGATTACGGGCGCGACAGCAGGGATCGGAGCCGCCTTCGCGCGGCGGCTCGCGGCCGATGGGCACAACCTGGTGCTGGTGGCGCGCAACACCGAGCGGCTGCGCGAGCAGGCGACGGAACTGCACGACCGGCACGGCATCGAGGCCGAGGTGCTGACGGCCGACCTGTCCGAGGACAAGGGGATCGCCGCGGTCGAGAACCGGTTGACGGACCGTCACCAGCCGGTCGATCTGCTGGTCAACAACGCCGGGTTCGGCAACAAGGGCCGCTATCTGGATGTGCCCATGGCCGATGAGCTGAAGATGCTGAAGGTGCACTGCGAGGCGGTGCTGCGGCTGACCTCGGCGGCCGCGGCCGGCATGAAGGAGCGCGGGCGGGGCGGGGTCGTCAATGTGGCCTCGGTGGCGGCGTTCGTGCCGCGCGGGACGTACGGCGCGTCCAAGGCGTGGGTCGTGCAGTTCACCCAGGGCGCGGCGAAGGACCTGGCCGGTTCGGGGGTGCGGCTGATGGCGCTGTGCCCCGGCTTCGTACGGACCGAGTTCCACGAGCGGGCCGGGATGGGGACCGGCAACATCCCGGGCTGGATGTGGCTCGACGCGGACAAACTGGTGGCGACGGCCCTGGCGGACCTGGCGCGCGGCAAGTCGGTCTCGGTTCCGGACCCGCGGTACAAGGCGTTGATGGGGCTCGTGAAGGTGACGCCGCGCGGCCTGCTCGGAGGGGTCACCTCCAAGACAGGCCGCAAGTACGGGCCCCAGTGAGCGGGCGGTTACCGGGCAGGTGGTCAACGGGTGGGCGGTTACCGCACTCTGCGGCCCGCGCAGTGCGGTTACCGGGCAGGTGGTTACCGCACTCCGCGGCCCGCGTAGGCGCCGATGTTGGGGGCGCCGGGCTTCAGTTCGTTGCCGAAGTAGTCCTTGCCGCCATTGTTCTCGATGACGGCTCCGGCGGCGAGGGCGGGCGAGCCCGCACCGAGCCGGAAGTCCGTGCGCAGCTTCGGGTCGGCCGTGATACCGCCTGCATCGGGGCGGGTCATGTCGATGCCGTAGAAGGCGTTGTGGTCGAAGGAGAGCCCGGGCGTCGGGTTCTTGAAGGCGTAGCCGCCGGTGCCCTCGCTCACGAAGATGTTGTTCCGGATGGACAGTTCGTGCTGGGTGGTGGCGGGGCTGCCGGCGTCGTCCTGGACGAGGTGGCCGGGGATCTGCTCCTTGTTGTGGAAGGTGTTGTTGTAGATCTCCGTGTCGAGGATCGGGCCCCAGCAGTTCTGGATCAGACGGGCGCCGTCGTTGCGGCTGACGTTGTAGCGGGCGACCGTGCCGATGGTCTTGGCGCCGCTGTACGGGCAGATCAGCAGGAAGCCGCCCTTGTTGTCGTGGCTGTAGTTGTACTGGAAGACCGTGTTCTGCGAGGCGCCGTCGGCGTCGAAGGACATCCCGTCGTGAGTGTTGCCGCCGCCCGAGACCTCGTTGTATTCGACGGTCGTGTCGTCGGTGTTGAAGGTCCAGATGCCTGCGTTGGCGGAGGGCGAGCGCAGTTGGAAGCCGTCGACCCGGTTGTGGTCGACGCGGGCGCCGCTGGTGGTGTCGAGCTTCATGCCGTCACCGGCCAGGGACTTCAGCGTGTTGTGGTGGATGCGGACTCCGGTGCTCGGCGTCCACTCCCCCGGGTAGACGTTCGGGTCCTGCTGCTCGCCGACGAGATCGCGCTTGGAGAAGGTCGACTTGAAGTAGATGCCCTCGCGGTCGACGTCCTCGATGCGGTTGTGCCCGATGTCCAGGCCGTCGTACCGGCTGGCCTTCGCTGTGCCCTCGACCGCGATGTGGATCGCGCTGGAGCCGGACACCGTCTTGTAGTCGCCGCCGCGCACATCGTGGATGTAGAGGCCGGAGATGTCGAAGCCGCGGGCGGTGCCGTAGTCGGTGAGGCGGAGGCGGACGCCGTTGCGCTCACTGCCGGGGTTGTCGGCGTTGGTGATCTCCAGGGCCTTGAGGTGCACGTACTGCATGTTGGAAAGCAGGATGACATCGTGGGCGCCCGCGCCGTCGAGCTCGGCGCGGGCCGGGCCGCTGCCGTAGTCGGCGATGGTGAACGGGGCGCGGGCGGAGCCTGTGCCCTTGGGGGTGAGGGTGCCGGTGCAGGTGGCGCCGCGCTTGAAGAGCAGCCGGTCGCCGGGGCCGTAGGTGTGCGCGTTGGCCTCGGCGAGCGTGGTCCAGGGGTGCTGCTCGCTGCCGGTGGCACCGGCCGGGGCGGCTGCGCAGTCGACGTGGAAGCTACGGCCGGTGGGTGCGGCCTGTGCGGCGCTCTGGCCGGCGACGGTCAGGCCGGCGGCGGCCGTCAGGGCCGCGAGCGCCGCAGCAGTGACGCGATGTCTCACAATTCCTCCGTACGAACAGTCAGGGACGGGACGAGTCGGCATCGCCGGAATCCTGGACTCGGATTGATCGAACGTCAATGGATTGCGTTTGAATGATCGAAACTCCCATCGTTCGATCACGTTGGTCTAGGGTCGGACAACGCCCCCGGCACCGGCCGGACCGGGGGCCGGGCCACACACTGCGAGGGGACTGCTGCCGTGCGCGAAAGTGCTGCTGAACGTCATGACCGCCTGCTGGGGCTGGTACGGGAACGGGGCTCGGCCCGGGTCTCGGATCTGGCCTCGCAGCTGGGGGTCTCGCCCGTCACGGTGCGCCGGGACGTGGAGGAGCTGGCCGGCCGGGGCCTGCTCGACCGGGTCCACGGCTCGGTGTCCTGGCCGCAGGACGCCGCCCCCGCCGCCACCACGGGGCCCGGCGGCAGCGGCCTGGTCCTCGGCATGCTCGCGCCCTCCGCGACGTACTACTTCGCCGAGGTCATCCGCGGGGCCCACGAGGCCGCCGCAAGGGCGGGCGCCCGGCTGATACTGCGGATCTCCGACTACCGGCCGCAGGAGGACCACGCCCGCACCGAGGGCCTGCTCTCCGCGGGTGCCGAGGGGCTGCTGATCGCGCCGGGCTGGCGGCACCCCGGCGACCCCGCCGCGTTCGGCGACTGGATCGCCTCACTGCCCGTGCCGACCGTCCTGCTGGAGCGCAGGCCCACCACGGGCTCCCCGCTGGACGGCCTGGACCGGGTCTGCTCCGACCATGCGCACGGGGTGCTGCTCGCCGTACGCCACCTGGTGGATCTCGGGCACGGGGCGCCGCTGCTGATGGCCCGGGCGGACTCCCCCACCGCCGTCGCGGTGCGGTCCGGGTACGAGGAGGCCCTGGCCGTACTCGGGCTGCGCGCACCGCAGGACGTGATCGATTCCGTACCGGCCGAACTCGCTCCGGACGCGTTCGAACAGGCCGTGCAGGCGCTGCGGGAGGCGGTCCGCTCAGGGGTGGCGACGGCGGCGCTGATCCACAACGACGTGGACGCGATCCAGGTGGTGCAGCGCCTGGCCGAGCTGGGCGTACGGGTGCCGGACGATCTGGCGCTGATCGCGTACGACGACGAGGTGGCGGCCCTCGCGGACACCCCGCTCACGGCCGTGGCACCGCCCAAGCGCGAGGTGGGCCGCCATGCGACGGAACTGCTGGTGGAGCGGCTCGGCCAGGGCGCGGACACGCCCCGGCGGCATCTGACACTGCTCCCGCAGCTGCGGGTCCGGGACTCGTGCGGAGCGCCCCTCTCGTAGGCGTTCTCACGGGTTGCCCCGCACCTCTCGCACAGGGCGCCCCGTTCACTTCCGTACGTAACTTATCTGATCTTTTTTCGATCAATCGCTCTTTCGCTCTTGACTTCGGTCACGGCTGGTCCAAGGATCACGGCCAACGCCAATGTCGTCGCCTGTTCAGGAGCCTCGCTGTGAGCCGCAGTTCGAGCAGAACGTCCCTCGCCGTAGTCGGCGCCGCCACCGCCCTCGCCGTTCTCACGGCCTGTGGCGGCAGCGGCGACGACAGTGCCGCCGCCGGAAGCGACGGCAAGCCCGTCAGCGTCACCTTCTGGGGCTGGACCAAGGGGTCCAAGGAGGTCGTTGACGCGTTCAACGCCTCGCACAAGAACATCAAGGTGGTGTACGAGGAGATCCCGTCCGGCAACGCGGGCGGCTACGCCAAGATCTCCAACGCGGTGAAGGCGGGCAACGCCCCCGACCTGGTCTCCATCGAGTACCCGCAGCTTCCGGAGTACGTCAGTCAGGGCGCGCTCCAGGACATCGGCCAGTACTTCACCGACGACATCAAGAAGAAGCTGCTGCCGCAGGCGGTCGAGCTGACGACGCTCGGCGGCAAGAACTGGGCCGTTCCGTTCGACGCCTCGCCACAGGCCTTCTACTACCGCAAGGATCTGTTCGAGAAGTACGGCGTCGAGGTTCCCCAGACCTGGGACGACTTCCGCAAGGCCGCCGAGAAGGTCAAGAAGGCCGACAAGAAGGCCCGTATCGGCACCTTCTTCCCCGACGACCCGACCACGTTCCAGGCGATGGCCTGGCAGGCCGGCGCCCAGTGGTACAAGCCCGAGGGCGACACCTGGAAGGTCAGCACGGCCGACGCGGCCACCAGCAAGGTCGCCGACTACTGGCAGGGCCTGCTCGACGACGACCTGATCCGCGCCAACGCCTCGTTCAGCCCCGAGTGGACCAACTCCCTCAAGAACGGCGGCACCGTCGGCTACCTCGGCGCCGCCTGGGGCGCGGGCGTCCTCAAGGGCACGCTGCCCGAGCAGAGCGGCAAGTGGGCCGTCGCCCCGATGCCCAGCTGGGACGGCAAGCCGGCCAGCGGCATGCTCGGCGGCTCCACCTTCGCGGTGACCAGGACCAGCAAGAAGGCCAAGGCCGCGGTCGAGTTCGCCACCTGGATGTCGACCACCGAGGAAGGCATCAAGGCCCGCATCGAGTCCGGCACTTCGAGCGCCTTCCCGGCCGCGGCGGCGCTGCGCCCGGTGGCGAAGAAGGCCTTCGACGCGGACTTCTACGGCGGCGAGGACATCTACCAGGTGTTCGAGGACGCCGCGACGTCCATCGGCCCCGACTGGAACTGGGGCCCGACGACCGGCACGACGAACACCACCATCAAGGACCAGTTCGGCAAGGTCGCCAGCGGCGGCACCACCATCAAGGACGCGGTGAAGGCCGGGCACGACGCCACGGTCACCGAGCTGAAGAAGCGCGGCCTGAAGGTCGAGGACGCAGGCTGATGAAGCGCGCCCGGACGACCAGAGCCGCCGCCATCCTGCTGGGGCCCTTCTTCGTACTGTTCACCGTGGCCATGGTGCTGCCGATCGGATACGCGGTCTGGCTCAGCCTGTTCACCGAGAAACAGTCCGGACTGGGCTTCGGCGGCACCGAGACCGTCTTCAGCGGACTCGACAACTACACGGCGGCCCTGGGCGACCGGGCGTTCCGCGAGGGCTTCGGCGTACTCCTCGGATACTGCCTGTTCTACATTCCGCTGCTGCTCGTCGGGGCCCTCGCCCTCGCCCTGCTGCTGGACTCCACGCTGGCCCGCGCCCGCCGGTTCTTCCAGCTCGCGCTCTTCCTGCCGCACGCCGTGCCCGGCATCATCGCCGCGCTGATCTGGGTCTACCTCTACACACCCCAGCTCAGCCCGGTGGTCAGCGCCATGGAGTCCGGCGGAATCGGCTTCGACTTCTTTTCGCCCGAGGGCGCCCTCCCCTCCATCGTCAACATCGCCCTGTGGGAGTGGCTCGGCTACAACATGGTGATCTTCTACGCCGCGTTGCAGGCCATCGACCGCTCCGTACTCGAAGCGGCCACCGTCGACGGGGCCGGTGCCTGGCGCGTCGCACTCAGCATCAAGGTCCCGCTGATCCGCGCCTCGGTCGTGATGGTCGCGCTGTTCACGGTCATCGGCTCCCTCCAGCTGTTCACCGAGCCGCTGATCCTCAACAAGGGGACCGGTTCCGCCGTTTCCTCCACCTGGACGCCGAACATGTACGCGTACACCGCGGCCTTCGAACGCAACGACTACGGTCTCGCCGCGGCCGCCTCCATCCTGCTGGCGCTCACGGCCGCGCTGCTGTCCTTCGTCGTCACCCGCTTCACCGGCCGGAAGGGCAAGAAAGCATGAACTCCCCCGCCTCCCGCGGCCGCTGGATGTCGAAGACCGCGGTCAACGGCTTCCTTCTGCTCGCCGTCGTCTACATGCTCTTCCCCCTCGTCTGGCTGGTCACGGCCGCCACGAAGGACACCGGCGGGCTGCTCGCGGGCAACGCGTTCTCCTTCGAGGGCTTCAACCTCGGCGAGAATCTGTCGAACCTGGCCTCCTACGGCGACGGCATCTACTTCCGCTGGTATCTCAACAGCCTCTTCTACGCGGGCGGCGGGGCGATCGTCTGCTCACTGATCTGTGTCGCCGCGGGGTACGCCTTCGACAAGTACGAATTCCGGGGCAAGGAGAAGCTGTTCGCCCTTGTGCTGATGGGCGTGCTCGTCCCCACCACGGCGCTCGCCCTGCCGATGTATCTCCTGGCCTCCAAGACCGGCCTGGTCAACACCTACTGGTCCGTACTGATCCCGGTGCTCGTCAACCCGTTCGGCGTGTATCTCGCCCGGGTGTTCAGCACCGGCTACATACCGGACGAGGCCCTTGAGGCCGCCCGTATCGACGGGGCCGGCGAGCTGCGCGTCTTCTGGTCCATCGGGCTGCGCATGGTCATGCCGGGCTTCGTGACCGTCTTCCTCTTCCAGTTCACCGCGATCTGGAACAACTTCTTCCTCCCCCTCGTGATGCTCTCGGACCGCAAGCTCTTCCCGCTGAGCCTCGGTCTGTACTCCTGGAACACCAACACCCACGGCGAGCCGAGCTTCTATCCGCTCGTCGTCACCGGCTCTCTCCTCGCCGTCATCCCCCTCATCGTCGCCTTCGTCTCGCTGCAGCGGCACTGGAAGGCCGGTCTGACCGCCGGCAGCGTCAAGTGACTCTCACGCGAGCCCTGAGGAGTACGAGTTCCACCATGCCCCACGCCACTGACAACCGGCCGACGGCCCTGCTCGCGATGGGCCCCGGCATCGCCGGACGCCTCCTCGCCGACCGCCACCGCACCCGGCTGGCGGCCCTCACCCGTACCGACCCGCACCTCGTCGCCCACGACCTGGCCGACCCGACGCCCGAGGTGGCCGCCGCGCTCGCCGATGCCGAGGTGCTGTTCACCTGCTGGGGTGCGACGCCGCTCACCACCGAGGTACTGGCGGCCGCGCCCCGGCTGCGGGCCGTGGTGCACGCGGCCGGTTCCGTGAAGCACCACATCACGGACGCCTGCTGGGAGCGCGGGATCGCCGTCACCTCGGCGGCCGGGGCCAACGCGCTGCCCGTCGCCGAATTCACGCTCGCCGCGATCCTCTTCGCGGGCAAGCGCATCCTGCACTCCGCGGATCGCTATCGCGCCCTGCGCGCCGACAACGACTGGCTCGCGGAGCTCGACGGCTCCGGCAACTACCACCGTACGGTCGGCATCGTCGGCGCCTCCCGCATCGGCCGGCGCGTGATCGAACTGCTGCGCCCCTTCGATCTGGACGTCCTGCTGTACGACCCGTACGTGGACGGCCCGGAGGCGGCGCGGCTCGGTGTACGGCTCACCTCGCTCGACGAGCTGTGTGCGAGCAGCTCGGTCGTCTCGGTGCACGCGCCGCAGCTCCCGGAGACGCACCACATGATCGGCGCGGCGCAGCTGTCGGCCATGGCGACCGGGGCGACGCTGATCAACACGGCGCGGGGATCGCTGATCGACGAGGAGGCGCTGCTGCCCGAGCTGACAGCCGGGCGGCTGCACGCGGTGCTGGATGTGACGGAGCCCGAACTTCCGCCTGCGCACTCGCCGTTGTACGACCTGCCGAATGTGCTGCTCACTCCGCATGTCGCGGGTTCGCTGGGCGATGAGCTGCACCGGATGGCCGATGAGGCGCTGGACGAGTTGGAGCGGTACGCGGCCGGCCTGCCGTTCGCGGATCCGGTCCGGGCGGGGATACTGCCGCGCTCGGCGTGACGGGGGGCTTTGTCCCCTGCCCGCCTCTTCCCGGCAGTATCGATATGCGGCTCCGCCGTGTGGGGGGCTCCGCCGCGGACCCCGGTCCTCAAACGCCGGACGGGATGAAGGATGTCCTCAATCGCCGGGCGGGCTGATTTGCACCCCTGGACTTCCGGCGATTGAGCAGCGGGCGTTCGGGGGCGGGGCCCGGGGCCCCCGGCCACGGGCGGGGCTCGGTCCAGCCGCACATGCCGAGGCCCGGTACCCCGCGACGGGGTACCGGGCCTCAGTGGCTGGGCGGAGCTACACGCTAGTGGGAGTGGCCGTGACCGTGACCGGCCTCCGGCTCTTCCTCGGCCGGCTTCTCGACGACCAGCGTCTCGGTCGTGAGCAGCAGCGACGCGATGGACGCGGCGTTCTCCAGCGCGGAGCGGGTGACCTTGACCGGGTCGATGACGCCGGCCTTCACCAGGTCGCCGTACTCGCCGGTCGCGGCGTTGAAGCCCTGGCCCTTGTCGAGCTCGGAGACCTTCGAGGTGATGACGTAACCCTCGAGGCCGGCGTTCTCGGCGATCCAGCGCAGCGGCTCGACGGCAGCGCGGCGCACGACCGCGACACCGGTGGCCTCGTCGCCGGTCTTGCCGAGGTTGCCGTCGAGGACCTTGACGGCGTGGACCAGAGCGGAGCCACCACCGGAGACGATGCCCTCCTCGACCGCGGCGCGGGTCGCGGAGATGGCGTCCTCCAGACGGTGCTTCTTCTCCTTGAGCTCCACCTCGGTGGCGGCACCGACACGGATCACGCACACGCCGCCGGCCAGCTTCGCGAGGCGCTCCTGGAGCTTCTCGCGGTCCCAGTCGGAGTCCGTGGCGTCGATCTCGGCCTTGATCTGGTTGACCCGGCCCTTGACGTCGCCGGGCTCGCCGCCGCCGTCCACGATCGTCGTGTCGTCCTTGGAGACGGTGACGCGACGGGCGGAGCCCAGCACGTCCAGACCGGCCTGGTCGAGCTTGAGGCCGACCTCCTCGGCGATGACGGTCGCACCGGTGAGGGTGGCGATGTCGCCGAGCATGGCCTTGCGGCGGTCACCGAAGCCCGGGGCCTTCACCGCGACGGCGTTGAAGGTGCCACGGATCTTGTTGACGACCAGGGTCGACAGGGCCTCGCCCTCGACGTCCTCGGCGATGATCAGCAGCGGCTTGGAGCCACCGGCCTGGATGACCTTCTCCAGCAGCGGGAGCAGCTCCTGGATCGAGCCGATCTTGCCCTGGTGGATCAGGATGTACGGGTCGTCGAGGACGGCCTCCATACGCTCCTGGTCGGTCACCATGTACGGGGACAGGTAGCCCTTGTCGAAGGCCATGCCCTCGGTGAAGTCGAGGTCCAGACCGAAGGTGTTGGACTCCTCGACGGTGATGACACCGTCCTTGCCGACCTTGTCCATCGCGTCCGCGATGAGCTCGCCGACCTGGCTGTCCTGCGCGGAGAGCGCGGCCACGGCGGCGATGTCGGACTTGTCGTCGATCGGGCGGGCGGTCGCGAGGAGCTCCTCGGACACGGCCTTGACCGCGGCGTCGATGCCCTTCTTCAGGGCGGCCGGGGAAGCACCCGCGGCGACGTTGCGCAGACCCTCGCGGACGAGCGCCTGGGCCAGCACGGTGGCGGTGGTCGTACCGTCACCTGCTACGTCGTTGGTCTTGGTCGCCACCTCCTTCACCAGCTGGGCGCCGAGGTTCTCGTACGGGTCGTCGAGCTCGACCTCGCGCGCGATGGTGACACCGTCGTTGGTGATGGTGGGAGCGCCGAACTTCTTGTCGATGACGACGTTGCGGCCCTTGGGGCCGATCGTCACCTTGACCGTGTCGGCAAGCTTGTTGACGCCGCGCTCAAGGGCGCGACGGGCGTCCTCGTCGAACTTCAGAATCTTCGCCATGGCAGCTGAGTTTTCCTCTCAAATGAACTGCGCCCCCGACCACCCGGCTGGTAATTCGCAGGGGGCCAGGGGCGCAGAACAGAAGCAAACGTGGGTGAATTACTTCTCGATGATCGCGAGCACGTCGCGAGCCGAGAGGACGAGGTACTCCTCGCCGTTGTACTTCACCTCGGTGCCGCCGTACTTGCTGTACAGCACGACGTCGCCGGTCTTGACGTCGAGCGGAAGGCGCTCGCCGTTCTCGAAGCGGCCCGGGCCCACGGCCAGGACGACGCCCTCCTGGGGCTTCTCCTTGGCGGTGTCCGGAATGACCAGGCCGGAGGCCGTGGTCTGCTCGGCGTCGAGCGGCTGGACCACAATGCGGTCCTCGAGCGGCTTGATCGCAACCTTGGTGCTGACGGTCGACACGATCCGGTCTCCCCCTTCGGAGATCTCACGGGGTTAAGAGTCTTTGGGTGGCGACCAGGTGGATCCGTCGTCGCGGGTGCCGGACCTGCCAGTCGCACAGTACTGCTGGCACTCTCCAGTGGTGAGTGCCAGCACTGAGACTATGACCGGGATTAGCACTCGGTCAAGCGGAGTGCCAATTCAGCCAGTCGTGGCGTCATGCGGGCCCCCGCTCGCACACGGTGCGACGGGTGCCGATCGCATCCGACAGTCCGGACAACGCAAAGGTCTGGACAACACAGGAACAACGCAGGGACGGACCGCGCCGTTCCGTACGACCGTGGCTTCATGCTCGAACCTCCGTACCAGCCGTCGAACCCGCTCCCGCATCGTCCCTCGGCCGCGCAGGACTCCTCGCGCCCCGTGAACGGCTGCCTCGATGCGCTGCTGGGTCTGCTGCTGGTCGTCCTGGAGGGGCTGATCTGTGTGGGCGTCCTCTATTACCTGATCCTCTCGCGGTGGGACCCCGACGGCCAGGAGACGACGGAGCCGCCGCCGATGGACTGGAGGCCCGTCCTCATCTTCGGCGGGATCGCCGCGGTGATCTGCCTGTTCGCCGTGGTGCTGATCCGCGCGAACCGGCCCTGGGCGGGCGCGATCCAGATCCTGGCCGCGCTCCTGCTGTGCGCGGTGGCGGTACTGATCGGGCACGAGGACTACCGCCGCTCGCACCCGGCGACGGCCTCCGCTCCTTCGTACGATCCCGGCCGGTCCGGCCACCAGTGCCTCAGCGGTGGCGACAACCGCGAGTGCCGGGACTCCGGCAGCTGACGGCAGGCGATGACGACCAGCGACCCCGGCGCCCCGTGATCGCCGCGCGGATGCACCGGCGGATGCGCCTGCGGGCCCGCCGCGGGTGCCGGCCGCGGGTGGGTCACCTTCTGTGCGGCCTTGCGGCTCAGCCGTTCGATCGGGTCCACCGACTGTGCGCACCCGGCGGTGGCGGTCAGGAACGCACCGGCTGTCAGCAGTCCGGCGAGCAGCCGGTGCGCCCTTCTCATACGTAGTCCTCCAGCCGGGCCACGGCGTACCCCTTGTCCGTGATGGTCTTCATGACCGCCCGGACCAGGTCGGCCATGCTGCCGCCCCAGTCCTTCCGGCCCCGGAAGTGCGTGAGGATGATGTCACCGGGGTGCAGGTCCTGGTCCTCCTCGCGCCACTCCATGTGGTCCGGGAACGCCTCCGCGTTCCAGAGCGGCACGGCCTTGATGCCGCAGGACTTCGCGATGCGGAGCGTGTCCACGTTGTAGTTGCCGTACGGCGGGCGGAAGAGGGTGGGCCGCCGCCCGTAATGCTCCGCGATGACGGCCTGCTGGTCGCAGATCTCGCTCTTCTGCTCGCTGTACGAGAGCCCTGGCAGGTAGGGGTGGTTGAGCGTGTGGTTGTTGAGGCCGACGCCGAGGCGCTGCATCTCCAGGAAGTACCCGTAGCTGTTGCTCACCAGGTAGTCGCTGAGGAACGCGCTGTACGGGATGTCCAGCTCGTCCATCATCTGCAGCAGTTCGGGGTCCTTCTCGTCACCGTCGTCCATCGTCAGGAAGACGATCCGGTCCTTGGTCGGGACGGTGGTGAAGACCGGCGGCAGCGAGTCGTCCCCACCCTCGACCTCGAACCCCTCGCGGGTGGTGATGTGCGGTTTCACGGCGGGTGGAGGGGGTGCGATCAGCGGTGGCCTGTCCAGCCCCCATTTCTTGGCGAGGGCCGCCCGTACGGCCGGGCTGAACCTCGCGTTCTCACGGGATCCGGCAGGTGCGCCGCCCTGGCCGGCCCGCTGTCCGGGGCCCGCCCCCTGCCCCAGGCCGCCCGGGGGCCCGGCGGCGGGCCGGGCCCGGTACTCGTCGCCGTCGCCGGACGAGCCGCCGCTTCCGGAGGCGCAGCCGGAGCCGACCGCGGCGACCAGGAGTGCGGCCAGGACCGCGCAGGCCGGCCGATGCCTGCCGGAGCCCCGCCCGCCTCCCGGTTCGGGTGCGCCCGATCCGCTCCGTTTCATGGTTAATTCTTCCTTTTGTCGTACAAGATGCATGGCGTCGCATCCTGCCAGCACGTGCAGGGCGCCTCGGCCCGACACCGCCACAGGGCCCACCGGTCAACCCGGCTGGCTCACAATGGGGCAGGTGAACGCCTTCGCCCCGAACGACCCGTCCGACGCCGACGACCGGTCCGGCACTCCCGACCCGTCCGAAGCCAATGACCCGTCCGACGCCAACGACCCGCTCACCGCTTTCATGGCCCTGCGCACCCCCGAGGGCGCGGCGCTCCTGGACGGGCTGCGGTCGTACGACCCCGCCCAGGAGCTCGCCACCGCCACCCGGCTGCGCCGCACCCACCCGGCCTCCCTGGTCTCGGCGGCGCTGGGGCAGGCACGGCTGCGGCAGCGGGCGGTGGCGAAATTCGGCGCCGAGGACGCGTACCGGATGTTCTTCACGCCGAACGGCGTCGAGCAGGCGACCCGTACGTCGGTGGCCACCCATCGCGCACAGCGGTTCGTGGAGGCGGGCGGGGTGCGGAGCGTCGCCGACCTCTGCTGCGGGATCGGCGGCGACGCGATCGCGCTCGCGCGGGCGGGCATCTCTGTCCTCGCGGTGGACCGCGACCCGCTGACCGCCGAGGTGGCTCGCGCCAACGCCGTCGCGCTCGGCCTGGACGGTCTGATCGAGGTGCGGTGCGCCGATGTCACCGACATCGACACCTCGCCGTACGACGCGGTCTTCGTCGACCCGGCGCGGCGCGGCGGCAGGGGCAGGATCTTCGACCCCGAGGCGTACTCACCGCCGCTCTCCTGGGCGACCGGCGCCGCGCTCAAGGCCCCCCGCGCCGCGCTGAAGATCGCCCCCGGCATCCCGCACGAGGCGATTCCGGCGCAGGCGGAGGCCGAGTGGATCTCGGACGGCGGCGATGTGAAGGAGGCGGTGCTCTGGTTCGGCGAGGGCTTCGCGGCCGGTTCCTACCGCGCCACCGTGCTTCCGGCCCGCGCCACCCTGTGGTCCGGCGCGCCGCTGCCCGCCCCGCCCGTCGGCCCGGTCGGCCGCTATCTGTACGAGCCGGACGGCGCCGTCATCCGCGCCCATCTGGTCGCCGACATCGTGGCGCGGTGCGACGGCCGACTGGTCGACGAGACCATCGCGTACGTCACGAGCGACGAGCCGTACGACTCCCCGTACACCGCCGGCTACGAGATCACCGACCAGCTGCCGTTCAACATGAAGAAGCTCAAGGCGCTGCTGCGGGAGCGGAAGGTCGGCGTCCTGACGGTGAAGAAGCGCGGATCGGCCGTCGAACCGGAGGAGCTGCGCCGCAGGATGAAGCTCCAGGGGCCGAACGCCGCGACGGTCTTCCTGACCCGGGTGGCCGGAGCCCCGACGATGCTGATCGGCCACCCGGTGCCGAAGAAGACGCCCTAGGCCAGGTCGGTCAGGTCCTCGGCGTACACCTGCGAGAGCGGCTGAGGACCCACGTACTGCTGGCAGTTGCACTGCCCCGACTCGAAGCGGACCGGCTTCTTGGACTCGTCCCAGGCCGTCGGCACCTCGACCCGCTCATGGCACTTGCCCTGCTTGTCGTGCTTGGCGAGATGGTGCGTGCAGCCGCAGACCGGCTCCGGCGGCTTATGGGCCGCTTCGAGGGCCAGCCGCTCCTGCTTGGCCGTCTCCAGCAGCTCCAGCTTGCGGGTGTGCCGGTTGCGCAGCGCGGTACGGACGTTGTCGACCGCCCATCCGAAGCCGCCCGTCCAGAAGATGATGAGCACCCACCAGTACCACTCCATGTGACACTCCTCCCCCTGCGTGACTCATGTATCCGGTCAGGATAGGTCCGGGGTCAGCGGTGGGCGCCGCCCCCGACGGAGAACAGCGGCTCCGGAGCGGACGCCCCGATCAGTACCCGCAGCACCCAACGACGGTGGGCGAAGGCCGTGCTGATGCCGATCAGCCCGACGATCCAGCCGGTCATCCCCAGTCCCACGACCAGGGCGACCCGCCCGAAACTGTCCCGGGCCGCCTCGGCGGTCGCCGGGACGGCGATGCACGCGTACAGCCCGAGCGCGCACAGCGCGAAGGACATCAGCAGCCAGACGAGGCTGACGCCCGGCCTCCGCAATCGCGCGTCACGCACCGGATCGCGGTCCAACTCACCCCAGACGGCGAGCAGTCGGCGGATATCGCGGTCACGGCGCAGACCGATGACGACGAAGGCGATCGCGGGCACCATGCAGCAGGCGCCCAGGCCGGCGAGGATCACACCGAGCAAGGCGCTGAAGATGTCGTACGTCTCCTCCAACGTAATGATCGCCGCGCCCACAAGCGACCAGCCGAGCGCGCACAGTGCTCCCCACAGCCACAGCAGCCCCAGCCGCCCCGGTGAAACATGCATCTTCACCAACGCCCCGAGCACCACGGCCCGGTCGGTGAGCAACGCCTCACGGTCGGGCCAGGTACGTATCTCCACGGGCGGTGGGGGCGGCGGCAGTTGCGCACGGCGAAACATGTGCCCGACCCTACCGACCGGGCACCCGGCTCCCTGCGGCGGCACGGTGCGCCGGGGCCGCCGGGGTGCCATGCTGGAAAGGGACACATGGAGGTTCGCGATGGGGTTCTACGTCGAGCGGATCGTGCCCCGGATCGTCGATGCCGTCGGCGGAATGAAATCGGTCGAACCGCTGCGGCGCCGGGTCTGCGAAGGCCTGTACGGCGAGATCATCGAGATCGGGTTCGGCTCCGGACGCAACGTTCCGTTCTACCCCGATGCCGTCACCGACGTGGCCGCGGTCGAGCCGTCCGATCTCGGCTGGAAGCTGGCCCATGACCGTATCGACGCAGGGCGCACCCCGGTGCGGCGCGCCTGTCTGGACAGCCAGTACCTGCCGTTCGAGGACGACACCTTCGACGGCGCCCTGTCCACGTGGACGCTGTGCACCATCCCCGACGCCGATGCGGCGCTGCGCGAGGTACGGCGGGTCCTCAAACCCGGCGCGACCCTGCACTTCCTGGAGCACGGACTGGCGCCGGAGGAGGACGAGAACATACGCCGCTGGCAGCGCCGCCTCGATCCGCTGGAGCGGCGGCTCTTCGCCGGATGCCATCTGACCCGGCCGATCGCCGAGATGCTGATGGCCGCGGGGTTCACGATCGTCGACCTCGACGTGTTCTACGAGAAGGGCGCGCCGAAGACGATGGGCGCCGACTCGATGGGCGTCGCCGCGCCCTGACGGGGCCGGTGCCGGAGGCGGGGCTCAGGCGTTGCGCAGCGCCTCGATGTCCAGCTTCCCCATGCCCAGCATCGCCTTCATCGCCCGCTCGGCCTTCGCCGGGTCCGGGTCGGACAGCGCCTCGTTCAGCCCCTGCGGGACGAGCTGCCAGGACAGGCCGTACTTGTCCTTGAGCCAGCCGCACTGTCCCTCCTCGCCGCCCTCGGTGAGCCGGGACCACAGGGTGTCCACCTCTTCCTGCGACGCACAGTCCACGGACAGCGAGACCGCCTCGGTGAAGGGGAACTGCGGGCCGCCGTTGAGCGCGATGTACTCCTGGCCGGCCAGGAGGAAGTCGACGGTCATGACCTTGCCCGTCTCGCCCGGCGCCGCCTCGTTGTAGTACGTCGTGTTCAGCACCTTCGAGTCGCCGCCGAAGACGGAGATGTAGTGATGCGCGGCTTCCTCGGCCTGGTTGTCGAACCACAGGAAGGTCTTGATCTTCTGCATGGTCTGCTCCTGTCGGGTGGCACGGGGGTGGATGGTGCCGAAGGTTGTGCAGGGTAGACCGGGCCGGCGCCCGGAACTCATCGGCCGGCGCGTTCCAGAAGCGCCGCGCGGTCCAGGAGCATCGCGCGTTCCCGTTCGTTGCGGGTCAGTCCGGCCGCCCGTACGAACTCCGCCCGCGCCTCGTCCGTACGTCCCGTCCTGGCCAGCAGATCGCCGCGGACGCTGGGCAGCAGGTGGTAGCCCTTGAGCGCCGGTTCGTCGGCCAGCGCGTCGACCAGGCAGAGGCCGGCCGCCGGTCCCTGCGCCATCGAGACCGCCACGGCCCGGTTCAGCTCGACGACCGGCGACGGTGCGATCACTGCGAGGCGGTCGTAGAGGGCGGCGATGGTGGTCCAGTCCGTGTCCTCGTACGTCACCGCCCGGGCGTGGCACGCGGCGATCGCGGCCTGCACGGCGTACGGGCCGAGACCGGCGCCCTCCTGCGTCGCCGCCACGGCCCGCTCCAGGGCCGCGACACCGCGCCGGATCAGCAGATGGTCCCAGCGGGCCCGGTTCTGGTCGGCCAGCAGCACCGGCGCACCGTCCGGCCCGGTCCTGGCGGCGGTGCGCGAGGCCTGGAGTTCCAGCAGCGCGACCAGGCCGTGGACCTCGGACTCCTGCTCCATCAGGCCCGCGAGCACCCGGGCCAGCCGCAGCGCGTCCTCGCACAGTGCGGGGCGCAGCCAGTCGTCGCCCGCGGTCGCCGCATACCCCTCGTTGAAGATCAGGTAGATGACTTCGAGCACGGAATCGAGGCGGGCGGCGCGCTCGGGTCCGTACGGCACCTCGAAGGGGACGCCCTCCCGGCCCAGGGTCCGTTTCGCCCGGACGATGCGCTGGGCGACGGTCGGTTCGGGGGCCAGGAACGCGCGGGCGATCTCATCGGTGGTGAGCCCGCCGAGCAGTCGCAGGGTGAGGGTGATCCGGGCCTCGGTGGAGAGCACCGGATGGCAGGCGGTGAAGATCAGCCGGAGCAGGTCGTCGTCGATGTCGTCCGCTTCCGCGGGCTCGGGCGGCGGCACGTCCTCCAGGGCCCGCCCGACCTCGGCCAGCTTGCGCGCGTACGTCTCCTTGCGACGTACGAGATCGATCGCGCGGTGTCTGGCAGTGGCCATGAGCCAGGCGCCCGGCCGGTCCGGGACACCTGACTCCGGCCACTGTTCCAGCGCGGCCACCAGGGCGTCCTGCGCGAGTTCCTCGGCGATGCCCACGTCCCGCACGATGCGGGTGACACCTGCGATGATCCGCGCGGACTCGATCCTGAAGACCGCTTCGACCGCCCCGGTCGCGCTTGCTGCCGTCACGGTCACTCATCAGAGCAGCCGTGCCGGGGCGCGGCAAGCGGGGCCGGTCAGAGGCCGGTGGCCTCGTCGATCTGGCGGACCTCGGAGGTGACGGTCCAGTTCGCCGGGTGGATCTGGAGGAACCGCTTGGTCCATTCCAGGGCCTCGGCCTTGTCCTTGGCCTGGAGGATGGCGTAGCCGCCGACGACCTCCTTGGTCTCGGTGAAGGGGCCGTCGGTGTAGCTGAGCTTGCCGCCGGACCAGGTGACCCGGGTGCCCTGCGAGGTCGGGGTGAGCCCGGCCGTCTCCAGCATGACCCCGGCCTTGGTGATCTCCTCGAACAGGGCGCCCATGCGCTTCTCGAACTCGGGGCCCGGGGTCTCGGCGGGGAGGTTCTGCTCATCGATGCGGATCAGCGACATGAAGCGGGGCATGGTGACTCCTCGGTCGGAAGGGCGGGGTCCTTCCCCGCCTCTCACCCTTGCGTCGAACGGGAGACGGCCGGATCGACAGCTCCACCGGAATTCTTCTGAGAATCTTCCGGAGCGGCCACCGGAGCAGCCGACGGGCCGGCCGACGGAGCAGCCACCGGAGCAGCCACCGGGTCGACCGCCGGAGCGGTCGACAGGTCGGCCACCCGAGCGGTCCGTGCCGACGCCGGGAGCAGCACCAGGGCCGCCAGCGCCGCCGCCGCGAGCAGCCCCGCGCAGACCCAGAACGCCGCCGCGTACCCCGCCGCCAGATCCGCCGGCCGGCCCCCGTCGCCGGTGACCTGGGCGGCGACGGTGACCAGGGCCGCGAGCCCGAGCGAGCCGCCGACCTGGCGGGCGCTGTTCAGCAGCCCGGAGGCCATCCCCGCCTCGTCGGATGCGACATCGGTCGTGGCCGCGGTGCCGAGCGGTACGAAGCACATCCCGATGCCGACGCTGCAGACCAGGGACGGGCCGAGGATCGAGTACAGGAAGCTGCCGTCCGCCTGCGCCGTCGCGGCGAACCCGGCGAGGCCGAGCGCGGCAAGGCCACCGCCCGCCGCCAGCAGCCGCCGGGTGCCGAGCGCCGCGACCGTACGGGTGGCGACGACCGAGCCCGCGACGACGCCCACCGAGAACGGCAGGAAGGCAACGCCGGCGGCGGTCGGCCCGTAACCGAGCACCTGCTGCATGTAGAGCGAGGCGAAGTAGAACGCGGCGAACTGCCCCGAACTCAGCAGCAGGCAGAAGAGATTCGCGGTCAGGACCGGCCGACCCTTCAGCAGGCCGAGACGCAGCAGCGGAGTCCCGGCGCGCAGCTCGACGGCGGCGAAGGCGGCCAGCAGGAGCACGGCGGCACCGAGCGTGCTCAGCGTCCGGGCCGACCCCCATGGGTGGGCCGATGTGCGTACGAGCCCGAGGACCAGCAGGGTCGTACCGGCGGTGGCCAGCAGCGCCCCGGCCACATCGAGCCGGGCGCCGGTCCGGGTGGGGCGGCTCTCCAGCCCGGAGCGTACGGCCCCCACGAGCGCGAACACCACGATCGGCACATTCACCAGCATCACCGCACGCCAGCTCGCCGCATCGGTGAGCACCCCGCCCGCGAGCACGCCGACCGCGCCGCCCGCCGCGCCCGCCATGCCCCACAGCCCCAGGGCTCGGGAGCGGGCGGGCCCGGCCGGGAAGGCGAGGGCGATCAGGGCGAAAGCGACCGGGGCGAGCGCGGCCGCGCCGATCCCCTGCACCGCCCGTGCGGCGATCAGCCCGCCGGGCGACCACGCGAGTCCCCCGGCCAGGCTCGCCGCGCCGAACAGCACCAGGCCCGCCGTCAGGACCCGGCTGCTGCCGATCAGGTCGGCGAGACGCCCGCCGAGCATCAACAGCCCGCCGAACGCCAGCGCATAGGCGTTCACCACCCAGAGGAGCCCCTCCGGGGTGAAGCCGAGATCGCGGCGCATGTCCGGCAGCGCGACGTTCACCACGGACATGTCCAACGCCACCATGAACTGCACGATGAGGGCCACCACCAGCAGCCAACGCACGTGCCGTGACTGGTCGTTCACGGCTTCCCCTTCCCTCGTGGTCACTCGGACGAGTCATTACTATACGCGTATAGGAATTAGTCACCGCAACGGAACGGGAGACAATGCCCGGGTGTCAGGGACAGAGAAGGCGTCAGGAACAGCGAAGAAGCAGACGGCGGCGAAACGGTCCGTCGGGCGGCCGCGCAGGCTCGACCCGGACGCGATGGTCGCCACCGCGCGCCGCATCATCGAGGAAGAGGGCCTGGACGCCCTGAGCATGCGGCGGGTGGCGAAGGAGCTCGGCTCCACGCCGATGGCGCTGTACCACTACGTGCAGGACAAGGACGAGCTGCTGATGCTCACCCTGTCGGGCACCGCGGCCGCCTTCCCGCGCCCCGAACTGCCCGACGACCCGCGCGAACGGATGCTCGCGGTGGCCGTGCACATGCACGGCATCCTGGCGCGGATCCCCTGGGTGCTGGACATCCTGGCGCTGGGCGAGATCACCGACAAGAACGCGCTCTGGATGGTCGAGGAGATCATCGGCTCCGCGCTCACCTGCGGCCTCTCCCCCGCGCAGGCGGTACGCGCATACCGGACGATCTGGAGTTACGTCTACGGCGACCTGGTCTTCCGCCGGGCGGCCGAGCGCCGTGCGGAGAACCCGCCGCGCAGGCGGCACTTCCCCGAGATGGTCACCGAGGAGGACGCGGCCGCGCTGCCCCGGCTCACGGAGGTCAAGGACCGGTGGCGCGAGTACGCCGCCGACTACGAGGTGACCGAAGAACTCGACGCGATCATCGAGGGGCTGATCAGCCGAGGGACTCGACGGCCCCCAGGGACTCGAAGCGCCAGCGGTGCACCGGACGAGTGATCAACTCGGCGTCCGGTTCCGGGAGTTCGGGCAGCTCGTCGCCGTACGCCCCCGCCCACCAGGTGAGGACCAGAACCCGGTCCTGCGGTGCGCGCAGCAGCTCGCACCGCAGCGGCTCGCGGGCCAGCTCGGCCGACCGGGCGCGCGCCCACTCCAGAAGTTCGGCGCCCCTGCCGTCGGCGGCGCGGGCCTCCCACATCAGCGCAACGGTCGTACCGCTCATGAGTAGAGGTTGTCCTTGCTGATCTCGTGCACATGGTCGTGGTCATGAGCGTGTGCGTGGGCGCCCGGTACATGGGTGTCCGTCACCGGCAGCGACGAGTCCGCGGACAGCTCCAGGTCCGAGGCCGGCCGGCCCCGGGCCACCATCTCCGCGCCCAGCGCCGCGACCATCGCCCCGTTGTCCGTGCACAGCCCCGGCCGCGGCACCCGCAGCCGGATGCCGGCGCGTTCGCACCGCTCCTGGGCCAGCGCCCGCAGCCGCGAGTTGGCCGCGACACCGCCGCCGATCATCAGGTGGTCGACGCCCTCGTCCTTGCAGGCCCGGACGGCCTTCCGGGTGAGCACATCCACCACGGCCTCCTGGAACGACGCGGCCACATCCCGTACCGGCACCTCCTCGCCCGCCGCCCGCTTGGCCTCGATCCAGCGGGCCACCGAGGTCTTCAGACCGGAGAAGGAGAAGTCGTACGCGGGATCGCGCGAGCCGCTCAGACCGCGCGGGAACGCGATCGCCTTCGGGTCGCCCTCCTTCGCCAGCCGGTCGATGACCGGGCCGCCGGGGAAGCCGAGGTTCAGCACCCGGGCGATCTTGTCGAAGGCCTCGCCCGCCGCGTCGTCGATGGTCGCGCCCAGCGGCCGTACGTCATTGGTGATGTCGGGCGCGAGGAGCAGCGAGGAGTGGCCGCCGCTGACCAGCAGCGCCATCGTCGGCTCGGGCAGCGGGCCGTGCTCCAGCTGGTCGACGCAGATGTGCGAGGCGAGGTGGTTCACCCCATAGAGCGGCTTGTTCAGCGCGTACGCGTATGCCTTCGCCGCCGAGACTCCGACGAGCAGCGCGCCCGCGAGCCCGGGGCCCGCGGTGACGGAGATGCCGTCGAGGTCGCGGGCGCTGATCCCGGCCTCCTTCAGGGCGCGCTCGATGGTGGGGACCATCGCCTCCAGGTGCGCGCGGGAGGCGATCTCCGGGACGACGCCGCCGAAGCGGGCGTGCGTGTCGACGCTGGACGCGACGGCGTCGGCGAGCAGCGTCGTACCGCGGACGATGCCGACGCCGGTCTCGTCGCAGGAGGTCTCGATGCCGAGTACGAGCGGTTCGTCAGCCATCAGTCAGTCTCTGTTTCTTGTACGTGGAGGCGCATGACGAGTGCGTCGATGTTGCCGGGCTGGTAGTAGCCGCGGCGGAAGCCGATCGGTTCGAAGCCGAAGCGTTCGTACAGCTTCTGCGCCCGGGTGTTGTCGACGCGGACTTCGAGGAGCACCTCGGCGCACTCGAAGGCCGTGGCGTGCTTCAGCAGGTCGGTGAGGAGTTCGGAGCCGAGGCCGCCGCCCCAGTGGTCGCGGGTGACACCGATCGTCTGTACGTCGGCGAGATCACCGGCCGCGGCGAGCCCGGCGTAGCCGACGATCCGGCCGGTGACGGGGTCCTCGGCGACGACATAGCGGCGGGTGGCCTGCGGGCCGCGGGAGTGCGCCAGCTCGGACCAGAACATGCCGGCCGACCAGGCGTCGTCCGGGAACAGCTCGTGTTCGAGCTCCAGCACCGGATCGATGTCCCACCAGCGCATCTCGCGCAGTACGGCAGTCGTGGTCGTCACTTCGGGGTGACCACCTTGTAGTTCTTCGGGACCTGGGCGTCGGGCCTGCGGAGGTAGAGCGGCTGCGGCGGCAGCAGCTCCGCGCCCGCGGCGAGACGCTCGGCTGCGAGGGCGGCCAGCGCACCGGCGGAGACGTGTTCGGGGCCCCGGGCGTCCGGGAACGCCTCGGGGTAGAGCACCGCGCCCGCCCCGACGACAGGGAGTCCGGCGAGCTGCTCGGCGATGTCGGCGGGCCGGTCGACGGCGGGCTCCGTGACGCGGGTACGGGGGTCCTCGTACCTCGCCCAGTAGACCTCCTTGCGGCGGGCGTCCGTCGCGACGGCGAACGGGCCTTCCAGGCCGTCCTGCCCGGCGGCATACGCGAGACCGTCCAGGGTGCACAGCCCGTGCACGGGTACGGAGAGGACGGAGCCGAAGGTCGCGGCCGTGACCAGGCCGACCCGCAGCCCGGTGTACGGTCCGGGGCCGACGCCCACGACCACGTCCGTCACGGCGTCGAGTTTCACTCCGGCCTCGGCGAGGACCCGGTCGACGGCGGGCAGCAGCAGTTCCCCGTGCCTTCGGGCGTCGACCTGACCGGACTCGGCGACGACGGAGGTCCCGTCGTGAAGGGCGACGGTGACGGCGGGGGTGGCGGTATCCACGGCGAGCAAGAGCACGCAAACAGCCTACGGCTCCTCCGAAGGGGCACGGCGTCCCGTACGGCGTCCCGGTACGACCTGCACCGGCTGCTACCGTCACCGTGTACACGCGGGTACGACGTAAACGCTTGTACTACATACGGAAGCGAAAGGGGCGCGCACGGTGGCTAGGGGCAGCTCGGGAATCGTGGCCGGGCTCACTGTGGCGGCTCTCGCCGCGGTCGGTTTCCTGGCCTACCAGGCATCGGCGAACGCCCCGGACTCCGTCGCCGCCCCCAAGCCGAAGACGTCCAGCAGCGCCGCCGCCACCGGCCATGACAAGCCGAAGAAGGACAAGAAGCCTCCGGCCGAGCTCCCTGCCGGCTCCGGTACCGGGAAGCGTGTGGTGTACGCCCTGGAGGACCGTCAGGTGTGGCTCGTCGACACGGCCGGGGATGTGACCAGGACCTTCGAGGTCATGCCGAGCGCGCTGAATCCGCCGCCCGGGACGTACCAGGTGGGTACGCGCTCGGGGCCCGCCACCAAGGGCTCGGACGGCTTGATGATCGAGCACGTGGTGCGGTTCGCGATGGCGGACGGCGTGTCCGTGGGATTCAGCGCGGCGCTGGACGGCTCGATGGAGAGCCCGGATCCGACGCTGAAGACGGGCGGCGTGCGGATGTCTCGGGCCGACGGGGATGCGATGTGGGAGTTCGCGACGGTACGCACGAAGGTGGTCGTCGTCCCGTAGCCGGCCGGCCCCGGTGTCCTCAATCGCCGGACGGGCTTGAAATTCCGCCCACACGGTTTGCGTACCCGGCACCCACGTCGCCGCCCTGTCCTCAATCGCCGGACGGGCTTGATTTCTGCCCCGCACCGGTTTTGCGTACCCGGCACCACGTTGCCGTCTCGTCCTCAATCGCCGGACGGGCTTGATTTTCCGCCCCGCACCGGTTTTGCGGCAGAACAAACCCGTCCGGCGATTGAGGGCATCTGTTCAGCCTGCCCGGCGTTCGAGGGCGGACTCGGTGCGGTCGGCGCTCGATGGCGAGACGGTGACCGGGGCCCGGTCGGTGGACAGCGGCGGCGGCGTCGAGACCGCCGTGGCCGCGGCGCAAGCCGCCAGCAGGTCTCTCATCGATGGCGGCGGCGGCACTTCACGTTCGGCGGACGTCGTCATGGATGCCTCCTGAGGCTCCGATGGAAGGCATGGTTAGGTAGACCTAACCCGCTCTCGTCATCCATGTGACCACGCCCGCCCCGCCCGGCGCAACAATGTGCCGACACACTGTCGGAAAGCACACCCCGCGCTCAGTTCTCCAGCGCCCCGCGCGCCCCCCGCAGCCCCGCCCAGCGCGCCCCGATACCGATCAGCGTCACCGAGCGCCGTTCGTCGTCCGTGTCGCCGACGGCGCGGTGGATCAGCACCTGCAGCCGGTCCTCCGACAGTTCCTCGACCTTGCCGTCGCCCCACTCCACGACCACCACCGACTCCGGCAGGGACACATCGAGGTCCAGGTCCTCCATCTCGTCGAGCCCGCCGCCCAGGCGGTACGCGTCGACGTGGACCAGCGCGGGACCGCCGGTCAGCGACGGGTGGACGCGGGCGATCACGAAGGTGGGAGAGGTGACGGCGCCGCGCACCCCGAGGCCCTCGCCGAGCCCCCGGGTCAGCGTCGTCTTACCGGCGCCGAGCTCACCGGTGAGCATCACGAGGTCGCCCGGGCGCAGTACACCGGCGATCCGGCGGCCCAGGGCCTGCATCTGTTCGGGGGACTCGACGGCGAGGCTCACGGTGACGGTGCCCGGCGCGGTGCCCTCGTCGGCCTCAGCCGCCAGGCTGTTGTGCGGTGCTTCCATGCCCGCCAACGTTAGCCGTTGCCGGCACGGCCCCGATGCGTACCAGCAGGTCCGCCAGCCGGTCCGTCACCGTTTCCGGGTGTTCGAGCATCACCAGATGACCGGCGTCCGGGACGATGACCAGCTCCGCGTCCGGGAGATGGTCCGCGATGGCCTCGCTGTGCGAGCTGGGCGTCACCAGGTCCTTGTCGCCCGCCAGGATCAGCACCGGGAGGTCACGGAAGGCGGGCAGGGCGTGGCTCTTGTCGTGTTCGGTGAAGGCCGGGTAGAACTCGGCGACCACATCGATCGGGGTGGATTCGATGAGCCGCTCGGCGAACCGCTCGACCGCCGGGTCGACGTCCCGCGAACCGAACGAGTACCGCTTGATCAGCCCGGCGAAGAGATCGGCGGTCGCCCGCCGGCCCCGTTCGACCAGCTCGGCCTGGGAGCCGAGCGCCTTGAGCACCCCGGGCAGCACCCGCCGCACCGCGTTCACGCCTGCGATCGGCAGCCCGAAAGTGACCTCGCCGAGCTTTCCGCTCGATGTGCCGACGAAGGCGACGGCGGCGACCCGGTCCCGGATGAGCTGGGGGTACTGCTCGGCGAGCGCCATCATCGTCATGCCGCCCATCGAGTGCCCGACCAGGACCAGCCGGCCCTCCGGGGCGGCCGCGTCGATGACGGCCTTCAGATCGCGGCCGAGCTGGTCGATGCCGACCGTCACCCCGTCCGCCTGGGCCCGGCCCCGCTCGGAGCGGCCGTGGCTGCGCTGGTCCCAGTGGACGGTGCGGACCAGTCCGCGCAGCGCCGCCCGCTGGAAGTGCCAGGAGTCCTGGTTGAGGCAGTAGCCGTGGCTGAAGACGACGGTGACGGGCGCGGGCGCCTTGCGGCCGAAGAGCCGGCGGCGGCGCGTACCGGCCCCCGTGGCGGCACCGGAGGCGCTGGCAGCGCTCTCGCCGCCCCCGGCGGCCCCCGTACCGCCGTCCGGTTCGACCTCGTCGACCTCGTAGTACAGCTCGGTGCCGTCGTCGGCCGCGGCCCGGCCCGGCAGTCCGCGCAGCGAGCCGTACGGCCCCGAGGCGTCCAGCGCCAGCCGGGCCTTTCTGCGCATGCCACGGCCCACGGTCAGCCGCTCGACCGCCACACCGGCGGCAGCTCCTGCCGCGATCACACCTATGGCGGCTCCGGCGATCCCTGCCCGGCGCCAGCCGACCGCAGTAGCGGCCGTCGTCACCGCGTCCCCCGCGCTGATCTCGCTCACCGTGCCGCGCTCCTCGTCGGTCGTATCCGTCAGGTCAGGGCTGGTCTGTTCCGGCCGTGCTCAGATCGTGCCTGGTCAGGGGCGCTTGATCGGTCAGGACTCGGCCGGGGTTGCATGCAGATGGACGCGCGGCACACGGGTGCCGATCCGGGTGACGATCTCGTACGCGATCGTGTCGCAGGCCCGCGCCCAGTCCTCGGCGCTCGGCTCGCCCCGGTCCCCCGGGCCGAAGAGCACCGCCTCGCTGCCCACCTCGATCTCGTCCCCGTCGAGGTCGACGACGAACTGGTCCATGGCCACCCGGCCCGCGATCCGCCGCCACGCGCCGCCGACCAGGACGGGTGCACGGCCGGAGGCATGGCGCGGGATGCCGTCCGCGTAGCCGACCGGCACCAGGCCCAGGGTGGTCTCGGCGGAGGTCGTGTAGTGGTGTCCGTAACTGACCCCGTGACCGGCCGGCACCTGCTTGACCAGGGCGACCGACGCCACGAGCGTCATGACGGGGCGCAGCCCGAAGTCGGCCGGGGTGCCCAGCTCGGGGCTGGGCGAGATGCCGTACATCGCGATCCCGGTCCGTACGAGGTCGAAGTGCGCCTCGGGGATCGTCAGCGTCGCCGGGGAGTTGGCCATGTGGCGCACTTCGGGGTCGACGCCCTCCTTCTCCGCGTACGCGACCATGTCCCGGAACACGTTCAGCTGGGCGGCGATGGAGGGGTGGCCCGGCTCGTCGGCACAGGCGAAGTGCGACCAGAGGCCGGTGATCCTGACGGTGCCCTCGTCCTCGGCGGTGCGGGCGGCGGCGACCAGCTCCGGCCAGTCGGCGGGCTGGCAGCCGTTGCGCCCCAGGCCGGTGTCGGCCTTGAGCTGGATACGGGCCGGAATGCCGGCCTCCGTGGCCGCGGCGACGACCTCGCGCAGGGCCCACATCCCGCTCACCGCGACGTCGATGTCGGCCTCGATCGCCTCGCGCCAGGGCCCGCCCGGCGTCCACAGCCAGCACATCATCCGGCCGCCGAGCCCGGCAGCCCGCAGCGCGAGCGCCTCCTGCGGCGTCGCGGTGCCCAGCCAGGTCGCCCCGGCCTCCAGCGCGGCCCGGGCGCAGGGCACCGCCCCGTGCCCGTACGCATCGGATTTGACGACGGCCATGAGTTGCGCGCCGGCCGCCCGCGCGCGCAGTACACGCACGTTGGCGCGCAATGCGGCGAGGTCGATCTCGGCACGGGCTCTCAAGGACGCTGTCTCGTTCATCGCGCCCAGTCTCTCAGAGGCGTACGACAGCCCTTCCGGGCGGCAGGTCGGGAAGGTCCGGTCGCAGGGGGTGCCCGCCGTGCCACGCGCGTACACCTCAGTGATGGCGCAGCTCGTGTTCCAGATGGTCGACGAGGACCGGGACATGACTGTGCGGTACGTCCTTGACCGCCGTCACCAGCGTCACCGGGCCGCCCGCGCGGACCAGTTCCACCAGCTCCCCGACGGCCGCCGTGTGTACGGGGTCGGCCAGCTCGGCGCGGTAGCGGTCGACGAAGTCGTCGTAGCGGGTGCCGCTGCGGTCCTCGTGGTACCGGGCGCGGAGCTCGTTCGACGGGGTGACGTCCTTGAGCCATCTGTCGATGCGGGCCCGGTCCTTGGCCACTCCACGCGGCCAGAGCCGGTCGACGAGGACGCGGGTGCCGTCGCCGTCCTCCTGCGGGTCGTACACCCGGCGTACGCGCACATCGCTGCCGGCGCTGCTGCCCACGATCGGCCCTCCTGTCGGCGTCCGCCTGCCGCTGCTTGCGCCCAGGATCACTCAGGCCCGTACGTCCCGCCACGCCGCCGCAATCGCCTCGGCGACGTCCTGCGCGGCGACGGGAGCACCGTCCGAGGCGTGGCGGGCGGCCAGACCATGCAGATACGCGCCTACGGACGCGGCGTCGCGGGGGGCGAGGCCCGCGGCCAGCAGGGAGCCGGTCAGACCGGAGAGGACGTCGCCGCTGCCGGCCGTGGCCAGCCAGGAGGTGCCGGTCGGGTTGACCCGTACGGGAGTGTGTCCGGTGTCGGTGGCGACCAGGGTCGTCGACCCCTTGAGCAGGACCGTGGCGCTGTAACGGGCGGCCAGCTCCCGTACGGCGGCGAGCCGCCCCGCCTCGACCTCCTCGCGCGGGACGCCGAGCAGGGCCGCGGCCTCACCGGCGTGCGGGGTGAGGACGGTCGGCGCGGTGCGCGACCGTACGACGGAGACGTCGAGCAGCCGCAGCCCGTCCGCGTCCACCAGCACCGGGACATCGGCGGCCAGCACGTCGGCGACCGCCTCGACGGCATCCGTACCGTCACCGAGCCCCGGCCCGACGACCCATGCCTGCACCCGCCCCGCCTTCGACGGCGGCCCCGCGTGGACCAGCGTCTCCGGATGGCGGGCGATCACCGCGCGGGCGCCCGGACCGACGTACCGCACGGCTCCGGCACCGCCGCGCAGCGCCCCGGAGACGGCCAGCACCGCCGCCCCCGGATACCGCGCCGACCCGGCAACGATGCCGACGACGCCACGCCGGTACTTGTCGCTCTCGCTGCCGGGAACCGGCAGAAGTGCGGCGACGTCCGCGTACTGCAAAGCCTCCAGGTCGGGTACGCCGGGCAGCTCGGGCCCGAGCCCGATGTCGACGAGGTGCAGGGCGCCCGCCAGGCCGGCGGCCGGGTCGATGAGCAGCCCCGGCTTGTACGTACCGAAGGTGACCGTCGCGTCGGCGCGCACCGCGTCGCCGAGCACCTCGCCGGTGTCGGCCTCGACCCCGCTGGGCAGATCGACGGCGACGAAGGCCGCGCCGGTCGCCTCGAAGGCCCGCACCAGCCCGGCGGCCTCCGGGCGCAGCCCGCCGCGCCCGCCGATGCCGGTGATCCCGTCGACGACGAGATCGATGTGCCCGCCCCAGACGCCCGTCGCCGCGTCCCCCTCCGCCACACGCCCGCCCGCCGCGAGCAGCGCCGCGAGCCCGCCTTCGTGGGCGCGCCCCGGCGAGGTGAGTACGGCGCACACGCCCGCGCCGCGACGGGCCAGCCGGGCGCCCGCGTACAGCGCGTCGCCCCCGTTGTCACCGCTGCCGACGAGCAGGACGACCCGGGCCCCGTACACCCGCCCGCGCCGCCGCAGCACATCCGCGCAGGCCGCCGCGAGTCCCGCCGCGGCGCGCTGCATCAGTGCGCCCTCGGGCAACTTGGCCATCAGGGCCCGTTCGGCGGCCCGTACGGTCTGAACGCTGTACGCAGTACGCATGACTCAACCCTCCGCGATCACCACGGCCGACGCCACCCCCGCGTCGTGGCTGAGCGACACGTGCCAGTGCTGTACGCCCAGCTCGGCCGCGCGTGCGGCGACCGTGCCGCTGACCCGCAGCCGGGGCTGCCCGCTGTCCTCGACGTACACCTCGGCATCCGTCCAGAGCAGGCCGCTCGGCGCGCCGAGCGCCTTCGCGAGGGCCTCCTTGGCGGCGAACCGCGCGGCGAGCGAGGCGATACCGCGCCGCTCGCCGCTGGGCAGCAGCAACTCGCTCTTCAGAAAGAGCCGGTCGGCCATCTGCGGCGTACGCTCCAGCGCCGCGTCGAACCGTTCGATCTCGGCCACATCGATCCCGACCCCGATGATCACGCGTGTTCCTTCACTGCTCGCTACTCCACGGTCACGGACTTCGCCAGATTGCGCGGCTGGTCCACGTCGTTGCCGCGGGCCGTCGCCAGTTCGCAGGCGAACACCTGCAGCGGCACGGTCGACACCAGCGGCTGAAGCAGCGTAGGCGTAACGGGAATCCGGATCAGATGGTCGGCGTACGGGACGACCGCCTCGTCGCCCTCCTCGGCGATGACGATGGTGCGGGCGCCGCGGGCCCTGATCTCCTGGATGTTCGACACGATCTTGTCGTGCAGCACCGACCGGCCGCGCGGTGAGGGCACGACCACGACGACCGGCAGATCGTCCTCGATGAGCGCGATCGGCCCGTGCTTGAGCTCACCCGCGGCGAAGCCCTCGGCGTGCATGTACGCGAGTTCCTTGAGCTTCAACGCGCCTTCCAGTGCCACGGGGTAGCCGACATGGCGACCCAGGAAGAGCACGGTGTCGTGGTCGGCGAGGGAGCGGGCGAGTGCGCGTACGGGTTCCATCGTCGCCAGGACCCGTTCGACCGCCCCGGAGATCTCGGAGAGCTGGCGGATGACGGTGCGGATCTCGTCGCCCCACTTCGTACCGCAGATCTGTCCGAGATACAGGGCGACGAGGTAGCAGGCGACGAGCTGGGTGAGGAACGCCTTGGTGGAGGCGACGGCGACTTCGGGCCCGGCGTGCGTGTAGAGCACGGCGTCGGACTCCCGCGGGATGGTGGAGCCGTTCGTGTTGCAGATGGCGAGGACCTTCGCTCCCTGTTCGCGGGCGTGCCGCAGGGCCATCAGGGTGTCCATCGTCTCGCCGGACTGGGAGATCGCGATGACGAGGGTGCGGTGGTCGAGGATCGGGTCGCGGTAGCGGAACTCGCTGGCCAGCTCGGTCTCGCAGGGAATCCGGGTCCAGTGCTCGATGGCGTACTTGGCGATCATCCCGGCGTGGAACGCGGTACCGCAGGCGACGATGACGACCTTGTCGACCTCCCGGAGCTCACTGGGCGTGATCCGTACCTCGTCGAGGTGGAGCGTGCCCGCGCCGTCGATCCGCCCGAGGAGCGTGTCGGCGACGGCCTTGGGCTGTTCGGCGATCTCCTTGAGCATGAAGTAGTCGTGGCCGCCCTTCTCGGCGGCGGAGACGTCCCAGTCCACGTGGTACTTACGGACCTCGGCGGGCCGCCCGTCGAAGTCGGTGACGGTGACACCTTCCCGGCGCAGCTCCACCACCTGGTCCTGGCCCAGCTCGATCGCGGAGCGGGTGTGTGCGATGAACGCGGCCACGTCGGAGGCCAGGAACGACTCGTCCTCCCCCACCCCCACCACGAGCGGGGAGTTGCGCCGGGCCCCGACCACCACGTCGGGCGCGTCCGCGTGCACGGCGACGAGGGTGAAGGCGCCCTCCAGCTGCCGGCAGACCTGCCGCATCGCCTCCGCCAGGTCCGCACAGGGCGAGAACGCCTCGGCGAGGAGATGGGCGACGACTTCGGTGTCGGTCTCGGAGGCCAGCTCGTGGCCGCGCTCGGCGAGTTCGGCGCGCAGGACGGCGAAGTTCTCGATGATCCCGTTGTGCACGACGGCGACGCGGCCCGCGTTGTCGAGGTGCGGGTGGGCGTTGGCGTCGGTGGGGGCGCCGTGGGTGGCCCAGCGGGTGTGCCCGATCCCGGTGACCCCGGCCGGGAGCGGCGCCTCGGCCAGCGCCTTCTCCAGATTGACGAGCTTCCCGGCCTTCTTCGCGGCGGCCAGGCCGCCGTCCGCGAGGACGGCGATGCCCGCCGAGTCGTAGCCCCGGTATTCGAGGCGCTTGAGACCCGCGACGACGACGTCCTGCGCCGACTGCCCACCGACGTATCCGACGATTCCGCACATACCGTTCCCTTCCTGGTCACCTACCCCTCTTCTTCGCATCGTCGCAGAGATCCAGCCTGTCCGGCGCTTGAGGACCGCCGAGGACGAGCCGCTGGTCGCCGCCCTCGAACGCGACGGCCGCGCCACCCACCCCGAACTCCAGAAGGCGACGGGCCGCTCCGAATCGGCGATCAGACGCAGGATGTCCCAGCTCACCGGATCCGGGGCGATGTACCTCGACATCGAGTTCGACGCCGAGTACTTCGGCTTCCGCGGCGCGGCCATGCTCTGCATCACGGCGGCACCCCGCGCCCTGAACACGGTCGGCGAGGCCTTGGCCACCCACCAGGAGGTCGCTTCCGCCGTCGCGACCTCGGGCCCGTCCAGCCTGATGGCGGTCACCGTCACCCGGAACACGGCCCACCTCTGCCGCTGTCTGAGCGACAGGTTCGGGATGCTGGACGGCGTCGAACACGTGGAGACGATGCCGTTCCTGCGCCGCGTCAAGCAGCTGACGTACCGGCCGTTCCGGGGTTGGAAACCTATGGGGCGGCAGCAAGGAGTGCTTCGGCGACAGCGGTGCGGGCGTAGAGCACCGAGCGGCCGGCCCGGTGGGCGGTGACCAGGCCCGCGTCGCGCAGCGCGGTGAGGTACTGGGACACCCCGGCCGGGGAGAGCCCTGTGCGGTGGGCCAGTTCGGTGGTGGAGGCCGGAGCCTCCAGTTCGGTCAGCAGCAGGGTCCGGGAGCGGCCGAGTACGGCGGCGGTGGCGTCGGTTCCGGTGACGGCACGGGATGCCCACAGCGAGCCGACGCCCCGCGCCGGGTAGGCCAGTTGCGGCGGTTCCGCCGGCCTCACCCGGGTGAGCAGGCCCGGTCCGGTGAAGGCCGAGGGAATCAGCAGCAGCCCCGTGCCCGCCGTCTTCCGGGACAGGGTCCGCTGCCGGCGGGCCAGCCGAAGCGCGTTCTCGTCCCAGCTCACCGAGGGGTGCAGGTCGTTGAAGAGGTGGCCCGTGCCCTGCTCGGCGACTTGCCGGGCCCGGTAGAAGACGTCGGCGTCGAGCACGGCCCGGATCCGCGCCCAGTAGGGGGCGAGCGCCAGCTCCCAGAAGGTCTCGATCTCTTCCGCAACCCGCACCATGCGGGCCTGCGGCTTGGCGTACAGGGTGCGCAACCGGGGTCCGAGACGCCCCTGCTCATGCCCCAGTCGGTCGAGGTCGTGTCGTACGCGGTCGGCGGGAGCGGCCAGGATCCCGGCCAGTTCCTCCGCCAGCGTGGAGGCCGGCCCGGCGGGCGCCGGGTTGAGGAAGTCGGGCACATAACCCGAAGGCGGGATCAGCTCGGCGAGCCAGCCCCGGTCCAGTCCGGCGGCCACCACCCGCGGCCGCACCTGCTCGGCCCAGGGCCGGTGCACGGAATGCGCGGAGCCGGAGTTCAGCAGCCGGAAGCCGGGCCCGGCCTCCCACATCGGCGACACGGCGAACCGCACCTGCGCGAGATCGCTCACCGAAAACGCCAACTCCGCCTGCACTGCCGACAGCCGCCCCAAGAATTCACATATACCTGAATGAATGGCGGCCAGCCTACCGCGAGGAAATCATCACGGGCATGACCTCACAGACGAACACTGCGGCGGAATCGGGCACGTGGAATCTCGGCGACTTGGCGGTCAACCGGATCGGTTTCGGCGCGATGCGTCTGACGCAGAACGGCGAGGCGTTCGCGCCCGACGCCGTGTCGAGCGATCGTGGCCGGGCGATCAGCGTGCTGCGCCGCGCGGTCGAGCTCGGCGTGAACCACATCGACACCGCCGCGTTCTACTTCTCGCCCCTGCGCTCAGCCAATGAGCTGATCAACCAGGCACTGGCCCCCTATCCGGATGATCTCGTGATCACCACCAAGGTCGGGCCGGGCCGAGACCAATCGGGTGCGTGGCTGCCCCATGCCACCCCCGACCTGCTGCGCGGCCAGGTCGAGGAGAACCTGCGTCAGCTCGGCCGTGACCACCTGGACGTGGTGAACCTGCGCATCGTCGGCACCGATTCCATCGCCGAGCGTTTCGGCGCACTGGCCCAGCTGCGCGACGCCGGACTCATCCGCCACCTGGGCATCTCCAACGTCACGCCTGAACACCTCGCCGAGGCCCGGGCCATCGCGCCCGTGGTCTGCGTGCAGAACATGTACGGAATCGGCGTGCGGCCCGAGCAGGACGAGTTCCTGCGTACCTGCGGTGAACAGGGAATCGCGTTCGTGCCGTTCTACGCCATCGCGGGCACCGGGCGGCAGTCGGGCGCGAGCGGCGCCGAGAGCGACGAGGTGCTCGCCGTCGCACGGGCGCACGGGGCGAGCCCGGCGCAGGTACGACTGGCGTGGACGCTGCACCGTGGGCCGCATGTGCTGGCCATCCCCGGTACCGGCAACCCCGATCACCTGGACGCAAACGTGGCCGCGGGTGCACTGCACCTCTCCGAGGACGAACTGAGCGTCCTGGACTCCCTCCACCGGCGCGGAGCGTAAGCGGAAGAATCCGGCCGTTCAGGGGTTATGACCTGCCACGCGGTTCAGCGCTTGAGGAACTCCAGGAGGTCCTTGTTGAACCTCTCCTTGTAGCCCGGGACGACGGCGAGGCCGTGAGGAGCACCCTCGTAGACCTTGAGGGTCGCGTCCGCGATGAGCTCGGCGGACTTGCGGCCGGTGGCGTCGATCGGGACGATCTGGTCGTCGTCACCGTGCACGACGAGCGTGGGGATGTCGAACTTCTTCAGGTCCTCGTGGAAGTCCGTGGCCGCGAAGGCGTCGACACAGGCGACGCCGCCCTCGATGGTCTCGGCCATGGCCATGTACCAGAAGGCGTCCTGGTTGCCCCGTGTGACCTTGTTGCCGTCGCGGTTGGCGCCGAAGAAGGCGACCGCGGTGTCCTTCCAGAACTGCGAACGCTCGGCGAGGATGCCGCTCTTGATGCCGTCGAAGACCGACTGCGGTACGCCCTCGGGGTTGCCGGGGCCCTGGAGCATCAGCGGACAGATCGCCGAGAGCAGCACCGCGGACCTGATCCGGTCCGTGCCGTGACGGCCGATGTAGCGGGCGAGTTCGCCGCCGCCCATCGAGTGCGCGACCAGCGTGACGTCCCGCAGGTCCAATTGGGTGATCAGGTCGTCGAGGTCGTCCGCGAAGGTGTCGAAGTCGTAGCCGTCCCAGACCGGGGTGGAGCCGCCGTGACCGCGGCGGTCGTGGGCGATGCCGCGGTACCCGTTGTCGGCGACCGCTTTGAGCTGGTCCTGCCAGGCGTCCCCGCTCAGGGGCCAGCCATGGATGAAGACGACGGGGCGGCCGCGGCCCCAGTCCTTGTAGAAGATGTCGACACCGTCACGTGTGGTCACCGTGGGCATGCGTGTTGTCCTCTCGGGTGTGCTGCGGGCCCCCCGATCCAGAGTGCGGCCGGACGCCGGAACCGCAATTCGGATCGTGGGGGTCCGGCGGCCGCTCAGCGGGAACGGCGTCCGCGCCGCACCTTCAGGCTCTCAGGTCGGCGGGGCTCAGGACAGCGCGCTCAGAGGGGTTCCCGTGACCTGTGACACGCCCCGCAGGTGCCTGAGGGTGCTCGCCGCCACGGACACGGGCCGGGATCCGAAGCCGTCAGGCTTCGCCGGTGACCGTCACCGCTGGGCGGACTGCGTCAGGTCCTTGGTCATGAACACACGGCTCGTACCGGGCGGATCGCAGGGGATTTCGCCGAACACCTCCCAGCCGTGCTTCTTGTAGAAGCCGGGCGCCTGGAAGCTGATGGTGTAGAGCACGGCGGACCGGCAACCCCGGCTCCGCCCCTCGGTCTCCGCCAGCCGCAGTATTTCGCTGCCGATCCCGGTACCTCGGAGCTCGCTCGGCAGATGGAACAGGTCGACGAAGAGCATGCCCAGGGACGTCCTGCCGGTCAGGCCCCCGACGACGCGCTGTGTCAGTGGATCCCGGACGAGCACGGCGAGCGGACGACGATCGTCGGTGCTCGTCTCCTGCACGTTGAACGCGTCCAGCGCGTCCGACACCAGCGCAACATCCGCTGCGTCGGGCGCGTCGGTGACGAAGATCTCCGGGGGCTGGTTCGCAGGTCGATCGCTCATGGCCCGAACGTATGGGCAGGGTCTGACATTGATACTCGTAGCGGGTTCCGGTGGTCGTGGCTCAGGGTCTGACTGACGTCCTGCTGGGCTGTCCTGCGGTTGTTCGACGTCACCTACGGAGACGACCTCGCCGCGCTGGTCCGGCTGGTGGCCGGGGGCCGGCTGCACCCGGAGATCGGCTCGGTCCACGACTGGTCGCGTACCGCCGACGTCATCACGGACCTGCGGGCCCGGCAGGTGCGGGGGAACGCGGTACTGACGGTGAGGTGACGGCGTCGCACCAAGGGGCTCCGTAAGTCGAACCAGGGGGCTCCGTAATCTGTGAACCTTTCCGAGCCCTGCGGGCAACAAGGGGTGACACGCTCACCCGTCGATCCCCCTGGAGCCGATGTGACCGGACCACCAGCCAGCCCCGGCGACGATGCCGAGGTCGTCGCGCAGTCGCTGGAGCATCCCGAGATCTTCGCCGGGCTCTACGACCGCCACGCCCCGGACATCCACCGCTATGCCGCCCGCCGCCTCGGGGAGGGCGCGGCGGACGACATCACGGCGGAGACCTTTCTCATCGCCTTCCGCTCCAGGCGCCGTTACGACAGCACGCATCGCAACGCCCGCCCCTGGCTGTACGGCATCGCAGCGAATCTCATCGGCAAGCAGCGGCGCAGCGAGGAGAGGGGGTTGCGGGCCCTGGCCCGTACCGGTCAGGACCCGGTGGCCGCGTCCTGGAGCGACCGTTCCGACGCCCGGATCGCCGCGCAGGCGCCGCTGGCCGGGGCGCTCGCCTCGCTCTCGGCCGGCGACCGCCATGTGCTGCTGCTCGTCGCCTGGGCCGACCTCGGGTACCAGGAGGTCGCCGAGGCGCTGGGCATCCCGCTCGGCACCGTACGGTCCCGGCTCAACCGCGCTCGCCGCAAGGTCCGTGCGGCGCTCGACATGGATCCCTCGTTCACGCCCGACGTCATGGAGCTGACCCCGTCATGGACGAAATGACCCAGCTGCGCGAGCTGCGCGCGGACGCGCCCGTTCCCGACCGTTCCGCACTCGCCCCGGGCCGGCTGCGGCTCACCGAGGCCGTCGCCTCGGGCCGCCGTGTCCGCCGGCTGAAGGCCGACTGGCGGATCGCTTCGGTCGGCGCGGCCGCGGCGATCACCGTGGCGGCCGTGCTCGGCACCCAGCTCGTCGGCGCCGCCGCCCCCGACCGCTCCGGACCTGCTTCGACCACGGGAACCCTGCGGCTGAGCAGCCCGGCCGAGGTACTGAACCGGGCCGCCGACGCACTGGAGAAGCAGCCGGCCGCACCGGAGCCGCGCGACGACCAGTGGATCTACACGAAGACGGTGATGGCCCAGCCGGAGGGCTCGAACGCCGGCCGCTTCGAGTACGACCCCGACTCCTGGGTCCCGTACGACAACTCCGCCGCGGCGAAGAACGGCAAGGACGACGACTACCGCACGTCCCGCCAGGTCTACCGGGCCGCCAATGAGCTGCCCGACGACCCGGCGCGCCTGCTGGCGAAGGTCCGTTCGTTCTACCCGACGGGCCACACCGCCGAGAACCCGCCGGAGGGGCAGGCTCAGCACAGCTTCCGCGCGATGGGGCTGATGGTCGAGGCGTACCCGATCGCACCGGCCGCCCTCGCCCGGATCTACCGTGCCCTGGCCACCGTCCCCGGTGTCCATGTCACCGACCACCTGGTGAAGGACGCCGCCGGACGCGAAGCCATTGCCATCACCCGGAAGGAGGACGGCAGGCACGAACAGCGGGAGATCCTCCTCGACCCGCAGGACTTCGGCTACGCCGGGATGCGCTTCGTGGTCACCGAGGACTACGAGTACACGCCCTCCGTGGGCAAGGTGAAATTTCCGTCGGAGAAGTTCGAGGCCGGGCAGATCACGATGAGTGAAGCCCGGGTCGAGACAGTCGTCGTCGACACCAAGGGCGAGAAGCCCTGACCCACCCGGGGCCGCGAACCGGGGCCGGTGTCCGCTACAGGGGTGCGGACACCGGCCCCTGCCGACAGCGGCAGGTACCCGCGGGTGCATCATGTCGCTGCCGGATGTCAGCCCTCCGGCCGAGAACCCGGAGGCAGGAGCGCATGTCCAGCGCCGAGGGACCAGCCGCACCGACGCGCCCACCATGGGACCTCCGGCCTTCTCAGCCGGCTCCCGGGCCGCCTCCGCCCCATCCACCGAAGCGCCGGATGTCGGGCAGGACCGCGGTCGTGCTGAGTGCACACCCAGCCGTAACCGGTACCGGCAGCCCGGAACGAGCCCCGCCGTCCCTGCACGTGACCGACCCCACCCCCCACTCCGTTAAAACTCCCGCAACAATGAACACGTGATCACTTCGCCGCCACGGAGCAGCACCCACCGACGTGCCGAGCACGCAGCGACGCCGTATGTCGATCTGTCGCGTGCCGAGTGGAGCGCTCTGCGCGACAAGACGCCGTTGCCGCTGACCGCCGACGAGGTGGAGCAGCTGCGCGGGCTCGGGGACGTCATCGACCTCGACGAGGTACGGGACGTCTACCTGCCGCTCTCCCGGCTCCTCAACCTCTATGTCCAGGCCACCTCGGGTCTACGTGGCGCCCTGAACACCTTTCTCGGGGACGCGGGCAACGGGCACGGCGCGCAGCGTGGCACCCCGTTCGTCATAGGGGTCGCCGGCAGTGTCGCGGTCGGCAAGTCCACCAGCGCCCGTATCCTCCAGGCGCTGCTGGCCCGCTGGCCCGAGCATCCGCGGGTGGAGCTCGTCACCACGGACGGGTTCCTGCTGCCGATGAAGGAGCTCCAGTCGCGCGGGCTGATGTCGCGCAAGGGGTTCCCCGAGTCGTACGACCGGCGGGCCCTGACCCGTTTCGTCGCCGACATCAAGGCCGGCAAGGACGAGGTGACGGCGCCCGTCTACTCGCATCTGATCTACGACATCGTGCCGGGCGAGCGGCTCACCGTACGCCGTCCCGACATCCTGATCGTCGAGGGACTGAACGTGCTGCAGCCCGCGCTGCCCGGCAAGGACGGGCGGACGAGGGTCGGGCTCGCCGACTACTTCGACTTCAGTGTGTACGTGGACGCGCGGGCCGAGGACATCGAGACCTGGTATCTCAACCGGTTCCGGAAGCTGCGTGAGACGGCGTTCCAGAACCCGTTCTCGTACTTCCGCAAGTACACCCAGGTCTCCGAGGAGGAGGCCATGGAGTACGCGGCGACGATGTGGCGGACCATCAACAAGCCCAACCTGGTGGAGAACGTCGCGCCCACCCGGGGCCGTGCCACTCTGGTGCTGCGCAAGGGGCCGGACCACAAGGTCCAGCGGCTGTCCCTGCGCAAACTCTGACCCTCCGAGTCCCCTGGGAGCGGCCGCGTGCTGCATCTGCGCCTGATCGTCCCCGCCGGCCGTACGGACGAGGCCCTGTGGGCGGCGCACCGCCGCCGGACGGGCTACGTTGCGAGCCCGTCCGGCGAATAAATAACGCGCGAGCAGGCCGACCGGGGCAATGGGCCGGCCGGCTGCGGGCCGACCGGGCCCGGACCGGCCGAGTACGCGGACCAGCCGAGTGCGCGGACCAGCCCAACCCGGGCCGGCCGAGTGCGGACGTCCCCACATCGGCCGGCCGAGCACCGACCAACCGGGCCCGGACCCACCGAGTGCGGACTAACCGAGTGCGGACTTCACCACATCGGCCAGCCGTTCGGCGACAGCCCGTGCCTGGTCGATGTCGGCCGCCTCGACCATGACCCGTACCAGCGGCTCCGTGCCCGACTGGCGCAGCAGTACGCGCCCGGTGGAGCCCAGCTCGCGCTCGGCCTCGGCGACCGCCGCGGCCAGCTCCGGGGAGGTCCCGACCCGGGACTTGTCGACGTCGGGGACGTTGATCAGCAGCTGCGGCAGCCGCTGCATGACCCCGGCCAGCTCGGCGAGCGTACGGCCGGTGGCGGCGACCCGGGCCGCCAGCATCAGGCCGGTCAGCGTGCCGTCGCCGGTCGTGGCGTGGTCCAGGACGATGACATGGCCGGACTGCTCGCCGCCCAGCGCATAGCCCTCGGCCTTCATCGACTCCAGTACGTAACGGTCGCCGACGGCTGTCTGGACGAGCTGGATGCCCTCCCGCTCCATCGCGATCTTGAAGCCGAGGTTGGACATGACCGTGCCGACCACGGTGTCCTTGCGCAGCTGACCGGCCTCGCGCATGGCGAGGGCCAGTACGGCCAGGATCTGGTCGCCGTCGACCTCCGCGCCCGTGGCGTCCACGGCGAGGCAGCGGTCGGCGTCGCCGTCGTGCGCGACGCCGAGGTCGGCGCCGTGCTCGACGACGGCGGCCTTCAGCAGATCCAGGTGGGTGGAGCCGCAGCCGTCGTTGATGTTCAGACCGTCCGGATCGGCACCGATCGTGATCACCTCGGCGCCGGCCCGCGTGAAGGCCTCGGGCGAGACCCGGGAGGCCGCGCCGTGCGCCTCGTCGAGGACGACCTTCAGCCCGTCGAGCCGGTTCGGGAGGACGGTGATGAGGTGGGCGACGTACCGGTCGAAGCCCTCGGTGTAGTCGGTGACCCGGCCCACCCCTGCGCCCGTCGGACGCGCCCAGGGCGCACCGGTGCGGTGCTGCTCGTAGACCGTCTCGATCCGGTCCTCGAGCTCGTCGGCGAGCTTGTGACCGCCACGGGCGAAGAACTTGACACCGTTGTCCGGCATGGCGTTGTGGCTGGCGGAGAGCATCACGCCGAGGTCGGCGCCCAGCGCGCCGGTGAGGTACGCCACCGCAGGGGTGGGCAGCACACCGACCCGCAGGACGTCCACACCGGCACTGGCGAGACCTGCCACGACGGCGGCCTCCAGGAACTCTCCGGAGGCACGTGGGTCACGTCCGACCACGGCTGTCGGCCGATGCCCCTCAAAGGTGCCCGCCTCGGCAAGCACATGCGCCGCAGCGACCGAGAGACCGAGCGCCAGCTCGGCCGTCAGATCCGCATTGGCGACACCGCGCACACCGTCCGTGCCGAAGAGTCGTCCCACTGGTGTCCTCCGAAGATGCTCCGAAACCGCAAACCGAACCAAGCCAAAGCAAACCAAAGCAACGCAACACAGCAACACGATGCGACGCACAGTGCGGCGCATCCATCGCCGGGCAACGCAACACAACGCTGCGTATGCAAGCGTATGAACGTCTTATGCCGTTATACGCCCGAGGGTGCCGATAGACGAACGCCCCGGCAAGCACGAGGTGTGCCGCCGGGGCGAACGTGTAAAGCAGATGAGCAGGCGGTTTAGCGCTTGCTGTACTGCGGGGCCTTACGGGCCTTCTTGAGACCGGCCTTCTTGCGCTCGACCGCACGGTCGTCGCGGGAGAGGAAGCCGGCCTTCTTCAGCGGGGCGCGGTTGTTGTCCACGTCCGCCTCGTTCAGCGCACGGGCCACACCGAGGCGCAGGGCGCCGGCCTGACCCGAGACGCCGCCACCCGAGATGCGGGCGATGACGTCGTAGCGGTTGTCGAGCTCGAGCACCTTGAAGGGCTCGTTGACTTCCTGCTGGTGCACCTTGTTGGGGAAGTAGTCCTCAAGGGTGCGACCGTTGATCTTCCACTTGCCGGTGCCCGGAACGATCCGGACGCGGGCGATGGCGTTCTTCCGACGGCCAAGGCCGGCGGCGGGCTGCGGGTCGCCGAAGCGGGAAGCCAGCGACTCGCTGGTGTACTCGCCCTCGACGGGAACCTCGGACTCGAAGGTGGTCACCTCAGCGAAAACCTCTTCGCCCTCGGTGCCCTCGACGGGGTTCTCAACAGTGGTCTCGGCCACGATTCTCCTCAGATCTTTCTTTTGGTCTTAGGGGGAGGCCGGAACTACTGCGCGACCTGGGTGATCTCGAACGGGACCGGCTGCTGAGCAGCGTGCGGGTGCTGGTCGCCCGCGTAGACCTTGAGCTTCGAGAGCATCTGACGGCCCAGGGTGTTCTTGGGGATCATGCCCTTGATGGCCTTCTCGACAGCCTTCTCGGGGCTCTTGGCGAGCAGCTCGTCGTAACGGACGGAGCGGAGACCACCCGGGAACCCGGAGTGGCGGTACGCCATCTTCTGGGTCTTCTTGTTGCCGGAGAGGTGAACCTTCTCGGCGTTGATGATGATGACGAAGTCGCCCATGTCCATGTGGGGGGCGTAAATCGCCTTGTGCTTGCCGCGGAGGAGGTTCGCAGCCGTGGTGGCCAGACGACCCAGGACGATGTCCTGCGCGTCAATGATGTGCCACTGGCGCGTCACATCGCCGGGCTTGGGGCTGTACGTACGCACGGTCGTAGCCTTCGCTTCTTCAGTGAGTGAGTCCTGACAAGGCCACCCGGACGATCACACCAGCCTTGGCGGCGCTGCGGGGACGCAACCCGAGTGCCTGCCGCTGGTCATCGGCCCGGTGGACCGGCGTAAGGGCCCCTCGCGTGAGAACGACCAAGCCAATACGCATAACAAACCAGAAGAATACCGTCGCTCCCCCGTGCGGGTCAAAACAGCCCCCGAACCCGGGGCCCGGCCAGGCTTTCGGCCGCCCCGAAGCCTGGCTCTCAGCCGCCCCGGAGTCAGGCCCCGGTCGCCACGAACAGGTCCTCGGCGAGCTCGGCCGTCAACGACCGGTCGAACCAGTCGCTCAACACATCCGGATCAGCGCAAGAAACGATCCGCTCCCGCACCTGCTCCGACACGGCGACTCCCCGCTTGGACAGAATCCGTGTCGTCGTCACCGGTCTGCAGCGGACGGGTGAGCGCCCCGGCACCCCGCCACCCCCAGCGGAGCGTCACCGCACTCGCTCGACCCTCCGCTCGTCCCACACCGGCTCCGTCGTCTCCCGTACGACGCCGTCCGAGCCGAACACCAGATACCGGTCGAAGGACTTCGCGAACCACCGGTCGTGCGTGACGGCCATCACCGTCCCGTCGTACGCCTCCAGCCCGTCCTGCAGGGCCTCCGCCGACTCCAGGTCCAGGTTGTCCGTCGGCTCGTCCAGCAACAGTGCGGTCGTGCCGGCCAGCTCCAGGAGCAGGATCTGGAACCGCGCCTGCTGCCCGCCGGACAGCTTCTCGAACGGCTGGTCGCCCTGCCGCTCCAGCTCGTACCGCCGCAGCACGGACATCGCCCCGCCCCGGTCCTTGGCATGCTCGGTCCACAGGATCTCGACGAGCGTGTGGCCCAGCAGCTCCGGATGGGCGTGCGTCTGCGCGAAGTGACCCGGTACGACGCGCGCCCCGAGCTTCCACTCCCCCGTGTGCGCCACCGGCTCGCCCGCCAGCAGCCGCAGGAAGTGCGACTTCCCGGAGCCGTTCGAGCCGAGGACGGCGACCCGCTCCCCGTAGAAGATCTCCAGGTCGAAGGGCTTCATCAGCCCGGTCAGCTCAAGGTTCTTGCAGGTCACCGCCCGTACGCCGGTCCGGCCGCCGCGCAGCCGCATCTTGATGTCCTGCTCGCGCGGCGGCTCCGGCGGAGGTCCCGCGTCCTCGAACTTCTTGAAGCGGGTCTGCATCGCCCGGTAGCGGGACGCCATGTCGGGGCTGATCGCCGCCTGCTGCCGGAGCCGGTGGACCAGCGCCTTCAACCGGGCGTGCTCCTCCTCCCAGCGCCGCAGCAGCTCCTCGAACCGGGCGAACCGGTCCTTGCGGGCCTGGTGGTACGTATCGAAACCGGCGCCGTGCACCCACACGTCGCTGCCCGCCGGGCTCGGCTCGACGCTGACGATCTTCTCGGCGGCCCTGGACAGCAGCTCCCGGTCGTGGGAGACGAAGAGGACCGTCTTACGGGTCTCCCTCAGCTTCTCCTCCAGCCACCGCTTTCCGGGGACGTCGAGATAGTTGTCCGGCTCGTCGAGCAGCAGCACCTCGTCCGGCCCGCGCAGCAGCGCCTCAAGCACCAGCCGCTTCTGCTCACCGCCGGACAGCGTGCGCACCTCGCGCCACTGCGCCTTCTCGTACGGAACACCGAGCGCGGCCATGGTGCACATGTCCCACACCGTCTCGGCCTCGTACCCGCGGGCCTCCGCCCAGTCGCTCAGGGCCTGCGCGTACTTCATCTGCGCGGCCTCGTCGTCGACGGTGAGGATCAGCTCCTCCGCCTTGTCGACCGCCAGGGCCGCCTCCCGGATACGGGGCTGGGCGACGGAGACCAGCAGATCCCGGACCGTACGCTCGTCCCGCACGGAGCCCACGAACTGCTGCATCACCCCGAGCCCACCGCTCACCGACACGGACCCGCCGTGCGGCTGGAGCTCCCCGGCGAGCAGCCTCAGCAATGTGGTCTTTCCGGCACCGTTCGCCCCCACGAGGGCGACCACGGCCCCGTCCGCGACCCGGAACGAAGCATCGCCGAGCAGCACCCGCCCGTCCGGTAGGTAGTACTCAAGATGGCCCGCTTCAAGATGTCCCATGCACAGCATTGTCACGGGCCGCGAAGCCCTGGCCCAACCGGTTTACGTTCCGTCTAGGATTCGCCGCATGAGCTTTGGGCAAGGGGGGCCCTCCTGGGGGCCAGGGGACACACAGACTCCGGACTGGGCAGCGCTGGCCGACGAGTCCGCCGCGCGCGGCCGCCGCAAGAAGTGGCTGCTCATCGGCGGCGGCGTGCTCGCCACCGCGGCGGTCGGCGCGATCGTGGCGACGGCGGTCATCTCGACCAACAACAACAGCTCCACCGGCTCCGGCAAGAACGCGAGCGAGCTGCCGGCACCGACCGATCTGCCGAACAACACCGCCGAGCCCGAACCATCCTTCTCCTCGGTGGCACCACCGCCCCCGCCGGACCCGAAGGACTACATATCCGACGTCAAGAAGGACAAGGCGCCGATCACCGTCGACGCGTTCTTCCCCGGCAAGAAGCTGACGATGGGCAACCACGTCTACGTCAAGGGCGCGACACAGCAGACGAAGAGCTGTGCCGCGACCACCAAGGGCGCGCTCGGCTCGATCCTCGTCAACAACGGCTGCGACCAGGTCATCCGGGCCACGTACAGCAAGGACGGCGTCGCCGTCACCGTCGGCCTCGCGGTCTTCAAGACGGAAGCCCGGGCCAAGAGGGCGGCCCAGCAGTCCAGCGGCAGCATCGCCACACTGAGCGGCTCGGGTGTACCGGCCTTCTGCCGCACCGGATCGGTCTGCCGCCGTACCGCCAACTCCTACGGCCGCTACGCCTACTTCACCATCAGCGGGTACACCAGCGGCAAGAACGTCACCACGTCCGACAAGAACGCCTACGCCACCGGTGACGACCTGACGAACTTCACGTTCCGTCAGATCCGCCACCGCGGCGAGCTCCAGGCATCGGCTGCAGCCACCGCACCCGCCGGCTGACCCGGCCCGGGGATCTCGTGCGCCTTCCGTTCCTCCTCACCCTTCCCCGCGTGCTGCGCCACAGCGCGGCCATCGGTGCCGATCTGCCGCCGGACGAGGCCGTGGTCGTCGACGCCCCGGACGCCGCACTGCGTACCGCTCTGACCTCGGCTGCCGAGGGCGACCACGGCCCTGCCCGCGAGCTGCTCGCCGCGACCCGTGAGCACACCCAGTGGGAACTGAGGGACGGTTACGTGTCCCGTCTCGCCGAGGCCACCCTGCACAACCCCGGCTGGCTGGACGCCTGGCTGGCCGAATCCCCCGAGGACCCGGACGCGGCTCTGGTCCGGGCGGACCTCTCCATCGACCGGGCCTGGGAGATGCGTACGGCGGAACGCGCCAGGCATGTCTCGCGCGACCAGTTCCGGGCCTTCTTCGCGCTGTTGGAGGACGCGGCCCCGGTGATCGGCAGGGCGGCCGAACTCAACCCCGCCGACCCCGTGCCGTGGCGCATCGCCCTGACCCACGCCAGGGGCAGCCAGGCCCCGCGCGATGTCTTCGACGAGTACTGGGCGCACGCCCTGGCACGCGACCCGCACCATTACGGATGCCATGCCGCGGCCCTCCAGTACCTGTGCGCGAAGTGGTGGGGTTCGCACGAGGAGATGTTCGGCTTCGCCGAGAGCGCGGCCGATACGGCCCCGCCCGGTTCGAAGCTGCACGCACTGCCGCTGTTCGCGGCGCTGGAGTACGTGGTCGTGTCCCCCTCCCCCGGCGTACCGGCCGACCCCGACCCGTACGCGCCCCGCGTCGCGGCGGCGGTCGCCCTCGCCCTGGAGCTCTCGGCCGCGTACGAACCGGGCAGCCACGAGGCGGCCGGCTTCCGCAACCACCTGGCCCTGATGCTGCTGCGTACGGAGCGCTGGGACGAAGCACTGGACGCCTTTCGCAGCATCGGCGTCCATGCCACCAAGTACCCCTGGGGGTACTTCGGCGACGACCCGCGCCAGGAGTTCCTGGAGACCCGGTCGGGCGTCCGCATCCACGTGGCGACACGGACCCCGTTCTTCGGCCGTCCCCCGCAGCCCCGCACCGCCCCCTCAGCCACCCCCGCCTGGACACCGGGCGCCCCGTGCGCGGTCGCGATAGCGGCGGCCCGCCCGGCGGACGTGGCGCAGGCGGCACTGATGTGCGGCGTCTCGCTCCGCACCGCCCCTGCGACCGCCACCCACACCTACGTCGAGGCAGTCCCGGAACCCCGGCCCGCCAAACGCTCGGTCCTCTCCACGGACGACCCGCTGACCACGGCGGCGGACAACTTCACCACCGGCGAGAAGTGGCCCACGCTGGTCCTGCGCCGCACGCCCGAACGCTGCGGGCTCACCCTGTTCCTCAAGGGCAGGCCCCTGGCCACCCACGAGTGGAACGCCACGTCCCCGGCCCCCGACCACGCCACGGTCACCGCCACGGCGGAAGCCCTGTCCCGCGCCTTCGCCCTCACGGACCCACGCCCGCTGACCCACATCCTCCGCTCCACGGGCAACCCGCCCCGGCACCAGTCGGATCTCCTGGCGGCCCTGTCCCTGCCCCCGCTGCCTCCGGGCTTCGGCGACCGCCCGGAAGTCCTCGACACCCTCCCCCACGCCCAGGTCCTCACCCGCCGCGGCCTGCTGGCCGGCATGCGCTCCTCGATGACCACCCAGGACGGCGAACACCCGTCGCCCCCGGACAGCTACGAACACCGCCCACCGCGCTGGTGGCTGCTGCGCATCCTGGGCCTGCTGCTGTGCACGGCAGCCACGGTCCACGGATGGGCGGCCCCGGACACCCGCCCGCTCCGAGCGACGACAGCCACGCTCGCGGCCCTGTTCCTGGCGGCCCGGCTGACGGGGGCCTGGCGGCAGCGACGCCGGGCGCACGGCAGAGCCGCGAGCTGACGGCCCGGCCCTGCCTGCCCGGCGGCTCTCAGCAGCAGCCGGCTCCGGGAAGCGTGCGCACATTGCGCGCCTCCTTGGAGCGAGCGGCCAGCAACTCGTCGGCCGGGTACGCCACTTCCTCCAGCGTCAGCCCATGGGGACGCACCACATGCACGCCGGGATCCCGCACCCGTGCCGCCAGCACCTGTGCGGGCCACTCGGCCGGACGGCGACCGTCCCCGACGAAAAGCGCCGCACCGATCAGCGCCCGCACCATGTTGTGGCAGAACGCGTCGGCCTGCACGGTCGCCGTCATGATCCCGGACGCCTCGTCCCGTATCCAACTCAGCTTCTGCAGCGTACGGATGGTCGTCGCGCCCTCGCGTTTCTTGCAGTACGCGGCGAAGTCGTGCTCCCCGACCATCCGGGCCGCCGCCTCGTTCATGGCATCGACGTCCAACGGCCGGTCGTGCCACAGCACATGACCGCGCAACAGCGGATCCACCCCACCGGCGCGATCGGCGACGCGGTACGCGTAACGACGCCACAGCGCCGAGAACCGGGCATTGAACCCGGCCGGCGCCCGGGCGATCCGCCAGATCCGTACATCGGGCGCCATCCGTCCGGCCATCCGCCGCAGCAGCTTGTCCGCGTGCTCGGCCCACACCTCGTCCGGCAGATCGACATGGGCGACCTGGCCCCGGGCATGCACCCCGGCATCGGTGCGCCCGGCAACCGTCAGGTCGTACGTCCGCGTGGACCGCGTCACGGTCCGCAGCGCGTCCTCGATCTCCCCCTGGACGGTCCGCCTGGAGGTCTGCTTGGCCCAGCCGGAGAAGTCCTTGCCGTCGTACGCCAGGTCCAGCCGCACCCGTACGAAGCCGGGCTCTACTTCGTCACTCACCGAAGGATGTCCTTTTCTGCCAGTACATACGGAACGGGCCCGCACCGCCCCGAAGGGTGATGCGGGCCCGTCCAGTGGTCTCAGAACGCTCAGGCGTCCTTGGACTCCGCGTCGGCCTCGGCCGGCTTGGCGTCCTCGACGACCTCGGCCGGAGCCTCGTCCTTCTTGAGGGCGTCTTCCTTGACCGCACGCTTGGTCGCGGCCTCGGCCTCACCGGCGGCCTGCTGGGCCACGGTCAGCGCCTCGACCAGCTCGATGACGGCCATCGGGGCGTTGTCGCCACGACGGTTGCCGATCTTGGTGATGCGGGTGTAACCACCGGGGCGGTTCTCGTACCGCGGAGCGATCTCGGTGAAGAGCGTGTGAACGATGCCCTTGTCCGTGATCGACTGCAGCACCAGGCGACGGTTGTGGATGTCGCCCTTCTTCGCCTTGGTGATGAAACGCTCGGCGACCGGACGCAGGCGGCGGGCCTTGGCCTCGGTCGTGGTGATGCGGCCGTGCTCGAACAGCGCCTTCGCAAGGTTGATGAGAAGAAGCTTCTCGTGCGCAGCGCTGCCGCCCAGACGGGCACCCTTGGCGGGCTTCGGCATGGTTTTTCTCCTTGTGTGCTGCACCGGCCGTATCAGGTACCGGTGTCAGTTCCCGTGCAGCGGACGCCACACGGAAGATCAAGAGCCGACCGGGCCATGATCGAATCAAGCCCGTCCGGCGATTGAGGGCAATACCCTCACGCCCGAGCCCAAAATCAAGCCCGTCCGGCGATTGAGGACAAAGCCCTCACCCCGGTCCGGGGCGCCCAGAAAACCCGGGCACCCCAGCCGGAGGCGAATCAGTACTGCTCGGTCTCCACGAAACCGGCATCCGCGTCGTCATCGGCGCCGAACGCGTCGGCCGCGGCCGTCGGGTCGAATCCGGGCGGGCTGTCCTTGAGCGCCAGGCCCATACCGGCCAGCTTCGCCTTGACCTCGTCGATCGACTTCGCACCGAAGTTGCGGATGTCGAGCAGGTCGGCCTCGGAACGAGCCACGAGCTCACCCACGGAGTGGATGCCCTCGCGCTTGAGGCAGTTGTACGAACGGACCGTGAGCTCGAGCTCCTCGATCGGCAGCGCCAGATCGGCAGCGAGCGCGGCGTCCGTCGGGGACGGGCCCATGTCGATGCCCTCGGCGTCGATGTTGAGCTCGCGCGCCAGACCGAACAGCTCGACCAGGGTCTTACCGGCCGACGCCATGGCGTCGCGGGGACGCATGGCCTGCTTGGTCTCGACGTCGACGATCAGCTTGTCGAAGTCGGTGCGCTGCTCGACACGGGTCGCCTCGACCTTGTACGTGACCTTGAGCACCGGCGAGTAGATGGAGTCGACCGGGATACGGCCGATCTCCTGGCCCGCCTGCTTGTTCTGGACGGCGGAGACGTAGCCGCGACCGCGCTCGACGGTCAGCTCCATCTCCAGCTTGCCCTTGCCGTTCAGCGTGGCCAGGACCAGGTCCGGGTTGTGGACCTCGACACCGGCCGGCGGGGCGATGTCAGCAGCGGTGACCAGGCCGGGACCCTGCTTGCGCAGGTACATCACGACCGGCTCGTCGTGCTCCGAGGAGACGACCAGCTGCTTGATGTTGAGGATGAGGTCGGTGACGTCCTCCTTGACGCCCGGCACGGTGGTGAACTCGTGCAGGACACCGTCGATCCGGATGCTGGTGACAGCAGCGCCGGGGATCGAGGAGAGGAGCGTACGGCGAAGAGAGTTGCCGAGGGTGTAGCCGAAACCCGGCTCCAGCGGCTCGATGACGAACCGGGAGCGGAACTCGTCAACGACCTCTTCGGTCAGCGACGGACGCTGAGCGATAAGCATGTTGCGTTCCTTCAGTCGTGGGCGCCCACTATTTGACGCCCCCAGATACTGACAAGGGTACGGGCGGCACGACCCGAAAGAGCCGTACCGCCCGGACCCACGAGCTGCTACTTGGAGTAGAGCTCGACGATCAACTGCTCCTGCACCTGGGTATCGATCACCTGGCGCTCGGGCAGGGAGTGCACGAGGATCCGCATCGTCGACGGCACGGCTTCGAGCCACGCCGGTACGGTGCGCTCGCCGGCCTCGGCCCGGGCCACCTGGAAGGGGGTCAGGGCCTTGGACTTCTGGCGAACCTCGATGACGTCGTTCGCGGCGACGCGGGCCGACGGAATGTCGGTCTTCGTGCCGTTCACGGCGATGTGTCCGTGACGCACCAGCTGACGGGCGTGGTCGCGGGACTTGGCGAAGCCTGCCCGGTAGACCACGTTGTCGAGGCGGGTCTCAAGGATGCGCAGAAGGTTCTCACCGGTCTTGCCGGACTTCTGGTTCGCTTCCTTGTAGTAGTTCACGAACTGTCGTTCAAGAACACCGTAGATACGCGAGCACTTCTGCTTCTCACGAAGCTGAAGAAGGTACTCGCTGTCCTTGGTGCGCCCGCGTCCGTGCTCACCCGGGGGGTAAGGACGGATCTCGATCGGGCACTTCGCGCTCTCGCACTTGCTGCCCTTGAGGAACAGCTTCTGCTTCTCCCGACGGCAACGCTTGCAGTCGGCCCCGGTGTATCGCGCCATTTTCCAGTTGTCTCCGTAGCCTCAGACGGAATCAGACGCGGCGACGCTTGGGCGGCCGGCATCCGTTGTGCGGAGTGGGGGTGACGTCCTGGATCGAACCGACCTCCAGGCCAGTGGCCTGGAGCGAACGGATCGCGGTCTCGCGGCCGGAGCCCGGACCCTTGACGAAGACGTCAACCTTGCGCATGCCGTGCTCCTGCGCGCGGCGGGCGGCCGACTCGGCGGCCATCTGCGCGGCGAAGGGGGTGGACTTGCGCGAACCCTTGAAGCCGACGTGGCCGGCGGAGGCCCAGGAGATCACGTTGCCCGAGGGGTCCGTGATCGAGACGATCGTGTTGTTGAACGTGCTCTTGATGTGCGCGTGGCCGTGAGCGACGTTCTTCTTTTCCTTGCGACGCACCTTCTTGGCTGCGCCCTGACGACCCTTGGGGGGCATGTCTTGACTCCAGATGGAGAGGGGAGGTGATCGGTCCTACAGCGAAGACCGCTGGTTGCTGCGGATGACCGGTGGGCCGGACGCCCGCAGTGCGTCCGCTGAGGACTACTTCTTGCCCGGCTTCTTCTTACCGGCGATCGCGCGACGCGGGCCCTTGCGGGTACGAGCGTTCGTGCTGGTGCGCTGGCCGTGGACCGGCAGGCCGCGGCGGTGACGCAGGCCCTGGTAGCAGCCGATCTCGACCTTGCGGCGGATGTCGGCCTGGATCTCGCGACGGAGGTCACCCTCGGTGCGGAGGTTGGCGTCCACGTACTCGCGGATCTTGACCAGGTCCTCTTCGGCCAGGTCACGAACGCGGGTGTTCGGGTTCACGCCAGTGGTGGCGAGAATCTCCTTGGACCGGGTACGCCCGATACCGAAGACGTAGGTGAGGGCAACCTCCACGCGCTTTTCGCGCGGGATGTCAACACCTGAAACGCGTGCCATTCAATGGCTCCAGTTGTTATTTCGGGGGTCTTCCGCAGCGCCACTCCCGATCGCCGACCTCTCGTGACGAGAGGTGGTACGCCCGGGTCCCCGGCCCCCGCCGGAGGTGTCGTCAGCCGAGGCTTGGACGGACTCTGCGTATGTACGTTTTACGTGCGTCGCGCGAAGTACTGCGAGATGCAGGGGGTCGTGCGTCAGCCCTGGCGCTGCTTGTGGCGCAGGTTGTCGCAGATGACCATGACCCGACCGTGACGGCGGATCACCTTGCACTTGTCGCAGATCTTCTTGACGCTCGGCTTGACCTTCATGGGATGTCAGGTTCTCCGGGTCAGTGCCATCACCACGCCGAAGCGGGGTGCGGGCAAGATCTACTTGTAGCGGTAGACGATCCGGCCACGCGTCAGGTCGTACGGAGAGAGCTCCACGACGACCCGGTCATCCGGAAGAATTCGGATGTAGTGCATCCGCATCTTGCCGCTGATGTGCGCGAGGACCTTGTGACCGTTCTGGAGTTCCACCTTGAACATGGCGTTCGGGAGGGACTCGATCACGGTGCCCTCAATCTCGATGGCACCTTGCTTCTTGGCCACGCTTCGCCTTTCGAATCGGCTACCTTGATCGACTTCCGGCACCGTATGCGGACACACTGATGCACGAGAGCCGACGAGTCAGTCTACGTCAGCGGACCCCAAAACACGAATCCGTCAAGTTTGCCCACCCCCGGAGATCCTTAGACCTCTACAAGGGGGTCAAATCAACCCAGCAGTCCGGGATCAGCCGATGGGGTCTCCCCTGGTCCTTGAGACCTCGGGGAAGGGTCCGGTGCCGCCTCGATCCCGGCCCCTCCTTCACGCAACCCTCGCGGGCTCGGCGCCGGGGCGCCTCACAGGCCTCGGCCGGCTGCGCCGGACTCCGTCCGCCGGGTGAGCGATCAGCCCAGCGGGTCCGGTGCCGCCTCGATCCCGTACTGCGCCAGCTTCGCCTTGCCGCAGTCGGGGGCCGTCAGGACCAGGGGGCCCTGCTCGGTGAGGGCGATCGAGTGCTCCCAGTGGGAGGACCAGGTTCCGTCCGTCGTGATGACCGTCCAGTCGTCCTGGAGCACCTCGGTCTGCGCCGTACCGAGCGAGACCATCGGCTCGATCGCCAGGCAGACGCCGGGCACGAGCTTGATGCCCTTGCCACGCTTGCGGGCGACATAGTTCAGCAGGTGCGGGTCCATGTGCATCTCGGTGCCGATGCCGTGGCCGCCGTAGTCCTCGATGATTCCGTACTTGCCGGTGGCGGGGCGGGGCTGGCGGCGGATGTAGGACTCGATCGCCTTCGAGATGTCGACGAGGCGGTTGTTCACCTTCATCGCGGCGATACCGGCCCACATGGACTCCTCGGTCACCCGGGAGAGCTCGATCAGCTCCGGAGCGTGACCTGTGCCGACGAAGGACGTGTACGCGGCGTCGCCGTGCCACCCGTCGACGATCGCGCCCGCGTCGATGGAGATGATGTCGCCGTCCTTGAGGACGGTCTTGTCGTCCGGGATGCCATGGACGACGACCTCGTTGACCGAGGTGCAGATGGTCGCGGGGAACCCGCCGTACCCGAGGAAGTTCGACTTCGCTCCGTGATCGGCGATCACCTTGCGCGCGACCTGGTCCAGGTCCAGCGTGGTGGCGCCGGGGACCGCCGCCTCGCGGGTGGCCGCGTGAATGGCAGCGACCACCAGCCCCGCCTCACGCATCTTCGCGATCTGCTCGGGGGTCTTGATCTGCACCATTGCGCGGCGCCTCTCTGCATCGGACTGCATCGAACGGTGAGCGGTGTGAGGGGGTGTGCGGCGTACTCAACGATACGGCGCAAACAGTCGGCCGCGGCGCCCATGGACGCCGCGGCCGACTGCACAAGTACTACGGAGTTCTTCTCTCAGCCCTCGTCGGACTTCAGAGCCTCCATCGCCCGCTCGGTCACATCGGTGACCTTGCCGAGCGCGGAGATGGTGACCACCAGGTTCTGGGCCCTGTAGTAGTCGATGATCGGCTCGGTCTGCGTGTGGTAGACCTCCAGCCGGGTACGAACCGTTTCCTCGGTGTCGTCGTCGCGCTGGTACAGCTCGCCGCCGCAGGTGTCGCAGACGCCCTCGGTCTCAGGCGGGTTGTACGTCACGTGGAAGACGTGCGAGCCGTCGTTCCGGCAGATCCGGCGGCCGGCGATGCGCTTGACCACCTCGTCCTCGGGGACCTCCAGGTCCAGGACCGCGTCCAGCTTGGTGCCCTCGTCCTTGAGCATGGCGTCAAGAGCCTCGGCCTGACCCACATTGCGCGGGAAGCCGTCCAGCAGGAAGCCGTTCTCGGCGTCCGGCTGAGACATGCGGTCCTTGGCCATCCCGATGGTGACCTCGTCCGGCACCAACTGCCCCGCGTCCATGAAGGCGCGGGCCTGCTTGCCAAGGTCGGTGCCCTGGCTGATGTTGGCACGGAAGAGATCGCCCGTGGAGATCTGCGGAATCGACAGGTTCTTGGCAAGGTACGCAGCCTGCGTTCCCTTGCCGGCACCGGGCGGCCCGACGAGGACGATTCGCATCAGCGGAGGAACCCTTCGTAATTGCGCTGCTGGAGCTGACTCTCAATCTGCTTCACGGTCTCCAGACCCACACCCACGATGATGAGGATGCTCGTCCCGCCGAACGGGAAGTTCTGGTTAGCGCCACCGAAGCCTGCCAACGCCATCGTCGGCACCAGAGCGATCAGACCCAGGTACAGCGAGCCCGGCCAAGTGATCCTGTTGAGCACGTAGCTCAGGTACTCGGCAGTAGGTCGACCTGCCCGGATACCCGGGATGAAGCCACCATACTTCTTCATGTTGTCGGCGACTTCCTCGGGGTTGAACGAAATCGCCACATAGAAGAAGGCGAAGAAGACGATCAACAGGAAGTACGCCGTGATGTAGTACGGGTGGTCGCCCTTGACGAAGTTGTCCTTGATCCAGGTCGCCCAGCCCGCAGTGGAGTTGGAGAACTGGACGATCAGGGCCGGGATGTAGAGCAGCGAAGAAGCGAAGATGACGGGAATCACACCCGCCTGATTCACCTTCAGCGGAATGTACGTCGACGTACCGCCGTACGACCTGCGGCCGATCATGCGCTTCGCGTACTGCACCGGGATACGGCGCTGGGCCTGCTCGACGAAGACGACGAGGCCCACCATCACGAAGCCGATCAGGATGACGGTGCCGAACTCGATCCAGCCGTCGGCCAGCTTGCCGCTGGTCTTGATGGCCCACAGGGCGCCGGGGAAGCTGGCGGCGATCGAGATGAACATCAGGATCGACATGCCGTTGCCGATGCCGCGGTCGGTGATGAGCTCACCGAGCCACATGACGGCCGCGGTACCCGCGGTCATCGTGATCACCATGACGATGGTCGTGAAGATCGACTGGTTCGGCACGATCTGGTCGGCGACCGGGCAGCCGCTGAACAGCGCGCCACTGGTGGCGGTGGCCACCAGGCCGGTGCCCTGGAGGATGGCGAGCGCGACGGTCAGATAACGCGTGTACTGCGTGATCTTCGTCTGACCGGACTGCCCCTCCTTCTTGAGCGCCTCGAGTCGGGGAATCACCACGGTCAGCAGCTGAAGAATGATGCTGGCCGTGATGTACGGCATGATGCCGAGCGCGAAGATCGTGATCTGCAGCAGTGCACCACCGCTGAACATGTTCACCAGGCCGAAGAGGCTGTTGTTGCCCTTGCTGGCCTGATCAACACAGGTCTGGACGTTCTCGTAGCTCACTCCCGGTACCGGGATGTGTGCCCCGAGCCGGTAGAGCACGATGATGCCGAGCGTGAAGAGCAGCTTCTTGCGCAGGTCGGGCGTCTTGAACGCCCGGGCGAACGCGGTGAGCACGGTGCCTCCTGCGACCCCCGCGCAATGCGTAGAGGTGACGGTCTTGAGGATCGACGAATACGTAACAGTCAAAGGTCCCCGGGCGGGCGCCCAGGGGGATACCACACAACAACGCACGCCACCTTACCGGCGACCATGCCCACCTAGGAACGACCAACCGGGGATGCCCCATATGAGAGGCATCCCCGGTCGGATGTTCAGGCCATCGAGTTGTCTCAGACGAGCTCGGTGACAGTGCCGCCTGCGGCGGCAATCTTCTCCTTGGCGGAGCCGGAGACGGCGTCAACCGAAACCTGCAGTGCCACGGAGATCTCGCCCTGTCCGAGGACCTTGACGAGGTGGTTGTTGCGCACCGCACCCTTGGCGACCAGGTCGGCCACGGTGACCTCTCCACCCTCGGGGTAGAGCGTCGCGAGCTTGTCCAGGTTCACGACCTGGTACTCGGTGCGGAACGGGTTCTTGAAGCCCTTGAGCTTCGGGAGACGCATGTGGAGGGGCATCTGCCCACCCTCGAAGCGCTCCGGAACCTGGTAACGGGCCTTGGTGCCCTTGGTACCACGACCAGCGGTCTTACCCTTGGACGCCTCACCACGACCCACACGGGTCTTGGCGGTCTTGGCGCCCGGGGCGGGCCGGAGGTCATGGGCCTTCAGCGGCTTGTTCTCCGCCATGTCAGTCGACCTCCTCAACCGTCACGAGGTGGCGGACGGTGTGCACCATTCCGCGGAACTCGGGGCGGTCCTCCTTGACAACCACGTCGTGCAGGCGCTTGAGCCCGAGCGAACGAAGCGTGTCGCGGTGGTTCTGCTTGCTGCCGATGTACGACTTCGTCTGCGTGATCTTGAGGCGAGCCATTACGCACCCGCTCCCGCACGTGCACGAAGCAGAGCCGCGGGGGCGACATCCTCGAGGGGCAGACCACGGCGAGCCGCGATCTCCTCGGGACGCTGCAGGCCCTTGAGGGCCGCCACGGTCGCGTGCACGATGTTGATCGCGTTGGACGAGCCAAGCGACTTCGACAGGATGTCGTGAACGCCGGCGCACTCCAGAACGGCGCGCACCGGGCCACCGGCGATAACACCGGTACCGGGGGAAGCCGGCTTCAGCAGCACGACACCCGCGGCCCGCTCGCCCGTGATCGGGTGAGGGATGGTGCCCTGGATGCGCGGAACCTTGAAGAAGCTCTTCTTGGCTTCTTCCACGCCCTTGGCGATGGCCGCGGGAACTTCCTTGGCCTTGCCGTAACCGACACCGACGGTGCCGTCACCATCGCCCACCACGACCAGCGCGGTGAAGCTGAAGCGACGACCACCCTTCACAACCTTGGCGACGCGGTTGATCGCGACAACGCGCTCAACGTACGCGGTCTTCTCGGCGGCAGCTGCGCCGCCGTCACGGCCCTTCCGGTCCCGCCGCTCGCCGCCACCGGCACCGCTTCCGCGGCGCTGGGGTCCAGCCATTGGATTTACCTCTCTCTGTTACGTCCGCTGTGCGTAGGAACCGGGGCTTAGAACTTCAGCCCGGCTTCACGGGCGGCGTCAGCCAGAGCGGCAATCCGCCCGGCGTACTGGTTACCACCGCGGTCAAACACGACGGCCTCGACGCCTGCGGCCTTGGCACGCTCGGCGACCAGGGCCCCGACCTGCTTGGCCAGGGCGCTCTTGTCGCCCTCGCCACCACGGATGGACGCGTCCAGGGTCGACGCCGACGCGAGCGTGTGGCCCGCGATGTCGTCGATGACCTGAGCGACCATGTGGCGGTTGGACCGCGTCACGACCAAGCGCGGACGCTCCGGCGAACCGGAGATGTGCTTGCGGACGCGGATGTGACGACGCTTGAGGGCTGCACGCTTGTACGCGTCGCCCTTGGCGATCTTTACACCGTATGCCATGGCTACTTACCCGCCTTTCCGACCTTGCGGCGGATGACCTCGCCGGCGTACTTGACGCCCTTGGCCTTGTACGGGTCAGGCTTCCGCAGCTTGCGGATCTTGGCCGCGGTCTCGCCGACCTTCTGCTTGTCGATGCCCTCGACGGAGAACTTCGTGGGGGACTCCACCTTGAAGGTGATGCCCTCCGGGGCCTCGATCAGGATCGGGTGGCTGTAGCCCAGGGCGAACTCCAGGTTGGAGCCCTTCGCCTGGACGCGGTAACCGACACCACTGATCTCGAGCGCCTTGGTGTATCCCTGGGTCACACCGGTGATCATGTTCGCCACCAGCGTGCGGGACAGGCCGTGAAGGGCCTTGTTCTGACGCTCGTCGTTCGGGCGGACGACGTTCAGAACGCCGTCCTCACCCTTGGTGACCTCGATCGGCGACGCAACGGTGTGCGCGAGAGAACCCTTGGGGCCCTTCACTGCGACCGTGCGGCCATCGATGGTGACGTCCACACCGGCGGGAACCTGGATGGGGAGCTTGCCGATTCGCGACATTAGCTATTCCTCCGTTCCCGACTACCAGACGTAGGCGAGGACTTCCCCACCTACGCCCTTCTTGCTGGCCTGCTGGCCGGTCAGGAGACCGTGGGACGTGGAGATGATCGCCACGCCCAGGCCGCCGAGGACCTTCGGCAGGTTGGTGGACTTTGCGTATACACGCAGACCCGGCTTCGAGATTCGCTTGATGCCGGCGATCGAGCGCTCGCGGTTCGGGCCGAACTTCAGCTCGAGGACGAGGTTCTTGCCGACCTCGGCGTCCTCGACCTTCCAGCCCGTGATGAAGCCCTCCTGCTGGAGGATCTCCGCGATGTGCGACTTGATCTTGCTGTGCGGCATCACGACGTCGTCGTGGTACGCCGAGTTCGCGTTACGCAGACGCGTGAGCATGTCTGCGATGGGATCAGTCATGGTCATGAATTGGCCTTCGGCCTCTCTCGCCGGGGTTTCCTGTATGCGCCATCCCTCTCCCCACTCAGTGGCGGGACGGGTGCGGTGCGGGGACCTACGGCGTAGTAAGTCGGTCTAGGGCGGCAGGCGCCCAACCCTTCAAGCCTACGGCATGAAGAGCCGGGCTCCTGCCGACCAGATACTTACCGAGAGCTTCCGGGTATTCCCAACGCCCAGTGGGCGAAGGAGATTTACCAGGAACTCTTGGTCACGCCCGGCAGCTCGCCACGGTGAGCCATCTCACGAAGGCACACGCGGCACAGGCCGAACTTGCGGTAGACGGAGTGGGGCCGGCCGCAGCGCTGGCAGCGGGTGTACCCGCGAACGCCGAACTTCGGCTTACGGGCGGCCTTAGCGATCAGAGCCTTCTTCGCCACGGTCAGTTCTCCTTGAACGGGAAGCCGAGGTGACGAAGGAGGGCACGACCCTCGTCGTCATTGGTCGCCGTGGTGACCACGGTGATGTCCATGCCCCGGACCCGGTCGATCTTGTCCTGGTCGATCTCGTGGAACATGACCTGCTCCGTGAGACCGAAGGTGTAGTTGCCACGGCCGTCGAACTGCTTCGGCGACAGGCCACGGAAGTCACGGATACGCGGCAGCGCGAGCGACAGCGTACGGTCCAGGAACTCCCACATCCGGTCACCACGAAGGGTGACGTGGCAGCCGATCGGCTGGCCCTCACGCAGCTTGAACTGCGCGATGGACTTGCGGGCCTTGGTGACAGCCGGCTTCTGGCCGGTGATCGTGGTGAGGTCGCGCACGGCGCCATCGATCAGCTTGGAGTCGCGGGCGGCGTCGCCCACACCCATGTTGACCACGATCTTGACCAGACCGGGAATCTGCATGACGTTCTCGAACGAGAACTCCTCACGCAGCTTGCCGGAGATTTCCTCGCGGTACTTCGTCTTCAGACGCGGAGTGGTGGTGGTAGCCATCAGATGTCCTCACCCGTCCGCTTGGCAACGCGGATCTTGTTGCCTTCGTCGTCGAAGCGGTAACCGACGCGCGTGACGACCTTGTTGCCGTCCTTCTCCACGACGAGCTGAACGTTGCTCACGTGGATGGGGGCCTCGGTCGTGACGATGCCACCGGTCTGCGAACCGCGAGCGGTCTGACCGGCCTTGGTGTGCTTCTTGACCCGGTTGACACCCTCGACGAGGACGCGGTCCTGAGCGGGGTAGGCCACGATGACCTTGCCCTGCTTGCCCTTGTCCTTACCGGTGATGACCTGAACCAGGTCGCCCTTCTTGATCTTCATGCTTACAGCACCTCCGGCGCGAGCGAGATGATCTTCATGAACTTCTTCTCGCGCAGCTCACGGCCCACCGGGCCGAAGATACGGGTGCCGCGGGGGTCGCCGTCGTTCTTCAGAATGACGGCGGCGTTCTCGTCGAAGCGGATGTACGAACCATCCTGGCGACGACGCTCCTTGACGGTGCGAACGATGACGGCCTTGACGACGTCACCCTTCTTCACGTTGCCACCGGGGATCGCGTCCTTGACGGTGGCGACGATGACGTCACCGATGCCCGCGTAGCGGCGACCCGAACCACCGAGAACACGGATGGTGAGGATTTCCTTCGCACCCGTGTTGTCGGCGACGCGAAGTCGCGACTCCTGCTGGATCACGTCTATCTCCTGATCGTCTGCCGGTTCCCGGCGGGGGCCTCTCCGTTACCGGAGCGGACCCCCACCGAGCCTGGCGGAACTTGCCTGAGGGGAATGCCCTTCAGGAATTACTTGGCCTTCTCGAGGATCTCGACGACGCGCCACCGCTTCGTGGCGGACAGCGGCCGGGTCTCCATCAGGAGGACGCGGTCGCCGACGCCTGCGGCGTTCTGCTCGTCGTGCGCCTTGAGCTTGTTCGTACGGCGGATGACCTTGCCGTACAGCGCGTGCTTGACACGGTCCTCGACAGCGACGACGACGGTCTTGTCCATCTTGTCGCTGACGACCAGACCCTCACGGGTCTTGCGGAAACCGCGGTCGGTGTTCGTCTCAGTCACAGTCTTCTCGCTCATCAGGCGCTCTCCACCGTCTCGATGCCCAGCTCGCGCTCGCGCATCAGGGTGTAGATCCGGGCGATGTCCTTACGGACGGACTTGAGCCGGCCGTGGTTCTCGAGCTGCCCGGTCGCCGCCTGGAAGCGGAGGTTGAACAGCTCTTCCTTGGCCTCGCGGAGCTTGTTGAGGAGCTCCTCGTTGCCCAGCTCGCGCAGCTCGGACGCCTTGGTACCGGCCGACATCACGACTCACCTGCCTCGCGCCGAACGATCCGGCACTTCATCGGAAGCTTGTGAGCAGCGCGGGTAAGCGCCTCACGAGCAATCTTCTCGTTCGGGTAGGACAGCTCGAACATCACCCGACCGGGCTTGACGTTCGCGATCCACCACTCGGGAGAACCCTTACCGGAACCCATGCGGGTCTCGGCAGGCTTCTTCGTCAGGGGGCGGTCCGGGTAGATGTTGATCCAGACCTTGCCGCCACGCTTGATGTGGCGGGTCATCGCGATACGAGCTGCCTCGATCTGGCGGTTCGTCACGTACGCCGGGGTCAGCGCCTGGATGCCGTACTCGCCGAACGCAACCTGCGTGCCACCCTTGGACATACCGCTGCGCTTCGGGTGGTGCTGCTTGCGGTGCTTGACCCTACGGGGGATCAGCATTTCGGTCAGGCCTCCGTTCCGGTGCTCTCAGCCGGAGCAGCGGCGGCGGGAGCGTCGGCCTTGGGGGCCTCGGCTGCCGGCGCGGACTGCTGCGGCTTGCGACCGCGACCGCCACGCTCGCCACCACGGCCACCACGGCCGGCCGGGCGGTCAGCGCCGCCACGGGCCGGGCGGTTGCCAGCGCGGGCAGCAGCGTTCTCGGCGCGGACCTCGGCGATGTTCTTGACGTCGCCCTTGTAGATCCAGACCTTCACACCGATGCGGCCGAAGGTCGTCTTGGCCTCGAAGAAGCCGTAGTCGACGTTCGCACGGAGCGTGTGCAGGGGCACACGGCCCTCGCGGTAGAACTCCGAGCGGGACATCTCGGCGCCGCCGAGGCGGCCACCGCACTGGATCTTGATGCCCTTGGCGCCGGCCTTCATCGAGCTCTGCATGCTCTTACGCATGGCACGACGGAAGGAGACGCGGGAGGAGAGCTGCTCGGCGACGGCCTGGGCCACCAGCTGAGCGTCCACCTCGGGGTTCTTGACCTCGAGGATGTTCAGCTGGACCTGCTTGCCGGTCAGCTTCTCCAGCTCGCCACGGATGCGGTCGGCCTCGGCGCCACGGCGACCGATGACGATGCCCGGGCGGGCGGTGTGGATGTCAACGCGGACGCGGTCGCGGGTGCGCTCGATCTCAACCTTCGAGATGCCGGCCCGCTCCATGCCCTTCGTCATCATGCGACGAATGGCAACGTCTTCCTTGACGTAGTCCTTGTACAGCTTGTCGGCGTACCAACGGGACTTGAAGTCCGTGGTAATGCCGAGCCGGAACCCGTGCGGGTTTACCTTCTGGCCCATTACCGGGTTCCTTCCTTGCTGCTGACGACCACGGTGATGTGGCTGGTCCGCTTACGGATCCGGTAGGCACGGCCCTGAGCACGCGGACGGAACCGCTTCAGGGTCGGGCCCTCGTCCACATACGCCTCGCTGATGACCAGCGAAGAGGCGTCGGTGTGGTCGTAGTTGTGTGCAGCGTTGGCAATGGCGCTGTCCAGCACCTTGCCAACCGGCACGCTCGCGGCCTGCGGGGCGAAACGCAGGACCGCCTGAGCCTCCGTGGCATCCATGCCACGGATGAGGTCCACCACGCGGCGGGCCTTCATGGGCGTGACGCGGATGTACCGCGCCTGGGCCCTGGCTTCCATGGTTGTCCCTTCGGTGTAAGTCATAGTCGTTTCCACCCCGCGGTTAGCGGCGCTTCGACTTCCGGTCGTCCTTGACGTGGCCGCGGAAGGTGCGAGTCGGCGAGAACTCGCCGAGCTTGTGGCCGACCATCGACTCGGTGACGAACACCGGGACGTGGATCTTGCCGTTGTGCACCGCGATGGTGTGACCCAGCATGGCCGGGACGATCATCGAGCGACGGGACCAGGTCTTGATGACGTTCTTGGTGCCTGCCTCGTTCTGTACGTCCACCTTCTTGATGAGGTGGCCGTCGACGAAGGGCCCCTTCTTGAGACTGCGCGGCATCTAAACCCGCTCCTAGCGCTTCTTGTTCGTCTTGCGGCGGCGGACGATGTACTTGCTCGATGCCTTCTTCGGCGAGCGAGTACGACCCTCCTTCTGACCCCACGGCGAGACCGGGTGGCGACCACCGGAGGTCTTGCCCTCACCACCACCGTGCGGGTGGTCAACCGGGTTCATCGCGACACCGCGGACGGTCGGGCGAACGCCCTTCCAGCGCATGCGGCCGGCCTTGCCCCAGTTGATGTTCGACTGCTCGGCGTTGCCGACCTCACCGATCGTGGCGCGGCAGCGGGCGTCGACCAGGCGGATCTCACCCGACGGCATACGAAGGTGGGCCATGGTGCCCTCCTTCGCCAGCAGCTGCACGGAGGCACCCGCGGAACGGGCGAACTTCGCGCCGCCGCCGGGCCGCAGCTCGATGGCGTGGATGGTCGTACCGACCGGGATGTTGCGCAGCGCCAGGTTGTTGCCGGGCTTGATGTCGGCGGCCGGGCCGTTCTCGACACGGTCGCCCTGCGTCAGGCCACGCGGCGCGATGATGTAGCGCTTCTCGCCGTCCGCGTAGTGCAGGAGCGCGATGCGCGCGGTGCGGTTCGGGTCGTACTCGATGTGCGCGACCTTGGCCGGCACGCCGTCCTTGTCGTGACGACGGAAGTCGATCACTCGGTAGGCGCGCTTGTGGCCACCGCCCTGGTGGCGAACGGTCACACGACCGGCGTTGTTACGGCCGCCCTTGCTGTGCAGGGGGCGGACCAGCGACTTCTCCGGCGTGGACCGCGTGATCTCGACAAAGTCGGCGACGCTGGAGCCACGACGGCCCGGGGTCGTCGGCTTGTACTTGCGGATACCCATTTCTCAGTCCTCGTCCGATTCCGGACGACTCGACCTCCGTCAGGAGGTCGGGCCGCCGAAGATGTCGATACGGTCGCCCTCGGCGAGGGTCACGATGGCGCGCTTGGTGTCTGCGCGCTTGCCGAAGCCGGTCTTGGTGCGCTTGCGCTTACCCTGCCGGTTGATCGTGTTGACCCCGGTGACCTTGACCGAGAAGACCGCTTCCACGGCCTGCTTGATCTGGGTCTTGTTGGAGCCGGGCGCGACGATGAACGTGTACTTGTTCTCGTCGAGCAGCGCGTAGCTCTTCTCGGAAACGACCGGCTTGACGAGAACGTCGCGCGGGTCCGAGTAGGTCTTGCTGGTAACGGTCGCCTCGCTCATCAGGCGTCGCTCCCTTCGGTCTCAGCGGTCTGGGGGCCAGACACGAAGGACTCGAAGGCGGCCTGGGTGAAGACCACGTCGTCAGAGACGATCACGTCGTACGTGTTCAGCTGGCCCGGCTCCAGGATGTGCACCTGGGGCAGGTTGCGGGCGGACAGCCACGCGGCCTCGTCGGCGCGGTCGACGACCAGGAGCAGGTTCTTGCGCTCCGAGATCTTGCCGAGCAGCGTCTTCGCGGCCTTGGTGGAGGCTGCACCGTCGACCACGCCGGTGACGACGTGGATGCGGGAGTGGCGTGCCCGGTCCGAGAGGGCACCGCGCAGGGCGGCGGCCTTCATCTTCTTCGGGGTCCGCTGCGAGTAGTCACGCGGCTGCGGGCCGTGGACGACGCCACCGCCGACGAACTGCGGCGCACGGGTCGAACCCTGGCGCGCGCGGCCGGTGCCCTTCTGGCGGTACGGCTTGCGGCCACCACCACGGACTTCGCCGCGGGTCTTGGTCTTGTGCGTGCCCTGACGGGCAGCTGCCAGCTGTGCGACAACGACCTGGTGGATCAGCGGAACGCTGGTCTTCGCGTCGAAGATCTCCGAGGGGAGCTCGACGGTACCGGCCTTGTCGCCTGCCGGCGAAAGGATGTCAATGGTGCTCATTACCTCAAGCCCCCTTGGCCGCGGTACGGACCAGGACGAGGCCGCCGTTCGGACCGGGGACTGCGCCCTTGATGAGGAGCAGACCCTTCTCCGCGTCAACCGCGTGGATGGTCAGGTTCTGGGTGGTGACACGCTCGTTGCCCATGCGACCCGCCATGCGCATGCCCTTGAAGACACGGCCGGGGGTGGCACAGCCACCGATGGAGCCGGGCATACGGTGCACACGGTGGGCACCGTGGGACGCCTTGCCACCCTTGAAGTTGTGACGCTTCATCACACCGGCGAAGCCCTTGCCCTTGCTCTTGCCCGTGACGTCAACCTTGACGCCGGACTCGAACACCTCGGCAGTGACCTCCTGGCCCAGCGTGTACTCGCTGGCGTCAGGGGTGCGGAGCTCCACCAGGTGGCGGCGCGGGGTCACGTCGGCCTTGGCGAAGTGGCCCTTGAGGGGCTTGTTCACCTTGCGCGGGTCGATCTCGCCGAAGGCGATCTGGACCGACTCGTAGCCGTCGCTGTCGTTGGTGCGGACCTGGGTGACGACGCAGGGCCCGGCCTTGACGACGGTCACCGGGACGACCCGGTTGTTCTCGTCCCAGACCTGGGTCATGCCGAGCTTCTCGCCCAGGACGCCCTTAATGTTCTTAGCCATCTCGCGCGTCACCTCAGAGCTTGATCTCGATGTCGACGCCCGCCGGCAGGTCGAGACGCATCAGCGAGTCAACCGTCTTCGGCGTGGGGTCGAGGATGTCGATGAGGCGCTTGTGCGTGCGCATCTCGAAGTGCTCGCGCGAGTCCTTGTACTTGTGCGGCGACTTGATGACGCAGTACACGTTCTTCTCAGTGGGCAGCGGCACCGGGCCCGCGACCGACGCACCAGTGCGGGTCACCGTCTCGACGATCTTCTTCGCCGAGGAGTCGATGACCTCGTGGTCGTAGGCCTTGAGCCGGATGCGGATCTTCTGTCCCGCCATGGCTACTAGTAGTCCTGTCTCTCGTAACGCTCTGGAACCCGGGGGTTCTCAAGACTCCATCTCCGACCCACGCGGTCGGGCGTGTCGCATCCCCTCTACGCAGATCTCCCGAAGGATTTCCCAACCAAGGGGGTGCGGGCCCGAGGACCGCGAGACCGGGGGCGGAACACCCACCGGGTGCCTGGCCTGTGCCCCACTGACGCTTCCCGAAAGATTCCCGTACGTCCGACCCGCAAGGGGTCGACGAGTACTGTGGGACTCGCTTCCGGTCCTCCCGGCGGGAGGCGCGCAGCATTGACACTCAACCGAGCAACCTGGTCAGTGTGCCATACGGGGCGTGAGCCTGGCCAATCGGGCGGAGAATCTTACCCCGCGTGGTCGCCGGGTCAAACGCGGGCGCGCACCGGGAGCCGTGCCGGGCACCACTCATCGTAATTAGGTCGAGCGTCCTGCGCCCGCGCCCCTACAGTGACCGGCCGGACACGCCGTCGTCACCAGGGGCATCGATCATGCGTACGCACTATCCGCGCACCGCGCATCTGCCCTGGTCCCCGGGGGCCACCTCCGACGACGTACGGATCGCGGACCTCTCCGGGCTGGCCGGCCGCGAGGTCGTCGTCACCGAGAAGCTGGACGGCGAGAACACCACGCTCTACGCCGACGGACTCCACGCCCGCTCGCTCGATTCCGCCCATCACCCCTCGCGGGGGTGGGTGAAGGCGCTCCAGGGCCGGACAGGGGCCCGTATCCCCGAAGGGTGGCGGGTGTGCGGAGAGAACATGTTCGCCCGCCATTCGATCCCGTACGACAACCTGGAGAGCTTCTTCTACGGCTTCTCCGTCTGGGACGGGGAGCACTGCCTGGGCTGGGACCGGACCGTGGTCTTCCTGCGCGAGCTGGGGATTCCGGTGCCGCCGGTGCTGTGGCGCGGGGCGTTCGACGCGCGGGCCGAGAAGGCGCTGCGGGCGTTGAGGCCGGACACCGGACGGCAGGAGGGGTACGTCGTACGCCCCGCGGACGGCTTCGACGCACCGGACTTCGGGCGCCGGGTGGCGAAGTGGGTGCGGCCCGGCCACGTACAGACCGATACGCACTGGATGCACGCCTCCGTCGTGGAAAACGGGCTCGGCCCGGCCGCCGCCCTGTGGGCCGTACGGTCGGGGGCACCGGTCGACGCGGCGGCGCTGGCCGACGCGACGGGCGCGGCTGCGGGGGACGCGGGGGCCGCTGTCGCGATGGGCGATTCCCTCGACGCGTTGGGCCGGACGGGTGACGACCGGCTGACCGGCGTACTGGCCGCACTGCTGCACCGCGGACGCCGTACGGAACTGGCGCCCGCGCTGGCGGGGACGCTGGGGATGCCGTCGGCCCGGCGCGTCGCGGATCTCGTCGGACTGCACCCCGCGCTGCACCGCCCGTACCCGGACGAGGAGCGCCGGACCGGCCTGGTCCGGATGTCGTTCGCCGCCGATCTGCCGCTGCTGCACGCGCTGGCCGCCGCGGTGGCGGACACCGACGGGGCGCGCGAACAGGTGGAGTGGTCGGCGCTGCACGCGGAGGGCGTACGGGAACCGGACGGGCTGCGGGAGGCGTTCGCCGATCTGGAGCCGGCGGCCGCCGACCGCTGCCGGGCGCAGGCCCGTGAGGCGTACGCCCTGGGCCGGGTCACCACCGCCGAGGAGGCGGTCGCCGCGACCTGGCGGTGGCGGAGCGGGGACTTCCCCCGCCTGGTCCATCTGGTCGGCCCCTCCGGCAGCGGCAAGAGCACCTTCGCGCGCGCTCTGCCCGGTGTCGACACGTATCTCTCGCTCGACGATCTGCGGCTGGCCCGGGGATCGCGCGCCGACCAGAAGGCCAACGGGGAGGTGCTGCGCGAGGGGCTCGACCGGCTGGACACCGCGCTCGCCGCGGGTGGCACGGTCGTCTGGGACGCGACCTCGCTCAACGCACACCAGCGCTCCCTGGTGCACGCGGTCGCCCGGCGCAGGGACGCGCTGCTCACCCACGCCGTGGCCCTGGTCGACGAGGCGGAGCTGCTCCGCCGCAACAGACGCCGCACCCACCCGGTGCCCCCGGAGGTGCTGACCTCGCAACTGCACCGGTTCGTACCCCCGTATCCCGGCCAGGCGCACCGCACCTGGTACATCGGCGCGAGCGGAACCGTGGAGGACAGGGCGTAGATGCGTACCAGCGAGGAGATCTATCACCGGGTCCGCTGGGACGCCCGGTTCGACCCGGCGCGCTTCGTGATGGGCGTGGCGCAGCGCGGGACCGTGCCCAAGCGGGTGCCGCTGCCCCTGTTCACGCCCGGCGGGGACATCCCCTGGCACCGGGTGCTGTTCTTCGAGGCCGACGGCGAGTTGGTGTGGGACCGGTCCTCGGGCGTGGACCGGATCGACGCGACGGACGCCGGACGGGTACGCGCCCCGCGCCGGCTGCCGTCCCCGTACTTCACCTCCCGTACGCCGCACGCGTACTCCGTACCGGAGGCCGCCTGGACACCCCTGCCCGAGGACGCACCGGCGCCCGCGCGGTCCGCTTCCCTGACGCTGCTGACCTGGAACACCCTCTGGGACCGCTACGACAGCGACCGCATCGACACCGCCCGGCGCCGGCCGCTCCTCCTCGACGCCCTGCGTGCGGCGGACGCGGATGTCATCGCCCTCCAGGAGGCCGAACCCGCCCTGCTCGGCCTGCTGTTGTCCACGCCCTGGGTCCGCGAGAGCTACACCCTCTGGGCCGACCCGGCCGGCCGGGATGTCGCCGACTGCGGACTGCTGCTGCTCAGCAGAGTCCCCGTACGGGAGGCGGGCCTGCACGGACTCGGCCCGCACAAGGCGGTCGCCGCCGTGGTCGTGGAGACCGCGGAAGGACCGGTCACTGTCGCGGTCACCCACCTCAGCAGCGACCACTCGGCGAACGGCGCCGCCCGGCGCGATGCAGAACTCACCGATCTGGCAACGGGGCTGGCCGCGATCGAGGGCGATGTGATGCTGCTCGGCGACTTCAACGACGGCGGCGGCACTCCGCAGGACCGGCTGGGGATGCCGGACGCCTGGAGCCGGGTGCACGGCGCGGGCGACCGGACGCCGACCTTCGATCCGTCCGTCAATCCGCTGGCCGCCGTCTCCTCCCTGACGGGGCGGGCGTCCCGGCTGGACCGGGTGCTGGTCCGCTCGGAGCGGCTGCGGCCCGTGTCGGCGGCGCTGCTGGGCGATGTGCCGACGCCGGAGGGGCTGTACGTCTCGGACCACTTCGGGGTACGGGTGGAGCTGGCCGGGGCGGCGCAGGACGGCTCGGAAGCCGGCGCGGCGGAGATCGTCCGCCGGGTGGCCGCCGCCCTGCCCGAGGGCCGCGTCCATCCGGTCGGCTCGCGGCGGATGGGCTGTGCGCTGCCCGGCGCCGATGTGGACCTGGTCGCGGCGCTGCCCGGTGACGGGGACCTTCCGGGGATACGGGAGCGGCTGGCCGCTGCCCTGCCGGAGGCCGTCGGTCTGCGCGAGGTGACCGGTGCGCGCGTACCCGGTCTGCGCTTCTGCCTCGACGGGTTCCGGGTGGACCTGGTGACCGTCGCGACCGGTGGCCTCTCCCCGGACGGGGCGGTCGCCCGCCGCGCCGAACTGGGCGAGGCGGCGGCCACGGCGCTCAGCGCGGTGAGCGACGCGGACGCGGTGCTCGCGGCGGCGGACCCGCACCGGGCTGCGTTCGGCCGCCTCGCGCGCGAGGTGAAGGCCTGGGCCGGGGCGCGCGGCCTGGACTCCGCCCCGTGCGGCGGACTGCCCGGCCTCGCCTGGTCCGTACTGGCGGCCCGTACCGCCCACGAGGCCGGTGATCTGCCGCCCGTACCCCTGCTCCGGCACTTCTTCGCGACCTGGGCCGCCTGGGACTGGAGCCGGCCGGTCGGCTCGGGGGAGGCGGGCGAGCTCCCCCTCAACGTGCTCACCCCGACCGCCCCCGTGCGCTCCTGCACCTCGCAGGTCTCCCCCGCGGGCCGCGACCTCGTCGCCGAGGAACTCTTCCGCGCCTGGGAGATCGTGGAGTCCGCCGCCGACACCGGTCCCGTACCGCATGCCCTGCTCTGCGCCCCGCCGCCCCTGCACCTGCGTCACGCCGCCTGGGCAATCGTCTCCGTACGCCCAGGCCCCGACGAGGGCCGCTTCCGGGGCCGGGTGCTTGCCCTGCTCGCCGCCCTCACGGAAGCGGGCTCCCCGGACGCCCACGCCTGGCCCCGCCCGTTCACCGCCGACGCGTCCCTCGTCCAGTACGCCATCGGCCTCGGCCGGACCCCGCCCGACGAGGCCCGGCTCGCGGAGATCGGCGCCCGGCTGCTGCGCGGCATCCCGGAAGCGGGCCTGCGCCGGGCGGACCGGGGCGCGGCCCCGGAGCTGCGGTGACAGAAACCGGCAACGACGTACCTGAGAGGATTCAGCCGTGAACAACAGCACCATCGCGGCCTGGGCCCTGCGCCCCGCCGAGCCCGAGGACGTCGAGGTCATAGCCGAGCTGAGGGCCACCGTGATGCGCCCCGACCTGGAGCGACTCGGGCGCTACGACGAGCACCGCGTACGGCAGCGGCTGCGGGACGTCTACGCACCGGAGCACACCTCGGTCATCGTCGCGGACGGCGGGTTCGCGGGCTGCGTCACCCTGCGGCCGGTGGAGGACGGGCTGTGGCTGGAGAACTTCTACCTCTCCCCCACGCTCCAGGGCCGCGGCATCGGCACCGGCGTGCTGCGGTCGCTGCTCGCGCGGGCCGATGAGGAAGGCGTGGCCGTCCGCCTCGACGTGCTGCAGGGCAGCGCCGCCCGCGCGCTCTACGAACGGCACGGGTTCACCGAGGAACGGCAGGACCCGATCGACGTGTTCATGGTGCGCACACCCGCGCACTGAGCCATCCGGGTGAAACCGTACAAACCCAGGCAACCCACCCCTGGGAGTCTCCGTCTATTCCCCCGCAGCAGCGGCTCGCCCTCCTCCGCCGCCGCCTGCACGGATTCGGCACGCAGCACAGGGCCGCACAGCCGCCCGCTGCGGGGGAAGTGGACGGAGCACGGTGTGACGGATCGACCTGCGTTGCGCACATCTCTCACGGGAATGCCGCGGCGCACTCTGCTGACGGCGGCGGCCGGTGCGATGAGCGTGGCAGCCCTCAGCGCCTGCACCGCGCCTTCGCCGTCCCGCCGCCGCAACCCCACCGCGGTCCCGATGCACGGCCTGCCGATAAGCACCTCGCACCCGGGCCTGATGATGCAGATCCTCGCCCACCCTGACGACGACCTGTACTTCATGAACCCGGACACGCAGCAGGCCCTCGACGCCGGAACGCCGCTGGTCTGCGTCTATCTGACCGCGGGCGAGGCCACCGGCATCAACCGCGTGCCCGGCCGCCCGCTGCCCGCCCCCGACAAGGCCGGGTACTCCTCCTCCCGTCACCAGGGGCTCCGGCAGGCGTACGCGGCGCTGCTCGGCCTGGGCAGGTTCACAAAGTGGCAGAAGTCCGTCATCAACCTGCACGGCAACCACCGCGCCGAGATCAACAGCCTCGGCAACGGCGGCCGCAGGGTCGAGCTGATCTTCATCAACACCGCGATGCACACCTCGTACGGGCGTCTCGGGCTGCCCAGTCTCTGGCAGGACCGCAGGCTCGTCCTGCCGACCGTCGTCGCCGACGACTCCCCGTTGAAGCAGGTGGGCTCGTACACGTACGACGGGCTGGCCGACGTCCTGGCCGGGCTGTTCGACCGGTTCCGGCCGAGCGCCGTGCACACGATGGACCCGGACCCCGACGTCCAGCACAGCAGCGAGCTCGTCCGCCGCCGGGACAGCGAGCAGCAGGGCTACTCCGACCACCCCGACCACACCGCGACCGCGCTGTTCACCTGGACGGCGCTGATCCGGTGGGTGGCGCGGGCCACCGAGGGCGGCGGTGAGGCGCCGAGCTTCGCCGCCACGGCGTTCCGTGGCTACTACAACCGGCACTGGCCGAAGAATCTGCCGCCCGCGGTGCTGGCGCAGAAGGCCTCACATCTGGTGCCGTACGGGGGTTCGATCGACTGGCGCTGCGGCAACTCCGCGGGCTGCGGGGACTACGACGTGGGCGGCAACCGGCCGCTGACCAACCGGAAGGGCTGGGTACGTTCCACCCACTACCGCTACCCGGGCCCCCGGCCCGCCGTCGCCGCCGCTCCGGACGGGCGGCTCGTCGCGTACGGGGTGCTGGGGCTGCGGGCGGTGAGCTGGCGCGAGAGCGCGCCGGGCAGCGGGGTGTGGGACACGCCGGACGACCTCGGCGGCGGCCCGCTCGCCCCGGTCCTGGGCAGCGCGTCGCTGCCGGACGGGCGGCAGTTGCTCTTCGGTCTGCGGTTCGCCGCGCTCAGCGGGCACGGGGCGGACAACGAACGCGAGATCGTCGTCCTGGAGCAGCGCTCCCCGGGCGGCAGCTTCCGTGCCTGGCAGGGGCTGGGCAACCCGGTGCGGGATCACGACGGCGGGCGCCGGATCGGCGTCCCGGTCGCGGTCACCGCCCCCGACGGGCAGGTCCACCTGTTCGTACGGAACGCGGAGAAGGGCCTCAGTACGCAGGTACGGGACACGGCCGGCCGGTGGAGCGGATGGCGGGACACGGGCGGGGGCAAGGTCCAGGACGGGCTGAGTGCCGTGGTGGACGACGCGGGGTGTGTCCATGTCTTCGCGGCGGGCCGTTTCGCGGTGCATCACTGGACGCAGGACGCGCCCGGGGACGCGGTCACCGCACGCACCCAGATCAGCGGAGTGCCGGTGCCCGGGGACGGCCCGGCCGCGCTGCCCGGGGCGGACGGGACCGTCGAGCTGTTCTACCGCGCGGCGGCGAAGGCCGGCCTGACGACCGTACGGACCGGGGAGACGGCGGACGAGACCGGCATCGACGGATACGGGCGGCTGATCAAGGACCGGGCGGGCTTCGACGGGTACGGGCCGGTGTCCGCCGCCGGGTCGCCGCACGCCCCGGTGTTGCTCGGCCGCACCACGGCCGGCCTGATCCAGCTCCGTACATCCGAAGGGCTCTCCGTACGCAGACGTGGGCCGGTGGCGCTGGACGGGCCCACGCTGCATGTCGGCAAGGACGGGCGGCCGACGGTGGTGGCCCTGGGGCCCGACGCCCTGCCATGGCTCTGGCGCCCCTGAGAGGTCTCCGCACATGCCGAAGGGCCCCGGTCCACCGCTTGCGCGGCGGGCCGGGGCCCTTCTTGGTGCTCTGTGCGGAGCAACCAGGTCAGACAGTCAGGTAATTACTTGACGATCTTGGTGACCTGGCCGGCGCCCACGGTCCGGCCACCCTCACGGATGGCGAACTTCAGGCCCTCTTCCATGGCGACCGGCTGGATCAGCGTGACGTTCATGAGGGTGTTGTCACCCGGCATGACCATCTCGGTGCCCTCGGGAAGGGTCACAACGCCCGTTACGTCCGTGGTACGGAAGTAGAACTGCGGGCGGTAGTTGTTGAAGAACGGGGTGTGACGGCCACCCTCGTCCTTCGACAGGATGTAGGACTGCGCCTGGAACTCGGTGTGCGGCGTGACCGAACCCGGCTTGATGATGACCTGGCCGCGCTCGACGTCCTCGCGCTTGATGCCACGAAGAAGCAGACCGACGTTCTCACCGGCCTGGCCCTCGTCGAGCAGCTTGCGGAACATCTCGATGCCGGTGACCGTGGTGGTGGTCTTCTCCTGCTTGATGCCCACGATGTCAACGGTCTCGTTGACCTTCAGGACACCACGCTCGATACGACCGGTGACGACGGTGCCACGACCGGTGATCGTGAAGACGTCCTCGATCGGCATCAGGAACGGCTTCTCGACGTCACGCTCGGGCTGCGGGATCGACTCGTCGACGGCCTTCATCAGGTCGAGGACGGTCTGGCCCCACTCCTTGTCACCCTCAAGAGCCTTGAGCGCCGAGACCTTGACGACCGGAAGGTCGTCGCCCGGGAACTCGTACTCGGAGAGGAGCTCACGAACCTCGAGCTCGACGAGCTCCAGGATCTCCTCGTCGTCCACCATGTCGGCCTTGTTCAGCGCGACAACGATGTACGGAACGCCGACCTGGCGGGCCAGGAGCACGTGCTCCTTGGTCTGCGGCATCGGGCCGTCGGTGGCGGCGACCACGAGGATGGCGCCGTCCATCTGCGCCGCACCCGTGATCATGTTCTTGATGTAGTCGGCGTGACCCGGGCAGTCGACGTGCGCGTAGTGACGCGACTCCGTCTGGTACTCGACGTGCGCGATCGAGATCGTGATACCGCGCTGGCGCTCCTCGGGAGCCTTGTCGATCTGGTCGAAGGCCGAGGCCTCGTTCAGGTCCGGGTACGCGTCGTGCAGCACCTTGGTAATGGCGGCCGTGAGGGTCGTCTTACCGTGGTCGATGTGACCGATGGTGCCGATGTTGACGTGCGGCTTAGTCCGCTCGAACTTCGCCTTCGCCACTGGGTCCTCCTGTGGAGTGGTTCTGTACGCCTTGCTTCATCGGCGCCAGGTGATCTTTGCTGGGATGCCGGGGCCGGGGGCATTCGCCGCATTGCTTGCGCTCTGCGACGAATGCCCCACCAGGCTCCGGTGACAAGCCTAAAGCGTGAGCTCGGGAGAGTTACTCGCCCTTGGCCTTCGCGATGATCTCCTCGGCGACGTTCCGCGGAACCTCGGCGTAGGAGTCGAACTGCATCGAGTAGCTTGCGCGACCCGAGGTCTTGCTGCGGAGGTCTCCGACGTAGCCGAACATCTCCGAGAGGGGCACGAGGCCCTTCACGACGCGAGCGCCGCTGCGCTCCTCCATGGCCTGAATCTGGCCACGGCGGGAGTTGAGGTCGCCGATGACATCGCCCATGTAGTCCTCGGGCGTGGTGACCTCGACGGCCATCATCGGCTCAAGGAGCACGGGGGACGCCTTGCGAGCACCCTCCTTGAACGCCTGCGAACCGGCGATCTTGAAGGCGAGCTCGGAGGAGTCGACCTCGTGGTAACCACCGTCGAGAAGGGTGACGCGGACGCCCACCATCTCGTAGCCGGCCAGGATGCCGAACTGCATGGCTTCCTGAGCACCCGCGTCCACCGAGGGGATGTACTCACGGGGGATGCGGCCACCGGTGACCTTGTTGACGAACTCGTAGGACGCGTCGCCACCCTCGATGGGCTCAAGGGCGATCTGCACCTTCGCGAACTGGCCGGTACCACCAGTCTGCTTCTTGTGCGTGTAGTCGATGCGCTCGACGGCCTTGCGGATCGTCTCGCGGTACGCGACCTGCGGCTTGCCGACGTTCGCCTCGACGCGGAACTCGCGCTTCATGCGGTCGACGAGCACCTCGAGGTGAAGCTCGCCCATACCACCGATGATGGTCTGGCCGGTCTCCTCGTCGGAGTGCACCTGGAAGGACGGGTCCTCCTCGGAGAGGCGCTGGATGGCAACACCCAGCTTCTCCTGGTCACCCTTGGACTTGGGCTCGATGGCGACCTGAATGACCGGCGCCGGGAAGTCCATGGACTCCAGGATGACCGGGTTCTTGTCGTCACACAGCGTCTCACCGGTGGTGGTCTGCTTCAGGCCCATGACGGCGATGATGTCACCGGCGCCCACCGACGCGATCTCCTCACGCTTGTTCGCGTGCATGCGGTAGATCTTGCCGATGCGCTCCTTCTTGCCCTTGACCGAGTTCAGCACCGCGGTGCCGGCCTCGAGGCGACCGGAGTAGATCCGGACGAAGGTGAGCTTGCCGAGGTGCGGGTCGCTCGCGATCTTGAACGCCAGGCCGGAGAACGGCTCGTCGTCCGAGGGCTTGCGCTTGATGACAACCTCGGGGTCCTTGACGTCGTGGCCCTCGATGGCCTCGACGTCCAGGGGGGAAGGCAGGTAGCGGACGACCGCGTCGAGCAGGGGCTGGACGCCCTTGTTCTTGAACGCCGTGCCACAGAACACCGGGGTGACGGTGACCGAGTCGGCACTGCCCTTCGATGCGAGGGTGATCCGACGGATCGCCTCGTGCAGCTGCTCCTCGGTGGGCTCGACGCCCTCCAGGTACAGCTCCATCATCTGGTCGTCGTTCTCGGAGACGGCCTCGAGCAGCTTGCCGCGCCACTCCTGAGCCGCTTCGATGTGGGTGTCCGGGATGTCGACCGTGTCGTACATCTCGCCCTTGACGGCCTCTTCCGGCCACACAAAGGCCTTCATCGACACGAGGTCGACGACGCCCTTGAAGTCGGCCTCGGCGCCGATGGGGAGCTGCATGACCAGCGGAACCGCACCGAGGCGGTCGACGATCATGTCGACGCAGCGGTGGAACTCGGCGCCGGTGCGGTCGAGCTTGTTGACGAAGCAGATACGCGGCACGCCGTAGCGGTCCGCCTGACGCCAGACGGTCTCGGACTGCGGCTCGACCCCCGCCACACCGTCGAACACGGTGACGGCGCCGTCGAGGACGCGGAGCGAACGCTCCACCTCGACGGTGAAGTCGACGTGACCCGGGGTGTCGATGATGTTGATGGTGTGGTCAACATCATTGAGCGGCCAGTGACAGGTCGTCGCGGCGGACGTGATCGTGATGCCGCGCTCCTGCTCCTGCTCCATCCAGTCCATCGTGGCAGCGCCGTCGTGGACTTCACCGATCTTGTACGAAACGCCGGTGTAGAAGAGGATCCGCTCAGTGGTGGTCGTCTTGCCCGCGTCGATGTGGGCCATGATCCCAATGTTGCGGACCTTGGCCAGGTCAAGCGAAGTGGTGGCCATAAGGCTCAATCTTCTCTCGGTCTCGATGTGGGTAGCGACTACCAGCGGTAGTGCGCGAAGGCCTTGTTGGACTCGGCCATCTTGTGGGTGTCCTCGCGCTTCTTGACGGCAGCGCCAAGACCGTTGGAGGCGTCGAGCAGCTCGTTCATGAGGCGCTCGGTCATGGTCTTCTCGCGGCGGGCGCGGGAGTAACCCACGAGCCAGCGCAGCGCGAGGGTGGAGGCGCGACCGGGCTTGACCTCGATCGGCACCTGGTAGGTGGCGCCACCGACACGGCGGGACTTGACCTCGAGCGAGGGCTTGACGTTCTCAAGCGCGCGCTTCAGCGTGATGACCGGGTCGTTGCCGGTCTTCTCGCGGAGGCCTTCCATGGCGCCGTACACGATCCGCTCGGCAGTGGAACGCTTGCCGTTGAGCAGGATCTTGTTGATCAGCGAGGTGACAAGAGGAGAACCGTAGACCGGGTCGATGATGACCGGGCGCTTCGGGGCGGGGCCCTTACGAGGCATTCTTACTTCTCCTTCTTGGCGCCGTAGCGGCTTCGGGCCTGCTTGCGGTTCTTGACACCCTGGGTGTCAAGGGAGCCGCGGATGATCTTGTAACGAACACCCGGCAGGTCCTTCACACGGCCACCACGCACGAGCACGATGGAGTGCTCCTGCAGGTTGTGTCCCTCACCCGGGATGTAGGCCGTGACCTCGATACCGGAGGTCAGACGCACACGCGCGACCTTACGGAGTGCCGAGTTCGGCTTCTTCGGGGTAGTCGTGAACACACGCGTGCAGACGCCGCGGCGCTGGGGCGAACCCTCGAGTGCGGGCGTCTTGTTCTTCTCGACCTTGTCCTGCCGGCCCTTCCGGACCAGCTGCTGGATCGTAGGCACTACTTCTCCGGTTTCTGTGTGCCGTTCGTGAAACTAACCTGGAACGTCGCCGACCCACGCGGTCGGGTGTGTCGAATACTGCAGGCTCCTGCCGCAAGGCAGAAGGAGCGCAGATTGCGGTGGCCACTGACGGGCTCGCCATGCGGTTGAGGACACGCACACGAGCCCAGGCACACCCCAGGCACAAGGTCTGAGCGTACCTACCTCGTCGACTCCGGTCAAAACAAATGCTGTCCGCGGCGACACGCCGTCACGAGCGCCCGGCTTGTCCCGACCCGTACGCGTAGGCTCCCGCACCCCCCACGCCCCCGTACAGGGCTCCCAGGGGCCACTCAGGGCCGCCTCGGGCCCCGTCCGGCAGACGGGACCCGGCCGCGGATCGTGACGTATCACACGCCGGAGGGCGGCCACCCCGTACACAACGGGGTGACCGCCCTCCGGTCGATCAAGCGACTCGCTTACTGGTTGTACGGACCGTAGTCGTAGTCCTCCAGCGGAACGGCCTGGCCGGAGCCCGTGCCGAACGGCGAGTAGTCGATGTCGTCGTAGCCGACGGCCGAGTACATCGCGGCCTTGGCTTCCTCGGTCGGCTCGACCCGGATGTTGCGGTAGCGGGCGAGGCCCGTACCGGCCGGGATGAGCTTACCGATGATGACGTTCTCCTTGAGGCCGATCAGGGAGTCGGACTTGGCGTTGATCGCCGCGTCCGTCAGAACCCTGGTCGTCTCCTGGAAGGACGCCGCCGACAGCCACGACTCGGTGGCGAGCGAGGCCTTGGTGATACCCATCAGCTGCGGACGACCGGAGGCGGGGTGACCGCTCTCCTGGACCACACGACGGTTCTCGGTCTCGAACTTCGACCGCTCGACGAGCTCGCCCGGCAGCAGCTCCGCGTCGCCGGACTCGATGATCGTCACACGGCGGAGCATCTGCCGGATGATGATCTCGATGTGCTTGTCGTGGATCGACACACCCTGCGAGTTGTAGACCTTCTGGACTTCGCCGACCAGGTGGACCTGGACCGCGCGCTGACCGAGGATCCGCAGCACGTCGTGCGGGTTGGTGGCACCCACGGTGAGCTTCTGGCCCACCTCGACGTGGTCGCCCTCGCCCACCAGCAGACGGGCACGCTTCGAGATCGGGAACGGCGTCTCGTCGCTGCCGTCGTCGGGGGTGACGACGATCTTCTTGGTCTTCTCGGTCTCCTCGATACGGATGCGGCCTGCCGCCTCCGAGATCGGGGCGACACCCTTGGGCGTACGGGCTTCGAAGAGCTCGACGACTCGGGGCAGACCCTGGGTGATGTCGTCACCGGCCACACCACCGGTGTGGAAGGTACGCATCGTCAGCTGGGTACCGGGCTCACCGATGGACTGGGCGGCGATGATGCCGACCGCCTCACCGATGTCGACCAGCTTGCCGGTGGCGAGCGAGCGTCCGTAGCAGAAGGCACAGGTGCCGACCGCGGACTCACAGGTCAGGACCGAACGGGTCTTGACCTCCTCGACGCCGGCGCCCACCAGGGCGTCGATCAGGACGTCACCGAGGTCGACGTTGGCAGGCGCGATGACCTTGCCGTCGATGACGACGTCCTCGGCGAGCATGCGGGCGTAGACCGAGGTCTCGACGTCCTCCGTCTTGCGGAGCACACCGTCCGCACCCTTGACGGCGATCTTCAGCTTGAGGCCGCGGTCGGTGCCGCAGTCCTCCTCGCGAATGATCACGTCCTGCGAGACGTCCACCAGACGACGGGTCAGGTAACCCGAGTCGGCGGTACGCAGAGCGGTGTCCGCCAGACCCTTACGGGCACCGTGCGTGGAGATGAAGTACTCCAGAACGGTGAGGCCCTCACGGAAGGACGCCTTGATGGGACGCGGGATCGTCTCGTTCTTGGCGTTGGACACCAGACCACGCATACCGGCGATCTGACGCATCTGCATCATGTTTCCTCGGGCACCCGAGTCAACCATCATGAAGATGGGGTTCGTCTTGGGGAAGTTCGCGTTCATCGCCTCGGCAACCTCGTTGGTCGCCTTGGTCCAGATCGCGATGAGCTCCTGCGTGCGCTCGTCCTTGGTGATCAGACCGCGCTCGTACTGCTTCTGGACCTTCTCGTCCTGCGCCTCGTAGCCGGCGACGATCGCCTTCTTGGCCTCGGGGACCACGACGTCGGAGATGGCCACGGTGACACCGGAACGGGTCGCCCAGTAGAAGCCCGCCGCCTTCAGGTTGTCGAGCGTCGCCGCCACGATGACCTTGGGGTAGCGCTCGGCGAGGTCGTTGACGATCTCGGAGAGCTGCTTCTTGCCGACCGAGTAGTCGACGAACGGGTAGTCCTCGGGCAGCAGCTCGTTGAAGAGCGCGCGGCCCAGGGACGTACGCAGCCGGAACGTGTCGCCCTGCTGGTACTCCTGCTCGCCTTCCTCGGCGACCGGCGGCACCCAGCCACGCGGCGGGATGGTGCCCACCGGGAAGCGGATGTCGACCTTCGCCTGGAGCGACAGCTCGCGGGCGTCGAAGGCCATGATCGCCTCGGCCGTGGAACCGAAGGAACGGCCCTGGCCGATGACCTTGCGCTCCTCCTCGTCCGTGGTGAGGAAGAACAGGCCCAGCACCATGTCCTGGGTCGGCATGGTGACGGGACGACCGTCGGCCGGCTTCAGGATGTTGTTCGAGGACAGCATCAGGATGCGGGCCTCGGCCTGCGCCTCCGCGGAGAGCGGCAGGTGCACGGCCATCTGGTCACCGTCGAAGTCCGCGTTGAACGCGGTGCAGACGAGCGGGTGGATCTGGATGGCCTTGCCCTCGACCAGCTGCGGCTCGAAGGCCTGGATGCCGAGGCGGTGCAGGGTCGGTGCACGGTTCAGCAGCACCGGGTGCTCGGCGATGACCTCTTCGAGGACGTCGTACACCACGGTGCGGCCGCGCTCGACCATGCGCTTGGCCGACTTGATGTTCTGCGCGTGGTTCAGGTCGACCAGGCGCTTCATCACGAACGGCTTGAAGAGCTCCAGCGCCATGGCCTTCGGTAGACCGCACTGGTGCAGCTTGAGCTGCGGGCCGACGACGATCACGGAACGCGCGGAGTAGTCCACACGCTTACCGAGAAGGTTCTGACGGAATCGACCCTGCTTGCCCTTCAGCATGTCGCTGAGGGACTTGAGCGGGCGGTTACCGGGACCGGTGACCGGGCGACCGCGGCGGCCGTTGTCGAACAGCGCGTCGACGGCCTCCTGCAGCATCCGCTTCTCGTTGTTCACGATGATCTCGGGGGCACCGAGGTCAAGGAGACGCTTGAGGCGGTTGTTGCGGTTGATCACACGGCGGTACAGGTCGTTCAGGTCGGAGGTCGCGAAGCGGCCACCGTCCAGCTGCACCATCGGACGCAGGTCCGGCGGGATGACCGGCACGCAGTCGAGCACCATGCCCTTGGGCTTGTTGCTGGTCTGCAGGAACGCGGAGACGACCTTGAGGCGCTTGAGCGCACGGGTCTTCTTCTGGCCCTTGCCGGTACGGATGATCTCGCGGAGGCGCTCGGCCTCCTCGTCGAGGTCGAACGACTCCAGGCGCTTCTGCAGAGCAGCGGCACCCATGCAGCCGTCGAAGTACGTGCCGAAGCGGTCACGCAGCTCGCGGTAGAGCAGCTCGTCGCCCTCCAGGTCCTGGACCTTGAGGTTCTTGAAGCGGCTCCACACCTCGTCGAGACGGTCGATCTCGCGCTGCGCACGGTCGCGCAGCTGCTTCATCTCACGCTCGGCACCTTCGCGCACCTTGCGGCGCACGTCGGCCTTGGCACCCTCGGCCTCCAGCTCGGCCAGGTCGGTCTCGAGCTTCTTGGCGCGGGCCTCGAGGTCGGCGTCGCGACGGTTCTCGACCTGCTGACGCTCGACGGAGACATGCGCCTCCAGCGAGGGCAGGTCACGCGTACGGCGCTCCTCGTCCACGAACGTGATCATGTACGCGGCGAAGTAGATGACCTTCTCGAGGTCCTTCGGCGCGAGATCCAGCAGGTAGCCGAGGCGCGACGGGACGCCCTTGAAGTACCAGATGTGGGTGACAGGAGCGGCAAGCTCGATGTGGCCCATGCGCTCACGACGCACCTTGGCGCGCGTGACTTCCACGCCACAGCGCTCACAGATGATGCCCTTGAAGCGGACACGCTTGTACTTGCCGCAGTAGCACTCCCAGTCCCGGGTCGGACCGAAGATCTTCTCGCAGAAGAGTCCGTCCTTTTCGGGCTTGAGCGTGCGGTAGTTGATGGTCTCCGGCTTCTTCACTTCGCCGTGCGACCAGGTCCGGATGTCGTCCGCGGTGGCAAGGCCGATCCGCAGCTCGTCGAAGAAGTTGACGTCGAGCACTTGTCGTCAATCCCTCTTTCAGGGTCGAGTGTCAAACATGGTCTGAACGGTCCGGGGCGGCCGGGGCTTCACGAGGAAGCCCCGGCCAGGCCCGTCAGACCTCTTCGACGCTGCTCGGCTCGCGCCGGGACAGGTCGATACCGAGCTCTTCCGCAGCGCGGAAGACGTCCTCGTCCGTGTCGCGCATCTCGATGGACATGCCGTCCGAGGACAGCACCTCCACGTTGAGGCAGAGCGACTGCATTTCCTTGATGAGCACCTTGAAGGACTCGGGAATGCCGGGCTCGGGGATGTTCTCGCCCTTGACGATGGCCTCGTAGACCTTCACGCGGCCGGTCACGTCGTCGGACTTGATCGTCAGGAGCTCCTGGAGGGCGTATGCGGCGCCATAAGCCTCAAGGGCCCACACCTCCATCTCACCGAAGCGCTGTCCACCGAACTGAGCCTTACCACCCAGCGGCTGCTGGGTGATCATGGAGTACGGACCCGTCGAACGAGCGTGCAGCTTGTCGTCGACCAGGTGGTGGAGCTTGAGGATGTACATGTAGCCGACCGAAACCGGCTCGGGGAACGGCTCACCGGAGCGGCCGTCGAACAGGTTGGCCTTGCCCGAGGGCTGGACCAGCCGGTCGCCGTCGCGGTTCGGGATCGTGGCTCCGAAGAGGCCGGAGATCTCGTCCTCGCGCGCACCGTCGAAGACGGGGGTGGCGACATTGGTGCCGGGGGCGACCTGGTCGGCGCCGATGACCTGCAGGCGCTTGGCCCACTCGTCACCGAGGCCGGAGACGTCCCAGCCGCGGCTGGCGAGCCAGCCGAGGTGGATCTCCAGGACCTGTCCCGGGTTCATTCGGGACGGGACACCCAGCGGGTTGAGGATGATGTCGACCGGGGTGCCGTCCTCCAGGAACGGCATGTCCTCGATCGGGAGGATCTTCGAGATGACGCCCTTGTTGCCGTGACGGCCGGCGAGCTTGTCACCATCGGTGATCTTGCGCTTCTGCGCGACGTAGACGCGGACCAGCTGGTTCACGCCCGGCGGCAGCTCGTCGCCCTCTTCGCGGTCGAAGACGCGGACGCCGATGACCTTGCCGATCTCACCGTGCGGCACCTTCAGCGAGGTGTCGCGCACCTCGCGCGCCTTCTCACCGAAGATCGCGCGGAGCAGACGCTCCTCGGGGGTCAGCTCGGTCTCACCCTTGGGCGTGACCTTGCCGACGAGGATGTCACCGGCGACGACCTCGGCACCGATACGGATGATGCCGCGCTCGTCGAGGTCGGCGAGGACCTCTTCGGAGACGTTCGGGATGTCCCGGGTGATCTCCTCCGGGCCGAGCTTGGTGTCACGGGCGTCGACCTCGTGCTCCTCGATGTGGATCGAGGAGAGGACGTCGTCCTGCACGAGGCGCTGCGACAGGATGATCGCGTCCTCGTAGTTGTGACCCTCCCACGGCATGAACGCCACGAGCAGGTTCTTGCCGAGGGCCATCTCACCGTTCTCGGTGGCCGGACCGTCGGCGAGGACCTGGTCGGCGACGACCCGGTCGCCCTCGGAGACGACAACCTTCTGGTTGACCGAGGTGCCCTGGTTGGAGCGCATGAACTTGGCGATGCGGTACGTGGTGTACGTGCCGTCGTCGTTGGTCACGGTGATGTAGTCCGCAGAGACCTCCTGGACCACACCGTCCTTCTCGGCCTTCAGTACGTCACCGGCGTCGGTGGCGCAGCGGTACTCCATGCCGGTGCCGACGAGCGGGGCCTCCGACTTGATGAGCGGCACCGCCTGACGCATCATGTTCGCGCCCATGAGGGCACGGTTGGCGTCGTCGTGCTCCAGGAAGGGGATCATCGCGGTGGCGACGGACACCATCTGGCGCGGCGAGACGTCCATGTAGTCGACGTCCGTGCCGGGCACGTAGTCGACCTCTCCACCACGACGGCGGACCAGGACGCGGGGCTCGGTGAAGCGCAGCTCGTCGGAGAGCGTCGCGTTCGCCTGGGCGATGACGTAACGGTCTTCCTCGTCGGCCGTGATGTAGTCGACCTCGTCGGTGACCTGGCCGTCGACGACCTTGCGGTACGGCGTCTCGATGAAGCCGAACGCGTTGACGCGGCCGTACGAGGCGAGCGAACCGATCAGACCGATGTTCGGGCCTTCAGGGGTCTCGATCGGGCACATGCGTCCGTAGTGGGACGGGTGCACGTCACGGACCTCGAAGCCGGCCCGCTCACGGGACAGACCACCAGGACCCAGAGCCGAGAGACGACGCTTGTGCGTCAGACCCGACAGCGGGTTGTTCTGGTCCATGAACTGCGACAGCTGGCTGGTGCCGAAGAACTCCTTGATGGAGGCGACGACCGGCCGGATGTTGATCAGCGTCTGCGGCGTGATCGCCTCGACGTCCTGGGTCGTCATGCGCTCACGCACGACGCGCTCCATACGGGCCAGACCCGTACGGACCTGGTTCTGGATGAGCTCGCCGACGTTGCGCAGACGACGGTTGCCGAAGTGGTCGATGTCGTCGGTCTCGACGACGATCGAACGACCGGACTCGCCGACCGTCTCGGTCTCACCGGCGTGCAGCTTGACCAGGTACTTGATGGTCGCGATGACGTCGTCGGTGGTGAGCACGCCGGCGTCCAGCGGCTCGTCGGCGCCGAGCTTCTTGTTCACCTTGTAGCGGCCGACCTTCGCGAGGTCGTAGCGCTTCGGGTTGAAGTAGAGGTTCTCGAGCAGCGTCTGAGCAGCCTCGCGCGTGGGCGGCTCGCCCGGGCGGAGCTTGCGGTAGATGTCGAGCAGCGCGTCGTCCTGGCCCTGGGTGTGGTCCTTCTCCAGGGTGGCGCGCATGGACTCGTACTCGCCGAACTCCTCCAGGATCTGCTCGGTGGTCCAGCCGAGAGCCTTCAGGAGAACGGTGACGGACTGCTTGCGCTTGCGGTCGATGCGGACACCGACCATGTCGCGCTTGTCGATCTCCATCTCCAGCCAGGCACCCCGGGACGGGATGATCTTGGCGGAGAAGATGTCCTTGTCGGACGTCTTGTCGATCGAGGAGTCGAAGTAGACACCCGGCGAGCGGACCAGCTGCGACACGACGACACGCTCGGTGCCGTTGATGACGAAGGTGCCCTTGTTGGTCATGAGCGGGAAGTCGCCCATGAAGACCGTCTGGGACTTGATCTCGCCGGTCTCGTTGTTGGTGAACTCGGCCGTGACGAAGAGCGGGGCGGCGAACGTGAAGTCGCGCTCCTTGCACTCGTCGATCGAGTTCTTCGGGGGCTCGAATCGGTGGTCGCGGAACGTAAGCGACATCGACCCGGAGAAGTCCTCGATCGGTGAAATCTCCTCGAAGATTTCCTCCAGGCCGGACTTGGTGGGGACGTCTTGTCCACTGTCCAGAGCAGCCTCGACGCGAGCCTTCCAGGCGGCATTGCCGAGGAGCCAGTCAAAGCTCTCGGTCTGCAGCGCGAGGAGGTTCGGAACCTCGAGGGGCTCCTTGATCTTTGCAAAAGAGATGCGCAGCGGGGCGGTGCTGGCACCGTTGTTCGTATTCGCGGTCGAGGCGTTGCGCGAGGCGGCCAAGAGGGGGTCCTTCCGAGGGCTCGGACTCACTACGCGCGTACCGGTCCCAAGTTGGACACGAAGACAGAAATCCCAGGTCAGGGACGATCAGCCATCGGTGCTCAAGATTGGACATGCCCCTGGTGACGGGCAGGAGGCAGCTAACAGGCAGCGCAAAGGGTCAGTGTAGCCAAACGGCACACTGATGTCCAGTCGGGGTTCTCAGAGACCCACGTTGCTCTCAACAGCTGTTCTCAACACCTATGACTAGCCCTTGCGCGCGGTGCGCTCTTCTTTACTGCCCTCTTCGCCCACGATCCATGCCTCGGATTCGGATCGATGTGACGACGCGTCCTGAGAATTGCGCGCCGCGTGCGGTTCGTCAAGGCCTCCCTGCCGGGACAGCTCCCCGAGGTCCTCACTCGACCGCCTCCCGGCGCCTGCCGGCCACCCCCGAGAGGCAACGGCGAAGATCACCATACTCGTCGCCGCCGGAAGAGCAAGGCAGCCGCAGCGGGTACGCCGAAGGGCGACCACCCGGATGGGTGATCGCCCTTCGCGTTTTGACGTCCGTGCCGTGCGGCACGGGCAGTCAGAAGGAGTCAGCAGACTCCCTGAGTCACTTGACCTCGACGGAAGCGCCGGCGGCCTTGAGGGACTCGGCAGCCTTCTCGGCGGCCTCCTTGGCGACCTTCTCGAGGACCGGCTTCGGGGTGCCGTCGACGAGGTCCTTGGCCTCCTTGAGGCCCAGCGAGGTCAGCTCACGCACGACCTTGATGACCTGGATCTTCTTCTCGCCGGCGCCGGTGAGGATGACGTCGAACTCGTCCTGCTCCTCGACGGCCTCAGCGGCGGCGGCAGCGCCACCGGCGGCGGCAACGGCGACCGGAGCGGCAGCCTTGACGTCGAACTTCTCCTCGAACGCCTTGACGAACTCGGAGAGCTCGATGAGGGTCAGGGTCTCGAACTGCTCGAGCAGCTCGTCCTGGGACAGCTTCGCCATGATGGCGTCCTTCCACTAAGTCGGCAGGTGCCGGGTGTATATGAAGGCGGGCGTACGGGCCCGCTGCGAGCCGTGAAGCGGAGGGTTACTCCGCCACCTCGGCGTCGGCGGGAGCCGGCGTACCGGCACCGCCCTGCTCGACCTTGGCGCGAAGCGCGTCCGCAGTGCGGACGAACTCCGACAGCGGGGCCTGGAAAGTCGCCGCGGCCTTGGCCATCGACGCCTTGATTCCACCGGCCACCTTGGCGAGCAGAACCTCGCGGGACTCGAGGTCCGCAAGCTTCTTGATCTCATCCGCGGTCAGCGCCTTACCATCAAGGACACCGCCCTTGATGATGAGGTTGGGGTTGTCCTTGGCGAAGTCACGAAGACCCTTCGCCGACTCCACCGGGTCACCGGTGACGAAGGCAACCGCCGTCGGACCTGCGAACAGGTCGTCCAGCGTGTTGATCCCGGCCTCGTTGGCCGCAATCTTGGTCAGCGTGTTCTTCACCACGGCGTACTGGGCGTTCTCACCGAGCGAACGGCGCAGCTGCTTGAGCTGTGCCACGGTGAGACCCCGGTACTCGGTCAGCACAGCGGCGTTCGAGCTGCGGAACTGGTCCGCGAGCTCGGCTACCGCGGCAGCCTTGTCGGGCCTTGCCATGAGCGTCGGCCTCCTTCCGGGTGATGAGGACCGCTCAGAAGGGGCCGGGAAAGACGAAACGCCCCGGCGCAGGCGCCAGGGCGTAGCTCGACCGAACGAAGTCCGGGAGCTTTCCACAGTCACCTGCGCAGGTCGCCCGTACTCAACGGATCCTTCGGTTGCTGTTCCCTCTTGCGAGAGCGCAGCAACGACCAGCGGTCTTTGGCTTCTTTAGGAGAGTACGCGACCGGGGTCGCGCCGAGCAAATCCGTCCCTCTTCGGGCGGTGCGGGAGGTTTGGACCGACCTTTCAGTTCGTGCCCGAACCGGTCCCCTGCTGCTGCTTCACGAGATCGGTGAAGTCGACCGTGTCGCCGGCCGGGGGCTTCTCGACCGAGACCTTCGTGCCGTAGTCGCTGTAGTACACCGTCGAGTTCAGCTCGCCGGTCTTCATCTGGCCGCGCTCGGTCTTCTTGACCAGCAGGTTGTTCTCGTCGACCCAGATGTCGACCTTCTCCGTGGTGATCCCGGCGTCGCTCAGCTGCTTCTTCAGCTGGTCGAGCTGACCGGCGTCGAGCGCGGAGTTCTTCGCGGTCAGTTCGGCGACGTCGACGGTGCCGGAGTAGTGCGTGGCGGAGACTCCCCGTATGTCCTCCTGGCCGACCTTCTTCACGTCGCCGGAGGCCAGCAGGGACTTCACACCCTGGTCGGGGGTGGTGTTCTGCATCTGCTGCTTCATCGCCTCGCCGGAGGCACCCGCGAGCTTGGCAAGGTCGGCGTAGCCGTAGCTGATCCAGTGCTTGCCGCCGGCCTGCTTGGCGAAGGCATCGCCCATGTTGACGACGTAGCCGTCCTTGAAGTAGCGGGCCTGCATTGTGCCGCTGCCACCGTTCTGCTTCATGGCGTCCGCCATGCTGCCGCCGGTGTACGTGATCTCCATGGTGCCGGTGAGACCGTCGGCCCAGTCGATGGTGCCGCTCTGCTTCATGGACATGGTGGTGCCCATCTGGGTGGTGCCCTCGACCTTCGCCGAGTTCTCCCCACCGGTCTTCTTCTGTACGGCGCGCAACGCTGCGATCGGGTCGGCCTTCACCACGCCGCTGCCGCGGTTGTCGCCGTTGCCGTCCGATCCCCCGCAGGCCGCGACCGACGTCAGCGTCGCCGCCACCGCTACCGACAGACACACGCGTCGCACGGTACTGGTCCTCATATCCGCTTCCACCCCTCGTTCGACTCTCGAAGCCTCACGCTAACGCACAGCTCCGACACAGCCACCGGTTACATACGGATACGAGGACGGGCCCCGCACCTCGAAAGGTTGCGGGGCCCGTCAATGTCACACGTGACGCGGCGATCGTACGAGCACAGGGGCTCAGACGGAGGCCGGGTCCTCCTCGACGAGGAGGTTACGGGTGCGGTTGGCGTCCAGCGGGATGCCGGGGCCCATCGTGGTGGCCAGGGTGGCCTTCTTGATGTAGCGGCCCTTGGCGGCGGACGGCTTCAGACGGAGGATCTCCTCCAGCGCCGCTGCGTAGTTCTCCACCAGCTTGGTCTCGTCGAACGAGGTCTTGCCGATGATGAAGTGCAGGTTCGAGTGCTTGTCGACGCGGAACTCGATCTTGCCGCCCTTGATGTCGTTGACAGCCTTCACGACATCGGGGGTGACGGTGCCGGTCTTCGGGTTCGGCATCAGACCACGCGGACCGAGCACACGGCCGAGACGGCCGACCTTGCCCATGAGGTCCGGGGTGGCGACGACGGCGTCGAAGTCCAGACGGCCCTTCGCCACCTCGTCGATGAGCTCGTCGGCGCCGACGATGTCGGCGCCCGCGGCTTCCGCGGCCGCAGCACGGTCACCGGTCGCGAAGACCAGGACCCGGGCGGTCTTGCCGGTGCCGTGCGGGAGGTTCACGGTGCCACGGACCATCTGGTCGGCCTTGCGCGGGTCAACACCCAGGGCAAACGCGACCTCGACGGTGCTGTCGAACTTCGTGGAGGCGGTGTCCTTGGCGATACGGACGGCCTCGAGCGGGGCGTAGCTGCGCGCCCGGTCGATCTTGGCGTCCGCAGCGCGGAGGTTCTTGCTGCGCTTCACTTCTACTCCTGTGGTTTCAGGGTGTGGAGTCGTGGTGCGGGCCAGCGCTTGGCCCTACCACTGAGGACGTGAGGGGCTGAATCAGCCTTCGACCGTGATGCCCATGGAACGGGCGGTGCCAGCGATGATCTTCGACGCGGCGTCGAGGTCGTTGGCGTTCAGGTCGGGGAGCTTCGTCGTGGCGATCTCACGGACCTGGGCAGCCGTCAGCTTGGCGACCTTGGTCTTGTGCGGCTCGCCGGAGCCCTTCTCCACGCCCGCGGCCTTGAGGATCAGCTTCGCGGCCGGCGGAGTCTTGGTGACGAAGGTGAAGGAACGGTCTTCGTAGACCGTGATCTCCACCGGCACGACCATGCCACGCTGCGACTCGGTCGCGGCGTTGTAGGCCTTGCAGAATTCCATGATGTTGACGCCGTGCTGGCCGAGCGCGGGGCCGACCGGCGGGGCCGGGTTGGCCGCACCGGCGTTGATCTGGAGCTTGATAAGCCCCGTGACCTTCTTCTTCTTGGGAGGCATTGCTCTCTCCGGGTCCTAGTGAGAGTTTTTCGCCGCCGTCCGGTCATCCGGATGGAGGCATACCGCACAACGATAACGGGTATAGCTGCGCGACCAAAAACCGAGCAGGTCAGAACGGCTGTGGAGCCGGTCTGACCTGCTGGGTAGGCATGTGTCCAGAAACTGGCGGGAAGCCGCTAGTTCTTCTGGATCTGGTCGAAGCTGAGCTCGACCGGGGTCTCGCGGCCGAAGATCTCGACGAGACCCTTGACCTTCTTCGAGTCGGCGTTGATCTCGTTGATCGTCGCCTGCAGCGTCGCGAACGGGCCGTCGGTGACGGTGACCGAGTCGCCGACCTCGAAGTCGAGCACCTGCACCTCGACCTTGCGGGACGGAACCGGCTTGCCCTCGGCCTCGGCGGCCTCGCGGGCGGCCTTCTCCTCGGCCTCCGGGGCGAGCATCTTGACGATCTCGTCCAGGGTCAGCGGGTACGGGTCGTAGGCGTTGCCCACGAAGCCGGTGACGCCGGGAGTGTTACGGACGACGCCCCAGGACTCGTTCGTCAGGTCCATGCGCACCAGGACGTAGCCCGGGAGCTTGTTCTGGCGGACGTTCTTGCGCTCGCCGTTCTTGATCTGGACGATCTCTTCCTCGGGCACTTCGGCCTGGTAGATGAACTCCTCGACGTTGAGCGAGACGGCGCGCTGCTCCAGGTTGGCCTTCACGCGCTTCTCGTAGCCGGCGTACGTGTGGATGACGTACCACTCGCCGGGAAGGCCGCGCAGCTCCTCGCGCAGGGCCGTGACGGCGTCGACGGGGGCGGCCGGCTCGGCCTCTTCCCCGGCTTCCTCGTCAGATTCGGCGGGCTCGTCGTCTTCGGCGGACTCGTCGTCTTCGGAACCGGCTTCGGCCTCCGCGGCCTCGTCGTCGTCCTCGGTGTGCAGGGCGGCCTGCTCGGCCGGCTCACCTGCGGCGGCGTCGGCAGCTTCGGCCTGGTCCGGCTCCTCGGCGTCCGCCGCCTCGACGATGTCGAGCTCGTCCTCGGCGGACTCGAAGGCGCCCGCCGTCGGCTCGACGGCGTCGTTCAGGTTCGGGTCAGACACGGTGGCTGCTTCTTCCTGGATACAAATGGGTGGAACATGCGAAAGGGGCGCCCATGAGGCGCCCTCCGCGGGATCAGCCGAAGACGTACTTGATGACCCGCTGGAATCCGAAGTCAATCACGGTCACGAGACCAATCATGACGACGACGAAGACAATCACCACTGAGGTGTATGTCGTCAGCTGATTACGAGTCGGCCAGACAACCTTGCGCAACTCGGCGACGATCTGGCGGTAGAACAGCGCGAGGCGGCCCAGAGGACCCTTCTTACCGCGCTTGCCGCCCTTCCGAGTTTTCTTCTTCGACTCGGGTACTTCATCCTCGGCATCAGGCATGTCGATGGAGCCCACGGCGTCCGTCACGCTTCTCACCTGATTCCGGGTCATGGCCGTGCCGCGCCCGGTGGAGCCGCACGGCGGTGCATTGAAGTACGTACATGCGCACACATCCTGGCGAAGGAGTGTGTAGCAGGGCCGGAGGGACTTGAACCCCCAACCGCTGGTTTTGGAGACCAGTGCTCTACCAATTGAGCTACGACCCTTTGTGGTTTCCACCAACCTACCGCATCTTCCCCGATGCTCCGGGTGCGGGAACGGTGCGGCTGGTGAAGGCCAACGACAGGTGAGTGTACGTGTTCGGCGGCCCGGCGTCGAACAGATAGCTCCCGACAACTCCTGGTCGCATGTTGTCCGCATGCTGTCCGAGTCCTGTCCGGTCCCTGAAACCCCTGTGCCGACAGGGATTGCGGTCTGGGACCATGGGGGCCATGAGCGCTGCAACTTCTCCGTCCGAGCGCCGGGTATCCGCCCGCATCGGTGCAATCTCCGAGTCCGCCACCCTCGCCGTCGACGCCAAGGCCAAGGCCCTCAAGGCCGCCGGCCGTCCGGTCATCGGCTTCGGTGCCGGTGAGCCCGACTTCCCCACCCCCGGCTACATCGTCGAGGCCGCGGTCGAGGCCTGCCGCAACCCGAAGTACCACCGCTACACCCCGGCGGGAGGCCTCCCGGAGCTCAAGGCCGCGATCGCGGAGAAGACGCTGCGCGACTCCGGCTACGAGGTCGACGCCGCCCAGATCCTGGTGACCAACGGCGGCAAGCAGGCCATCTACGAGGCGTTCGCCGCGATCCTCGACCCGGGCGACGAGGTCATCGTCCCGGCTCCGTACTGGACCACCTACCCCGAGTCGATCCGGCTGGCCGGCGGTGTCCCGGTGGAGGTCGTGGCCGACGAGACCACCGGCTACCGGGTCTCCGTCGAGCAGTTGGAGGCGGCGCGCACCGAGCGTACGAAGGTCGTCCTGTTCGTCTCCCCGTCGAACCCGACCGGCGCCGTGTACAGCGAGGCCGAAGCCGAGGCGATCGGCCGCTGGGCCGTCGAGCACGGTCTGTGGGTGCTGACCGACGAGATCTACGAGCACCTGGTCTACGGCGACGCGAAGTTCACCTCATTGCCCGCGATCGTGCCCGAGCTGCGCGACAAGTGCATCGTGGTCAACGGTGTCGCCAAGACGTACGCGATGACCGGCTGGCGGGTGGGCTGGATCGTCGGTCCGAAGGACGTCGTCAAGGCCGCGACCAACCTGCAGTCGCACGCCACGTCCAATGTCTCCAACGTCGCCCAGGTCGCCGCGCTGGCCGCCGTCTCCGGGAACCTGGACGCGGTCGCCGAGATGCGTACCGCCTTCGACCGGCGACGGCAGACCATCGTCCGGATGCTCAACGAGATCGACGGCGTGCTGTGCCCGGAGCCCGAGGGCGCGTTCTACGCGTACCCCTCGGTGAAGGAGCTGCTCGGCAAGGAGATCCGCGGCAAGCGCCCGGCCACCTCGGTCGAGCTGGCGGCGCTCATCCTGGACGAGGCCGAGGTCGCGGTCGTACCGGGCGAGGCCTTCGGTACGCCGGGCTACCTGCGGCTCTCGTACGCCCTGGGCGACGACGACCTCGTCGAGGGCGTCTCGCGGCTCCAGAAGCTGCTGGGCGAGGCCAAGGCCTAGCACGTCCTGAATTCAGTGGGCGACCCCCGGCTCCGGCCGGGGGTCGCTTGTCTGTTCGAGGATCAACTCGATAGGGAAAGCGGCTACCGCTGGACCCCACGTGTGCGGCAGGATCTTGGAATGGAGCGTGATGTACGGCTGTTGCCCAAGGCCCACCTGCACTTGCATTTCACCGGGTCGATGCGGCCCACGACCCTGCTCGAACTCGCCGACAAGTACGGCGTGCATCTGCCGGAGGCCCTGACCGGCGGCGAGCCGCCCAGCCTGCGGGCCACGGACGAGCGCGGATGGTTCCGCTTCCAGCGGCTCTACGACATCGCCCGGTCCTGTCTGAGGGCCCCCGAGGACATCCAGCGGCTCGTGCGCGAGACGGCCCAGGAGGACGTCGCGGACGGCTCCGGCTGGCTGGAGATCCAGGTCGACCCCACTTCGTACGCCCCGCTGCTCGGCGGGCTGATCCCGGCGATCGAGATCATCCTTGACGCGGTGGACAGCGCGTCGCGCGAGACCGGTCTGCCGATCCGGGTGGTGATCGCGGCGAACCGGATGAAGCATCCGCTGGATGCCCGGACACTGGCCCGGCTCGCGGTGCGGTACGTGGACCGGGGCGTCGTCGGATTCGGGCTCTCCAACGACGAGCGCCGCGGGATGGCCCGGGACTTCGACCGGGCCTTCGCCATCGCCCGCGACGGCGGTCTGCTGGCGGCCCCGCACGGCGGCGAGCTGGCCGGCCCTTCGAGCGTGCGGGACTGTCTGGACGATCTGGACGCGGCGCGGATCGGGCACGGCGTACGGGCCGCCGAGGACCCGCGGCTGCTGCGCAGGCTGGCGGAGCGCGGGGTGACCTGCGAGGTGTGCCCGTCGTCGAACGTGGCGCTGGGCGTCTACGAGAAGCCCGCCGACGTACCCCTGCGCAAACTGTTCGAAGCCGGGGTGCCGATGGCGCTGGGTGCGGACGATCCGCTGCTCTTCGGCTCCCGGCTGGCCGCGCAGTACGACCTCGTACGGCGCCATCACGCGTTCACGGACGAGGAACTGGCGGAACTGGCCCGGCAGTCGGTACGGGGCTCCGCGGCGCCGGCCACGGTACGGACGGAGCTCCTGGCCGGCATCGACGGCTGGCTGTCGAAGTCGGCGGGCCAGGACCTGTCCGGGCCTGATTCCCCCGGCCTCCGGACGGACCCGGCCTAAGCCCCGACCCCCCGTATCAGCGCCCCGGCCACGGACGCGGCGAACTCGTCGAGGGACTGCGGCGGAGCCCCGCCCTCCGTGGCCTCGTAGGCGAACGCCCGCTGCGCGCAGGCCCCCAGGAGCAGCGACGCGGCCGCGTAGGTGTCCGCGTCGGCCCGCACCCGGCCTGCGGCCTGCTCGGAGCGCAGATACGCGTCCAGGCCGCGGATGGGCATGTGCGGGCCGGTGCCCAGTTCCCTCATCGCCGCGTTGTGGCGTTCCTTGAGCCTCGGCTCGGCGTACAGCGAGGCGGCGATCGGGAAGCTCTGTTCGTAGAAGAGGGCGGCCTGGCGGGCGATCTCGGTGAGGTTCTGCTCGACGGTCCGCTCCCCGGCCCCTGGAGTCGCGATGAGGCGCTTCAGCAGCGGGTTGAGCTTGGGCAGCCGCTCTTTGAGCACGGTCACGAACAGCTCTTCCTTGCTCGGGAAGTGCTTGTAGAGCGCGGCCTCCGAGCAGCCTGCGGCTCTGGCGATCTCCTTGGTGGTGGCGCGGGCCAGGCCGATGGTGAGCATCAGCTGATGGGCGGCGTCGATGATGCGGACGCGGGCCGGCTTCTGCTCCATGTGCACTCCAGCGAAGCTTGACGAGGTGGTGAGTATCCGCTCACTCTAGGGGGTGAGTGAATACTTACCCACCCTGGAGGGTGCGCAATGAGGATCACGGTGTTCGGCGCGACGGGCGGCATCGGCCAGGAGATCGTCCGCCAGGCGGTGGCGGCAGGTCATGAAGTGACGGCGGTGGTCCGCGATCCCGCGCGACTGCCCGTCCCGCTCTCCGACGTACAGGTCCACACGGCGGCGAGCATCGACGACCCGGAGGCGCTGCGCGAGGCGGTCGCGGGCCGGGACGCGGTGCTCTCCGGGCTCGGCTCGCGCGGCCGGAAGGCCGACGGGATCGCCGAGCGGCTCACGCAGTCGGTGCTGCGGGCGATGGAGGCCGAGGGGACGCGGCGGCTGCTGGTGGTGAGCGCGGCCCCGGTCGCACCGAAGCCCGCGGACGACCCGCTGCTGGACCGGATGATGCTGAAGGCGATCGGGGCGATCCTCAAGGAGGTCTACGCGGACCTGACGCTGATGGAGGCCGCGCTGGCCCGGAGTGCGACGGACTGGACGTCGGTGCGGCCGCCGAAGCTCACCAACGGGCCGCTGACGGGGACGTACCGCACGGTCTACGGCAGCAACCCGCGCAGCGGCCGGTCCATCTCGCGGGCCGATGTGGCGCACGCGATGCTGGCGCTGATCGACGATCCGGCGGCGGTGAAGCAGGGCGTGGGCGTGGCGTACTGAGCGGCGCGCCTGCTACAGGCTCACGCCGACCGTCACGGGTTCGTTGACGAGCGTGACGCCGAATGCCTCGTGGACCCCGGCGACGACCTCACGGGCGAGTGCGAGGAGGTCCTCGGTGGTCGCGCCGCCGCGGTTGGTGAGCGCGAGGGTGTGCTTGGTGGAGATACGGGCCGGTCCCGTGCCGTATCCCTTGGTGAAACCGGCCTTGTCGATGAGCCAGGCCGCGGAGGTCTTGGTGCGTCCCCCGCCCGCGGGGAAGGCGGGGGGCGTCACCTCGGGGCCGAGCCGGTCCTTGGCACGGGCGAGGAACGCCTCGTACTCCGCCTCTTCCAGGATCGGGTTGGTGAAGAAGGAGCCGGCCGACCAGGAGTCGTGGTCCTCCGGGTCCAGCACCATGCCCTTGCCGGCGCGGAGCCTGAGCACCGTTTCGCGGGCGGCCGCGGCGGGCACGCGCTCGCCCTGTTCGACGCCCATGGCGCGGGCCGTTTCGGGGTACTTCAGAGGCGCGGACAGACCGCCCGCTTCTTCCAGCTCGAAGCGGACACGCAGCACCACGAAGCGGTCGGGTGCGGCCTTGAAGCGACTGTGCCGGTACGAGAAGGCGCACTCGGCGTTCGGGATGGTGACCGTTTCACGGGTGTACCGGTCGTAGGCGACGACCTCCGTGATGGTGGAGGACACTTCCTGGCCATAGGCGCCGACGTTCTGGATCGGCGTCGCACCCGCCGAGCCCGGAATTCCGGCCAGGCACTCGATGCCCGCGAGACCGGCTTCGACGGTGCGGGCGACAGCGTCCGTCCAGACCTCCCCGGCGGCCAGTTCCAGCGTCGTACCGTCCAGGGCGAAGCCCCTGGTCGCGATGCGCAGGGCGGTGCCGTCGAAGCCCTTGTCGCCGATGACCAGGTTGCTGCCGCCGCCGATGACGAGGAGCGGGGTGCCGCTCTCGTCGGCCTCGCGCACGGCTTCGATCACCTCGGCGTCGGTCGTCGCCGTGAGAAGGCGGGCGGCGGGGCCGCCGAGCCGGAAGGTGGTCAGGGGGGCGAGGGGGGCGTCGTGGAGTTCCTGCACGGGGACAAGAGTACGGTCCGTGGCCCCGCCGCTCGGGCTGGGCCAGGGACCGTACGCATGAAGCCGTGACTCAGGCGGCGACGGCGACGCGCCCCTCGGCCGCCTCGGGCTCCGGCGCCGAGGTCTCGTGGCGGCCCGGGATGAACAGGGCGACGAGGGCGGCCAGCGCCACCACACCGGCACCTATCCACACCGCCGGAACGATCCCGTCCGTGAAGGACTGTGCGGAGTCGTAACCGCCCTGCGAGGAGAAGACCGTGGCGAGCACGGCGACCCCGAGTGCTCCGCCGACCTCGCGCAGGGCGTTGTTGGCACCGGAGGCGATGCCCTGCTCGGCGGGGCGCACGCTGGACATCACCAGACTGGCGGCGGGCGCGAAGTACAGGGCCATGCCGACGCCGCCGACGATCAGGCCGGGCAGCTGCGAGGCGTACGAGGCATCGGGCCCGATGACCATCGCGAAGAGGGCGAGACCGACCGCCTGGAGAACGAGCCCGGCCACAACCACCGGGCGGCCGCCGAACCGGTCGGAGAGCGTCCCCGCGATGGGTGCGACCAGCATCGGCATTCCGGTCCAGGGCAGCATCCGCAGGCCGGCCTCGGTCGGCGAGTAGCCCAGTACACCCTGGAAGTACTGGCTGAGCAGGAAGATCGACCCGAACATCCCGAGGAACATCAGCAGACTGGCCATGTTGATCCCGAAGAACGCACGGCTGCGGAAGAGCCGCATGGGAAGCATCGGATTCTTGGCATGGAAGCCGTGGTGGATGAATCCGCCGATGAGCGCGGCGCCGGCGAACAGGGCCGTGAGGACGGTGGGGCTGGTCCAGCCGTCGGAGTTGGCGTTGACCAGGCCGTAGACGATGCCGAACAGTCCGGCGCTGACCAGGAGCGTGCCGGGGATGTCGAGCCGTGAGTCCGGCGCATGCGACTCCGTCAGGCGCAGTCGCGCCAGCGGCAGCAGGACCAGACCGATCGGGACGTTCAGCCAGAAGATCCACTGCCAGGACAGGTGTTCGGTGAGGCTTCCGCCGATCAGCGGTCCGCTGGCCACGGCCAGTCCGGTGATGGCGCCGAAGATGCCGAGCGCGGCACCGCGGCGGGCGGGCGGCACGGCGGCCGTGAGCAGCGTGAGCGTCAGCGGCATCATGATCGCCGCACCCACGCCCTGGACGGCCCGGAAGGCGATCAGTTCATTGATCCCGGGCGAGAGGGCGGCCGCGGCGGAAGCTCCGGTGAAGACGGTGAGCCCGGCGAGGAAGAGCCGGCGTCGGCCGAACCGGTCACCGAGGGCCGCCCCGAGCATCAGCAGGACGGCGAAGGTGAGGGTGTACGCGTTCACCGTCCATTCGAGCTCCGCCAGTTCGCCGCCGAGGCTCTTGCGGATGGAGGGCAGGGCCGTGGTGACGACGAGGTTGTCGAGGGCCGCCATGAATCCGGCGACGCTGGTGATGACGAGGGCCCAGACCGCTCCTGAACGGCCTGCTGTGTGCTGGTTCACTACTTCCCCTGGGGGTTAGTTATTACTGACTAACTTCTCTGGGCAGAAAACCGGGCAGAACCCGGGTCGCACTGTTCAGGCGATCGGCCTGGCCGAATCGTAGAAACCCGACCAGATCCGGTGACCGGCCGGGAAACCCAGCGAGGCCAGGGTGTTGACGAGCATGCCGTACGCGAGGAAAGTCGTCGTCTCACCGAGATCGGCGCCGAGCACGAGATGGATCTCGTCCCACATCTGCAGCCAGCCGGCGCGGACCGACTCACCGAACTCGCGATCCCCCGAGGCTTCGGCTGCCGCAACGGCCGCGTACGTCTGCATCTGCATCAGCAGCTTGTCCGGATCGCCGACGATCAGGCGCTGATAGGCCGCGGCCATGGCGTGCAGCGCCTCGTCGCCCTCAAGGCCTTCGGCTGCATCCGAGAAGACCTTCCGGGTGTCCACGAGGCAGCGCTCGGCGGCGGCGAGGAACATGGCCCGCTTATTGGGGAAGAGACGGAAGAGGTACGGCTGCGAGACACCCACACGCTTGGCGATCGCCTCTGTGGAGGTGGCGTCGTAACCGCCACGGGCGAACTCGGTGATCGCCGCGCGGATGACGCTCTCGCGCCGCTCTTCTGCACTCATCCTTGCCATGCAACGAAGTTAGTACTCAATCACTAACTTAGTCAATCGGTATGCCGGGCGGCTTCCCGAGCGGCACATCGGGTTCGACCGCATGCGTAAGGGGCACCGCCCCAGGACAGTGCCCCTTACGCCACACTCAACGGCCTCAGCCGAGCTGCACCACTGCGCGGGACATGCCCAGCACCTTCTTGCCCTCGCTCATGGCCGTCAGGTCCACCCGCACCTGCTTGTCGTCCAGCAGGGCGGCCACCTTGGCACTGACCTCGATCAGGGCGCCGTTGTCGTCGTTCGGCACGACGACAGGCTTGGTGAACCGCACCCCGTACTCGACGACCGCACCCGGGTCGCCGGCCCAGTCCGTGACCACCCGGATCGCCTCGGCCATGGTGAACATGCCGTGCGCGATCACATCAGGCAGTCCGACCTCGCGGGCGAACTTCTCGTTCCAGTGGATCGGGTTGAAGTCACCGGAAGCGCCCGCGTACTGCACCAGCGTCGCCCGGGTCACCGGGAAGGACTGCGCCGGCAGCTCCGTACCGACCTCGACCGACTCGAAAGCCACCTTCGCCGTCATCACGCCTCCTCGGCGGCGCGCGCCACCAGCTTCGTCCACGCGGTCACGACATGCTCACCGGACTCGTCGTGGACCTCGCCACGGATGTCCAGGATGTCGTTGCCCGCCAGGGACTTGATGCCCTCGATCGTGGAGGTGACCGTCAGCCGGTCCCCCGCCCGCACGGGGCGCACATAGGCGAACTTCTGGTCGCCGTGCACCACACGGCTGTAATCCAGGCCCAGCTGCGGGTCCTGCACCACCTGCCCCGCGGCCTTGAAGGTGATCGAGAAGACGAACGTCGGCGGCGCGATCACATCGCTGTGGCCGAGCGCCTTGGCGGCCTCGGGGTCGACGTACACCGGATTGGTGTCGCCCACCGCCTCGGCGAACTCGCGAATCTTCTCCCGGCCGACCTCGTACGGCGGGGTGGGCGGATAGATCCGCCCCACGAAGGACTGGTCGAGCGCCATGAGCTCGCTACCTCCTGATGAAAGATGAAAAGGCCGAAGGACAGCCCCCATACAACGACACGAGGCCGCCCCCAGTGGGGACGGCCTCGTGTACGAGCCTGTTTCAGCGCGTTTCGCGGTGCGCAGTGTGCGAGTTGCAGCGCGGGCAATGCTTCTTCATCTCAAGACGGTCCGGGTTGTTACGCCGGTTCTTCTTGGTGATGTAGTTCCGCTCCTTGCACTCCACGCAGGCCAGCGTGATCTTCGGGCGGACGTCGGTGGCAGCCACGTGAGTGCTCCTTGGACGGACGGATGGACGGGTGAACGCAAAAAAAGAGTAGCCGATCGAAGGACCGACCCCACAATCGGCTACCGTAAGTAGCGGTGACCGGACTTGAACCGGTGACACAGCGATTATGAGCCGCTTGCTCTACCGACTGAGCTACACCGCTTTGATGACGAGTCTCCCCGCCGAAGCGGGGTTTCCCGATCACCAGAGCCCCAATGCGGAATCGAACCGCAGACCTTCTCCTTACCATGGAGACGCTCTACCGACTGAGCTATTGGGGCGAGCGATGAAGACATTACACGGTTGGTCGCCGATCGCCCAAATCCGTTTCGAAGCCCCAACCGGCACCCTTGATCGAGACCCCGCCGATCCCTTGATCAGCCACCTTCCGGCCCCCTCACCAGCCGCTTGAACCGCGCCTCGGCCACCGCATGAGCCGCCGCAGCCCCAGCCGTACACCCGTGCCGCGGATCCCCCTCAGGGCCACACCGGTACGACTATTTCGCTCCTCCTCGAACCGGACCGAACACGCCCCTAGGCTCGACTCACTCTGCGTGATCTTGTACCCCTTCCCAGGAGCGCGATGCCCGACAGCCAGCCGCGGCAGCCGGACGACGGCGCCGCCGACGCGACCAGCAGCCCCGCCACCGCCGAGACCGGCACCCTGGTGCTCTGCGGCGCCCGTCTCACCGACGGCCGCATCGTGGACGTACGGCTCGGCGGCAGCCGCATCGAGGCCGTCGGCACCGCGGGCAGCCTGACCGCACCAGGTCCGCGGGTGGACCTGCGCGGCTATCTGCTGCTCCCCGCCCCCGCCGAACCCCACGCCCACAGCGACACCGCGCTCACCGCCCACGGTGCGGGCCCCGACACCCCAGGACCCGTGTCGCACTGCCCGGAGGACATCCAGCGCCGCGCCACCGAGGCCGCCCTGCTGCAGCTCGGCCACGGCGCCACCGCACTGCGCGCACACGTGCGGATCGGGGACGTCCAGGGCCTCACCTCCCTCGAAGCCGTACTGCAGGCACGCCGCTCGCTGCGCGGACTCGTCGAACTGACCCCTGTTGCCGTACCCCGACTGCTCACCGGCGTCGCGGGCGCCGACAACCTGGCCATGTTGCGTGACGCGGTGAAGATGGGGGCCGGCGCGGTCGGCGGCTGCCCCGATCTCGACCCGGATCCGGCGGGGTACGTGGAAGCCGTCCTGGAGACCGCCGCCGAACAGGGCTGCCCCGTCGATCTGCACACGGACGGTGACGATCCGGCCCGGCTCGGCCGGCTGGCCGCCATGGCCGGCGGGTTGCGGCCCGGTGTCTCCATCGGCCCGTGCGCCGGCCTCTCCCGGCTTCCCCCGCAGGCCGCGGCCCGCGCCGCCGACCAGCTCGCCGCGGCCGGGGTGACGGTGATCTGCCTCCCCCAGGGCGGCTGCTGCGGGGTGGAAGGCCGGGGCACCGCCCCCGTACGGCTGCTGCGTGCGGCCGGAGTACGGGTCGCGGCGGGCAGCGGGGCGCTGCGGGACGTCGCAAACCCTGTGGGACGCGGGGATCCACTGGAGGCCGCCTACCTGCTGGCCTCACAGGACGGGATGCGGGCCGACGACGCGTACGAGGCGGTCTCCTCGGCCGCGAGGAAGGCGATGGGACTGCCCGAGGTCCGGGTCGAGGCCGGCTTCCCGGCCGAGCTGCTCGCCGTACGCGGGGAGCAGCTCTCGGGCGTGCTGTCACTCGCCTACAGCCGGGTCGTGGTGCATCGCGGCCGGGTCGTGACGCGGACGAGCGCGGTGCGCGAGTTCTGCGAGTCGGAGACCGTCGTCGCCCTCGGTCTGCCCCGCCAGAGCCGGCCGGATTCCGGTCCCTGCGGCGGGCCCTGAGCGCGGCGGCCCGCTGCGGCGTACGGTCGTGACCATGCGCATTGTCATCGCTGGTGGACATGGTCAGATCGCGCTGCGGCTGGAGCGGCTGCTCGCCGCGCGCGGGGACGAAGCCGTAGGTGTCATCCGGAATCCGGAACAGAGCGAGGACCTCCGGGCGGCAGGCGCCGAGCCGGTCGTCCTGGATCTCGAATCGGCCTCCGTGGAGGAGGTGGCACAGGTGCTGCGCGGCGCCGACGCGGCGGTCTTCGCGGCCGGTGCGGGCCCGAACAGCGGCTCGGAACGCAAGGAGACGGTGGATCGCGGCGCGGCCGTGCTGTTCGCCGACGCGGCGGAACAGGCGGGCGTACGGCGCTACGTAGTGGTCTCGTCCATGGGCGCCGACCCCGACCACCCGGGCGACGAGGTCTTCGACGCGTACTTGCGGGCAAAGGGCGCTGCGGACGCGTATGTGCGCTCCAGGACCGCACTCGACTGGACGATCCTGCGCCCCGGAATGCTGACGAACGACGCGGGCACGGGGATGGTCCTCCTGACCGCCTCGGCCGGCCGCGGACCGGTGCCACGCGACGATGTGGCGGCGGCGCTGCTGGAGCTGCTGGAGACCCCGGCGACGGCGGGGCTGACCCTGGAACTCATCTCGGGGAGCATGCCGGTGGCGGTCGCCGTGAAGGACGTGGCGGGGAACTGAACCGTAGAACTGAGCCGTTGAGTTGAACCGTTGAGTGGAACTGAACCGTTGAACTGAGCCGTTGATACGGCTTTCTGACGGCTGTACGCCCGGTCTCGGCCGGCGGGCCGCCGCCTCGGTTCAGCCGCCCGGCGCCGGGCGAACCGTGATGCCGTGGCGCTCCAGCAGGGCGGCGGTGACCCCGTCGCCCTCGCGGAACTCGCCCGTGAACGTACCGTCATAGACCGTGCCGCGCCCGCAGGAAGGGCTGCGCGCCATCAGCAGCGCCTCGGTGCACCCGGCCCTGCGCGCGGTCTCCAGCGCCCGCTGGGCGCCGTCCACGAACTCCTCCGTCACGTCGTGCCCGGCGTCGTCGACGACACGGGCGCGGCCGTCCAGCACGTCGTGGCCGTCGCCGCCGACGATCTCGGCGGGGCGGCGCGGGGTGGTCAGTCCGGCGGCGACCTCGGGGCAGAAGGCGACGGGGCGGCGGTCCACTAGTAGCCGTTCCCCCATACGGTCCGCAGCTCGTGCGGCTTTTTCTGCTGCTGCTTGAAGGAACCGGGCTTTGTCTGGGAGACCCTGGAAGAGCACTGTGCTGCTGGTCGCTGTCGCGACCGACGCATTACGAGTTGTCCGATCTTGCCCCAAGGCAGTCCAGGGGCGTCCGGTCACCGCATGTCTCCGCAGCTCATCGACGCCCACGGGCTACCCCGTACGCCCATGGATCCGGCGTCAGGTGAGACCACAACTCAGACCCTCGCTGCCATTCCTCGCAAGGCAGCATCTGGTCGGCTGGCGCCGTGCAGGGGAACCCGGTCTAGCCGTGGTGAAGAGCGCTGCCTGCCGCCCGCGGCCAGGCTCCGCCTGACTAAGGGTGTCCCAGGGGCGACTGAGGCTCACGGACTGGGAGTCGTCGACCAGTGTCACCAGGGGGACCGGCGAGGGGCACGAACGGTTTGCACTGGTGGCGCAGGATGCGTTCGGTGACCGAGCCGTGGCCGAGGGGGCAGCTCGCGACGTAGTTCTGGCCGTCGGCTGTCAGCAGGGTGATGAACAGCCGCCCGTCGGAGACGAGCAGTGAGACGTTCGCGATCGGGGCCGACGGGTAGCCGGCGATGTTCGACAGCTTGACCCACCGCCCACCGCCACCGCCACCGCCACCGCCACCGCGTGGGAGCTTTCGCTCCTGGATCCAGGCGACGCCCTGGGAGTCGGTCTCCACCACGACGGCGGCGGAGCCGACAGGCACCGAATCGAGGCTGAGCACCGGCCCGACGGGGCCGGTTGCACCCTGCGGGCCGGTGGCCCCCGTCGGGCCGGTTGCGCCGATAAGGCCGGTGTCACCGGTGGCACCGGTCGGGCCCTGAATACCCGCAGCACCGGTCGGGCCGGTGGCCCCCGTCGGGCCGGTTGCGCCGATAAGGCCGGTGTCACCAGTGGCACCGGTCGGACCCTGCACACCCGCAGCACCGGTCGGGCCGGTGGCCCCCGTCGGGCCGGTTGCGCCGATAAGGCCGGTGTCACCAGTGGCACCGGTCGGGCCCTGCACACCCGCAGCACCGGTCGGGCCGGTGGCCCCCGTCGGACCCTGCACACCCACAGCACCCGTCGGACCCGTGACACCGACGGCGCCTGTGGCGCCGGTCGGGCCGGTCGGGCCGGTCGGGCCCGTGGGGCCGATGGGTGAGGTGTAGATGATGGTGATACTCGCAACAGCGCTGGTCACCGCAGGGCCGGTGCCGCCGACGGGTACGAGGGAGGAACCACCGCCCCCACCACCCGCGTTCCCTACTGGGTCGACCGAGAAGTTGAGGTTTCCGCCTCCGCCTCCGCCGTAGTAGCCGCCACCGCCTCCGCCACCCGTATTCACGCCACCGTTGCCGCCGGTCCCGAGCGTGCCGGGTCCACCTCCCGATGTACCGCCGGCCCCGCCTTGGGTGGCGGTCCCTGCCCCGCCGCCGGTTCCTCCGCTGCACCCCCCGTTTACGCCCGACTGGCCGGCGTCCCCGCCCTGGCTTCCCGGGCACCCGGAGCTGAAGCCCTCACCGGCTCCGCCGCCGCCCGCGGCCACAATGAGGCGGGAGTCGGTGGTGGTGAGGGGGACGGTGCGGGGTTGGGTGCGGATGTCGGAGGCTCCGCCTCCTCCGCCGCCGAACCTGGTGCTGCCACCACCGTTGAAGCCGCCGGTGCACAGCGAGGTCGGGTAGCAGGATCCGTCGTTGGTGGCGCTGCCGCCTACTTCGACATAGAGAGTCTGTCCGCTGGACAGTCCGGTAAAAGTGCCCAAGACCTGAGCGCCACGGCCGCCGGGCGCGTTGTTGACACCCTCCAGGCCACCGGCGGCGCCGATCGCCGTGACATCGACTTGCGTGACGCCGCTGGGGACGGTGAACGTCTGCTCGGCGCCGGTAAAGGCGAACGCACAGGTCGTGGTGGAACCTGACGTCGTGCAACTGCCCTGCGCGTGGGCGGTCCCGGACAGCACCACCGGGGTGATACCGGCAACACAGAGCATGCTGGCCGCAGCGATCAGCGCACGTCGACGGCGGCCCGCCGAACCGGCAGGGTATCCGCTCACACCGCAGCCTGACTGACCGGAAGCAACTGACAGTGAGAACGGCACGATCTACTCCCAGAAGGCGGAAAGGCGGTCTCTCGGCAGGGTTTGCCTTCCGCCACTCTGGATCAGGCAGCCCGGCCCCCGACCGGTAACTGATCTGACACACCGTCGATTCACCCCGGCGGACCCTGCCGAGTGCTTTCCTGGTGGTCAGGTAGTAGGTATGCAAGTACGGTTACTCAGAGATCTGACCCGCATCTACCCGTCGCGTTGAACGTGGGCCTGCTTCGGGGAATGGTGAGAATCACCGGCGCGAATCACAACCGCGTATCTCTTGAGCCGACGGGTGTGCTGTTCGCGCAGCTCTTCGGCCCGTCGGGGCCTACCGCGCACCGGCGGTTCACCGAGTGGAGCCGAGCACGGGTGTAGCCGTGGAGCCGACTGCCCCAGCCACGACGTGCCCCTTCTCTGAGGTCAGGCGGCTGATTGCTCAAGGCGCGGCGCGGGCGCCGGCCGGGCTGAAGCCGGGCGGAGACAGGAGCGCAGGCCCGGCCGGGGGCCGGGCCGCGCGCGGTGAGCGGAGCGAGCCGCCTTGATGAAGTAGAGAAAGTTCTACCGCGCTGGGATCACGACGGTTTTCAAGACCGGCTGGTCCATGGAGAGCGAACCTGCTCCGACCTGGGTATTCAGCGCCCAACGGGCTGTGCGGGAGGTGGCCTTGGCCGCAGGATGGCCGCGAGGCCCCAGAAACGCGCTCTCAGCGACGCGTTCCGGCGTCGTCTGCCACGAGTCGACTCGTGAAGCCCGCATGACACAGGCGCTCGTAGGCCGCCGCCACATCGTGCGGCACCGACTGGCTGATCATGAATCCCTGATCTGGGTAGATCAGTAGCCGCTGCAACGCGCCGACGAGCATGTCGAGCACCAGCCGAGCGTCACCGATGGAATCGACATAGTCGTCAAACGTCATAGGTGTGGATGCACTCACGATCTCGACATCGGGCCACAGCTTGCGCGCCGTCGCGTACGCGCGCCGTTCCTCGTACGGCTTGCTGATCAGCAGGACCGACGAGACGTCCGCGCCGGATTCTTCGAGCAGGGCTTTCGAGAAGCGGATGTTCTCCCCGGTATTGCGCGCGTTGGGTTCAACGAGCACATCGGAACCGGGAACCCCCAGTTCCAATGCCCGCTCGCGGTAGTGCACGGCTTCTCCGCGAGGCATTCGCTCGCGCGTCGTACGACTTGTAGCGCCCGTGAAGACGATGAGCGGCACCATGCCGCGCTGGTACAGGTTCACCGCAGTGTCGGCCACGCCCAGGTCATGGCTGCCCAGGCCGACCGCCACCGAGCACGGCCGCAGCTCATGATGCATCTGGTGGAACTCCCACAGCTGCCGTGCATCCGCCCATGACTGCGCCGAGATCACTGCTACGCCCTTCCGCCCTGTGCCGAGTCAGGCACCTTGAAGTCATACGACCAAGCAAACCGCGACGCGGCGTGCACACCGATCGCATACTCCACCGCGGTGCCATCCGCTGTGTACGTCGTCCGGCGCAACTCGACGACCGGCTCGCCCTCACGCCGCTCCAACGCTCTTCCCTGCTCGCGAAGCGGCCGTACGACCTACGTCATGCGGCTGTCTCGACCTGGCTCAGTTCAGGTGTGGAGCCACAGGTGGTTGCGCAACGCGCCGGCCACAGTGCGGCCGTCCTCTTCCGCGTCTACGCCAAATGTCTGGAGGGGGCCGCAGCGACGGCGAACGCACGGATCGAAGCAACGCTGAGGAGCGGGAGATAGGCGTCCCACGCTGCCCCACGCCCGCCCCACACAAGCTGGTCAGCACGCGAAACAGGGTGAGACACACCGGTACAAAGCACTCATGCGCGCCCATTCTCGCTCCGGCATGCAGAAAAGGCCCGTGATCAGCGTCTCCGCTGATCACGGGCCCTTCTATTCCAGTGGCGGCGCCAGGGTTCGAACCTGGGTAGGCTGAGCCGGCAGATTTACAGTCTGCTCCCTTTGGCCACTCGGGCACACCGCCAGGGATTGCTGCCGTGAGAACCGCTTTGCGGCGGTGCTCCGTGGCAACGACGTAAACGATACCCGATGCCCGGGGGTGCTACGCCACTGGATTGATCAGCGGCCCGACCGGGCGTGGGTGGCTAGGCTTTGATCGGCGACGCGGGGCCGACAGGCCCGCAGCCGCCCGTATGCACCCCCGATTCCCAGCACCCCCGATACAAGGAGCCACACGTCATGGCCGACTCCAGTTTCGACATCGTCTCGAAGGTCGAGCGGCAGGAGGTCGACAACGCCCTCAACCAGGCCGCCAAGGAAATCTCGCAGCGTTACGACTTCAAGGGCACCGGTGCCTCGATCTCCTGGTCCGGCGAGAAGATCCTGATGGAGGCGAACGGCGAGGAGCGGGTCAAGGCGATCCTCGACATCTTCCAGTCCAAGCTGATCAAGCGCGGCATCTCGCTGAAGTCGCTGGACGCGGGCGAGCCGCAGTTGTCCGGCAAGGAGTACAAGATCTTCGCCACCATCGAGGAGGGCATCTCCCAGGAGAACGCCAAGAAGGTGGCGAAGATCATTCGCGATGAGGGCCCGAAGGGCGTCAAGGCACAGGTCCAGGGCGATGAGCTGCGGGTCAGCTCGAAGAGCCGGGACGATCTGCAGGCCGTGCAGGCGTTGCTGAAGGGCCAGGACTTCGACTTCGCCGTGCAGTTCGCGAACTATCGGTAGGTCTCCGGCAGGCTTCCGGCAGGTCTTGCGCCTTCCGCGTGCGGGGTGGTGCGGAGGGGGACGCGCCGCTCCGCCCCGCAGCCGGGATGCGATGTCCGAATACCGCCGGTCGCGGCGGAGCGGGGGACGCAGACTTGTTCATGTCGGACGACGATCCTGTCGAATTCCGGCATGACGGGCAAGGAGAGGGACAGTCATGACCATGTACGCAACGGTCGACAGCCCGCTGGGCGAGCTGCTGCTGGTCGGCGAGGAAGCCACCGGTACGGACGGCAAAGTCGCGCTCGCCTCGCTCTCGCTGCCCGGCCAGAAGGGCGCCGCAGTCGTCCAGGACGGGTGGACCCACGCGCCGGAGGCCTTCGCCGGGATCGCCGCACAGCTGCGGGAGTACTTCGAGGGGCGGCTGACCCGCTTCGACATCGTGTACGCGGACGGTCTGGGCACCGACTTCCAGCGCCGGGTCTGGGCGGCGCTCGACACCGTCCCGTACGGGGAGACCGTGTCGTACGGACAGATCGCCGAACGGATCGGTACGCCCGGGGCGGGCGTGCGGGCCGTGGGGACGGCGATCGGGCGCAATCCGCTGCTGGTCGTACGGCCGTGTCATCGAGTGATCGGCGCGGACGGGGCCTTGCGGGGTTACGCGGGTGGCCTGGAGCGCAAGGAACAGCTTCTGGGACTGGAAGGCGCCCTGGCGGCGCGCTGAGATGTCCGGGCTCTTTCCGAGGCCACAGGCCGTTGTCGCGCCGGGGGCCGTGCATGTGCCCGAGTGGCTGTCGCCGGAGCGCCAACGGGAGTTGGTGGCGGCCTGCCGGGAATGGGCGCGGGGGCCTGTGCCCTTGCGGCACACGGCACTGCCGGGTGGCGGGGTGATGTCCGTACAGACGGTCTGTCTGGGGTGGCACTGGCAGCCGTACCGGTATTCGCGCACGGCCGACGATGTGAACGGTGCGCGGGTCGCCGAATTCCCCGACTGGCTGGCGGATTTGGGGCGGGAGGCGCTGGCCGAGGCGTACGGGGACGAGAGCCCGGTCCGGACGTACGCGCCGGACACCGCCCTCATCAACTTCTATGACGGCGCGGCGCGGATGGGCATGCACCAGGACAAGGAGGAGCGGTCCGGCGCTCCGGTGGTGTCACTCAGCATCGGCGACACCTGTGTCTTCCGCTTCGGGAACACGGAGAACCGCGGAAAGCCCTACACGGATGTGGAGTTGGCCTCCGGCGACCTGTTCGTCTTCGGCGGCCCTTCACGCTTCGCGTTCCACGGTGTGCCGAAGGTCTGCCCGGGGACGGCCGACCCCGCGACGGGGATGAGCCGTGGCCGGCTCAATCTGACCCTGCGCGAGACCGGGTTGGGCACACCCGGCGCCGACGGGCATCAGCGACGTTCGCGGGAGTTCCCGAAGAGCAGCCGGTAGACGATCAGCAGGACCAGCGAACCGCCGATGGCCGCGACCCAAGTCGCCGTGTCGTAGAAGTCGTTGGAGATCGGGCGGTCGAGGAAGCGCGACGATATCCAGCCGCCGAGGAAGGCGCCGATGATCCCGATGAGGGTGGTGCCGACCAGGCCACCCGGGTCGCGGCCCGGGAGCAGGACCTTGGCGATGGCCCCGGCAAGCAGTCCGAGAATGATCCAACCAATGATGCTCATGCGTGCGAACCTACCCGTCACTCGGTCTTGGAATCCAAGACGTTCCTGCCGGTCGGGCGGTTGCAGTGCGCGGCCCGCGAACGATCCGCACCCCGCTTGCCCATGAGTCATACGCGGGCGCTGAAATCCGGCCAGGCCTCCATGTCGGCCCCTTCGTCCTCGGACTCCTCGGAGTGCCACGCGGTGCCGTCCAGCCAGTTGCGCAGCCACTGGGCGAGGTCGGGCTGATCCACGTACCAGGCGTGCTCCGGCTCGTCGGCGTTCGGCTCGAAGAGCAGCACCGTGGTGTGTTCGCTGCGGCAGTCCACGCAGGAGTACATCCCGCAGCCCAGGCTGCATATCGGCAGCACGCCCTCCGGCCACGGCCACTCGCCCTCCTCGGTCGCGCTCCGTCGGTGGGCGAGATACTGCGCGACGACGGACTCCTCCCCGTCCGGGGCCCGGTCGCCGATCAGTGGCATCAGACCGTACGCCGGCCCGAAGCCGCCGTTGGCGATCCGGGTGTACAGGGCAGTCAGCAACGGCGGCAGGGCAAACCCGAGGGCGGCTTCGGCCCGTACGACGCCCTCGGCTGGCAGGGGTGCCGGGAGGGGGTACTTCTCCCGGCGCGGGGTGGCGCGTGCGGTCTTCTGTACGGCTGCCAGCAACTGCTCGGTGTCGTTCATGGGTTCATGGTGAACGACGGCACTGACAATCGGACGGGCCCTCTTCCGGTTCCGACTCCTCGTCTCCGGGACCGATACTGGCCTTGAACAGCCCTGACAGGCGAAACTTGCGGAAGGCTAGTGGTCATGAAGCTCGTACAGCTGATCCTGAACGTCTTGTGGGTGGTGTTCTGTGGGTTCTGGATGGCCCTCGGGTACCTGGTCGCGGCAATCATCTGCTTCGTTTTGATCGTGACGATTCCATTCGGTATCGCCTCGCTCAGAATCGCCGGCTACGTGCTGTGGCCATTCGGGCGGACCACCGTGGAGCGGCCCGACGCGGGCGCGCCCTCGTGCGTCGGGAACGTGATCTGGCTCGTCTTCGCCGGGTGGTGGCTCGCACTGGGGCACCTGATCACGAGCATCCCGCTGTTCGTGTCGATCATCGGAATCCCCTTCGGCTGGGCAAACCTGAAGATGATCCCCATCTCGCTCATGCCGCTGGGCCGAGAGGTGGTCTCGACCGACGAAGCGTTCGGAGCCCGCTAGGAGTTGTCGTCGCTCCGGGCCGGACGCCTGCCCTGGCCGGGGCGCGGTTCAATGGCGTCACGGCCCTTACGGGCGATGCCCTGCCATCTTCTCCAGACGTGCGATGCGCTCCGCCATCGGCGGGTGCGTCGAGAACATCTTGGACATGCCCTGACCGGGACGGAAGGGATTCGCGATCATCATGTGGCTCGCGGTCTCGATCCTCGGCTCGGGGGGCAGAGGGAGCTGTTTCGTACCGGCGTCGAGCTTCCGCAGGGCGCTGGCGAGGGCCAGTGGGTCGCCGGTCAGCTGGGCGCCCGAGGCGTCCGCCTCGTATTCGCGGGAGCGGCTCACGGCCAGCTGGATGACGGAGGCGGCCAGCGGGCCGAGGATCATGATCAGCAGCATGCCCAGGATGCCGGGGCCCTCGTCGTCGTCGGACCGGCCCACCGGGATCAGCCAGGCGAAGTTGACCAGGAACATGACGACGGAGGCGAGCGCTCCGGCGACGGACGAGATCAGGATGTCACGGTTGTAGACATGGCTCAGCTCGTGGCCGAGGACTCCACGCAGCTCCCTCTCGTCCAGGATCTGCAGGATGCCTTCGGTGCAGCAGACCGCCGCGTTGCGCGGATTACGGCCGGTGGCGAAGGCGTTGGGGGCCTGCGTCGGGGAGATGTAGAGCCGGGGCATGGGCTGGCGGGCGGCGGTTGAGAGCTCGCGGACCATGCGGTAGAGCTGTGGCGCCTCGAATTCGCTGACGGGGCGGGCGCGCATGGCCCTGAGCGCCAGCTTGTCGCTGTTCCAGTACGCGTAGGCGTTGGTGCCGATGGCTACGAGGAGCGCGACGATCAGGCCCGTACGTCCGAAAAAACTTCCGATGACGATGATGAGTGCGGACAGGCCCCCGAGGAGTACGGCGGTTCTCAGCCCGTTGTGCCGGCGGTGCACGGTACGCCCTCCAAGTGGTGCGGCAGGGGAACCCTTTGCTTGGTGGTCTCCACTCCCCCAGTGGAGCCTCCCGTACTGGTCAACGCCAGGCGAGGAGAGCTAGTTCCCTTGTGCGCGCGGCCGCAGGAACAGGACCTGTCCGGCACTTGCGGCCGGATCAGGCTCTGAGCCGTACGGGTGGGAGGGGCTGTGTGCGTACCGGTCGGCGGCGGGGGCTCAGCGCTGGGCGGGGAGGCCGGCGAGTGCGAGGGCCTCGGGGTCCGGCTTGATCTCGCTGGTGCAGTGGGCGCAGCGGGAGGCGATGGCCGGGATCTCGGTGTAGCAGCGGGGGCAGTCGCGCATGGCGGCCTTGATGTCGACCTTCTCGTCCGCCTTGGTGAAGCGGTTCTGGACCTTCGCCATGGGGACGACGACGCAGAAGTAGAGCACCGCCGCGGTGATCAGGAAGGCGATGGCGGCGGCGAGGAACTTCCCGTACGGGAAGATGGCGCCCTCGATCGAGAACTCCGCCGCGCTGAAGTCGCCGACGGAACCGGTTGCGAGGCCGATCAGCGGGGTGATGAAGGCGGTGCTGAATCCGGTGACGACTGCGGTGAACGCGGCTCCGACGGCCAGCCCGATGGCCATGGAGATGACGTTTCCGCGCAGGATGAAGTCCTTGAAGCCGTTCAGCACTGCTCTTGCTCCTCTGGGATATGCGTACGTGTGTGGGGGTGTGCGGGCATGACCTTGCCCTGTGCGGGCCGTCCCGGGCAAACCGATCTTGCGGATATCAGAAGAGATTGACGGCGGCGAACCTGAGGACTGTCTGCGGAGCACCGGACAGTACGACACCGACGACGGCGGTGAGGGTGATCGCGAGGGTGAGGGAGGCCGGGGTGCTGTGCCTGGTGAGGGCGGGTGCGGCCTCGTCCGCCGGGGCTTCCTCCGGGGCGCGGAAGAGCACCGCGGTCCACTGCAGGTAGTAGTAGAGCGCGATCACGACATTGACGGCCATGACGACGGCGAGCCAGCCGAGTCCCGCGTCGACGGCCGCGGAGAAGACCGTGACCTTGGCGAAGAGGCCGATGATGCCGGGCGGCAGTCCGGCCAGGCAGAGCAGGAAGAAGGCCATCGCGAGGGCGGTGAGGGGGCGGGTGGCGTACAGACCGCGGTAGTCGGAGATCCGGTTTCCGGGGTTCGTACGGGCGACGAGGGCGGCGACCGCGAACGCGCCGAGGTTCACGACGGCGTACATGAGGGCGTACGCGACGGTGGAGCCGATGTGCTCGTCGTTGGAGTACGCGGCGGCGGCGATCGGCACCAGGAGGTAGCCGGCCTGGGCGACGGACGACCAGGCAAGCAGGCGTACGGCGCTGCGGACGCGGGTGGCGTTCTGGCGCAGGGCGGCAACGTTGCCGATGGTCATGGTGAGCGCGGCGAGGACGGCGAGAGCCGGTCCCCAGACGTCGGCGTACGCCGGGAACGCGATCACGGTGACGAGGATGAGGCCGGAGAAGCCGACCGCCTTGCCGACGACCGAGAGGTAGGCGGCGATCGGCAGGGGTGCGCCGATGTAGGTGTCGGGAACCCAGAAGTGGAAGGGCGCGGCGGCCGTCTTGAAGGCAAAACCGACCAGGGTGAGGACGACTCCCGCCTTGGCGAGGGTGTCGAGCTGACCGGGTACGTCGTCGAGCCGGGCGGCGATCTCCGTGAGGTGCAGGGTGCCGGTGGTGGCGTACACGAAGCTGACGCCGAGCAGCATGACGGCGGTCGCGACGACGGAGGAGAGGAAGAACTTCAGTGCGGCTTCGGAGGACCGCCGGTCGCCGCGCTTGATGCCGACGAGGGCGAAGGCGGGCAACGAGGCGACTTCGAGAGCGACGACGAGGGTGGCGAGGTCGCGGGCGGCGGGCAGGAGTGCGGCGCCGGATGCGGAGGACAGCAGGAGGAACCAGAACTCGCCCGCGGGGAGCTTGCGAATGTCACCGAGGGAGAGCAGGGCGGTCAGCAGGGCGCCGCCGAGTACGAGGGCCTGGATGACGAGGGCGAAGTGGTCGGCGGTGTAGCTGCAGGCCCCGGTGCCACTGGTGCCGGTGGTTGCTGTGGTGAGGCAGAAGGTGGAGTGGTCGCCGTCGCGCAGTGGGACGAGGAGGGCGAGTGCGGCGACGAGTCCGGCGATGGTGACCCAGCCGAGGAGCGGCTTGCGTTCCTCGGGGAGGAAGAGGTCGGCAACCAGGACGATCAGGGCGACGGCCGCGACGACGACCGGGGGCGCGATCGCGAGCCAGTCGATGGACTGGACGAGGCTTGCTGCGCTGGTGACGCTTTCGGCGGCCACGGTCACGACTTGCCTCCTGCGAGGAGCTTCTGCACGGCCGGGTCGGTGAGGCCGAGGAGGACGGCGGGCCACAGACCGGCGAGGACGGTGAGGGCGACGAGCGGGGTCCAGGCGGCGAATTCGTACGTCTGGACATCGGCGAGCTGCTGCGGCTCTTCCCGCTTCTCGCCCATGCAGACCCGGCGTACGACGATCAGCATGTACGCGGCAGTGAGCAGGGTGCCGAACGCCGCGATCGACATGAAGGTGAGGAAGGCGGGGCGGCTTAGGCCGTCGGCGGGGTCGAAGGAGCCGAACAGGGCGAGCATCTCGCCCCAGAACCCGGCGAGCCCGGGCAGGCCCAGGGAGGCGACGGCGGCGAAGGCGAGGAGGCCGCCGAGGCGGGGTGCCCGGCCGTAGAGCGCGGCCCCGGTGGCGCCGGAGAGGGTGTCGAGGTCGGCGGTGCCGTACCGGTCCTTGACCGCGCCGACCAGGAAGAAGAGCAGGCCGGTGATGAGGCCGTGGGCGATGTTGGCGAAGAGCGCGCCGTTGACTCCGGTGGGGGTCATGCTCGCGATGCCGAGAAGCACGAAGCCCATGTGCCCGACGGAGGAGTACGCGATCAGGCGCTTGAGGTCGCCCTTGGAGCCGGGGCGGGCCAGCGCCAGGCAGGCGAGCGATCCGTAGATGATGCCGACGACCGCGAAGGCGGCGAGGTAGGGCGCGAAGGTGTGCATCCCGTCGGGGGCGATGGGGAGCAGGATACGGACGAATCCGTACGTACCCATCTTCAGTAGGACGCCCGCGAGCAGGACCGAGCCGACGGTCGGGGCGGCGGTGTGGGCGTCCGGCAGCCAGCTGTGCAGCGGCCACATCGGGGTCTTCACGGCGAGCCCGATGCCGATCGCCAGAACGGCGATGACCTGCACGGACGAGGTGAGCCCACGGCCGTTGTCAGTGGCGAGTGCCACCATGTCGAAGGTGCCGCTCTTCAGTCCGATGAGGAGCAGGCCCAGCAGCATGATCACCGAGCCGAGCAGTGTGTAGAGGATGAACTTCCAGGCGGCGGCCTGTTTCTGCGCACCGCCCCAGCGGGCGATGAGGAAGTACATCGGGATGAGCACCATCTCGAACGCCAGGAAGAACAGCAGCAGATCGAGGACGGCGAAGGTCGCGAGGGTGCCGGACTCCAGGACGAGGATGAGCGCGACGAAGGCCTTCGGGGAGGGGCCCTCAGCCCGCGGCGTCAGCCGCTGATGTTGCAGCTTGAAGTAGCTGTAGAGCGCGCAGAGGAAGGTCAGCAGCGCGGTCAGTACGAGAAGGGGGAGCGAGATGCCGTCGATGCCGAGGTGGATCCGGACGTCCAGCGCCGGGATCCAGCTGATGTCGGTGGTGGCCTGCATCTTCGACGGGTGGTCGTGGTCGAAGCCGGCGGCGAGCACGATCGCGGCGATGAGGATCGCACCGGTGACGGCCACGCCGTGGCGGAGTACGGCCTGGTCGGGGCTGGTTCCCTTCAGTCCGGGCGGGGCCGGCACAAGGGCGGCCACGGCGCCGATGAGCGGGACGACGACGATGAACGCGAGAAGGAACTGCATCACGGATTCGCTGATATCGATCACGGCTCACGACCCGGCGTTGACGTTGGCAAAAACGACGGCGGCGATCGCCAGGACTAGGGAACCGGCGAGCAGTGCGCTGAGGTAGGTCTGCACATTGCCGGTCTGGGCGCGGCGGACGGCGGTGCCGAGCCAGCGTGCGCCGGTGCCGGAGCCGCGTACGTAGGTGTCGACGACCTCGCGGTCCAGGAAGCGGACGAGGTTCGCCGCGGCCTGGACGGGGCGGACGAACAGGGTCGTGTACAGGGCGTCGAGGTGGAAGCCGGCGGCGGCGTGGCGGTGGAGCGGGCCGAGCAGCAGGCGGCCGGGGTCGGCCGGGTCGGGGGCGTCCCCGTCGGTGCCGTAGGCGGCGGTGTGCGCTGACATGGCCTGGGCCTCGACGAGGGCGGGTTCGGCGTCGGGGTGGGCGACGACGGTGCCGACGGGGGTGCGGGCTGCGAGTGCCGATGTGTGGCGCCAGGCGCCGTAGGTGACGAGGCCGCCGACGAGGCCGACGCCCGTGGAGAGGACGGCGGTGGTCAAGGACGGGGTGAGGCTGTGGCCGTCGAACCAGTCGGTGATCGCGCCGACGGTCAGTCCGAAGGCGATGGTGGGGACGGCGAGGACCCAGAGGACGGCGTTCATCGCGACGGGCTGCCTGCCGTGGTCGGGGGCCTCGGCGCCGCGGCCCCGGAAGGCGAGGAGCCAGAGGCGGGTGGCGTACGCGGCGGTGAGGACGGCAGCAAGCAGTCCGGCGACGAGGACGGTCCAGCCGGCGGCGGGCGGGGCGACGTGCCGGTCCCCGAGCGCGGTGTGCTCGGCGGCGACGAGGACGGCTTCCTTGGAGAAGAAGCCGGCGAACGGCGGGATGGCGGCGAGCGCCAGGAGGGCGACGGTCATCGTCCAGTAGGCGTCCGGGATGCGCTTCGTCAGGCCGCCCATACGGGACATGGCGGCCAGCGAGTTGGTCCCGGCGGCGTGGATGACGACGCCCGCAGCGAGGAAGAGGACGGCCTTGAACGCACCGTGGGAGAGGAGGTGGAAGACGGCGGCACCGCGGTCGCCGACGGCCAGCGCGCCGGACATGTAGCCGAGCTGGCCGATCGTCGAGTAGGCGAGGACGCGTTTGATGTCGTCCTGGGCGAGGGCGGCGAGTCCGGAGCCGATCATCGTGATCGCCGCCATCACGGCGAGTACGACAAGGGCCGCGCCGGACTGGGCGAAGACGGGGAGGAGCCGGGCCACGAAGTAGATACCGGCGGCGACCATCGTCGCGGCGTGGATCAGCGCGGAGACGGGGGTGGGGCCGGCCATCGCGTCGGGCAGCCAGGTGTGCAGGGGGAACTGCGCGGACTTGCCCGCGACGCCCGCGAGGAGCAGGAGGGCGATGAGCGTGGGGTGGTCCAGGCCGCCGCTCGCGACGGCGCCCAGGACGCCGGTGATGCGGAACGTTCCGGTGTCGGCGGCGAGCGCGAACAGACCGATCAGAAAGGGGACGTCGCCGAGCTTGGTGACCAGGAAGGCCTTGAGGGAGGCGGCGCGGGCCTCGGACGTCTCCCAGTAGTGGCCGACGAGGAAGTACGAGCAGATGCCCATGATCTCCCAGCCGACCAGGAGCACCATCAGGTCGCCGGAGTAGACGACGAGCAGCATCGCGGAGGTGAAGAGGGAGACGAGGGCCGCGTACGAGGGGTAGCGGGGGTCGTCGCGCAGATAGGCGGTCGAGTAGATCTGCACACAGGTCGCGACGAGCCCGACCAGGATGGCGACGAGGACGGCGAAGCCGTCGAGGTGCAGGGCGAGGTCGATCGGGACCGAGCCGGTGGGGGTGAGCCGGGTCGCCGCGTCGATGGCCCGTCCGCCGCCCTGGTCCGAGGCGACGACTACGGCGAGCACGAAGGCGGCGAGGGTGGGCAGTACGGCGAGGGGGCGTGCGTAACCGGGGGCGCGGCGTCCCAGGAGAAGGCCGGCCGCGGCGCCCAGGAACGGAAGGAGGGGGACGAGGACGGCGAGGGTCGTGGTGGTCACGCGGTGGCCTCTGCCTTCTTTGCCTTCCCTGCCGGAGCAGTGGCCTGGTCTTCGGTGCCGTGGGTCTCGTCGGCCTCGACGCCGGGGAGGGTTTCGGCGGCGTCGGTCTCGGCGGTGTCGCGGAGGCGGTCCACGTCCGAGCTGCCGCGGTTGCGGTGGACGGCGAGGATGATCGCCAGGCCGATGCCGATCTCCGCCGCCGAGATGGCGATGGTGAAGAGGGTGAGGGCCTGGCCGGAGTGCAGGGTGTCGCGGAGCCAGACGTCGAAGGCGACCAGGTTGAGGTTGACGGCGTTGAGCATCAGCTCGACGGACATCAGGACCAGGATCGCGTTGCGGCGGGCGAGCACTCCGTACAGCCCGGTGCAGAAAAGGAGGGCGGCGAGCACGGCGGGATAGGCGAGGTGCATCAGCTCTGCTCCTTACTGCGCTTACGGGACAGGACGATCGCGCCGACGAGGGCGGCGAGCAGCAGGACGGAGAGTGCTTCGAACGGCAGCACCCAGTGCCGGAAGAGGAAGGCGCCGGTCACCTCGGTGGAGCCCTGGGCCGGTCCGTCCAGGTCGATCCAGGTGGCGCGGAAGGCGTCGACGACGACCCAGACGAGCGTGCCGGCGGCGGCGGCCGCCACGCCGAGGGCCGCCCAGCGGTTGCCCGAGTCGGCGTCCGGGGACCGGCCGATGGGGGCCTTGGTGAGCATCAGCCCGAAGAGAAGGAGGACGACCACGGAACCGACGTAGATCAGTACCTGCACCCAGGCGATGAACTCCGCGGTGAGCAGGAGGTACTCGACGGCGAGTCCGCCGAGCGCCACGACCAGCCAGAGGGCGGCATGCACCAGCTGCTTGGTCGTGACGGTGACGAGGGCTGCGCCGAGGGTGGCGATGCCGACGAGGACGAAAGCGATCTCGATGCCGGTCGGGGAGAGGAAGCCGGAGTGGGCGGAGTGGGCCGCGGCGGCTGCGAGTGTCACTCCTCCCCCTCTTCTTCCTTCTGGACCTGCTGGGTCTCCTGGGCCTGCTGTGCCTCTTGGGCCTGCTGTGCCTCTTGGGCTTCCTGCGCCTCCTTGGCGCGCTGGGCTTCGAGCTTCTCCGCCGTCTTGCGGGCGGCGGCGATCTCCTTCGGCTCCTCGGCGCCCGGGTCGAGCGCGGGCGGTTCCGGCACCGTCCACATCCATTCGCGGAGCTTGTCGCGCTCATGCGTGAGTTCGAGGATGTCCGTCTCCGCGTACTCGAACTCCGGCGACCAGAACAGTGCGTCGAAGGGACACACCTCGATACAGATACCGCAGTACATACAGAGCGAGAAGTCGATCGCGAAACGGTCGAGGACATTGCGGCTGCGCTCGCGCCCGCCCGGGGCGGCGGCGGGCACCGTCTCCTTGTGGGAGTCGATGTAGATGCACCAGTCCGGGCACTCACGGGCGCAGAGCATGCAGACCGTGCAGTTCTCCTCGAACAGCGCGATGACACCGCGGGAGCGGGGCGGGAGCTCGGGCTGGACGTCCGGGTACTGCGCGGTGACCGTCTTCTTCGTCATCGTCCGCAGGGTGACGGCCAGGCCCTTGGCCAGGCCGGAGCCGGGGATGCGGGGCCGGGAGGGCGGGAGCGATGCAGCCATCAGTTGATCGCCACCTTCACGATGCCGGTGAGCGCGATCTGCGCGAGAGCGAGCGGGATGAGGGTGGTCCAGGCGAGCTTCTGCAGCTGGTCCTCGCGGAGCCGGGGGTAGCTCACGCGTAGCCAGATGACGACGAAGGCGAGGACCGCGGCCTTGAGGAGCGTCCAGACCCAGCCGAGTCCGTCGGCGCCGAACGGGCCGTGCCAGCCGCCGAGGAAGAGGACGGTGGTCAGTCCGCACAGGACGACGATGCCCGCGTACTCGGCGAGCAGGAACAGCGCGAAGCGGAGGCCGGTGTACTCGGTGTACGCGCCGAAGATGATCTCCGAGTCGGCGATCGGCATGTCGAACGGCGGGCGCTGCAGTTCGGCGAGTCCGGCCACGAAGAAGACCAGGGCGCCGACGATCTGCCAGGGCAGCCACCACCACTCGAAGGCGTTGAGGATGCCCGGGAGCGAGACGGTGCCTGCCGCCATCGCGACGGAGGCGGCGGCGAGCAGCATCGGCAGTTCGTACGCGAGCAGCTGGGCGGCGGTGCGGAGGCCCCCGAGGAGGGAGAACTTATTGGCCGAGGCCCAGCCCGCCATCAGCGAGCCGAGCACGCCGACGCCCATGACGGCGAGCACGAAGAAGATGCCCGCGTCGACGACCTGTCCGACCGCGCCCTCGCTGGGGCCGATCGGGATGGCGACGAGTACGAGGAGGTACGGGAGCAGCGCGACGGCCGGTGCGAGCTGGAAGATACGGCGGTCGGCCTCGGCCGGGACGATGTCTTCCTTCTGCGCAAACTTCACGCCGTCCGCGACGAGCTGGGCCCAGCCGTGGAAGCCACCCGCGTACATGGGGCCGAGGCGGCCCTGCATATGGGCCATCACCTTGTGCTCGGTCTGCCCCACGACGAGGGGGAGGACCATGAACACGGCGAAGACGATGACGAGCCGGAGGGCGACGTCCAGTGCGTCGTTCACGCGGTATCGCCTCCGGCGGGGCGGTCGGGGGTTTCGGGTTGGTTCCCCGGCTCGGGGGCGGGGTCCGGGGGTGGGGTGGTGGGCTGGTCGGTCGCCGTCTCGACGGGAGCGTCCGTGGAGGCGGGAGCGTCCGTGGAGGCGGGAGCGTCCGTGGAGGCGGTGGTGTCGGGGGTGGAGGTGGTGTCGGGGGTGGAGGTGGTGTCGGGGGTGGAGGTGGTGTCGGAGGTGCCGCTGCGCGGGGCCTCTCCCCTGCCCGTCCCTTCCCGAACCGGGGGCTCCGCCCCCGGACCCCCGCTCCTCGATCGCTGGACCGGCTGGGCGGTACCCGGGTCCGGGGGCGCGTCGAGGGGCTGAGGGGTACCCGGTCCCGGGGTGGTGCCATGCGGCTGGGGGGTACCCGCGCCGTCGGTCGTGTCGAGGGGCTGAGAAGTACCCGGTTCCGCAGGGGCATCGAAGGCCGGGCGGGCGTGGTGCCAGGGGGCGTCGCTGCTTCCGGGCTGCGGCGCCGGGTTCGTCTGCGACGGCTCCGAGGCCGGTCGGCTCGGACCTGCCCCGCCCGGGGCTGCCCGGCCAGAGGCCGAACCCGTCCCGCCCGGGGCTGCCTGGCCAGAGGCCGAACCCGTCCCCGTCCCCGCCCCCGACGCGTCCGGTCCTGCCTGTTCCGGTGTCTCGGGCCCCGCCCCCGCCGTCCCCGGCTTGGCTGCCTCGCGCTGCTGGCCGGCCGAGCCCTGGGAGGCGCTGCGGGTGCGGCGCGGGGTTGCGGGAGGTGTGGGCTCGGCGGCCGGGGCTGTCGGCTCCGGCTGCTGGGTGGCCGAGCCCTCGGTCACGCTGCGGGTGCGGCGTACCGGGCGGTCGCCCGCCGCGCGCGGGGTGCGGGCCGGGCGGGACGGGGCCGGTGGGAGCTGGCCCTTCAGGGGGCCCCATTCGTTCGGGTCGGGGACGCCGGGCGGCAGCATCGTGCGCCGCTTCGGGCCGCCGTGCTCCGACTCGCCCGGCTCCTTCGCGCCCGGCCATGCCTTCGCGACGCGTGCCGCCAGCACGAAGTCCTTGCGCAGCGGGTGGCCTTCGAAGCCCTCGGGCAGCAGCAGCGGCACCAGGTGCGGGTGGCCCTCGAAGCCGATGCCGAACATCTCGTGTGTCTCGCGCTCGTGCCAGGCGGCGCCCGCGTAGACGTCGATGGCGCTCGGAAGGACCGCCGCCTCATGCGGAACGGTCGTACGGATCAGGAGCCGACGGACCTTGTCCCCGGCCAGGGAGGCGACATGCGCACAGACCCGGAAGCCGGTGCCCGGTTCGTCGACCGCGCTCAGCCAGTCGAAGTAGGTGCAGCCCAGCCGGTCACGGGCCGTTTCGAGGGCGGCGATCCAGGAGGCGGCCGGTACGTCGACGGTCAGCAGGTCGTACGCGTACTCCGCCGTCGCGTCCTCGCCGAAGAGCTCGGCGACGGCGTCCGGCAGGCGGTCGTAGGCGTCGGCAGCAGGGGTGCCGGTCATGCGCGGTCCTCCCCCGGTGTCGGCGGGGCGGCGACCAGGCCGCTGCGCAGTGCGGCGGTGGAGGGACGGCCGGCGCCACCCGTCGCGTACCGCTCACCCAGCGACTCGCGGGCGATCTTCTCCTGCAGTTTGAGGATGCCCTGGAGGAGCGCCTCCGGCCGGGGCGGGCAGCCGGGGACGTAGACATCGACCGGGATGATCTGGTCGACGCCCTTCGTCACGGAGTACGAGTCCCAGTACGGGCCGCCGCAGTTGGAGCAGGCGCCGAAGGAGATGACGTACTTGGGCTCGGGCATCTGCTCGTACAGCCGCTTCACGGCCGGGGCCATCTTGTCCGTCACCGTGCCTGAAACGATCATGAGGTCGGCCTGGCGCGGGCCCGGTGCGAACGGGATCACGCCGAGCCGGATGAAGTCGTGCCGGGCCATGGAGGCGGCGATGAATTCGATGGCGCAGCAGGCGAGCCCGAAGTTGAAGACCCAGAGGCTGTAGCGGCGGCCCCAGTTCAGGACCACCTTCATCGGCTCGGGAGCCAGGCGCGACAGGACGCCGAGCCGCTTGGGCTCCGGCAGGAACGTCGGAACGGGTTGCGGTTCGGACCCCACCCCGGGCTGCGGTTCGGACGCCGATTCGGGCTGCAGTCCGGACGTCGATTCGGTCTGCGGTGCGGGCGCCGGCTCGGGCTCCTGCTCCGGCTGCGTCGCGGGCCGGTGCTCGGGGGGCGGCGGGCTCGTCACGTCCATTCGAGGACGCCCTTCTTCCATGCGTAGAGCAGTCCTACGGCCAGGAAACCGAGGAAGATGAACATTTCCACCAGAGTCGTCGCCCCATATCCGGGTGCGGCGAATACGGTCGCCCACGGAAACAGGAAGATCGAGTCGACGGCGAAGATCACGTACAGGAAGGCATACACGTAATAACGGACCTGGGTATGTGCCCATCCTTCACCCACCGGGTCCACGCCGCACTCGTACGTCAGGAGTTTCTCCGGCGTGGGAACCACGGGGCGCAGCAGCCGGCCGGCCCCGAAGGCGACGGCGACGAACAGCACGCCGATCACAGCGAGCAGTCCGACCACGGAATAGCTGTGGAAGTAGTCCGACGCGAGAACGGTCGATTCCGGCAGGTCCGCCACGTCCGCCCCTCGCTCCCTCAAACCCGTTCGATGATCTGTCGACGATCTGTACGCACGGGAGTCTAGGCCCTGTTAAAGGGAGGGTAAGCAGTCGCGTCGGACAACAGGTGGGGTTATCCCTACTTCACCCCACCCACGAGCCCCATGGCGTACGCAGGCGCCGCCCGGCAGGCTGGGGCGTATGACCATGAGCCCCCTGGTGCCCGACAACGACCGGCCACCGCCCGCCCGCTTCGCCCTTGATCGGTGGACGTGGAAGGAGATCGCCTATCTCCTGGCCAACCTCCCCATGACCATTGCCGGGTTTGTTTACGCAGTGTTCATGATCGGCGTCGGCGTGGGGCTTGCCATCACGGTGATCGGTCTGCCCCTGCTCGCCGCCGGGCTGCACGGAGCGCGGCTGATCGGGAAGGGCGAGCGGGGCCGGGCCCGGGCGATGCTAGGGGTCCGGATCGACGAACCGAGCCCGATGGTTCTGTCCCGCCGGGAACAGGGGTTCTTCCCCTGGCTGTGGTCGAGCCTCACGGACCCGGTGGGCTGGCGGGCGGTGCTGTACTCCTTCATACGGCTGCCCTGGGGCGTACTCACCTTCGCCGTGACGCTCGTGAGCCTCTTCGTGCTGTGGCCGGTGCTCCCCTATACCGCGCGGCTCCTCACCAATGCCGACCGGGCGATGGCGCGCGGGCTGCTCTCGCCCTCCGACGAGCTGGAGCGCAGGATCGCCGAGCTGGAGTCGGACCGCGGGGTGGTCATCGACACCGCCGCCGCCGACCTGCGCCGCATCGAACGCGACCTGCACGACGGCGCACAGGCCCGGCTCGTCGCCCTCGCCATGGGCCTCGGTCTGGCGAAGGAGAAACTGACCGACGACCCCGAAGCCGCCGCCCGCATGGTCGACGAGGCCCACGGCGAGGTCAAGGTCGCCCTCCAGGAACTCCGCGACCTCGCCCGCGGCATCCACCCGGCCGTCCTCACCGACCGAGGACTCGACGCCGCGCTCTCCGCCATCGCCTCCCGCTGCACCGTCCCCGTCACGGTCGAGGTGAATCTGTCCGCGCGGCCCGCGGAGGCGATCGAGGGAATCGCCTACTTCACGGTCTCCGAGCTGTTGCAGAACGTGAGCAAGCATTCACGCGCGACCCGCGCATCGGTCGATGTGTGGCGCGCGGCGGACCGGCTGATGCTCCAGGTCACCGACGACGGGCGGGGCGGGGCCCGGATGGACGGCGGTACGGGCATGGCCGGGCTGGCCGAACGGCTGGGCGCCGTCGACGGGCTGTTCGTCCTCGACTCGCCGGTCGGCGGTCCCACGACCGTCACGGCGGAGCTGCCCTGGCGGAACCGGGACCGCGCGGGGACCGTCAAGCACCCCTGAGCCCCCTTGCAAGGTGGGGAAAACCCCCGGTCGAAGAGGGATACCGCCCTCATGGTGCGCCGGCCTGCGACCCAGCACCCTTGATGTACCGGCCGGACCCCCGAAACCACCGGAGAAACCGGCTCCATGAGAAGAAACGGACTGCACCCATGGCCACGGCATACGGACCGGACACTCGGGACCACCAGCGGTCCGGAGCCGGTTTCGGGGACCATCCCCCGGTGAAGCACTTCTTTCCGGCCGCGCTGCGCGCGCCCTTCGAGGGCAGGACCTGGCGCGAGTTCGGCTATCTGCTGCTGAGCCTGCCGATCAGCACGGTCCTGTTCAGCCTCTCGATCACCCTGACGTCGCTGGGCATCGGCATGCTGATCACCTTCCTCGGGGTTCCGATCCTGGCCGGTGCGCTGGCCATGTGCCGCGGTTTCGGCGCGATGGAGCGGGCCCGGGCGCGCGGGCTGCTGAGGCTGGACGTGGCGGCGCCGGCGCCGGTGCGCGGCAGGACCGGCGGCCCGATGTCCTGGATGGGCGCGGCCCTCAAGAGCGGGGCGTCCTGGCGGCACCTGCTCTACGCGGTGCTGCACTTCCCGTGGGCGGTCTTCGCCTTCACCGTTTCGGTGACGCTCTGGACGACCGGGTGGGCCGCCCTCACCTACCCGCTGTCGCACTGGGTCTTCCCGACGTACCTGGGGGTCGGCGGCATTCAGCTGTACGGCGACAGGGCCCATGAGGTCTACCTCGACTCCCCCTTCGAGCTGGCCGCGACCAGCGCGTGCGGCCTGGCAGTCGTCCTCGTCACGCCGTGGGTCATCCGTGGTCTGGCGAGCGTGGACCGGGTGATGGTGACCGGGCTGCTCGGGCCGTCCCGGCTGGCGACGCGCGTCTCCGAGCTGGAGTCGGACCGCGGGGTGGTTGTCGACACCGCCGCCGCCGACCTGCGCCGCATCGAACGCGACCTGCACGACGGCGCACAGGCCCGGCTCGTCGCCCTCGCCATGGATCTGGGTCTGGCGAAGGAGAAACTGACCGACGACCCCGAGGCCGCCGCCCGCATGGTCGACGAGGCCCACGGCGAGGTCAAGGTCGCCCTCCAGGAACTCCGCGACCTCGCCCGCGGCATCCACCCCGCCGTCCTCACCGACCGAGGACTCGACGCCGCGCTCTCCGCCATCGCCTCCCGCTGCACCGTCCCCGTCACGGTCGAGGTGGACCTGGCGTCCAGGCCCGCCCAGGCCATCGAGGGGATCGCCTACTTCACGGTCTCCGAGCTGTTGCAGAACGTGAGCAAGCATTCACGCGCGACCCGCGCATCGGTCGATGTGTGGCGCGCGGCGGACCGGCTGATGCTCCAGGTCACCGACAACGGGCGCGGCGGCGCCGATGTGTCCTCGGGCAGCGGGCTGGCCGGGCTGACCGAGCGGCTGAACGCGGTGGACGGCGTACTCGTCGTGGATTCCCCGCAGGGCGGCCCGACACGGATCACGGCCGAGCTGCTGTGGCGCGGCTGAACACACCGCACACCCACGGAGCCGTGACAGGAACCCCCCACCTCCACGGCTCTCCGTCCCCTCGTCCTCGGCTGCCGGACAGGCTTGAAATCAAGCCGGTCCGGCGGCTGAGGACACAGCACTGCCGATACTGGGATGCTGGACGTCATACGGGCGGGACCAGCGAGCAGTGGGGAATACAGCGTCATGGTGGAGGACAGGGTGCGGGTAGTCATCGCCGAGGATTCGGTACTGCTTCGGGAGGGGCTCACCCGGCTGCTGACCGATCTCGGGCATGACGTCGTCGCCGGGGTGGGGGACGCCGAGGCGCTGATCAAGACGGTGCGCGATCTCGCCGGACAGGACGCCCTGCCCGATGTGGTGGTCGCGGACGTACGGATGCCGCCGACCCACACCGACGAGGGCGTGCGGGCGGCCGTCCGGCTGCGCAAGGACTATCCCGGGATCGGGGTACTGGTCCTTTCGCAGTACGTCGAGGAGCAGTACGCGACCGAGCTGCTGGCCGGATCCAGCCGAGGTGTGGGGTACCTGCTGAAGGACCGGGTCGCCGAGGTCCGGGAGTTCGTGGACGCGGTGGTCCGGGTGGCGCAGGGCGGGACGGCGCTGGACCCGGAGGTGGTGGCGCAGCTGCTGGGGCGGAGCCGTAAGCAGGACGTCCTGGCCGGGCTGACGCCGCGCGAGCGCGAGGTCCTCGGCCTGATGGCGGAGGGGCGGACGAACTCCGCGGTGGCCAGGCAGCTGGTGGTGAGCGACGGCGCCGTGGAGAAGCACGTCAGCAATATCTTCCTGAAGCTGGGCCTGTCCCCCAGTGACGGGGATCACCGCCGGGTGCTGGCGGTGCTGACCTATCTGAACTCCTGACCAGCTGACACCCTGTCAGATACCTGGTGAAGGTCACCGCGGGGGCCGGCCGCGGCCGTCGCGGTGACCTGGGCCCCGAAACGGCGGCCGACCGGGGTCCTAGAACCAAAGAATGAGTGCACAGCGTCTTCACCGAACGGCTGGGGGGCTTGCGAAACATGACAAACCGGTATCAAATCGCGTCTCAAAGCGACGTCCACCATATGACCGGTCCAGGGAAGGCGACCCTTACCGACGTAGGGTGGGCCTTGGGACCGCCGGCGGGCCGGCCGGTCCCGAGCCGCCGCCCCAAGGGAGGTCCAGTTCAGTGACCAGCCAGGTCAGTAGCCCAGCCGAACAGGCCGATGAGGCCAGCGAGGCGCTCGTCGGGGGACAGCGTGCCCCCCATTCCGATCACACGGGCGCCGGCGAGAAGGAGATCCGCCGCCTGGACCGGGTGATCATCCGCTTCGCGGGTGACTCCGGAGACGGTATGCAGCTCACCGGTGACCGGTTCACCTCGGAGACCGCGTCCTTCGGGAACGACCTCTCCACGCTGCCGAACTTCCCCGCCGAGATCCGCGCCCCCGCAGGCACCCTGCCGGGGGTTTCGTCGTTCCAGCTGCATTTCGCCGACCACGACATCCTGACACCGGGCGACGCGCCGAACGTCCTGGTCGCGATGAACCCGGCCGCCCTCAAGGCCAACATCGGCGATGTGCCGCGCGGCGCCGAAATCATCGTCAACACCGATGAGTTCACCAAGCGCCCGATGGCGAAGGTCGGCTACGAGACCAGTCCCCTGGAGGACGGCTCGCTGGAGGCGTACAGCGTCCACCCGGTGCCGCTGACCACGCTCACGATCGAGGCACTGAAGGAGTTCGGGCTCTCCCGCAAGGAGGCCGAGCGCTCGAAGAACATGTTCGCGCTCGGGCTGCTCTCCTGGATGTATCACCGGCCGACCGAGGGAACCGAGGCGTTCCTGCGCGCCAAGTTCGCGAAGAAGCCGCAGATCGCCGAGGCGAACGTGACCGCGTTCCGCGCCGGGTGGAACTTCGGGGAGACGACGGAGGACTTCGCGGTCAGCTACGAGGTGGCGCCGGCCTCGCAGGCCTTCCCGACGGGTACGTACCGCAACATCTCCGGGAACCTGGCGCTGTCCTACGGGCTGATCGCCGCGGGCCGGCAGGCGGATCTGCCGCTCTACCTGGGCTCGTACCCGATCACCCCGGCCTCCGACATCCTGCACGAGCTCAGCAAGCACAAGAACTTCGGTGTACGCACCTTCCAGGCCGAGGACGAGATCGCGGGCATCGGTGCCGCGCTGGGCGCCGCGTTCGGCGGATCGCTCGCGGTGACGACGACGTCCGGGCCCGGAGTGGCCCTGAAGTCGGAGACCATCGGGCTCGCCGTCTCCCTCGAACTGCCGCTGATCGTCATCGACATCCAGCGCGGCGGTCCGTCCACCGGTCTGCCCACCAAGACCGAGCAGGCCGACCTGCTCCAGGCGATGTACGGGCGCAACGGCGAGGCCCCGGTCCCGATCGTGGCCCCGAGGACCCCGGCGGACTGCTTCGACGCCGCGCTCGACGCCGCCCGGATCGCGCTGACGTACCGCACCCCGGTGTTCCTGCTCTCGGACGGCTATCTCGCCAACGGCTCCGAGCCGTGGAAGATCCCCGAGATCGACGAACTCCCCGACCTGCGCGTCCAGTTCGCCAACGGCACGAACCATGAACTGGCCGACGGCACCGAGGTGTTCTGGCCGTACAAGCGCGACCCGCAGACCCTGGCCCGCCCGTGGGCCGTCCCCGGCACCCCCGGTCTCGAACACCGCATCGGCGGCATCGAGAAGCAGGACGGCAGCGGCAACATCTCGTACGACCCCGCGAACCACGACTTCATGGTCCGCACCCGTCAGGCCAAGATCGACGGCATCGAGGTCCCCGACCTCGAAGTCGACGATCCGGGCGAGGCGCACACGCTCGTCCTCGGCTGGGGCTCCACCTACGGCCCCATCACCGCCGCCGTCCGCCGGCTGCGCGCCGCCGGGCAGCCCATCGCCCAGGCCCATCTGCGCAACCTCAACCCCTTCCCGGGGAATCTCGGCGAGGTGCTGAAGCGTTACGAGAAGGTGGTCGTGCCGGAGATGAACCTCGGCCAGCTGGCCACGCTCATCCGGGCCAAGTACCTGGTCGACGCGCGCAGTTACAACCAGGTCAACGGTATGCCGTTCAAGGCCGAGCAGCTTGCGACGGTTCTCAAGGAGGCCATCGATGCCGTCTGACACCAATGAACTCCTGCAACTGGTGCCCAAGGCCGAGGCCAAACAGTCCATGAAGGACTTCAAGTCCGACCAGGAAGTGCGCTGGTGCCCCGGCTGCGGTGACTACGCGGTCCTCGCCGCCGTGCAGGGCTTCATGCCCGAGCTCGGACTGGCGAAGGAGAACATCGTCTTCGTCTCCGGCATCGGCTGCAGCTCCCGCTTCCCGTACTACATGAACACCTACGGGATGCACTCGATCCACGGCCGCGCCCCGGCCATCGCCACCGGGCTCGCCTCCTCCCGCCGCGACCTGTCCGTCTGGGTCGTCACGGGCGACGGCGACGCGCTGTCCATCGGCGGCAACCACCTCATCCACGCGCTGCGCCGCAATGTGAACCTGAAGATCCTGCTCTTCAACAACCGGATCTACGGGCTCACCAAGGGGCAGTACTCCCCCACCTCCGAGGTCGGCAAGATCACCAAGTCGACGCCGATGGGCTCGCTCGACGCCCCCTTCAACCCGGTGTCCCTGGCCATCGGCGCGGAGGCGTCCTTCGTCGCCCGTACGATCGACTCCGACCGCAAGCACCTCACGAGCGTGCTGCGCGCGGCAGCCGACCACCCGGGCACGGCGCTGGTGGAGATCTACCAGAACTGCAACATCTTCAACGACGGCGCCTTCGAGGTCCTCAAGGACCAGGCGCAGAACGCGGTCATCCGGCTGGAGCACGGGCAGCCGATCCTCTTCGGCGCGGACAACGACAAGGGTGTCGTACGCGATCCGGCCACCGGTGACCTCAAGGTCGTCGCGGTCACCGAGGAGAACCGGTCGCAGATCCTCGTCCACGACGCCCACGCAGCCAGCCCCACCACGGCCTTCGCGCTGTCCCGGCTCGCCGACGCCGACACCCTGCACCAGACCCCCATCGGGGTACTGCGCAGCGTCGACCGACCGGTCTACGACACACAGATGGCCGATCAGCTCGACACCGCCGTCGAGAGAGACGGCAAGGGCGACCTGGCCGCACTGCTCGCCGGCAACGACAACTGGACGGTGGTCGGCTAGCCGCTTCCTGCCATCGCCGGACGGGCTGATTTTCGGCCCGCCCGGCGATTGCGGCCAGGGGTGCGGCCGTCCACCGCCCACCATGTGGCCATGACCCTGGACCGCCCCGCGTACCGCATCAAGCGGCGTCTGCTCGGCAGAGCGCTCACCACCGAGCGCATCAGCGAGGAGAAGCTGAACAACCGGACAGCGCTCGGGGTGCTCGCCTCCGACTGCATCAGTTCGTCCGCGTACGGCTCCGAGGAGATGCTCCGGGTCCTCGTACCCGTCGTCGGCGCCGCCGCGTTCACCCTGCTCATGCCGGTGACCGGCGCGATCCTCCTCGTACTGCTGCTCCTCACGCTCTGCTACAGCGATGTCGTGATGATCTACACCCGGGCGGGCGGGTCGTACGTCGTCGCCCGGGAGAACTTCGGGCCGAACGTCGCGCAGATCGCCGCCGTGGCGCTGCTCGTCGACTACATCGTCACCGTCGCCGTCCAGGTCTCGGCCGGCACCAACGCCCTGATCTCGCTCGCCCATCTGGCCGGCGGCGGCTTCACCGGCCTGGACCATCTCCAGCTGCCGGTCTCCGTCGCCGTCATCGTGCTGCTCGCGTACGGGAATCTGCGCGGGGTCCGCGAGGCGGGCCGGGCCTTCGCGCTGCCCGCCTATCTCTTCATGGCCGCCGTCGGTCTCGTCCTTCTCGTGGCCGCGCTGCGCGGGCTCACGGGCGAGCTGCCGCGCGCCGATCTGCACGCCGCCGGGGTCGTGCCGCTCGGCACGCCGGGCAACGGCTGGCTCTACGGCGCCTCGCTCTTCATCGTGCTGCGCTCGTTCGCCAACGGCGGCTCGTCCCTCACCGGGCTCGAAGCGATCTCCAACGGCATCTCCGCGTTCCGTGAACCCCAGGGCCGCAACGCCCGCCGCACCCTCATCACGATGAGCTGTGTGCTCGGCATCCTGGTGCTCGGCGTCTCCACGTTGGCGCACTTCACCCATGCCGTGCCGTACACCGACGGCACACCGACCGTCATCGCCCAGGAGGCCCATCTCGCGTTCGGCGGCGGGCCGCTCGGCATGGCCGGGCTCGTCTTCGTACAGCTGGCGACCGCGCTGGTCCTCTATACCGGCGCCAACACCCCGTTCACCGGCTTTCCGTACCTCGCCAGCTTCGTCGCCAAGGACCGGTTCCTGCCGCGGGTGCTGACCCGGCGCGGGCACCGGCTGGCGTTCTCCAACGGCATCATCTCGCTGACCGTCGTCTCCCTGGCGCTGCTGCTGGCGACCGGCGCCAGCGTGGACAAGCTGGTGGCGCTGTACGCGATCGGCGTGTTCACCGCCTTCACCATGGCCGGGGCCGGCCTCACCGCGTACCACCTGCGGCGCCGGCAGCCGTACCGCAGGGCGAAGATCACGGTCAATGGGCTCGCCGCGGTGATCTCGGCCGCCGTCGTGCTGATCTTCGCGGTCACCAAGTTCACCGAGGGCGCCTGGCTGGTCGTGGTGGTCTTCCCGCTCGGGGTGTGGGCGCTGATGCGGATCAACCGCGAGTACCGGCGCGAGGCCACCGTGCTGCAGGGCATCCAGGCCCCGGGCGCCGACCGGACGCGGTTCCGCCGCCATCTGGTCTTCGTCCTGGTCGAGACGCTCGACCTGGCGACACTGAAGGCCCTGCGGTACGCCCACGAGCTGCGCCCGGACGAGATCCGGGCGGTGCACTTCGCGATCGACGAGGCATACGCCAGGCGGCTGGCCGGCCGGTGGGAGGCGACGGCCGCCACGTCCGTGTCCCTGGAGCTGGTGGAATGCCCGGACCGGCGGCTGCGTCATGCGATGAAGGAGCTCGCGTCCCGCACCACGGAGGACGGGAACACCTGGCTGACGGTGCTGGTGCCCCGGCGGCTGTACAGCAACGCGCTCGGGAAGCTGCTACACCGGGGCACGGGCGAGCAGATGGCAAAGACGCTGGCGCAGCTGCCGCACGTGGCGGTGACGATCCTGCCGTTCGACGTCTCGCGGGCGCTGCGGACGCTGGAGGAGGGGCACGAGCCCCAGCCGGACTGAGCCTGCCGGTTCTTCCTGTCCTACGCCTCGCGCGCCTTCTGCGCGTCGTACGCCTCGCGCGCCGCGTGAACGGCGTCCAGGCGCCGCTCCGTCCAGCGTGCCAGCGCCCACACCTGCTCGGCGGCCTCCCGGCCCAGCTCGGTGAGCGAGTAGTCCACCCGCGGCGGGATCACCGGCTTCGCGTCCCGGTGCACGAAGCCGTCGCGCTCCAGCGTCTGGAGGGTCTGGGCCAGCATCTTCTCGCTGACGCCGCCGACCTCGCGGCGCAGTTCGCTGAAGCGGTACGAGCGCTCCAGCAGGGCGGCGAGGACCAGGACGCCCCAGCGGCTGGTGACATGTTCGAGCACCAGCCGGGAGGGGCACATCAGCCGGTTCACATCGGGCTTCCTGCTCAGGTCACTCACGCTCATGCCAGTACCTTACTTCAAAGTGGGTACTTTCGATTGGTTAGTGCACCCCGTACAGTGAGTCTGCGAGCCCAAACAAGGACCAGTGCCCCCAAAGAGGAGAAACCCCCCATGAGCATCGTTGTCACCGGAGCCACCGGAGAGCTCGGCCGTCTCGTCATCGACCAGCTGCTCACCACCGTGCCCGCGAACGAGATCGCCGCCGTCGTCCGCAACAAGGAGAAGGCCGCCCCGCTCGCCGCCCGCGGCGTCGAGCTCCGTGTCGCCGACTACGACCGTCCGGAGTCCCTCAAGGACGTCTTCCGGGCCGGTGACCGCGTCCTGCTCATCTCCGGCAGCGAGGTCGGCAAGCGCGTACCGCAGCACACCGCCGTCATCGACGCGGCCAAGGCGGCGGGCGTCGCGCAGCTCGCGTACACCGGTGTGCTGGGCGGCCCCGACGCCGACTTCGAGCTGGCCGACGAGCACAAGGTCACCGAGCAGCTGATCCTCGAATCCGGGCTGCCGCACACCTTCCTGCGCAACGGCTGGTACACCGAGAACTACACCGCCAACCTCGCCCCCGTCCTGGAGCACGGCGCCGTCGTCGCCAACGCGGGCGACGGACGGGTCGCCTCCGCCACCCGCGCCGACTACGCCGCCGCGGCAGCCGCCGCACTGACCGGCGAGGGACACATCGGCGCGGTCTACGAGCTGAGCGGCGATGTCGCCTGGTCGTTCGCCCAGTACGCGGCTCAGGTCGCCAAGGCCACCGGCAAGGAGATCGTGTACAAGAACGTCCCGGCCGCCGTGCACCAGGAGATCCTGGTCGGCGCCGGTCTGCCCGAGGGCTTCGCGGCGATCCTCGTCGACGTCGATGCCGCGATCGAGCGCGGACTGCTCGCCGGTACGAGCGGCGACCTGGCCCGGCTCATCGGCCGGCCGACGACGCCGCTCGCCGAGACGGTGGCCGCGGCGGCTGCTGCGGCGTAACTCCGCCCCCCTCACCGGGACGGCGGCCACGGCACAGCTCCGCCCCCGCGCACCTCAGGGCCCCGTGTCATGACCGTATCGCGATACGGCTATGACATGGGGCCCTGACGGCGCTACCGTCGTGCAGTCGGCGGAGCCGTTGACACAGACATGCCGGGAGGGCCCGTGAAGGGGACAAATGAACAACGGGCCGGACTGCTGTCCGGTATCGGCGCCTACGGCCTGTGGGGCATCGTCCCCCTGTTCTGGCCGCTGCTGAAGCCCGCCGGAGCGATCGAGATCCTCGCCCACCGCATGGCCTGGTCCCTCGGGGTCGTCGGCATCGCGCTGCTGGTGCTGCGCCGCTGGTCCTGGATCGGCGAGCTGATACGGCAGCCGAAGAAGCTCGGCCTGATATCGATCGCCGCGGCCGTGATCACGGTGAACTGGGGTCTGTACATCTGGTCCGTGAACAACGGCCATGTCGTCGAGGCGTCGCTCGGCTACTTCATCAATCCGCTGGTCACCATCGCCATGGGTGTCCTGCTCCTCGGTGAACGGCTGCGCCCTGTGCAGTGGGTGGCAGTCGGCACCGGTGTCGCGGCGGTACTCGTGCTGGCGATCGGTTACGGACAGCCGCCGTGGATCTCATTGACGCTGGCGTTCTCCTTCGCGACGTACGGCCTGCTGAAGAAGAAGGTCAACATGGGCGGCCTGGAGTCGCTCACCGCCGAGACCGCCGTACTGTTCGTGCCCGCGCTCGGCTATCTGCTGTGGCTGGGCGCGCAGGGCGATGCGACGTTCACCTCCGAGGGCCCCGGCCATGCGGCGCTGCTGGCCGCGACGGGTGTCGTCACGGCCACGCCGCTCGTCCTGTTCGGGGCGGCGGCGATCCGCGTACCGCTCTCCACGCTGGGCCTGCTGCAGTATCTGGCGCCGGTCTTCCAGTTCGCCCTCGGCATCCTGTACTTCCACGAGGAGATGCCGCCGGAGCGGTGGGCCGGGTTCGCCCTGGTGTGGCTGGCGCTCACCCTGCTGACGTGGGACGCGTTCCGGACGGTGCGGCGGACGAGGGCGCAGGCGCAGACCGCCGCGGCGCAGCTGGCGGCCCAGACTGTGCGGCAGACACCGCCGACCGGGGATTCCGCCTCCTCCCCCTCGGCCGCAACCCCAGCGAAGTGACCAGCGCCCGACAAGTGGCCGCTGCTCGTCATCGCCCTGCTGGACCGGCGCAAGCTCCGCTTCACCCGGTTGCGCCGCGAGATCGACGGCATCAGCCGGCGGATGCCGACAGTCACCCCGCGTCGGCTGGAACGTGACGGACTGGTCGAGCGGACGGTCCACGCGGTGGTGCCGCCGCGCGTGGAGTACGGGCTGACACCGCTCGGCGGCACGCTGCACACCACGATCCGGGCGCTCGTCACCTGGACAGAGGAGCACCGGAGCGAGATCGCGAGGGCACGCGCCGCCTACGACGCCCGCGGGGCCGCGGACGCACAGCTTTAGTTACTCAGTTGCTTTTTTAACTCGGTTACGGTTTTCTGGAGGTCCACGGAACCGCGACCGAGGAGCTCCCATGCCCGCATCCGCGCCCACCACCCAGGTACTGATCGTCGGCTCGGGTCCGACCGGCCTGATCCTGGCCTGCGATCTGGCCCGTCGCTCCATCGACGTACGGATCATCGACAAGTCCCCCGAATTCCCGCGCAGTTCACGGGCGAAGGGCCCCAACCTCCGTTCCCTGGAGGTCCTGGAGGACCTCGGCGTCGTGGACAGGATCCTGGCCGCGGGCTCGGCGCCGCCGCCCATGCGCAAGTACCGGAACGGGCTGCCGATCGCCGACACCGACCCGTTCGAGGCAGCACACCCGACGCCGGACGCCCCGTACGGCCGACCGCGGATGATCGCCCAGTGGCAACTGGAGGAGATCCTGCGGGACCGCCTGGCGGAGTGCGGCGTACACGCGGAACTCGGCTCGGAAGCAACCGAGTTGAGACAGGGATCCGACTCGGTGACCGTCGGGCTCGCCGACGGCCGGAGCATCGGGGCGCGGTACGTGGTGGGCTGCGACGGCGGCCACAGCCCGGTGCGCAAGCTGCTCGGCGTCCGCTTCGAGGGGAAGACGACCGAGGAACAGATGATGGTCTGCGGGGACGTGGAGGCGGACGGCCTGGATCGCGGCTACTGGCACCAGTGGTTCGACGAGGACGGCGCCGTGATGCTGTGCCCGATCCCGGGTACGCGGTCGGGCTGGTGGTTCCAGGCGGGGCCGGAGCGGGACCGCGCGGGAGCCCCCGTACCGCCCTCGCTGGAGAGCTTCCGGCGGCTCTTCGCCAAGCACACCGGACTGCCGGGCACCCACCTTTCACAGGCCGCCCTGCTCTCCACGTACCGGGTCAACGAGCGCATGGCCGACCGCTATCGGGTGGGCCGCGTACTGCTGGCCGGGGACGCCGCGCATGTGCACTCCATCGCGGGCGGGCTGGGCATGAACACCGGGATCCAGGACGCGTTCAACCTGGGCTGGAAGCTCGCCCGGGTCGTCACCGGCCAGGCCGACCCCGGCCTGCTGGACACGTACGAGGAGGAGCGGCTGCCCGTGGCCTCCTGGACGCTGGACATCACCTCCGAGCGGCTGCGGGTCACGCTCGACGCGATTCAGCGGCCGGGCGGCGGCCTGGACGCGGCGGCCACCGGGGAGACCACGGGCCTGGGCCTCGGCTACCGCTGGAGCTCACTCTCCCCCGCAGGCTCCACCACCCGACTGCGAGCGGGCGACCGCGCCCCGGACGCCCCCTGCCGCGACGTCGGAACGGGCCTGCCGACCCGCCTGTTCGAGGCGTTCGCCGGACCGCACTTCACCCTGCTGGGCTTCGGCCCGGGCACGGCGGACGCGCTGCGGGCCGCGGAGGCGACGTACGGCGACGCGGTGCGGGCGTACGGCGTGGACGCGGGCGGCCTCGCCGGCCTGACCGACGAAGGCGGCCACGCCCGCTCGGCGTACGGCGTCGAAACGGGCGTCGACACCCTCGTCCTGGTCCGCCCCGACAATCACGTGGGGCTGATCACTTCGGCGACGGACAGCCGGGCTGTCGGGGCCTACCTGGACCGCCTGGACCACCCGAGCGGTACGGCATTCAGGCGGCTTTGAGCGCGTCACGGTGGGTAATCCCGGAACTACCAGACGCTTATACTTTTCTGACATGTTATGAGCCGATCCACGCGCACGTCCGGGAACTCCCGCGTGCTCCTGCGCACCGCCACCGCGTCCCTGTCCACGCTGTCCTTCCTCGTCTGCGGAGCCTCGCCCGCACACGCGCACAACAGCGCGGAGCAGGTCCACCCGTCCTGCCTCGAATCCCTGCGCCCCGGCGCGACGGCCGACGTCCGCCACATCGACCGCACGATCGCCGCGTACCGCGTCGACTCCATCGAGAAGTACCCGAAGAAGCACTTCTCCAGCGCTATCGCCCACGACCTCACGTAGGACGCCCAACTCCGCCTCCTCACCTGTGGAGGCCGGTACGACCGCAAAGCGGGCGGCTACCGGTCGAACGTGGTCGCCTTCGCCCGCCTGCCGTCCACCCGGACGGCGGCGGGGTGAGCGGGTGGCGTGAGTCAGCAGCCCCTGCGCAGCGGGGTGAAGGTCAGTCCGGCGCCTTCCTTGATCTGCGTGGCCTTGTGGTAGACGGCCGATTCGACCTCGTACCAGACATCGTCCCTGGCGGAGTTGCCTCCGACATTGTCGAGTTCGACGCACCAGCGTGCCGGGCGCACGACGCGGGTGTAACTCCTGGTGCCCTGCTGGACCTTCTTGCAGTCCTTGTAGGAGTCGTTGGTGTACCAGGTCCGGGTCTTCCTGGTGCGGCCCTTGCCTGTGCTGGAAGTGTGCTTGACCTTCCTGACGCGCGCGGTGCAGCGCTCGACCATGCGCGGCCGGGTACCTGTGGCGGTCTTCCGCGTGATGTGGCGGATGTCGTCACGCAGCCCTGCGACGGTGCGGTCGGGCGGGCTCGATGCGGTTCCGTCGCGCGGCCCCGAGTCGGCGGGGCTGCCGGCGCCGACGGGCGCAGCCGAACCGCTGGGCGCGGCGGAACTGCTGGGCGCGGCGGGGCTGCCACAGGCGGTGAGCAGGGCAGCCAGGAGGACGGCGGTGGCGACCGGGCGTATACGGATCCGGGCCGTCGAGGTCCTGGCGGAACGTATGGACTGGCTGAGGCCGGGCGGGTTGGTCACAGGGCGCCTGTTCTGGACGGCGGGGCGGTGGGTGTTGTTGTCACCGCTGGCTGACCTGCGCGAAGGTACCTCACGGCCGACAGTGTCTGTGCAGTGGCCAACGATCTGGGCCACCGGGGCGGTAGCTGCGGGTCTCGCCCTCGACGCCGTCGGCCGTACGGTACGGAGCACCCTTCTCCGCAGGCAGCTCGGCGTCCGGGCCGAGTCAGAGGCGTACGCCCTCCGGGCCGGTGATGAACTCCCCATGCTCGCCCGCCGGCTCGGTGTGCCGGTTGCGCCACCACGGCACGAGCTGAACGATTCCGAACGCCACCTCGACACCGAGGAACAGCCACAGCAGCTGCGCGGCGCCGTGGGCGACCGCGTACGCCTGCCACACCGCAAACAGTGTGCGCGCGATGCCGTCGAGCAGTCCGTGCATTGGCAGCGGCCTGACGATGCGCAGGACGGCCCAGACGACCACGACCGAACCCATCAGATTCGCGTACAGGGTCTGCACCGGGTCGAGTTCGGGCAGGACGCCCAGCCCCCATGCGTGACCCAACGAAGACAGCGCATCGTGCACCAGCGCATACGTCCACGGCGTCGCGAATCCCGCCGTGACGACGAGGTCGTACCAAGCGCTCGCGCGTACGACGCGAAGATAGACGGGACGTGAGGGGGCTGGGAGACGGATCACTATGAGGCTCCTGCTGGTCTCGGGGCAGCGATGCGCCTCACGGTAAACAGTGGAGTACGCTCCAAGGTCAAGCCCATCGTCCGACGAAGGGTCATGCGTATCGGAGAGCTGGCCGCACAGGCGGACATGACCAGGGACGCCATCCGGTTCTACGAGAAGGTCGGCCTCGTCACAGGCCGACGGCTGGCCAATGGTTACCGTGACTTCCCGCCCGAGACAGTGGCCTGGCTGCACTATGTCCGCACCGCGCAGACACTCGGATTCTCACTGGCGGAAATCGCGCGGCACGGCGAGGAACTACGCGAAGCGCCGGACACCTCGGAAGCGCTGTCCGCTCTGTTCGCGGAGAAGATCCAGGTCATCGACGCACGCATGGCCGAACTCGCCACCCTGCGAACCGAACTCACCGCGCGCGTCGGCACCGGTTGTCCGTTGCGGACAGCCGACCGACCCGCCCGCGCCGACCGCCCCGCCCTCGCGCGATAGCGGGACACATAAAGGGTCGACCGCCACGTTCGCACACGGTGCAAAGTGCCTCTGGGGCCCGGCTGAACGGCCGCAGGACAGCCGAGGCGTCGGCATGAGTCCTCAGTCGGTCGTGGTGTGCCGGGCACGGTGGGCCCGTACCTTGTGGAGGTTTCCGCAGCGCTCCATCGCGCACCAACGCCGTCTGCCCGGCCGTGAGGTGTCGACGAAGAGCAACTTGCAGCTGTCGGAGCCGCATTCGCGGATGCGGGAGCCGTACGGGCCGGTGAACAGCTCCACCGCGTCGCGGGCGACGGTCGACAGAAGGGCCGTTCCCGTGGCGTCCGGGACCCAGGCGAGGGTGCCGGAAGCGACGTCGACACGAGGGACGAGCGGGCACTCGGCCGCCGTGGCGTTCACCGTGGCGAGGTCCGCCTGGCCGAGGGGGCGGCCGTATGCGCGGGCGGTGGCCAGGTTCCAGAGGGCGGCGCGCAGCTCGTGGGCCCGCCGCAGCTCCTCCGTACTCACCGAAAGGGACAAGCCGTCCGGCAGCCGGCTCTCGCCCGCCCATCGCACCAGGTCGGCGGCGGTGTGCAGCACCTCGTACGCCGCGTACCGCGCGTACCCGCCGGTGGGCAGCAACTCCAGGCACAGGGTGCCGGGATCGAAGCGATAGGGGCGGCCCTCCGGCGTACTGAGGATCAGCCCCGGCGCGCCCATTGCCGACTCGGTCATGTAACCACTATAAACGGTTTCCATGACCCTGGACTGGAAACTCGTCATCGACTCGGCCGACCCGCACGCCCAGGCCGCATTCTGGGCCGAGGCCCTCGGCTACCTGGTCGAGGACAACAGCGCACTGATCGAGCGGCTGCTCGGGTGCGGGGCGGTGCCGGAAGCGGCAACGGTCCTGGTCGGAGGCCGCCGGGCCTTCCGCGACCTCGTGGCGGTCCGGCACCCGGACGATCCGTACGAGAAGGAGAGCGGAACGGGCCTCGGGCGACGGCTCCTGTTCCAGCGCGTGCCAGAGCCCAAGACCGCGAAGAACCGCCTCCACCTGGACGTGCACGCGGGACCGGAGCGACGCGAGGAAGAGGTGACCCGGCTGGAGGGACTGGGCGCGACGGTGCTCCGCAGGGTTGAGGAACCGGGGGGCACGTGGACTGTTCTCGTTGATCCCGAGGGCAATGAATTCTGCGTGCAATAGCTGCGGACGCGGCTGACCGGCACGAGTCCGGAGATCAGCACGCCGGCGCGGCGGGCTCAGGGCGCAGGGGCGGGGGCGCGCGGTTGACGGACGCCGGGTCCGGGCCGGAACCCTGCCGCACCCTCCGGTGCGATCGGCAGGGTTTCCGCCCCGGAGCCGGGCCGCCCGGTTCAGTCCTCCACCACGTCCTGCGGATACCAGCGCAGCTCCACGGTGTTGCCGTCCGGGTCCCGGACGTACACCGACTGCGCCTCGCCCCGGGCACCGGAGCGGCTGACCGGGCCTTCCAGCACGGTGAAGGTGCCCGAGTCGACAACCTGTTGCCAGTCCAGCGGTTCGACGACCAGGCAGATGTGGTCGACGTTCGATGCGGAACCCGGCCGACCCAGCAGATCGATGATCATGCTCGGGCTGACCCGTACCGACGGGAACGGGAACTCACCGGCCCGCCACTCGTCCACCCTGATCGGCTCCAGGCCGAGTGGGCCGCAGTAGAACTCCAGTGCGCGCTCGACATCCTGCACATTGAGCACCAGGTGATCGAAGTCCTTGACTCTCACTCGCACGGCACAACCTTTCAGCCATTCACATTCGGTTCGGAACGGAACGGAACGGTTCAAGGAACCGCAGGAGCCGGAGGAGCCGGAGGCCAGGGGACCTCGGCCAGCAGGGGCAGGATCTGCTCCTCCTCGTAATCCAGATGCGCGTTCAGCTCCATGGACATCCTGTCCAGCTCCGCGCGGAAGCACTCGGGATCGGTGATGCCGATGCCCGCCAGCAGGGCCGCCAACTCGCCCTGGATGCGCGCGACCGTGCGGTGTTCGTCGGCGAGCCGGGCGAAGGTGTCGGTCAAGTGCGGGTGGTAGCGGGCGATTCCGGGGAACAGGTGTGCGTCCTCGCTGGTGTGGTGGAACTCCAGGGCCTGACAGAACGCCAGGCAACGCTGCCGGATCTGGAGCCCCAGACTCGGGGCCGGCGGTTCACCGGGGCCCTGGTGGGCCGCCCGTGCGGTGAAGTGGGCATCGGCCTCCGCCTTCACCTGGCGCAACTGACCCCGCAGCCAGGTGTGGACCTCCATGACCTTGTCGGCAAGGCTGTTGACCTCGCGGGGGCTCTCCCAGCCGTCGGGCTCGGCGCGCTCCAGCACCACGACCGGCAGGGGCCGGGTGGTCCTGGCCTGGTAGTCGCCGTATCCGGACGCCGCTTTCACGGCGTGCGCGAACAGTTCCTCGCGCCGCGCTCCTTCGGCGGGGACCGCGAGGGACTGGAACGTACGAGTGCCGAGTTCCACCCGCACCACGGGGTGGGCGAGCAGGTTGTGGTACCAGTCGGGATCGGTCGGGGCACCGAGGTTGGAGCCGACGATCAGGAGCGAGTCGCCGTGGCGGACGTAACCGAGAGGGGTGGTGGTTTCCTTCCCCGACCTCGCGCCGGTGGTCGTCAGCAGGAGGAGGTCGCCACCCTCGAAGGGGCCACCGACCTTCCCTCCATTGGCGCGGAACTCCTCGATGACTGATTGATTGAAGGGTGTGGGCATACGGTTCTGTGTCTCCGGAAGATGCAGATGAAGCCCGCAGTGACTGCGGGAATGGCTGATCGTGCTGCGCGCGGGACGGAGCCATCGCACGGCCTTCCGCCGGACGCGGACCGCCGGCAACTACGCGCGCAATCACGGGGTTTGGCGTCGGGACGGCGCACATGACAGTGCGGAAACCCGCGAACGGCAGATGATGACGTGCGACTGCTGCGCTACGTCACGTACAGGGCGCGGAGTATGAACTCATCACGGACCCCTTGGATGAAGGGTGTTCGCCCGACCACCGGCCGGCCCACTGCTCTTTGGCCGGCGTCACGCGACACCGACCTCATTACACGCAGCCGGCCGTCGCCTGTCAACGCGGAAGTGCACGCACCCGGGCGGACCTTAGGCTTGATCCATGCCCATCCCACCCGCATATGCCCTCGTCGCCACGGACCTGGACGGCACCCTGCTGCGCCGCGACGACACCGTGAGTCCCCGCACCCGCGCCGCGCTCGCCCTGGCCGCACGGGCCGGGGCGCGGCATCTCGTGGTCACCGGGCGGCCCGTGCCCGGCATACGGGGGCTGCTCGCCGAGCTGGGCTACCGGGGGCCGGCGGTCTGCGGGCAGGGGGCTCAGCTGTACGACGCCGGGTCCGGGCGCATGGTGCGCGCGGTCACCCTGGACCGCGAGGCGGCCGACACCGCGCTCGGCAAGATCGAGGCCCAGGTGGGGCCGGTCTTCGCGGCCGTGGACCAGGACGGGACCGAGGGCCGGACACTGATCGAGCCGGGGTATCTGATGCCCCACCCCACGCTTCCCGCCCAACGGACGCGTCATCGCCACGAGTTGTGGTCCGCGCCCGTCATCAAGGTCCTCATCCGGCACCCGGAGCTCACCGACGACGCGCTGGCCGAGGCGGCCCGCACGGCGGTCGGCGATCTCGCCTCCGTCACGCTCTCCGGCCCCGGCACCGTCGAACTGCAGCCGTACGGCGTCGACAAGGGCAGCGGGCTCGCGCTGGCCGCCGAGTTCCTGGGCGTGGAGACGCACGCCGCGATCGCCTTCGGGGACATGCCCAACGACCTGCCGATGTTCCGCGCGGCCGGTTACGGCGTCGCGATGGCCAACGCCCATCCGGACCTCCGGGCAGCGGCGGACGAGGTGACGTCGTCGAACGAGGGCGACGGGGTGGCCCAGGTGCTGGAGCGGGTATTCGGCTGAGGGGCAGTATCAGAGGGGCATCAGGCAGTGGGGCCGGTGCGGGTCACGCCGGGCCCCGGCCTCCGCGGCCAGGGTCGCCGGCTCCTTGAGGAAGTCGGCCGGCGGCCCGGGTGCGTGATCGTCGCCGAACTCCTCGATGCGCGAACAGGGTTCGGCCACCGCCATCAGCTGCCCGGGCCTCGCGGACGCGAGGGCGTCGCGCAGCTCGTCCGTGAGTGCGACCAGCCGGCGGGAGTCGTCCTCGGGAGAGCTCACCAGCTGGTTGAAACGCGGGAGCGATGTGACATCTGCGTACGGCATGCCGGTGAGCAGGCTCTCGGCCTGCCCCAATTGCACATACGGGTCGATCCCCTTGACCGCGAGCGCCGGGAGCCCGGCCGCCTCGACACCCCGGCCGAAGGCCGTCAGGGCCGCGAGGCCGTCAGGTGCGCTGAAGTAGTCGTACAGGCTTCCCATGCGCGCATGCTCGCATATCCGCCCGGCCGTCGACATGACTCCTGGACGCGTCTCACGGTTCCGGCGGCGCCCCCAGCGCCCGCAGCACATGCGCGACCAGTGCCGCGATCGTCTCCTCGTCCTGCACCGGCTTTCGCAGCACATGGCGGTAGTACACCGGCCCGTACAGCATCTCCACCGCCAGCGGAAGGTCGGCGTCCGGTGGGATCCGGCCCTGCTCCTGGGCCCGGCGCAGGCGGGCGACCGCCTGACCGAAGCGGGGGTCGATCAGCTTCGTTCTGACTGTTTCCGCGAGTGCGTCGTCGTGGTGGATCTCGGAGAGAATCCCGGCGTACGCGGGGCCGTAGGGCGGCGTGGAGAGCAGCTTCACCGCGCCCATCACATTGGCCCGCAGGTCGGCGGCGATGTCGCCGGTGTCTTCGAACGGCGTCGTGCCGACCAGCGCTTCGGTGAACGCTTCCAGCATCACCGCGCTCTTCGACGGCCACCAACGGTAGATCGTCTTCTTGCTGACACCCGCTCTGGCCGCGATGGCCTCGACCGTGACGCGGCCGTACCCCTTCTCCGTACACAGGTCGAGGGCGGCTTCCAGGGTCGCCCGCCGTGATCTCTCGCTGCGACGCAGTGAACTCGGCGATGTGATCATTCGGTGAGCATAGGTGTGTTTGAGCCAATCCTTGTTGACAGTCAGTCGTCAGAAGTCGAACAATACTGAGGCGGAAACGGAACGTGCCGTGTCGTATCGTTCCTGCTGTTCGCACCGTTCGTGCCGTTCGTGCCGCGACGAGCCGATCGGGGGACGGCTCGCCCGGCCGACGGCACGAGTGCGATGCGCCGTGCGTCAGGCGGTGATGTCCTTCGCCGTGAAGCGGGCCCAGGCCGCCGAGCCGAACACCGCCGCGTACAAGCCCTGCAGCCCCAGGTTCTTGACCACCTCGTCCCAGTACACGGGGTCGCGCAGCAGGTCCGCGTACGACATCCAGTAGTGCGGGAAGAGATACGGATGGATGCCGCTCAGCTGCGGGATCGTGTCCACGATCTGCACGGTGATCAGCATCCCGACGGTGGCGGCCATGGCCGCGATCCCGCTGCTGGTGAGGGTCGAGATGAACAGGCCGATCGCCGCGAATCCGATCAGTGACGCCGCGACCACCACCGCGATCAGTCCGGCCCGCAGCAGTCCTTCGCCGAAGCCGATCCGGGTGCCCGAGATGGTGGTGACCTCACCCACCGGGAAGAGCAGCGCGCCCACGGCGAGCGCCGAGAGGGCCACGACCAGGGTCGCGACCAGGCAGAACGTCAGCACGGAGGCGTACTTCGTCAGCAGCAGCCGGGTCCGGCCCGCCGGGGCGACCAGCAGATAGCGCAGGGTGCCGGCGTCGGCCTCGCCCGCGATCGAGTCGCCCGCGACGACCCCGACGGCCATCGGGAGGAAGACCGGGAGCGTCACGGCGAGGGCCGCGAAGACCAGGAACAGGCCGTTGTTGGTGACCTGGGAGAGGAACGCGGGCCCTCCCCCGCCACCGGCCGGTCCGGGCGACGAGCCGTGGTTCGTCTCGATCTTCACCGCGATCCCGATCAGCACGGGAACGGCGGCCAGCACCCCGAGCAGTGCGAGGGTGCGCCAGCGGCGGAGGGTGGTGGTCAGTTCGGAGCGGAGGATTCCAAAGGTCCACAGCAGGCTCTGCGCCCTGCCCGCCCCATCCGCGCCTACGAGTGAGACTTCATCCTGCGACATCGAAACCCTCTCCGGTGAGTGCGACAAAGGCGTCCTCCAACGAGGCCCGTTCGACGCCGAAGGACCGCAGGCGTACGCCCGCGTGCACCAGCGCCGCGCTGAGGTCCGCGAGTTCGACGTCGCCCGGCGGGGCCTCGGCGCTCACCCGGTCGCCGTCGACCGTGACGCCGGTGACACCCAGCTCCTTGAGGACGCGGGCGGCGTCACCCGGATCGGGGGTGGTGACGGCCAGCCGGCCGCGCGCCCCTGCCGCCAGATCCGCGACCGGGCCCTGGGTGATCAGCCGGCCTCCGGCCATCACCGCGGCATGGGTGCAGACCTGCTCGATCTCGTCGAGGAGGTGGGAGGAGAGGAAGACGGTGGTGCCCTCCGCCGCCAGTTCCCGGACCAGGGCGCGGATCTCGCGCATGCCCTGCGGGTCCAGGCCGTTGGTCGGCTCGTCGAGGACGAGCAGGCGGCGCGGCTGGAGCAGGGCGGCGGCGAGGCCGAGGCGCTGCTTCATGCCGAGCGAGTACGCCTTGGCCTTCTTGCCGGCCGCCGCGGCCAGCCCGACCCGGTCCAGGGCCTGTCCCACCCGGGCCCGGCGGGTGCGCGGATCGGCGGTCGGGTCGGCGGAGTCGTAGCGCAGCAGATTGTCCCGGCCGCTCAGGAAGCCGTACAGCGCGGGCCCCTCGATCAACGCTCCGACCTGTGGGAGTACGGAGCGGGCCGCACCCGGCATCGGGTGGCCGAGGACCTGCGCGGTCCCGGACGTCGGGTCGATCAGGCCCATCAGCATGCGGATGGTCGTGGTCTTCCCGGAGCCGTTGGGGCCGAGGAATCCGAAGACGCTGCCGCCGGGGACGCTGAGGTCGAGACCGTCGACGGCGAGCTGGCCGCCGCGGTACCGCTTGGTGAGGCCCCGTGTCTCGATCACTGCCCCGGGCTCGGCCACCGCCCTCGGCTCGGTCACGGTCCCGGGCTCTGTCATGCGTACTCCCCATGGGCTTGAGTTCCAGTGGTCGTCGCGACACGTCTCAGCGGACCGCCCCGCCGTACGGAGGGTACGGCGGGGCGGGTGAGCGGGGACGGGACGCGCCCCGGCGTCAGGAGGCGCTGTTGGCCGCCTTGACCAGCGCGTCCGGCGTGACCGCGCCGACGTACACCTTGCCGTCGTCCGTCATCAGCGCGTTGACCAGGCGGGTCTTGAAGACCGTGCCCGAACCGAACGTGCCGGAGACCTTGTCGCCCAGCGAGTCCAGGAACTGCTGCGCCTGGGCCGGTACGTCACCCGACGCCTTCGACGGGAGTCCGGTGCCGCCCGGGGTCCTGATCTCGGCGATCGCGTTCCAGCCCTCGCCGATGACCTTCGTGTCCTTGGAGCCCTGGCCCCCGGCGCCCAGTCCCTCGGCACCCAGTCCCTCGGCGCCCGGGAACATGCCCAGGCCCTTGGCCCCGTCCGTCTTCTGCTGCGCCTTCGCGTCGTCGGCCTCGGTCACCTCGGCGCCCTTGGGCGGGGTGAATGTGAACGACGAGGCGGCCGGCTTCGCGAAGTCGACCTTGGTGAATCCGGCGTCCACGACGGCCTTGCCACCGCTGCTCGGAAGCAGCGTGAACTTCAGCGGCACACCGTTCTTCGCGTCGACCGCGACCGTGACCGAGTCGATCGTGGAGCCGCTCTGCCTGGGCTTGATGAGCAGCCTGTACGCGTCACGTCCGGCGACCTGCGCCGTGCCGTCGACCGTCACCGATGTGGTGGGGCCCGCGGCCTTCAGGACCTGCTCGGCAAGCGCCTTCGGCGTGGTCGGCACGCCCTCGGGGGCCGGGGTCGCGTGCCCGGGCTTCCCCGTCCCGCTCCGGTCCTCGGTGGAGTGGTAGGCCTGGTTGGTCTTGCTGTCGTACGCCCAGACCTGACCGCCGTTGTGGATCAGGCTGTACTCCGCCGCGTTCTCCAGGATCGACACCCGCTGCTTGTCGGGGCCGTCGGCGGCCACCCGCAGGGTGTGCGTGCCGGACGCCAGCTCCGTCATCTTCGACTGCGGGTCGGCGGTCGAATCGCCCTTGCCGCTGCCGCCGCTGTTCTGGGCGAAGGAGCCGGCCAGACCGCCGAGCGACGGGATGCCGAGGTCCGTGCTGATCTTCACCGTGCCGGAGAGCTGCTGGGTGTCCGAAGCGGCGATCTTCTCGATGAGCTGCTGTGCGGTGATCTTCGGCAGGTCGGGGTCACCGGTGCTCGCGAGCGCCGGGACGAGCCCGATCGTCGCGGCCGCCACTCCCGCCACCGCGACCGGGACGATGTAGCGTGCCGCCTTTCGACGGCCGACGGCGGTGCCCCTGGTCCCGCCGTTGGTCTCTGCGCTGTCGTTCGGTGCCATGTGTGCCCTACCTCCGTGGTCGGCGGCTTCCGTCCGGATGCACTCGTCCACTCCGTGCCGCCATTCTCGCCGATTTGCTCAGGAGTGGTTGTTCTCCATCTGACCAAAACGGCGGCGCGAAATCGTCACTCCCGGGGAGCAACTCCGCCTACCTCTTCGGTATGACGTCACACGGGCGGGCGTCCACCGTCCCGTAGGGGGTGGCACACGAACGGGCTCAGCCCGCCCGGTGCACCACCGCGTCGCACAGCTCCTCCAGCGCGGCCTTCGCATAGCCCCCGGGCAGCGGAGCCAGCGCCGCCCGTGCCTCCTCCGCGTACCGGATGGTGTCCCGCCGGGCCTGCTCCAGCGAGGGGTGCGCGCGCAGCCGGCAGAGCGCCTCGGCGAGCCGGGCGTCGTCGCTGAGGTCGCCGTCGAGCAGCTCGACGAGTTCCAGGTCGTCCGGCTTTCCGTCGGCCGCCGCCTGGGCCCGCAGATGGAGCACAGGGAGCGTCGGGATGCCTTCGCGCAGGTCGGTGCCGGGGGTCTTGCCGGACTCGTGGGAGTCGGAGGCGATGTCGAGTACGTCGTCGGCGAGCTGGAAGGCGACGCCGAGCCGCTCCCCGTACTGGGTGAGGATGTCGACGGCCGTCTCGTCCGCGCCGGCCATCATCGCGCCGAACCGGCAGGCCACGGCGATCAGCGAGCCGGTCTTGCCGCGCATCACTTCGAGGTAGTGCTCGACCGGGTCGCGCCCGTCGCCCGGGCCCGCGGTCTCCAGGATCTGGCCGGTGACCAGCCGCTCGAACGCCTCCGCCTGGATGCGTACGGCCTCCGGACCGAGGTCGGCCAGTATGTGCGAGGCGCGGGCGAAGAGGAAGTCGCCGGTCAGGACGGCCACCGAGTTGCCCCAGCGGGTGTTGGCGCTGTCGACGCCGCGGCGTACGTCCGCCTCGTCCATCACGTCGTCGTGGTAGAGCGTCGCGAGATGGGTCAGCTCGACGACGACGGCAGCGGGCACGACGCCCGGCGCGTCGGGGTCGCCGAACCGGGCGGCCAGCATGGCCAGCAGCGGCCGGAATCGCTTGCCTCCGGCGCGTACGAGATGCTGCGCGGCCTCCGTGATGAAGGGCACGCCGCTCTTGGTGGCATCGAGCAGCCCCGACTCGACAGCAGCCAAACCGGCCTGGACATCGGCCTCAAGAGCGTGGTCCCGCACGCTCAGTCCGAACGGCCCGACGACGGTCACGAGGGGATCTCCTGTCTGCTGACGATCACACGGAATGTCGATGTGTCGCTGTCATCACTCAACTCAGCGTATCCGGTCCCCTTTGGATCACCATGGGCGCCTTCCCGCCACCGCCGGTATGTTCGGGATCAGCTCATACGATCAGGAGTTCTCCCTTTGTCCTTCACGGCAACCGACACCGAACCGACTCAGCCGCAACCCGGCGACGACCATGCCTTTTTCGGCCAGCCACGGGGCCTGATGACCCTGTCCGGCCTGGAGGTCTGGGAACGGTTCTCGTTCCTCGGCATGCAGGCGATCCTGGTCCTCTACTTCGCCGACACCGTCGCCCACGGCGGCATGGGCATGGATGTGGGCACCGCGGCGTCCGTCTCGGCCGCCTACGGCACCCTGGTCTACCTGGTCTCCGTGGCCGGCGGCTGGCTGGCCGACCGGATCCTCGGCTCGTACCGCGCCGTCCTGTACGGCGGAATTCTCATCGCGTGCGGGCATTACGCCATGGCGGTGCCCACCGACGCCATGACGTGGACCGGCCTCGGCCTGATCAGCGCCGGAACCGGTCTGCTCAAGCCCAATGTGGCGACCATGGTCGGCAAGCTCTACCGGACCGACGACGAGCGCCGCGACGCCGGCTTCGCGCTCTACTACATGGGCATCAACATCGGGGCGTTCCTCGGCCCGCTGGTCACCGGCTGGCTCGGGGACCACGCGAGCTGGCACTGGGGCTTCTCGGCCGCCGCCTTCGGTATGACGCTCGGTCTGATCCAGTACGTACTGGGCCGGCGTCACCTGGCCGGGCGAAAGCACAGCGCCGAATTCGCGCTCGCTCCGGAGCCGATGCGCCGCGCCGTTCGGCTGATCGTGGCCGGCGCCGTCGTGGTCGCCGCCGTCGCCACCGCGCTCGCCCTGGCGAGATGGCTGACCATGGACCGTTTCGTCGACCTGCTCACCCTCATCTCGGTGATCGCACCGGTCGTGTACTTCGTGGTGATGTTCCGCAGCCCGCGGGTCACCAGCGAGGAGCGCGGCAGGCTGCGCCCGTACGTGGTGCTGTTCCTGGCCTCCGTCGTCTTCAACTTCATCCTCTTCCAGGCGTACTCGACGATGATTCTGCTCGCGTCGGCCAACGCCCGTACCGAGATCCTCGGCTTCCACTTCCCGGCGAGCTGGTACGCCTCCGCGCTCGGCGCCTTCGAGGTCGCGCTCGCCCCGGTGGTCGCCGCCGTCTGGGCCCGGATGGGCCCGCGCCAGCCGCACGCCTCCAACAAGATCGCGATCGGGGTGATCCTCGGCGGACTGTCGTTCCTGCTGATGGTGCTGCCGACCTCCGGGCACTCCGGCGACACCTACAAGATGGCCGCCTGGTGGATCGTCGGCTCGTATCTGCTGCTCGGCCTCGGCGACATCCTGCTGGAGACCTCCGGCATGTCCGCGACCACCAAGCTCGCACCCAAGGCGTTCGCCAGCCAGACGATGGCGCTCTGGTTCCTCTCGCTGGCCCTCGCCAACGGCATCCAGGCCCAAGTCGTGAAGCTGTACGGCGAGGTCTCCAACCCCGCCTACTTCGGTGTCAATGGCGCAATCGCGGTGGTGGCCGGTGTGGCCGTCATCGCCGCCGCACCCTGGCTCAAGCGCACCATGCACCCCGTCCACTGAGGTACCGCCATGCACATCCGCACCACGTATCCGTACGACACCACCCATGAGGACGTCCGCATTCCGCTGCCGGACGGCACCCGGCTCCATGCCCGGATCTGGCGGCCGGTCACCGACGAACCCGTCCCCGCGCTCCTCGAATATCTGCCGTACCGGCTGAGCGACTGGACGGCGCCCCGAGACTGGCAGCGCCACCCCTGGTACGCAGGCCACGGCTACGCCTCCGTCCGGGTGGACGTACGCGGCCACGGCAACAGCGAGGGAATGCCGGGCGACGAGTACGACGCGACGGAGCTGGCCGACGGCGTCGCCGTCATCCACTGGCTGGCCGAGCAGGAGTGGTGCTCCGGCCGGGTCGGCATGTTCGGCATCTCCTGGGGCGGCTTCAACTCGCTCCAGATCGCGGCGCTGGCCCCCGAGCCGTTGAAGGCGATCGTCACCGTCTGCTCGGCCGACGACCGCTACGACAACGACGTCCACTACATGGGCGGCTCGGTGCTCGCCATCGACATGCACGCCTGGGCCGCCACCATGCTGGCCTTCGTCTCCCGGCCGCCGGACCCGGCGCAGGTCGGCGAGGAGTGGAAGTCCATGTGGCTGAAGCGGCTGGAGACGGTCGAGCCGTTCATCCACACCTGGCTGGCGCACCAGACCCGCGACGGTTACTGGAAGCACGGCAGCGTCTGCGAGGACTACTCCGCGATCGAGGCGAAGGTCCTCGCGGTGGGCGGCTGGCACGACCCGTACCGCGACACCGTCCTGCGGCTCGTCGAACACCTCGCCCCGGACAAGGTCCGCGGGCTGATCGGGCCCTGGTCGCACCAGTACCCCGACCGGGGTCTGCCGCCCGGTCCGGCGATCGGCTTCCTCCAGGAGACGCTGCGCTGGTGGGACCAGCACCTGAAGGACAAGGACACCGGCATCATGGCCGAGCCGCTGCTGCGGTCCTGGATCAGCGAGTCGCACCGGCCCGCCACGGTGTACGAGACGCTGCCGGGCCGCTGGGTCGGTGAGGCCGGCTGGCCCTCGGAGAACGTCGCGCCGGTCGCGTACGCCCTCCAGGGCGGTCCGCAGATCGTCGACTCGCCCCAGCAGACCGGTCTGGACGCCGGGCGCTTCTTCCCGTTCGGCAACGACGCCGACCTGCCGCCCGACCAGCGCGACGAGGACGCCAAGTCGGTCTGCTTCGAGTTCCCGGTCGAGGGCGCCCAGATCGAGATCCTGGGCCGCCCCCGGGTGAAGCTGCGCCTGCGGATGGACGTGCCGCGCGGCCAGGCGATCGCCCGGCTCTGCGACGTCGCACCGGACGGCTCCTCCACCCTGGTGACCCGCGGGGTGCTCAACCTCTCCGCCCGGCACGGCCGCGACCGCGCGGACGACTGGCCGGTGGGCCGGTACGAGGACGTGACCTTCGAACTGAACGGCATCGGGCACACCTTCCCGCCCGGCCACCGGATCAGGCTCGCGGTCTCCTCCTCGTACTGGCCGTGGATCTGGCCGCAGGCCGGGTCGGTGGGCTTCACCCTGGACGCCGACGGCAGCTTCGTCGAACTGCCGGTGCGCCGGCACACCGAGGACCCCGCGATCCGGTTCGAGGAGCCGGAGCAGTCGGAGCCGCTCGGCGTTGTCTACCCGGTGACGCTCGATGAACAGCGCCCCGAGCGCCTGGTGGTCCGCGATGTCGCCAAGGGCGAATGGCGGCTGGAGGTCGACCCGCGCTACGGCGGCACCCGCGTCTACCCGGACGGTCTGGAATTCACCGAGGACGCCGTGGAGACGTACACGATCCAGGAGAACGACCCGCTCTCCGCACGCACCCGCTCCGACTGGGCGATCCGGCTGCACCGGCCGGAGATGGCGTGGGACGTACGGATCGAGACCCGGTCCGAAATCAGTGCGGACGACACCGACTTCATCACGTCCGACGAGGTGGTGTGCAAGGACGGCGGCGAGGTCGTCTTCCACCGGACCTGGGAGAAGCGGATCCCGCGCACGGCCGGGTGAGCCGACGCCGTGCCCCCGCGCACGACCGGGTGAGCCGACGCCGCGCCCCCGCGCACGGCCGGGTGAAACCCACCGCCGCGCCCCCGCACACCAGGGGGCACGGCGGAACTTTCCGGGCATCAGGAGCAGTTGGGACACTCCCGCGGGGTAGCAACACCGACGTAACGTGTCCCCCAATCGACCTGGAAAGCGAGGCAGCAACACATGCCCGAGCAGAGCAGCCCGCTCGATCTGGCCGAGGGCGACCCCTTCGGTCCGCACAACCTTCCGTACGGTGTGTTCTCCACCCCCGACCACCCCGAGGACCGCCGGGTCGGCGTCCGCATCGGCAACCACGTACTGGACGCCGGAGCCGCGGCACACGCACTCGGCTCGCCCTACGCGCGGCTTCTCGCCCAGCCCGACCTGACCGCGCTGCTGGCCGCGGGCCGCACCGCCTGGCGGGACGTCCGGCGGGCGCTGACGGCATGGGTGACGGTCCCGGCACACCGCGCGGACATCGAACCGCTGCTGCACCCGGTCGAGTCCGTGACGCTCCATCTGCCGTACGCGGTCGCGGACTACGTCGACTTCTACGCGAGCGAGAACCACGCCACCAACGTCGGAAAGATCTTCCGGCCGAACGGTGACGCGCTGACGCCCAACTGGAAGCACCTCCCGATCGGCTACCACGGCAGGTCCGGCACCGTCGTCGTCTCCGGTACGGATGTGGTGCGCCCGTCCGGCCAGCGCAAGGCGCCCGCCGACGCGGCCCCGGTCTTCGGTCCGTCCATCAAGCTCGACATCGAGGCCGAGGTCGGGTTCGTCGTCGGAGTGGGCTCCGAGCAGGGCCGCCCGGTACCGCTCGGCGACTTCCGCGACCATGTCTTCGGGCTCTCGCTGCTCAACGACTGGTCGGCGCGGGACATCCAGGCCTGGGAGTACGTCCCGCTCGGCCCGTTCCTCGGCAAGTCCTTCGCCACGTCCGTATCGGCATGGGTGACGCCGCTCGAAGCCCTGGAGGCGGCCCGGATCGCGCCCCCGGCCCGCGACTTCCCGCTCCTCCCCTACCTTCAGGACGCGGGCGAGGAGGAGGCCGGCGGCCTCGACCTGCGGATCTCCGTCGCGATCAACGGACAGCCGGTCGCCGAGCCGCCGTTCGCCACCATGTACTGGACGGCGGCCCAGATGCTGGCCCAGATGACGGTGAACGGCGCGTCGCTGCGCACCGGTGATCTGTACGGCTCCGGCACGGTCAGCGGCGCCGAGCCCGGACAGCGCGGCTCGCTCCTGGAGCTGACCTGGAACGGCCGCGACCCGCTGGACCTCCCGGACGGCAAGCGGACGTTCCTGGAGGACGGCGACACGGTGACACTGACGGCCTGGGCACCGGGCCCGGACGGCACCCGGGTCGGCCTCGGCGAGGTCACGGGACGGATCGTGCCGTCCGCATGACGCCTGCCGGCTGACGGCCGCGCCCCCGACGGGGTGCGGTCGTCAACGGCTCGCGACCGGTCCGCCTGTTTCACTCGTACTCCGGCGGCTCCTCGTCCCAGCCGAACTCCGGGTCGTCGTGGGGGGCCGCAGACGCGGCCGGGACCGGCGCAGGGGCAGGGGCTGGTTCCGGTGCGGGACCGGGTTCCGGTGCGGGACCGGGTTCCGGTGCGGGACCAGGTTCCGCCGCGGGACCGGGTTCCGGTTCCGACGCCACCTCGGCGAACGACGCGAGCACCTCCAGCACCCCCTCCCCGTATGTCGCCAGCTTCTTCTCGCCCAGGCCGCCGATGCCGCCCAGCGCGGACACCGAGTCCGGCCGCACCGTGGCGATCTCGCGCAGCGTCGCGTCGTGGAAGATGACGTACGCCGGGACGCCCTGCTCCTTCGCCTGGGCGCCGCGCCAGGCCCGTAGCGCTTCGAAGACCGGGACGGCCTCGGGCGCCAGCTCGGCGGCGGCCGTGGAGGACTTCGCCTTGCGTTCGCCCTTCGTGGAGCGCGACGCGGGCTTCGGCGCCTCCTTGCGCAGCAGCACCTCGCGCTCCCGGCCGAGCACCGAGCCGCTCTCCTGGGTCAGCACCAGCGTGCCGTACTCGCCCTCGACCGCGATCAGCCCCTGGGCGAGCAACTGCCGTACGACTCCGCGCCATTCGGCCTCGGCCAGCTCCTCGCCGATACCGAAGACCGAGAGCTGGTCGTGGTCGAACTGGATGATCTTCGCCGTCTTGCGGCCGAGCAGGATGTCGATGATCTGGCCCGCGCCGAACTTCTGCCCGCGCTCCCGCTTCAGCCGCACCACGGTCGACAGCAGCTTCTGCGCGACCACCGTGCCGTCCCAGGTCTCGGGCGGGGCGAGGCAGGTGTCGCAGTTGCCGCAGGCCGCCGCGGTGGGCTCCTGGCCGAAGTACGTCAGGAGCTGGGCGCGGCGGCACTGGACCGTCTCGCACAGGGCCAGCATCGAGTCGAGGTGGGAGGCCGCGCGGCGGCGGAACGCCTCGTCGCCCTCGCCGCCCTGGATGAGCTTGCGCTGCTGGACGACGTCCTGGAGTCCGTACGCCATCCAGGCCGTGGACGGCTGCCCGTCACGCCCGGCGCGGCCGGTCTCCTGGTAGTAGCCCTCGACCGATTTCGGCAGGTCCAGGTGGGCGACGAAGCGTACGTCCGGCTTGTCGATGCCCATGCCGAAGGCGATGGTCGCGACGACGACCAGGCCCTCCTCGCGTAGGAAGCGGGACTGGTGGACGGCGCGCGTGCCCGCGTCCAGACCGGCGTGGTACGGGACGGCCTCGATGCCGTTGCGGCAGAGATACTCGGCGGTCTTCTCCGTCGAGTTGCGCGACAGGCAGTAGACGATGCCCGCGTCACCGGCGTGCTCCTCCTTGAGGAAGGAGAGCAGCTGCTTCTTCGGGTCGGCCTTCGGCACGATCCGGTACTGGATGTTGGGCCGGTCGAAGCTGGCGACGAAGTGCTTCGCGTCGGGCATGCCCAGGCGCTGGGTGATCTCCTGGTGCGTGGCGTTGGTCGCGGTGGCCGTCAGGGCGATGCGTGGTACGTCGGGCCAGCGCTCGCCGAGGACGGAGAGGGCCAGATAGTCCGGGCGGAAGTCGTGGCCCCACTGGGCCACGCAGTGCGCCTCGTCGATCGCGAAGACGGAGATCTCGCCGCGGGAGAGCAGGCCGAGCGTGGTGTCCAGGCGGAGCCGCTCCGGGGCCAGATAGAGCAGGTCGAGCTCGCCGGCGAGGAACTGGGCCTCCATCGAGCGGCGCTCGTCGAAGTCCTGCGTGGAGTTGATGAAGCCGGCCCGCACACCGAGTGCCCGCAGCGCGTCCACCTGGTCCTGCATCAGGGCGATCAGGGGCGAGATGACGATGCCCGTACCGGATCTGACCAGGGCCGGGATCTGGTAGCAGAGGGACTTTCCGCCACCGGTCGGCATGAGCACGACGGCGTCCCCGCCCGTCACCACATGGTCGACGATCGCTTCCTGCTCGCCGCGGAACGCCTCGTACCCGAACACCCGGTGCAGCGTCCGCCGCGCGTCGCTCTCGGTCACATCCATGGTCCCGCCCGTCGCGCTCATTGCTCTGTCCCCCGAGATCCCGGGTCCGTCCCGTTCCGTCCTGCCACCGTCCCCTGCCACGATAGGCGCCGCCTACGACAACGCCGGACGGGCTTGACTTCTCAGGCCCGTCCGGCGTTGTAGCGACTGTGTGCGTGTGTGCTACCTCACGAACACTCCCGCCTGGCTCGCCAGGTCCAGGAAGTACTGCGGGGCCAGGCCCAGCACCAGCGTGACCGCGACACCGACGGCGATCGTCGTCATCGTCAGCGGGGACGGGACGGCGACCGTCGGGCCGTCCGCCTTCGGCTCGCTGAAGAACATCAGCACGATGACCCGGATGTAGAAGAACGCGGCGATCGCCGACGAGATCACACCGACCACGACCAGGCCGCCCGCACCGCCCTCCGCCGCCGCCTTGAAGACGGCGAACTTTCCGGCGAAGCCCGAGGTCAGCGGGATACCGGCGAAGGCCAGCAGATACACCGCGAAGACCGCGGCGACCAGCGGCGAGCGCCGGCCGAGCCCGGCCCACTTCGACAGATGCGTCGCCTCGCCGCCCGCGTCGCGCACCAGGGTGACGACGGCGAACGCGCCGACCGTCACGAAGGAGTACGCGCCGAGGTAGAAGAGGACCGACGAGATGCCGTCCGGGGTGGTCGCGATGACACCGGCGAGGATGAAGCCGGCGTGCGCGATCGAGGAGTAGGCGAGCAGCCGCTTGATGTCGGTCTGGGTGATGGCGACGATCGCACCCCCCAGCATCGTGACGATCGCGACGGCCCACATGACCGGGCGCCAGTCCCAGGCGAGGCCCGGCAGCACCACGTACAGCAGACGCAGCAGCGCACCGAACGCGGCGACCTTGGTGGCCGCGGCCATGAAGCCGGTGACCGGGGTCGGGGCGCCCTGGTAGACGTCCGGGGTCCACATGTGGAACGGGACGGCGCCGACCTTGAAGAGCAGGCCGGTCAGGATCATCGCGCCGCCGATCAGGAGCAGCGCGTCGTTGCCCATGGTGTCGGCGAGCGCCGGGTCGATCTGGGTGACGGAGCCGTCGACCACGTTCGCGATGGTGGCGTACGAGACGGAGCCCGCGTACCCGTACAGCAGGGCGATCCCGAAGAGCAGGAACGCCGACGAGAAGGCGCCGAGCAGGAAGTACTTCACCGCGGCTTCCTGCGACATCAGCCGTTTGCGGCGGGCGACGGCGCACAGGAGGTAGAGCGGGAGGGAGAAGACCTCCAGGGCCACGAAGAGCGTCAGCAGATCGTTGGCCGCCGGGAAGACCAGCATGCCGGCCACCGAGAAGAGGACCAGCGGGAAGACCTCGGTGGTGGTGAACCCGGCCCTGACCGCGGCCTTCTCGCTGTCGCTGCCGGGGACCGACGCGGCCTGTGCGGCGAACGAGTCGACGCGGTTGCCGTGCGCGGCGGGGTCGAGCCGCCGCTCGGCGAAGGTGAAGACGGCGACCAGTGAGGTCAGCAGGATGGTGCCCTGCAGGAAGAGCGTCGGCCCGTCGATCGCGATGGCGCCCATCGCGGCGATGTGCGCCTTCGTCGTGCCGTACCCCCCGGCCGCCAGGGCGACGACCGCGGCGAACGCGGCGGCGAGGGCGACGACCGTCAGGAAGACCTGCGTGTAGTAGCGGGCCCGGCGCGGCACGAAGGCCTCGACGAGTACGCCCACGACAGCGACACCGATCACAATGAGGACCGGGGTCAGCTGGGCGTACTCGATGACCGGTGCTTTGAACTTCTCGGCCGGGGCGGCCGATGTCACTCCGCCCGCCATTGTCCACAGGCTGTGGACAGCTGTTGCGCTCACTTGGCGGCCTCCACCTCAGGCTGGGGGTCCTTCTTCTGGACGTCCGACATGGTGTGCTGCACCGCCGGGTTGACGATCTCCGTCAGCGGCTTCGGGTAGACACCCAGGAAGAGCAGCAGCGCGATCAGCGGGAGGACCACCACCAGCTCCCGGACCTTGAGGTCCGCCATGCCCTGGACCTCGGCCTTCACCGGGCCCGTCATCGTCCGCTGGTAGAGGACGAGGACGTACAGCGCGGCGAGCACGATGCCGGTCGTGGCGACGATGCCCGCCGCCGGATACGCGCTGAACGTGCCGACCAGGACCAGGAATTCACTGACGAACGGGGCGAGCCCGGGCAGCGACAGGGTGGCCAGACCGCCGATCAGGAAGGTGCCGGCCAGGACCGGCGCCACCTTCTGCACTCCGCCGTAGTCGGCGATGAGCCGCGAACCGCGCCGGGTGATCAGGAAGCCCGCCACCAGCATCAGCGCGGCGGTCGAGATCCCGTGGTTGACCATGTAGAGCGTGGCGCCCGACTGGCCCTGGCTGGTCATCGCGAAGATGCCCAGGATGATGAAGCCGAAGTGCGAGATCGACGCGTAGGCGATCAGCCGCTTGATGTCGCGCTGTCCGACGGCGAGCAGCGCCCCGTACACAATGCTGATCAGCGCCAGGACGACGATCACCGGCGTCGCCCACTTGCTGGCCTCCGGGAACAGCTGGAGGCAGAAGCGGAGCATCGCGAAGGTGCCGACCTTGTCGACGACCGCGGTGATCAGGACGGCGACCGGGGAGGTCGCCTCGCCCATGGCGTTGGGCAGCCAGGTGTGCAGCGGCCACAGCGGGGCCTTCACCGCGAAGGCGAAGAAGAACCCGAGGAAGAGCCAGCGTTCCGTGCCGGTCGCCATGGAGAGCGAGCCATTGGCCCGGGCCTCGGCGATCTCGGAGAGCGAGAACGTCCCCGCGACCACGTACAGACCGATCACGGCGGCCAGCATGATGAGGCCGCCGGCCAGGTTGTAGAGGAGGAACTTGACCGCGGCGTACGAACGTTGAGCCGCCGCGTTCTCGTCACTGCCGGTGTGCGCCCGGTCCCCGAAGCCGCCGATGAGGAAGTACATCGGGATGAGCATGGCTTCGAAGAGGATGTAGAAGAGGAAGACGTCGGTGGCCTCGAAGGAGAGGATCACCATCGCTTCGACCATCAGGATCAGGGCGAAGAAGCCCTGCGTCGGGCGCCAGCGCGAGGACTTGGTCTCCAGGGGGTCGGCGTCGTGCCAGCCGGCCAGGATGACGAAGGGGATCAGCAGGGCGGTGAGCGCCATGAGCGCCAGCCCGATGCCGTCCACACCCAGTTCGTACCGGACGCCGAAGTCCTTGATCCAGGCGTGCGATTCGGTGAGCTGGTAGCGGGCGCCGCCGGGCTCGAACCGGGCGAGCGCGATGCCCGCCAGTACGAGCGTGGCCAGCGAGAAGAGCAGCGCCAGCCATTTGGCGGCGGTGCGCCGGGCGGCCGGGACGGCGGCGGTGGCGATCGCACCGATCGCCGGAAGCGCCGCCGTCGCTGTCAGGAGGGGAAAGGACATGTGATCAGACCGCCCTCATCAGCAGGGTCGCGGCAATGACGATCGCCGTACCGCCGAACATCGAGACCGCGTAGGAGCGGGCGTAGCCGTTCTGCAGCTTGCGCAGCCGGCCGGAGAGCCCGCCCATCGAGGCGGCCGTGCCGTTGACGACGCCGTCGACCAGGGTGTGGTCGACGTACACCAGGGAGCGGGTGAGGTGCTCACCGCCGCGGACCAGGACCACATGGTTGAAGTCGTCCTGGAGGAGATCGCGGCGGGCGGCCCGGGTGAGCAGCGAGCCGCGCGGGGCGACGACCGGTACCGGCTTGCGTCCGTACATCGCCCAGGCGATGCCGACACCGATGACGAGCACCACCATCGTGGCTGCCGTGACGGTCGTGGCGCTGACCGGGGCGTGTCCGTGGCTGTGTCCGGTGACCGGCTCCAGCCAGTTCAGGAAGCGGTCGCCGATGGAGAAGAGGCCTCCGGCGAAGACCGACCCGAACGCCAGGATGATCATGGGGATGGTCATCGACTTCGGGGACTCGTGCGGATGCGGCTCATGACCCTCGGCGTCGGGCTGCCAGCGCTTCTCTCCGAAGAACGTCAGCAGCATCACGCGCGTCATGTAGAACGCGGTGATCGCGGCGCCCAGCAGGGCCACCGAGCCGAGGATCCAGCCCTCGGTGCCGCCCTTGGCGAAGGCCGCCTCGATGATCTTGTCCTTGGAGAAGAAGCCGGACAGACCGGGGAAGCCGATGATCGCCAGATAGCCGAGGCCGAAGGTGATGAAGGTGACCGGCATGTACTTCCTGAGGCCGCCGAACTTCCTCATGTCGACTTCGTCGTTCATGCCGTGCATGACCGAACCGGCGCCGAGGAAGAGCCCGGCCTTGAAGAAGCCGTGCGTCACCAGGTGCATGATCGCGAAGACGTAGCCGATCGGGCCGAGCCCGGCGGCCAGGATCATGTAGCCGATCTGCGACATCGTCGACCCGGCGAGGGCCTTCTTGATGTCGTCCTTCGCACAACCGACGATCGCACCGAAGAGCAGCGTGACCGCACCGACGACCACGACGGCCAGCTGCGCGTCCGGCGCGGCGTTGAAGATCGCGCCGGACCGGACGATGAGGTAGACACCCGCGGTCACCATGGTCGCGGCGTGGATGAGGGCCGAGACCGGGGTCGGGCCCTCCATCGCGTCACCGAGCCAGGACTGCAGCGGCACCTGGGCCGACTTGCCGCAGGCCGCGAGCAGCAGCATCAGGCCGATCGCCGTCAGCTTGCCCTCGCTCGTCTGACCGGTCGCCCCCAGGACGGGACCGAAGGCGAAGGTGCCGAACGTGGTGAACATCAGCATGATCGCGATCGACAGGCCCATGTCGCCGACCCGGTTGACCAGGAATGCCTTCTTGGCGGCCGTGGCCGCGCTGGGCTTGTGCTGCCAGAAGCCGATCAGCAGGTACGACGCCAGACCGACGCCCTCCCACCCGACGTACAGCAGCAGGTAGTTGTCGGCGACGACCAGGATCAGCATCGCCGCGAGGAACAGGTTCAGATAGCCGAAGAAGCGGCGCCGGCGCTCGTCGTGCTCCATGTAGCCGATCGAGTAGATGTGGATCAGTGTGCCCACACCGGTGATCAGCAGCACGAACGTCATCGACAACTGGTCGAGCTGGAAGGCCACATCGGCCTGGAAGCCCTCGACCGGAATCCAGCTGAACAGCTTCTGGTGCAGCGCCCGGTCCTCCGCACCCTTCCCCAGCATGTCGAGGAAGAGCACGACACCGATGACGAACGACACGGCGGCGAGCAGGGTGCCGACCCAGTGCCCGGCACGGTCCAGCCGTCGGCCGCCGCAGAGCAGGACCGCAGCTCCGAGCAGAGGCGCCGCGACGAGCAGCGCAATCAGGTTCTCCACGATTCAACGTCCCCTTACAGCTTCATCAGGCTGGCGTCGTCGACCGAGGCCGAGTGGCGGGAACGGAACACCGACACGATGATCGCGAGACCGACCACGACCTCGGCGGCGGCGACGACCATCGTGAAGAAGGCGATGATCTGCCCGTCGAGATTGCCGTGCATCCGGGAGAAGGTCACGAACGCGAGGTTGCAGGCGTTGAGCATCAGCTCCACGCACATGAACACCACGATCGCGTTCCGCCGGATCAGCACCCCGGCCGCACCGATCGTGAACAACAGGGCGGCGAGATAGAGGTAGTTGACCGGATTCATTTGGCGACCTCCTCTCCATCGTTGTCACGGCCGAGCCGCTCCTCGGAGCGCTGCTCCAGCGCCTTGAGCTGGTCCAGCGACTCGTTCGACACATCGCGGATCTGACCGCGGTTGCGCAGCGTCTGCATGACGGTGAGCTCGGACGGTGTGCCGTCCGGGAGCAGACCCGGGATGTCCACGGCGTTGTGCCGGGCGTAGACACCGGGGGCGGGCAGCGGCGGCACCTGCTTGCCGCGTACGCGCTCCTCGGACATCTCCCGCTGGGTCTTGGCCCGTTCGGTGCGCTCCCGGTGGGTGAGCACCATCGCGCCGACCGTCGCCGTGATCAGCAGGGCGCCGGTGATCTCGAAGGCGAAGACGTACTTGGTGAAGATGAGGCTGGCCAGCCCCTCGACGTTTCCGCCGTGCTCGGCGTTGGCGGTGCCGAGCCCGTTGAAGCTGTTCAGCGAGGCGTTGCCGATGCCCGCGATCAGCAGGACGCCGAAGCCGATCCCGCAGCCCGCGGCCAGCCAGCGCTGGCCCTTGAGGGTCTCCTTCAGCGAGTCGGCCGCCGTGACACCGACGAGCATGACCACGAAGAGGAACAGCATCATGATCGCGCCGGTGTAGACGATGATCTGGACGACGCCCAGGAAGTAGGCGCCGTTGGCGAGGTAGAACACCGCCAGGACGATCATGGTCCCGGCGAGGCTCAGCGCACTGTGCACGGCCTTCTTCATCAGTACGGTGGACAGCGCGCCGATCACGGCGACAGTCCCGAGCACCCAGAACTGGAAGGCCTCACCGGTCGAGGTCTGGGAGGCCGCCGCGGCCAGGCCGGTCATGCGTCCACCTCCTGCGCCGAGCCGTTGTTCCCGCTGTCGCCGTCCGACGGCTTCTCGCCCTTGGAGAGGGCGACCTGACGCTCCGTACCGGGCGCGGCCTCGGTGACAAGACCCCGGTAGTAGTCCTGATCGTCCATCCCGGGGTAGATCGCGTGCGGGCTGTCGACCATGCCCTCCTCCAGGCCCGCGAGCAGCTCGCCCTTGGTGTAGATGAGGCTTTCGCGGGTGGTGTTGGCGAGCTCGAACTCATTGGTCATCGTCAGCGCCCGGGTCGGGCACGCCTCGATGCACAGTCCGCAGAGAATGCAGCGCGCGTAGTTGATCTGGTAGACGCGGCCGTAGCGCTCACCCGGGGAGTAGCGCTCCTCGTCGGTGTTGTCCGCGCCCTCCACATAGATCGCGTCCGCCGGACAGGCCCAGGCGCACAGCTCGCAGCCGATGCACTTCTCCAGACCGTCCGGGTGACGGTTGAGCTGATGCCGGCCGTGGAAGCGCGGCGCCGTCACCTTCTGCGTTTCCGGATACTGCTCGGTCAGCCGCTTCTTGAACATGGCCTTGAAGGTCACGCCGAAGCCGGCGACGGGGTTCTGGAACTTCTCCCCCGAGGGTTCTGATGACTCAGACACCGTCAGCCTCCTTTCCGTCACTCGGACTGTCGTCACTCTCAGTATCCGACCCGCCACTGACAACGAGCTCCCGCTCGCTGTGCGGCCTGCGGCGCGGCACCGGCGGCAGGGTCTGTCCGGGCAGCGGCGGCACCGGGAATCCGCCCGCCATCGGGTCGAACGCCGGCTCCGGTCCCGCTTCCGCCTCGGCGGCCCGGCCCTTCTTGTCGCGGAAGATGTCGGCGACGAAGGAGATCAGCAGGATCGCGATCACGGCCCCGGCCACGTACAGCACGATCCTCGAGAAGTCGTACCCCTCGTTGCGCAGCGCCCGCACCGTCGCGACCAGCATCAGCCAGACCACGGAGACCGGGATCAGGACCTTCCAGCCGAGCTTCATCAGCTGGTCGTAGCGGACCCGGGGCAGCGTGCCGCGCAGCCAGATGAAGAAGAACAGCAGCAGCTGGACCTTGAGGACGAACCAGAGCATCGGCCACCAGCCGTGGTTCGCTCCCTCCCAGAAGGTGCTGATCGGCCACGGGGCCCGCCAGCCGCCCAGGAACAGGGTCGTGGAGACCGCGGAGACGGTGACCATGTTGACGTACTCGGCGAGCATGAACATCGCGAACTTGATCGACGAGTACTCGGTGTTGAAGCCGCCGACCAGGTCGCCCTCGGACTCCGGCATGTCGAACGGGGCCCGGTTGGTCTCGCCGACCATCGTGATGATGTAGATGATGAAGGAGACCGGCAGCAGGAGGATGAACCAGCGGTCCTGCTGCGCCTCCACGATCTTCGAGGTCGACATCGACCCGGAGTAGAGGAAGACCGAGGCGAACGCGGCGCCCATCGCGATTTCGTAACTGATCATCTGTGCGCACGAGCGCAGACCGCCGAGGAGCGGGTACGTCGATCCGGACGACCAGCCCGCCAGCACGATGCCGTAGATCCCGACCGAGGCCACCGCGAGGATGTAGAGCATCGCGATCGGCAGGTCGGTGAGCTGCATCGCCGTACGGTGCCCGAAGATCGAGACCTCGTTGTCGGACGGGCCGAACGGGATCACCGCGATCGCCATGAACGCCGGTACGGCGGCGACGATCGGCGCCAGCACGTACACGACCTTGTCGGCGCGCTTGACGACGAGGTCTTCCTTCAGCATCAGTTTGATGCCGTCGGCGAGCGACTGGAGCATGCCCCAGGGGCCGTGCCGGTTGGGGCCGATGCGCAGCTGCATCCAGGCGACGACCTTGCGCTCCCACACGATGGAGAAGAGCACGGTCACCATCAGGAACGCGAAGCAGAACACCGCCTTGATGACGACGAGCCACCACGGGTCGGTGCCGAACATCGACAGATCCTCGGCGGCGAGTACGGCACCGTGCGGTGCCGCGGCCAGTTGAGCGAAGGCAGTCACGCCCCCACCTCCGGTGTGACGTCGGGAGTGCCCGGTGCGGCGGGGCCGATCCGGACCAGACCGCCGGGCTGGGCGCCGGTGTCGGCCGGGATACCCCGCCCGACGGAGTTCAGCGGCACCCAGACCACCCGGTCCGGCATGTCGGTGACCTTCAACGGGAGTTCGACGCTGCCCGCCGGGCCGGTGACGGCCAGCAGATCGCCGTCCTTCACGCCCGTCTCGGCCGCGGTGACGGCGGAGAGCCGGGCGACCGAGGCGTGCCGGGTGCCGGCCAGTGCGTCGTCGCCCTCCTGGAGCCGGCCCAGGTCGAGCAGCATCCGGTGGCCCGCGAGGACCGCCTCGCCGTCGCCGGGCCTGGGCAGCGGCCGCGCCGGCTCGTTCGGGTCGGTGGCGTGCGTACCGGCCCAGCCACCGAGCCGGTCCAGCTCACGGCGTACGGACTTCAGATCAGGCAGCGCCAGATGCACGTCCAGCGCATCGGCCAGCATGTGCAGCACCCGGGCGTCGGTCGGCGCGAGTGTCCGCGTCATCTGCTCGGGCTTCAGCGCCGCCTCGAACATGCGCGCCCTGCCCTCCCAGTTGAGGAAAGTGCCGGGCTTCTCGGCCACCGCGGCGACCGGGAAGACCACATCGGCCCGCTCCGTCACCTCGCTGGGCCGCAGCTCCAGCGAGACCAGGAAGCCGACCTGGTCCAGAGCCTCCAGAGCCCGTGCCGGGTTCGGCAGGTCCACGGCCTCGACCCCGGCGACGACCAGTGCGCCCAGTTCGCCGGTGGCCGCGGCCTCCACGATCTGGCCGGTGTCGCGGCCGAAGCGGGGCGGGAGTTCGGCGACGCCCCAGACGGCCGCCACCTCGTCCCTGGCCCGCGGGTCGGTCGCCGGACGGCCGCCGGGCAGCAGCGACGGAAGCGCGCCCGCCTCCACCGCACCGCGCTCGCCGGCCCGGCGCGGAATCCACACCAGCGTGGCCCCGGTCGCGGTCGCGGCCCGTGCCGCGGCGGTCAGCCCGCCCGGCACGGCCGCCAGCCGCTCGCCGACCACGATCACGGCGCCCCCGCCGCGCAGCGCCTCGGCCGCCACGGCCCCGTCGCCGTCGAGTCCGACACCGCCCGCGATCGCGTCCAGCCACTCGGTCTCGGTGCCGGGGGCCGCGGGAAGCAGCGTGCCGCCCGCCTTGGTGAGGCCGCGCGTGGCGTGCGAGGCGACGGCGAACGTGCGCTGTCCGTGCTTACGGTTCGCCTTGCGCAGCCGAAGGAAGACGCCGGGCGCCTCCTCCTCGGACTCGAACCCGACCAGCAGCACGGTCGGGGCCTTCTCCAGCGAGGTGTACGTGACACCCGTGCCGTCCAGGTCCCGGCCGCGCCCGGCCACGCGGGCGGCCAGGAAGTCGGCCTCCTCGCTGCTGTGCACCCGGGCCCGGAAGTCGACGTCGTTCGTGTCCAGCGCGATCCGGGCGAACTTGCTGTACGCGTACGCGTCCTCGACGGTCAGCCGGCCGCCCGTGAGGACACCCGTCCTGCCGCGTGCGGCCAGGAGACCGGCAGCCGCGGCGGCCAGCGCCTCGGGCCAGCTCGCCGGTTCCAGGACACCGTCCGCGTTGCGTACCAGCGGAGTGGTGAGCCGGTCCCGCGCCTGCGCGTAACGGAAACCGAAGCGGCCCTTGTCGCAGACCCACTCCTCATTGACCTCGGGATCGTTGGCGGCGAGCCGCCGCATGACCTTGCCGCGCCGGTGGTCGGTACGGGTCGCGCAGCCGCCCGCGCAGTGCTCGCACACCGACGGCGACGACACCAGGTCGAAGGGCCGGGAGCGGAACCGGTACGCCGCCGAGGTCAGCGCCCCGACCGGGCAGATCTGGATGGTGTTCCCGGAGAAGTACGACTCGAACGGGTCGCCCTCGCCCGTACCGACCTGCTGCAGCGCACCGCGCTCCAGCAGCTCGATCATCGGGTCGCCCGCCACCTGGTTGGAGAACCGGGTGCAGCGCGCGCAGAGCACACACCGCTCACGGTCCAGCAGCACCTGGGTGGAGATCGGGACGGGCTTCTCGAACGTGCGCTTCTTGCCGTCGAAACGGGAGTCGGCGCCGCCGTGCGACATCGCCTGGTTCTGCAGCGGGCACTCACCGCCCTTGTCGCAGACCGGGCAGTCCAGCGGGTGGTTGATGAGCAGCAGCTCCATCACACCCTTCTGCGCCTTCTCGGCGACGGGCGAGGTGAGCTGCGACCTCACCACCATGCCGTCGGTGCAGGTGATGGTGCAGGACGCCATCGGCTTGCGCTGGCCCTCGACCTCGACGATGCACTGGCGGCAGGCGCCGACCGGGTCGAGGAGCGGGTGGTCGCAGAAGCGCGGGATCTCGATGCCGAGGAGTTCGGCGGCCCGGATGACCAGGGTGCCCTTGGGCACGCTGATCTCGATGCCGTCGATCGTCAGCGTGACGAGGTCCTCGGGCGGAAGGGCCGCCTCGCCGCCCCCGGAGGGCGCACTCGTGGTGACTGTCATGCGTTCACCCCCTGGTGAGCGTTCTTGTCGTCGGCCCAGGCGGTCGACCTGGCGGGATCGAAGGGGCAGCCCCTGCCCGTGATGTGCTGCTCGTACTCCTCGCGGAAGTACTTCAGCGAGGAGAAGATCGGCGAGGCGGCGCCGTCGCCGAGGGCGCAGAAGGACTTGCCGTTGATGTTGTCGGCGATGTCGTTCAGCTTGTCGAGGTCGGCCATCTGTCCCTTGCCCGCCTCGATGTCGCGGAGCAACTGGACCAGCCAGTAGGTGCCTTCGCGGCACGGTGTGCACTTTCCGCAGGACTCATGGGCGTAGAACTCGGTCCAGCGGGTGACGGCCCGCACGACGCAGGTCGTCTCGTCGAAGCACTGGAGCGCCTTGGTGCCGAGCATGGAACCGGCGGCGCCGACGCCCTCGTAGTCGAGCGGCACATCGAGGTGCTCGTCGGTGAACATCGGGGTCGAGGAGCCGCCCGGGGTCCAGAACTTCAGCCGGTGCCCTGCGCGCATGCCCCCGCTCATGTCGAGCAGCTGGCGCAGCGTGATGCCGAGCGGGGCCTCGTACTGGCCGGGGCTCGCGACATGCCCGCTGAGCGAATACAGCGTGAAGCCCGGGGACTTCTCGCTGCCCATCGACTTGAACCAGTCCTTGCCCCGGTTCAGGATCGCGGGAACCGAGGCGATGGACTCGACGTTGTTCACCACAGTGGGGCAGGCGTACAGACCGGCGACCGCGGGGAAGGGGGGTCGCAGCCGGGGCTGGCCGCGTCGCCCTTCGAGCGAGTCGAGCAGTGCGGTCTCCTCACCGCAGATGTACGCGCCCGCGCCCGCGTGCACGGTGAGTTCCAGGTCGAGCCCCGAGCCCAGGATGTTCGTCCCGAGGAAGCCCGCCTCGTACGCCTCGCGCACGGCCTCGTGCAACCGCCGCAGTACGGGGACGACTTCACCGCGCACATAGATGAACGCATGCGAAGAACGGATCGCGTAGCAGGCGATCACGATGCCCTCGATGAGGCTGTGCGGGTTGGCGAAGAGGAGCGGGATGTCCTTGCAGGTCCCGGGCTCCGACTCGTCGGCGTTGACCACAAGATAGTGCGGTTTGCCGTCTCCCTGCGGGATGAACTGCCACTTCATCCCGGTGGGGAAGCCCGCGCCGCCGCGGCCGCGCAGACCGGAGTCCTTGACGTACGCGATGAGGTCGTCCGGCGACATGGCGAGGGCCTTGCGCAGACCCTCGTACCCCTCGTGACGCCGGTAGGTCTCCAGGGTCCAGGATTCCGGCTGGTCCCAGAAGGCGGAGAGGACGGGGGTGAGCAGCTTCTCGGGGCTGCCCCCGCTGCCGTTGTCGTTGATTTCGGTTGCCAACGTCATCACTCTCCCTCCTCGCGTGTCGGGCCGGCCGGGTGGTCCGGGTCCTGCGGGGCATCGGCGTGCCCGGATTCGCTGCGCGGGGCGACGACGCGCGGGTGCGGCTCCTCGCCCCTGGCGAGCCGGAGGCCGATCAGCGAGGCGGGGCCCGCGCCGCCGGACGCCTCGACGGCGCCGGGGCGCTCGTCGGGGAAGCCGGCCAGAATCCGGGACGTCTCCTTGTAAGAGCAGAGCGGCGCGCCACGGGTGGGTTCGACGGTGCGCCCGGCGATCAGGTCGTCGACCAGGCGGGTCGCGCTCTCGGGCGTCTGGTTGTCGAAGAACTCCCAGTTGACCATCACCACGGGAGCGAAGTCGCAGGCCGCGTTGCACTCGATGTGTTCGAGGGTGACCTTGCCGTCCTCGGTTGTCATATCGGGCCCGTCGTTGCCGACGCCGAGGTGCTCCTTGAGCCGGTCGAAGATGGCGTCGCCGCCCATCACCGCGCACAGCGTGTTGGTGCAGACACCGACCTGGTAATCACCGCTCGGCTTGCGCCGGTACATCGTGTAGAAGGTGGCGACCGCGGTGACCTCGGCGGTGGTGAGGCCGAGCAGCTCGGCACAGAACGCCATGCCCGTACGGGAGACGTAGCCCTCCTCGGACTGCACCAGGTGCAGCAGCGGAAGCAGCGCGGAACGGCTGCCGGGGTAGCGGGCGATCACCTCCTTCGCGTCCGCTTCGAGCCTGGCGCGCACCTCGGCCGGGTAGGCGGGGGCGGGGAGCTGCGGCATCCCCAGACTGACTTCCTGACGTGCTTCGGTCACCGGTCGACGCCTCCCATCACGGGGTCGATGGATGCGACGGCGACGATGACGTCGGCGACCTGGCCGCCCTCGCACATCGCCGCCATGGCCTGCAGATTGGTGAAGGACGGGTCGCGGAAGTGGACCCGGTAGGGGCGGGTGCCGCCGTCCGAGACGACATGGACGCCGAGCTCGCCCTTGGGCGACTCGACCGCCGTGTACGTCTGTCCGGCCGGGACGCGGAAGCCCTCGGTCACCAGCTTGAAGTGGTGGATCAGGGCCTCCATGGAGGTGCCCATGATCTTCTTGATGTGGTCGAGCGAGTTGCCGAGCCCGTCCGGGCCGAGCGCGAGCTGCGCCGGCCAGGCGATCTTCTTGTCGGCGACCATCACCGGTCCGGGGGCGAGCCGGTCGATGCACTGCTCGATGATCCGCAGCGACTGGCGCATCTCCTCCAGCCGGATGAGGAAGCGGCCGTAGGCGTCGCAGCTGTCGGCGGTGGGGACATCGAACTCGTAGTTCTCGTATCCGCAGTAGGGGTCCGTCTTGCGCAGGTCGTGCGGGAGTCCGGCGGAGCGCAGGATCGGGCCGGTGGCGCCGAGTGCCATGCAGCCGGTCAGGTCGAGATAGCCGACGTCCTGCATACGGGCCTTGAAGATCGGGTTGCCGGTGGCGAGCTTGTCGTACTCCGGCAGGTTCTTCTTCATGGTCTTCACGAACTCGCGGAGCTGGTCGATCGCGCCGGGCGGCAGATCCTGGGCGAGTCCGCCGGGCCGGATGAACGCGTGGTTCATCCGCAGGCCGGTGATCAGCTCGAAGAGATCGAGAACGAGTTCACGATCGCGGAAGCCGTAGATCATGATCGTGGTGGCGCCGAGCTCCATGCCGCCGGTGGCGATGCACACCAGGTGCGAGGAGATCCGGTTGAGCTCCATCAGGAGCACGCGCAGGATGGTGGCCCGGTCGGGGATCTGGTCCTCGATACCGAGGAGCTTCTCGACGCCCAGGCAGTACGCCGCCTCGTTGAAGAACGGCGTCAGATAATCCATGCGCGTCACGAAGGTGGTGCCCTGGGTCCAGTTCCGGAATTCGAGGTTCTTCTCGATGCCGGTGTGGAGGTAGCCGATGCCGCAGCGGGCCTCGGTGACGGTCTCGCCGTCGATCTCCAGGATCAGCCGCAGCACCCCGTGCGTGGACGGGTGCTGGGGGCCCATGTTGACGATGATGCGCTCGTCGTCGGACTTGACCGCGGACTCGACGACCTCGTCCCAGTCGCCGCCGGTGACTGTATATACAGTCCCCTCGGTCGTCGCGCGAGGCGTTGCGTGGGGAGTAGTCATCAGGAGTACGACCTCCGCTGGTCCGGAGCCGGGATCTGGGCGCCCTTGTACTCGACGGCGATGCCGCCGAGCGGATAGTCCTTGCGCTGCGGGAAGCCCTGCCAGTCGTCCGGCATCATGATCCGGGTGAGGGCGGGGTGCCCGTCGAAGATGAGCCCGAAGAAGTCGTAGGTCTCGCGCTCGTGCCAGTCGTTGGTCGGGTAGACCGCGACGAGGGACGGAATGTGCGGATCGCTGTCCGGGGCCGACACCTCCAGGCGGATCAGCCGGCCGTGCGTGATCGAGCGCAGGTGGTAGACGGCGTGCAGCTCACGGCCCTTGTCACCGAGGAAGTGGACGCCGCTCACCCCCGTACAGAGCTCGAAGCGCAGCGCCGGGTCGTCGCGCAGGGTCTGTGCGACCCGGACGAGATGTTCGCGGGCGACGTGGAAGGTGAGTTCGCCGCGGTCGACGACCGTCTTCTCGATGGCGTTGGCGGGAAGCAGGTCCTGTTCCTCCAGGGCCCCTTCGAGCTCGTCGGCCACTTCGTCGAACCAGCCGCCGTACGGGCGGGACGTGGCGCCCGGCAGCGTCACCGTGCGCACGAGGCCGCCGTAGCCGGAGGTGTCGCCGCCGTTGTCGGCGCCGAACATGCCCTTGCGCACGCCGATGACCTCGCCGGTCTCGTCGCGCGGTGCGGGCACGCCGTTGTTGTTCTGCTCGTCGTGGTTCCGGTTCTCACTCACCGCAGGAGCCCCTTCATCTCGATCAGGGGCAGTGCCTTGAGTGCCGCGTCCTCCGCCTCGCGGGCGGCCTCCTCCGCGTTGACCCCGAGCTTGGAGCTCTGGATCTTCTGGTGGAGCTTGAGGATCGCGTCCATCAGCATCTCGGGCCGCGGCGGGCAGCCCGGCAAGTAGATATCAACCGGGACAATGTGATCAACACCCTGAACAATGGCGTAATTGTTGAACATCCCGCCCGATGATGCGCAAACCCCCATGGAGATAACCCACTTGGGGTTCGGCATCTGGTCGTAGACCTGCCGCAGGACGGGCGCCATCTTCTGGCTGACCCGCCCTGCCACGATCATCAGATCCGCCTGCCGCGGCGATCCGCGGAAGACCTCCATCCCGAAACGGGCCAGGTCGTAGCGCCCGGCTCCGGTCGTCATCATCTCGATGGCGCAGCAGGCGAGGCCGAAGGTGGCGGGGAAGACGGAGGACTTCCGTACCCAGCCGGCGGCCTGCTCGACAGTGGTCAGCACGAAGCCGCTGGGCAGCTTCTCTTCGAGTCCCATGGTGTGCCCCTCAGCCCCTCAGTCCCATTCCAGGCCGCCGCGACGCCATACATACGCATAGGCGACGAAGACGGTGAGCACGAAGAGCAGCATCTCCACGAGCCCGAAGATCCCCAGGGCGTCGAAGGTGACCGCCCAGGGATAGAGGAAGACGATCTCGATGTCGAAGACGATGAAGAGCATCGCCGTCAGGTAGTACTTGATGGGGAAGCGGCCGCCTCCGGCTGGAGTGGGGGTGGGTTCGATACCGCACTCGTACGCTTCGAGCTTTGCTCGGTTGTATCGCTTCGGGCCGATAAGCGTGGCCATGACCACGGAGAAGATCGCAAACCCTGCCCCGAGGGCGCCGAGCACGAGGATGGGCGCGTAGGCATTCACGCTCCTCGCTCCTTCCAGTCGTCCTTGACCGTTGGACCGCATCGGGCGATTCGGCTCGCCACCCCACCAAGATCGTGCACATGTGAGGCAGTTCACAAGCCCGACTGCCCCGCATCCTATGCCCGCCATCCTGTGATCTGCGACACGGGGTACGACAACGAGTTTGTGATCTCCACCACCCGGCGAAGGGTGGCGAAGCCGCCTGAGCGGTGATCTTCGTACGCAAAGCGGCCGAGTGATCACGAGACGTGACATCCGATGCCGTCTGCGCTGGTCAAGAAGGTGTTGCACTAACAATCAGATACCCGCTCAGGCAAATTGGCAATGGACGGCCTGAGAGTGATAAGGGGGTCTGCCCCACTCTGGGCTCACCCGCGCGAGGGGTCCCCGGGGAGCGAAGTGGACGTGTGCGCGCATTCACGATCTTCCGGATCAATGGACGGCCGCCCGGGATCCGACGGCACCTCGGACGCCGGGCGCGCCCACACCCCGCACACAGCGGCCCCGCTGTGACCTGCGTCACTCCATCCAGGCTTCAACAAAAGCGGGCTTGGCCATCGGTGTGAACGGATGGTAAGTGACGGGCAATTCGGGCGTATTGCTGAAAGTCCGTGATCACAGCGGTGATCGAGCATGCCCGGTTTGCCCGTTACGGCGTCAATAAGGGCCGCCAGAAAGCGGATTCACAGATTCCGGACGTAACTGTGTCGCAACACACGTTTCTTGATGGGAGCCCCGGGGCCCTGATAGCGCTAGTACTCATGTCCCTCACCGCTCACATACCCAGCCACCGGAAGCCCCGCCGAAACGCGCCGAAGACGGCGCTGCGGGCCGGAGTTGCCGGTGGCGTCCTCAGCACCATCGCGGTCGCAGGCGCTGCCGGTCCGGCCCAGGCCGAGCCGGTGACCCAGACCATCGAGATGCCCACCATCACCGCCGGGCTCTCCACCGCCGTCGCCGCGTCCGCTCAGGCCACGCAGCAGGTCGCCCAGGACCTGCAGACGCAGGCCCAGGAGGACGCCGCAGCCGCCACCGCGGCCAAGACCGCCAAGAAGGCCAAGGCCGAGGCGGTCCGCAAGGCAGAGGCCAAGAAGAAGGCGGAGGCGGCCGCCAAGGCCAAGGCGGAGGCCGCCGAGCGCGCCTCCCGCTCCGCCGCCCGTACGACACTCAGCGCGACCTCCGGCTCCTCCGCCGGCTCGGCCTCCTTCTCCTCGTCGAGCGCCACCGGCTCCGCAGCGGCCGTCATCGCCTTCGCGCAGGCCCAGGTCGGCGACGCGTACGTGCCCGGTGGCACCGGCCCCAACTCGTGGGACTGCTCCGGCCTCGTCCAGGCCGCGTTCCGTTCGATCAACGTCGACCTGCCGCGCGTCTCGCAGTCCCAGTCCACCGTCGGCACCCAGGTCTCCCTGAGCAACCTCCAGCCGGGCGACATCCTGTACTGGGGCAGCGCGGGCAGCGCGTACCACGTCGGGATCTACGTGGGCGGCGGCGAGTTCGTCGGTGCGCAGAACTCCAGCACCGGTGTGGTGCAGCGCCCGCTGTCCTACGACCCGCCGTCGGGCGCGGTCCGCGTTCTCTGATTCGGCGGAACCTCTGGGTTCACGGATTCACAAGCGCCTTCGCGGCGCGCGGCGAAGGGCCGTCACTCCCCCGCTCGGGAGCGACGGCCCTTCGCCGTTTCCGGTCGCCGTCTCCGTTGCCTCTCCCTGTCGCCTCTTCCAGCGGAAACGCGACATCACCCCTGGCCGGCAACGTTGACGTCGCGAACCTGCCGGACACCGTCCACCGACGCTTGTGAACTGGGGCGAACAGCCCTCGCATCGCCGAGCACAGGACGGCACCCGCCATGACCACCACCGCGGCCACCACCCCCTCCGAACGCATCGCCCTCCCTCCCCGCACCCCCTTGCGCGGCCGGCTCGCCGTCGTCTCCGTCATGCTGGGCATCTTCTCGATCGTCACCACCGAGATCCTGCCCATCGGCCTGCTCACATCGATCGGGTCCGACTTCGCCGTCTCGGACGGCGCGGCGGGCCTGATGATGACCATGCCCGGACTCCTCGCGGCGGTCTCCGCCCCCTTGGTCACCGTGGCGACGGCGCGTGTCGACCGACGCCTGATGCTCTGCGCCTTCATGCTCCTGCTGGCCCTGGCCGACTTCCTCACCGCCGCCGCGACCGACTACCGCCTCGTCCTGGTCTCCCGGGTGATGGTCGGGGGCACCATCGGCGGCTTCTGGTCCATCGGGGCCGGACTGGCCGGCCGACTGGTCCGCCCGGCGTCGGTCGGCCGAGCGACAGCGGTGATCTTCTCGGCCGTCCCGCTGGGCTCCGTGCTCGGCGTCCCCGCCGGTACATTCATCGGCGGCCTGGCCGGCTGGCGGACGGCGTTCGTGGTCATGGGGGTGCTGAGCGTGGGCGTACTGGCCCTGATGCTCCTGGTGGTTCCGGCCCTGCCGCCGGCACAGGTCACCCGCGCGAGCCTGCTGCGCACCGTTCTCAACCGGCCCGGCACCCGGTTCGCCCTGCTCATCACCTTCCTCATCGTTCTGTCCCACTTCGCGACGTACACCTATGTCACCCCCTTCCTGGAACGGGTCACACACGCCGGTCCGGCGCTGATCACGGTGTTCCTGCTGGTCTACGGCGCCGCCGGGATCATCGGCAACTTCGTCGGCAGCGCACTCGTGACGCGCCGCCCGCGCGCCGCGGTCTCCCTCGCCGCGGGACTGATCGCCGCCGCGACCGCGCTGCTCCCGGTCCTGGGCAGGTGGGAGGCCGGAGCCGTCGCGCTGCTGGTCGTCTGGGGTGTCGCCTACGGTGCGGTGCCGGTCTGCTCGCAGACCTGGTTCGCCAAGGCCGCGCCCGACGCGCCCGAAGCGGCGTCCGTCCTGTTCACCGCGTCCTTCCAGGCGACCTTCGCCATCGGCGCCCTGGCGGGCGGAGCCGTGCTCGACCACCTGTCCGTGTCGGCGGTCATGCCGCTCGGCGGCACGGTCGCGGCTCTCGTGGTGGTCGTGGCGGGGCCATGCTCCGGGCGCCTCGGCGTCCGAGCGCGGCGAGGGTGAACCACACCGGGGCCCGGTGGGGAGAACCCCACCATGGCACGCAGTGCTGGCACCCCAATGAATTCGGGGGGCCGCTTCACTGTCCGTATCGCCTGCTGACTGCACGATGATTGCATGCAGCAAACGCACACTCATTCGCCCGGTCGCGGTCGCGATCCTTTCATAGACGTCATCAGAGCACTATGCGTGCTGGCCGTGATTTCCCAGCACTGGCTCATGCCCGTACTGGCCTATGAGAATGGGCATTTGAGCACCGGGAATGCTCTCGCAAGTCCCGGCTGGTGGATTGTCACATGGCTGACGCAGGTCATGCCGATGGTGTTCTTCGCCGGCGGGGCCGCGAATTTCTTCTCGTTCCGATCGGCGAAATCGGTGCGCACCTGGCTCCGGGGCCGAATTGCGCGTCTCCTGGTGCCGGTCATACCCCTGGCAGCCGTGTGGCTGCTGCTGCCCCACGCGTTGATCGGCGCGGGGGTGCCTCAGCAACCGGTGCTGATGGCGGGCAGGATAGCCGGGCAGCTGCTCTGGTTCCTCGCCGTCTACGTGCTCGTGATCGCGCTCACGCCGGTGATGTTCAGGTGGTACCGCCGGTACGGATGGCGTGTGATCGGCGTACTCGCCGTCTGTGCCCTGGTCATCGATGTGCTGCGCTTCGAGGTCAGCCCCGCGATCGGTTTCCTGAACGCCCTGTTCGTCTGGCCGGCAGCCCACCAGTTCGGCTTCCACTACGCCGACGGTGGCCTGCGCATGCGGAGCAGGTGGACATCGGCGGGTCTGGCCGCTGTCGGCTTCGGACTCACCGCGGCCGCTGTGTTCTTCGGGCCCTACCCGGCATCCATGATCGGAATGCCCGGGGCCCCGGTCTCCAACATGAGCCCTCCGACCGCGGTGATGATGACGCTGACGATCGGCCAGCTCGGACTCTGGCTGACACTCAAGCCGGCCATGACGCGGTTCGCCGAACGTCCACTGGCCACCGCCTTCCTGCAATGGTGCGGAACCCGCTTCATGACCCTGTACCTCTGGCACATGCCCGCGCTCGTGATGACGGCGGGAATCGCAATGGTCGGACTCGGCTTCGCGACACCGACGCCCGGTAGCCCGATGTGGTTCGCGGTGGCACCACTGTGGGTCGGCGTTTCGGGAATCTCCCTGATGTGCTTCACCAGAATTTTCGGCCGGTTCGAAATCCGTCGCCGTTCCGGTGCGGCGTCGGATATGAGCCTCGGCAAAGTCGTTCTCGCGGCCGTGCTTTCCGCCGGCGGCCTCCTCGGACTTGCCGCGCAGGGGTTCATTTCCCCCGGAAACCCGCTCGGTCCGGTGCTCTGGGTACTGCTGGTGCTGGCAGGGCTGCTCGTCGTACGGGAGAAGAACGCCCCGAAGGCCGTTGTCGCGCAAGGCTCTCCCACCGTGCCCGTTCAGCCGGCCGTGCGCCATGAAGGTGCCCGGATTCTCTCCCGGCAAGGCAGCTGATGAGGGCCTCGCACCCTGCGTGCGGGTCGGGGCGCCTCAGCGTCCGGGGACGGCGAGGGTGAACCACACCGTCTTCGAGTACGGCGACCGCGCCCCGTGCGCGGGCGGTGGTCCCCCACCGGGCGGCGATCCTGTCCCCGAGTCCATCGACCTGCGCGTCCTGGCCACGCCCCAGGAGGCCGTCCGCGCCATCCGCGTCCAGCTCCGGGCGAACCATCTCTTCGGCCTCGCACCGCGCGAACTGATCCGCGCCCACTACTGGTCGGACCAGGGCGGCTGGGTGCAGGCCCTGGGGGCGCTCCACCGCGGCGAACCCTGCGGGTTCACGCTCATGCTGCGCGGCGGCCGGCACATCGAATGGCACGTCCGCCCGCTGACGTACGTATCGCTCGACGCCCGCACCCACCACCGTCTGGCCCCGCTCCCCGTCGCACAGAAATCCGTATGAGTTAGGCTCGCCTGGGCGCAGCGAGGGCATCGATCGGGCTCAGGTATCGGCCCGCTGGGCCGGAATGTGAGGCCGCCCGTGCGGGACTACTTGCTCATGCTGTTCATCACGGCGGCCGTGACCCACCTCCTGACCGGCCCCGTACGGAAGTTCGCGATCTCCGTCGGCGCGATGCCCGAGATCCGGGCGCGCGACGTCCATCGCGAACCCACCCCGCGCCTGGGCGGCGTGGCCATGTTCGGCGGGCTGGTGGCCGGGCTGCTGGTCGCTTCCCACCTGCCGCATCTGGAAGACATCTTCACCCAGAGCTCGACGCCGCGGGCACTGCTGTCCGGCGCCTCGCTCATCTGGCTCCTGGGTGTCCTGGACGACAAATGGGGTGTCGACTCACTGGTCAAGCTCGGCGGCCAGATACTCGCGGCCGGAGTGATGGCGTTCCAGGGGCTGACGATCCTCTGGCTCCCGGTGCCGGGCACCGACGGGATCTACCTCTCCGACTGGCAGGGCACGCTGCTGACCGTGGGGCTGATCGTCGTCTCCATCAACGCGGTCAACTTCGTCGACGGGCTCGACGGGCTGGCCGCCGGCACGGTGGGCATCGCGGCGACGGCGTTCTTCCTGTACGCGTACCGGCTCTGGTACGGCTACGGGATCGAGGCCGCCGCGTCCACCACGCTGATCTCCGCGATCCTGGCGGGCATGTGCCTCGGCTTCCTGGTCCACAACTCGCATCCGGCCCGGATCTTCATGGGCGACTCGGGCTCGATGCTGCTCGGCCTGCTCATCGCCGGGTGCGCGGTCTCGGTGACGGGCGAGGTCGACCCGAGCCTCCTCAACCAGACGGTGGACGGCAGGTCCGGGTCGGCCGCGATGGTGCCGGTCTACATTCCGCTGATGCTGCCGCTGTCCGTCATCGCGCTGCCCGTCGCCGACCTCGTGCTCGCCGTCATCAGACGTACGTGGAACGGAATGTCCCCCTTCGCCGCCGACAAGGGCCACCTCCACCACCGCCTGCTCCAGCTCGGCCACTCGCACCGCCGGGCCGTGCTGCTCATGTACTTCTGGTCGGCGCTGTTCTCGTTCGGGATCGTGGCCTACTCGGCGCGGGGCGCCAAGTCCTGGATGCTCTTCGGGGTCGCGTTCGTCTGCGCGGTGGGCCTGTTCCTGCTGCTCCAGCCCCGCTACGAATCCGGCCTCACCCGCCGCCTGCTGCCGCGCAGGCCCCGGGGCCGCGTGGTCGCCACCGGCGGAAAGCGCACCGGGGCCGACGAGGAACGCCGGGTGCCGGCCAGGTGACCGCGGTGCTCTGCCCGCCGGGCGCCGCGACCTGAGTAGCCGCTCCCTGCGCCCGGTTCATCCCTTGGTCGCGCACCCGCAGACTTTCGGGGGACGCCCGCCCCCGCACCCGCTCGGCAGACTGGCGGAGACACGCGAACCGCCGACCGACCGGGGAGTCCGAGTGCATCGCGACGAGCGCAGTGGCGGAATCAGCCGGGCGAGGTTCCTGGCCGGGGCGGGGGCGATCGGGGCCGCGGCGGCCACCGGACCGTTCCTGGCCGGCGCCCCCGCCTCGGCGGCCACGACCGGCCGACGGGGCGGGCGTGGGAACAGCAAAGGTCTGACCCATCGAGGGGTCTGCTACACGATCGGCGCGGGTGAGACCCCCGGCACCGCGTGGAGCGCCACCCGCATGCGCGAGGACCTCCGTGCCATCAGGAACGACCTGCACGCCACATCGATCGAGGTGACGGGCGACGGCGTCGACCGTCTCAACGCCACCGCGTCCGAGGCCGCCGAGCTGGGCCTGCACATCTGGCTCCAGCCGACCCTGGGCGACCGCCCCGCGTCGGAGATCCTCGACCACCTCGCGGAGACCGGCCGGCACCTGGAGCGGCTGCGCCGCCAGGGCGCGCGGGCCGACCTGAGCGTGGGCTGCGAGTTCTGGCTGTTCGTACCGGGCATCGTGCCCGGCGACAACGCAACTGAGCGGATCCGCAATCTGATGGCCGGCACCTACGACCCGGAGCAGATGATGCGCCGCCTGTACGCGTTCACGGCGCGGGCCGCCGCGGTCGGACGGTCGGTCTTCGGCGGCAAGCTGTCGTACGCGGCCGCGCAGGACGACGAGGTCGACTGGAGCCTCTTCGACATCGTGGGCATCGACTACTACTCGTACTTCCCCGACCGCGCGGACTACATCCGCGAGCTGCACCGGTACCTGCGCTGGGGCAAGCCCCTGGCGATCACGGAGTTCGGGACGTGCACGTACGCGGGGGCGCCCGAGCAGGGCGGCATGGGATGGGACACCGTCGACTACACCAAGCAACCGCCGGAGATCAAAGGCGACTTGGTACGCAGTGAGCGCACCCAGGCCGCCTGTCTCACCGAACTCCTGGGCGTCTTCGAGGAGATGGGCCTGTACGCCGCGATGGCCTTCGAGTTCGTCACCGCCGACGCCCCGCACTCACCCGTCCCGCGCTACGACCTGGACATGGCGAGCTACGCGGTCGTGAAGCCGATCAAGGACCGGTTCGACGACCCGGAGTCCGACTGGCACTGGGAACCGAAGCAGGCCTTCCACGCGCTGGCGCGGTGCTACGGGCGAGCGGGTCGCCGCTGACGCGCGTCGCCCCGAGCGCCACACGGAAGGTGTCGGCCGACACATCGCACTATCGGTTGCGCAGCGCATCCACGGCGATGCGGGCGGCCGTGCCGATGACGGCGTCGGCCGCGGGGAGCGTGGCTGCGGTGTGGGCGGTGCGGGTGAAGACGGCGACGGCGTAACGGCCGCCGTCGGGGTACTCGACGACGCCCACCTCGTTGCGCAGCGTCGGCAGCGATCCGGTCTTCCCCGCGACGTGCACGTCGTCGAACGGGAAACCGGAGGCCAGGCGGTGTGGCCACACCTGGAGACCCATCACCCGCCTGATGGCGGCGCCGTGTTCGGGCAGACACGCCTCGTCGCGCCAGACGGCACGCAGCAGCCGGGTCATGTCCCGCGGGGTGCTGTGGTTGGAGCGGGCCGGGTCGAGGGCACGCAGCCGCGCGACGACGTGCGGGTCGGCCAGCGCCTGGGCACCGGCGGGTCCCGCGTCCTCCTTGATGCCGGCGAGCATGGCGCCGAAGGTATGCACGGCCCTCGTCGCGTCGAGGCCGAGGCGGGCCGTCACACGGTTGACCGCGTCGAGACCGACCCGGGCCAGGAGCAGATCCGCCGCGGCGTTGTCACTGACGGCCATCATCAGGTACGCGAGGTCGCGCAGCGACAGCCGGGTGGCGTCCAGCATCGCGGCGAGCCCGGTGGCCCCCGGGGTGCGGCCGTCCGGCGAGCATTCGACCTGCTCCGTGAGGTCGAGGTCGCCGGCCGCAGCCCGGTCGTGCAGCGCGACCAGCAGGCACAGTTTGTGGACACTCGCCGTGCAGACCGGCTGGTCGGCGTCGACGTCGAGTTGGGCTCCGGAATCGATGTCGAGGGCGTGCAGCCGCCCGGTGACTCCGGCATCGGCGAAGGCCGCGCGGATGCGGTAGGGGGCGTCGGGCACGTTCACGGTTCGGGTCACAGCCAGTACTCCGCTGCCGGGCGCAGATGCATCGGGCGGGCGGGGGTGTCGGGGCGGGCGTCGGCGGTGGCGCGCAGCGCGTGCGTGGCCGCGTCGGCGAAGGCTCGCACGGCGGTGTCGCCGTGCCCGCGCGGCCAGGCGACGGAGTGCCGCCAGGCCAGCGGGGCGCCCGCGAGCGGGCGCCACACCAGGTCGGCGTCGGGTTCGGCGGCCTGTGCGTCGCGCGAGCTGAAGGCGACGGCACCGACGGAGAGCACGAGGCCGCGCACAAAGCTGGCGCCCTGGCCGTGCCGGACCGCGGGCGGTGTGTAGCCGCCGCGGGCACAGGTGGTGAGCAGGTCGTCGTAGAGCACGGGGGCGCCGGCCCGCGGGAAGAGGATCAGGTCGGATCCGGCGAGCGCGGAGAGCGGCACCTCGGCGAGTCCGGCCGCCTCGGCGTCGCGCGGCAGCAGCACACCGAGCTCGCGCCGGAGCACCGGGCCGAGTTCGAGCCCGGTCACGTCGCAGGGGTGGTGGATGAGTCCGACGTCGAGTTCGCGTGCGGCGAAGCGGGCGAGCTGATCCGTGGTGGACAGCTCGTGCAGCTCCAACTCCACGCCGGACCGCCGGTCCTGGAACCCCGTGAGGAGCGCGGCGACCGTGTCGCCGGCGATGTCGGGCGGCAGCCCGGCCCGCAGCAGTCCGCTCTCGCCGTCCCTGATCCGGCGCGCGGCCGCCCGCAGTGACTCGGACCGGGCGAGCAGCTCGCGCGCCTCGGGCAGGAGCAGCAGGCCCGCCTTGGTGATGGCCACCTGGCGGCTGCTCCGGTCGAAGAGCCGCACCTCCAGCTCCCGCTCCAGCCGCTGGATGCGCTGCGACAGGGGCGGCTGGGCCATCCCGAGGCGGGCCGCGGCACGCCCGAAGTGTGACTCTTCTGCAACAGTCACAAAGCACTCCAGGTGCCGAATCAGGTCCACGATCAGCAATCATATGCAATTTTGATCGATAGCTTATCGATATCGGACTTGGACAGAGACCTGGGGCGATTGCTCTCCTCACGGCATGACACGCCTTCCCTCACCTCCCGACGCGGACTTCGGACACACCGCCACCCACCGCCACCGGAGCCGTCGTCCCGGCCTCCGGGCGGGCATCGCCGTGACCGTCGTGACGGCCGTCGCCGCAGGGGGCGCGTATGCCGCCGGGCTCGGCCCCTTCGAGCGCGACGACACCCCCGACCCCGCGGCGACCGCCCAGGCCCGGGCGTTCCTCGCGGACTGGGCGGGCGGCCGGTTCGACAGTGCGGGCTCCCGCACCACGAGTCCCGCAAGGGCTCAGGAGGTGCTGCGCAACTTCACCTCGGGTCTCGACATCAGCAAGCCGGAGCTCACCCCCGCGCGGGCTACGACGGAGGACGACGGCACGGTCCGGGTCGCCTTCACGGCGAAGATGCCCGTCACGGGGCTGGGCACCTGGACCTACCGGTCCCAGCTCCCCGTTCGGGAACAGAAGAACGGGGCCTGGAAAGTCGGCTGGTCCCTGTCGCTCGTCCATCCGCATCTCAGCGACACCGCCAAGTTCCGCCTGGAGCGGGAGGACACTCCTGAGCCGAAGGTCACCGACCGGAACGGGACGTCCCTGACGGGCGATGCCCATCCGTCGTTGCAGCCGGTGCTGACCCAGTTCGCCGGGGGCGGCTCCGGGCCGCGCGGGGCTGTCCGGCTCGTCGACCGGGCCACCGGCGAAGTCGAGGGCACGGAGACCACCTTCGGGAAGAAAGACGGGCAGCCGTCCGGCAAACCGGTGACCACGACGCTCGACGCCACATGGCAGGCAGCGGCCGACAAGGCCCTGGCCGAAACGGCCGGCGGCAAGAACGCCTCGCTCGTCGCCCTGAGGGTCGACAACGGCGAGGTTCTCGCGATGGCCAACTCCCCCGCCACCGGTTTCAACCGGGCGGTCTCCGGTACGTACGCGCCCGGCTCCACCTGGAAGATCGTGACGAGCAGTGCGCTGCTGCTCAAGAATGCCGTCGCGCCCGACGACGTCGTGGACTGCCCCAAGTACCTCACCGTCGGCAAGGAGTTCCACAACGTCGAGACGTCCGAGTTCCCGGGCGCCACCTTCCGGGAGGACTTCACGAAGTCCTGCAACACCGCCTTCATCAGCCTGCGCGGCAAGCTCGGCGACACCGAACTCGGCGATGTGGCACGGGAGTACTTCGGGGTCGGGCAGGAGTGGCACGTGGGGATCCCGTCGTACGACGGCTCGGTGCCGGTGCCCAAGGACGAGACGGAGAAGGCCGCTTCGATGATCGGGCAGGGCCGGATCCAGGCGAACCCGCTGATCATGGCGTCCGTCACGGCGACCGCGGCGTCCGGCCGGTTCCACCAGCCGACCATCGTCCCCGGCGGCAAGGACACCACCTCGACGAAGCCGCTCCCGTCGGCCGTGGTGACCCGGCTGCGCGCGCTGATGCGGGCCACCGTCACCGACGGGACGGCGCACGTACTCGCCGACCTGCCCGGTGGCATCGGCGCGAAGACCGGCACCGCGGAGGTCTCCGAGGACGAGCCCAACAACGGCTGGCTCGTCGCACGGCGCGGCAATGTCGCCGTGGCGTGCGTCGTCGAGCAGGGCGTCACGGGTGGTGGTTCAGCCGGTCCGATCCTGCACAGCCTGTTGTCCGCCGTCCCTGACGATCCGTCGTGATGCCGGCACCCGGGACGAGACGGAACCGGTCCACGATGCGGCCGGTCGCGCCCTCCCGGCCGGTCACCTGGTCAGGCTTTCGGGGCCACCTTCGAGAGGCCGTTGATGATGCGGTCCATCGCGTCGCCGCCCGTGGGGTCGGTGAGGTTGGCGAGCATCTTCAGGGTGAACTTCATCAGCAGGGGGTGCGTCAGACCGCGCTGGGCGGCGATCTTCATGACCTTCGGGTTGCCGATCAGCTTCACGAAGGCGCGGCCCATCGTGTAGTAGCCGCCGTAGGTCTCCTTGAGCACCTTCGGGTAGTTGTTCAGCGCCAGTTCGCGCTGGGCCGGGGTCGCGCGGGCGTGGGCCTGGACGATGACGTCCGCGGCGATCTGGCCCGACTCCATGGCGTAAGCGATGCCTTCCCCGTTGAACGGGTTGACCATGCCCCCCGCGTCACCGACGAGCAGCAGGCCCTTGGTGTAGTGCGGCTGGCGGTTGAAGGCCATCGGGAGGGCGGCACCGCGGATCGGCATCGTCATGTTCTCCGGGGTGTAGCCCCAGTCCTCCGGCATGGACGCGCACCACGCCTTGAGGACCTCGCGCCAGTCCAACTCCTTGAAGGCGGAGGAGGAGTTCAGGATGCCGAGGCCGACGTTGGACGTGCCGTCGCCCATGCCGAAGATCCAGCCGTAGCCGGGCAGGAGCCGGTCCTCGGGCCCACGGCGGTCCCACAGCTCCAGCCAGGACTCCAGGTAGTCGTCGTCGTGGCGGGGCGAGGTGAAGTACGTACGCACGGCCACACCCATCGGGCGGTCCTCGCGGCGGTGCAGGCCCATGGCGAGCGACAGCCGGGTGGAGTTGCCGTCGGCGGCGACGACGAGCGGGGCGTGGAAGGTGACCGGGGTCTTCTCCTCGCCGAGCTTCGCGTTGACGCCGGTGATGCGGCCGGTGCGGTCGTCGACGATCGGGGCGCCGACGTTGCAGCGCTCGTACAGCCGCGCGCCCGCCTTCTGCGCCTGGCGGGCCAGCTGCTCGTCGAAGTCGTCGCGCTTGCGGACCAGTCCGTAGTCCGGGTACGAGGCGAGGTCCGGCCAGTCCAGCTGGAGGCGGACGCCGCCACCGATGATGCGCAGGCCCTTGTTGCGCAGCCAGCCGGCCTCTTCGGAGATGTCGATGCCCATGGAGACGAGCTGCTTGGTGGCGCGCGGGGTGAGGCCGTCGCCGCAGACCTTCTCCCGGGGGAAGGCCGTCTTCTCCAGGAGCAGGACGTTCAGTCCGGCCTTGGCGAGGTAGTACGCGGTGGTGGAGCCGGCCGGGCCTGCCCCGACGACGATCACATCCGCGCTGTGTTCGGAGAGGGGCTCGGTCACGGTCGGATCTCCCGAAGACTCGAAATCGCGTGCCGCGCGGCACCTGTCCCGTGCAGTCTATGGGGGCCTGCTGATCAACCTTCCGAAGGGCTCCCGATGTCGACCGTGCCTTCCGCCGCCCCCTCCGTACAGTTGCGCGTCCCCACCGACGAGGACGCACTGTCCTGGCACCGCGCGTTCGACGACCCCGAGGTGATGGAGTTCTTCGGCGGGACGTCGGCGGAGCTTTCGATGTACGAGGAGTGGACCGCCAGGCAGCGCAGGCACGACGCCGAACTCGGGTACTGCCTGTGGACCGTGCTCGGCGAGGACGGCGGGGTCGCCGGATTCACCGGCGCCCAGCCCTGGCCGCAGACCGAGTACGGCCCGGTGGGCGAGATCGAGATCGGCTGGCGGCTGGCCCGGCCGGCCTGGGGCCGGGGTTACGCCACCGCCGCCGCGCTCCTCACTCTGGAGCGGCTGCGCGCGGCCGGGGTGGAGCGGGTGGTGGCGACGATCGACGCGCGCAACGAGCGGTCGATCGCCGTGGCCCGGCGGCTGGGGATGGAGCGGGCGGAGAGCTTCACGACTCCGCGGCAGGGCCAGGAAGTGGTCTGCTTCCGGCTGGGGCTGACTCCGTGACGGCGGGGGCCGGTCGATGTGGTTGAGGGACCGGACGGACGGGACGGTGCCGAACCCGTCCGGTTCCCGTCAACGGGAGTCACCGGAGCGTTGCTTCAGGGACGTACACCCCGGTGCAGCGCCACCACACCACCGGTGAGATTGCGCCAGGCGACCTTCGACCAGCCGGCCCGCTGGAGCTTCGCCGCAAGTCCGGCCTGGTCGGGCCAGGCACGGATGGACTCGGCGAGATAGACGTACGCGTCGGGGTTGGACGACACCGCGCGCGCGACCGGCGGCAGCGCCCGCATCAGGTACTCGGTGTAGACGGTGCGAAACGGCGTCCAGGTCGGCTGCGAGAACTCGCAGATCACCACCCGGCCGCCCGGCTTCGTCACCCGGTACAGCTCGCGCAGCGCCGCATCCGTGTCCTGGACGTTGCGCAGCCCGAAGGAGATCGTCACCGCGTCGAAGGTCTCGTCGCGGAACGGCAGCCTGGTGGCGTCACCCGCCGTGAAGGGGAGCCAGGAATTGCGCTTCTTTCCCTCCTGCAGCATGCCGAGGGAGAAGTCGCAGGGCACGACGTACGCGCCCGTCGCGGCGAAGGGCAGCGAGGACGTCGCCGTGCCCGCCGCCAGGTCGAGGACCTTCTCCGCAGGCCGGGCGTGCACCGCCTTCGCGACCTCCTTGCGCCACAGCCGGGCCTGGCCGAGCGACAGCACATCGTTGGTGAGGTCGTAGTTCGCCGCCACGCCGTCGAACATCGTGGCGACTTCGTGCGGCTGCTTGTCCAGGGAGGCTCGGGTCACCCACCCATTCAAGCAGCCCGGTCTGCGGTGCTTCGCGCCGGTCGCGAGTCGTGCCCGGTTGGACTGAACCAATTCGGTCCACCGGCAGTCAGTACAGGGGGGAACGACAGAGCCAGGGGGAGCCCAGATGTCCGCACAGGTTGCGCGTCGGCAGTCACGACCGGAACGCGGCCGGAAACGGCTGTTCGTCGCTGCTGTCGTCCCGGCGGCGCTGATCTGTGCCGCCGCTGTGGTGGGGCCCAGGTGGAGCACCGATGGTGAGGGGGAGGCGGGCGCACCGTCCCCGTCCGGGACCTCGTCGGACACCGGCACGTTCACCGTCGCCCGCGCGGGCGCCTCGGACAGCGGCAAGGGCAACGCCTACCGGGTCGAGGTGGAGGACGGTTCGGGCGTCGACGCCGACCGGGCAGCCGCCGAGATCGCCCGCGTCCTGGCCGCGCCACGGGGCTGGGCGCACCACGGCGAGCACACCTTCCGCCAGATCACCGACGGCCCGGCGGGACTGGTCATCCGTATCGCCACCCCCAAGACCACCGACGCCATCTGCGGGCGGAGCGGCCTCGACACCCACGGCGAGGTCAACTGCCGGGTCGGCGCCGACGTCATGGTCAACCTCAAGCGCTGGCAGCAGGGTTCACCCGAATTCCACGGCCCGCTCGCCGACTACCGGGCCCTCATCATCAACCACGAGGTCGGACACTGGCTGGGCCACGGCCACGAGACCTGCCCGGGCAAGGGCCGCCCCGCCCCCGCGATGATGCAGCAGATCGACGGTCTGAAGGGCTGCGTCTCCAACGCCTGGCCGTACGACGCCAAAGGCCACTACCTGGGCGGCCCGTCGGTACCGTGACGGACAGGCCCTAGCTGCGACGGAAGACCAGCCGTCCGCCGAGCACCGTCGCCGTACAGCTCCCGGCGCCCGCGGTGCGCAGCGCCGCCAGGTCCCGTACGCCGAACACCGCCAGATCCGCGGGCCCGCCGACGGCCAGCGTCGCCGCGAACGCGTCGGCCGGCTCCGGCACGGACGCCAGCGGGTCGAGGGAGACGGGTTGGGGCGCCGGGCCCGGGGCATGGACGCGCAGTCCCGAGCGGGCGACCGCCGTGCGCACGGCGGGGCGCGTGAAGGGGCCCCGGACGGCGGTCGTGCCGTGCCGCAGCATCCGTTGCAGTCCGCGCCGGGCACTCGCGCCCCAGCGGGCGTCGTCCATGCCGAGTGCGGTGAGCGCGTCACCGGTGAGCGGGTCGCCGCCGAGCTCGTCCGCCTCGCGCGGATCCGGGTGGTAGGCGGCCTCCAGCAGCGCCGGTGCGCCCGCGTTCAGCAGCCCCGGGGTGATCAGACCGGACCACCGCCGGACCCGGGCCTGCGGACGGGCGGCGGTCAGCTCCCCGTACGTGCCGATGGCGACGACCACATCGCCGTCCACGGCCACGGAGTCCGCCCCCTCCGGGGCGCCGTGCACCGCGTCGGCGGCGTGAACCGTCAGCAAAACTGCCTCAGTTGGCGTTCAGGAGCTTCAGCTCCGGGTGTGCCGTACCGCCCTCGATCGCGGTGGACGAGATGTGCGAGACCACGCGCTCGTCGACCGGGTCGTTCGCCGGGTCGTCGTGGACGACGAGGTGCTCGTACGTCGTGGCGCGCTGCGCCGGTACACGGTCCGCCTTGCGGATCAGGTCGATGATCTCCAGGCGGTTGGAGCGGTGCTTGGCACCGGCCGAGGAGACGACGTTCTCCTCCAGCATGATCGAGCCGAGGTCGTCGGCGCCGTAGTGCAGCGACAGCTGGCCGACCTCCTTGCCGGTGGTCAGCCAGGAGCCCTGGATGTGGGCGACGTTGTCGAGGAAGAGCCGGGCGATGGCGATCATCCGCAGGTACTCGAAGAGCGTGGCCTGCGTCTGGCCCTTCAGCTTGTTGTTCTCGGGCTGGTACGTGTACGGGATGAAGGCGCGGAAGCCGCCCGTCCGGTCCTGTACGTCACGGATCATCCGCAGGTGCTCGATGCGCTCGGCGTTGGTCTCGCCGGTGCCCATCAGCATGGTGGAGGTGGACTCGACACCGAGGCCGTGCGCGATCTCCATGATCTCCAGCCAGCGCTCACCGGACTCCTTGAGCGGGGCGATCGCGGTGCGCGGCCGGGCGGGCAGCAGTTCGGCGCCCGCGCCCGCGAAGGAGTCGAGACCGGCGGCGTGGATGCGCTGGATGGCCTCCTCGGCGGAGACCTTGGAGATCCGGGCCATGTGCTCGATCTCGGAGGCGCCGAGCGAGTGGATGACCAGCTGCGGGAACGCCTTCTTGATGGCTGAGAAGTGCTCCTCGTAGTACTCGACGCCGTAGTCCGGGTGGTGTCCGCCCTGGAACATGATCTGCGTACCGCCGAGTTCGACGGTCTCCGCACAGCGGCGCAGGATGTCGTCGAGGTCGCGGGACCAGCCCTTGGCGGTGTCCTTGGGCGCGGCGTAGAAGGCGCAGAACTTGCAGGCCGTGACGCACACGTTCGTGTAGTTGATGTTGCGCTCGATGATGTACGTCGCGATGTGCTCCGTACCGGCGTAACGGCGTCGGCGTACGGCGTCGGCGGCCGCTCCCAACGCGTGCAGCGGCGCCGACCGGTAGAGGTCGAGAGCCTCCTCCGGAGTGATCCGACCGCCCTCGGCGGCTCGGTCGAGGATGGGCTGAAGGTCGGCCTTCTCGGTCACCGGGCTGTCACCTTTCGGCGGTTTTTCAACGGATCTACGGACCGGTTCAGCCTACGCCAGCCCCTGCCGGGGTCAGCTGCCGGACCGGCTGAGCGTGCCGTACGGAAGTCCCGCGCCCCTCTCGTCGGACCGGAAGCGGAGGGTGCCGTCGGCGGCGCGCGTGAAGTGGACGTCGGTGGTGGTGGAGGTGCAGAGGGCCGGGTCGCTGGGGCGATCGGGATCGGCGCGCTCCCGGAGCGTCAGTTCCTTGTCGGTACCGGAGGAGAGCGCGGCAATGCTGTTGCAGCGGACGGTCAGCCCGAGAGCGCTGACCTCCGTGGTCATACGGACCACGTCCGCGCCCTTCTTCCCCGCGGTGAACACGGCGGTGAGCGTGCCGTGCGGCTCCCCGGTGGTCTTCTCGGTCACCGGGCCCTTCCATGTGCCGATGAACGCCTTCGGGAGTTCGCTGATCTGCTCCGGGCCGCCCGTACCCGAGTCCGAGGGCTGCGAAGGTTTCGCGGAGGACGTGGCGGCCGGCGGGGTGTGGCCGACACCGCCGTTCTCGGCGGTGTCGCTGCCACCGCCTCCCGGCATCAGATCGAAGAGGTACGCACTGCCCACGGTCACGGCGGCGAGGGCGCCCGCCACGGCGAGGGCGACGGTGCAGCTCAGCCTCCGGCCGCGGTTCGCATCGGGGCGGGCCGGGGCGGAGTCCGCGCTGACGGTGACGGAGAAACGGGGGTCGGGCGTACGTTGCCCGGATGTCCCGGCCGACTCGGCCATACCGGCGGTCGCGGGCCATGAGGGCGGCCCGTTCGGACGGGGTGGCCGGGTCGGTTCATGCGACGGGGGCGGCTCGATCGGCGGGCCGAACCCACCGCCCGCACCACCTCCACCGTTCGCACTGTTGGCGCCGTGAACGTCCCACGCCGCGCTGCTGAACGGCACCGGCCCCGACTGCACCGGTGCATCCTGCGGCTCCAGGTCCAGCAGTGCGACCGCTGCCCGGCTGACCTCGCGCACCAGAGGGCCGGGCAGCCAGCCCGCCGCCACCAGCGCGGCCGCCCCGCCCGGCGCCAGCTGCCGGGCCAGCTCCATGGGCGTCGGCCGGTCCTCCGGGTACTTCGCCAGACACCCGGCGACGACGTCCCGCAACTCCCCCTCCAGTTCACCCAGTTCGGGCTCCTCGTGCACCACCTTGTAGAGCAGTACGGCCGAGGAGTCGCCGAGGAAGGGCGCGGTACCGGTCGCCGCGTACGCGAGCACCGCGCCGAGCGAGAAGACATCGGCCGCGCCCGAGATGTCCACGCCCCGGATCTGCTCCGGTGCCATGTAGCCCGGCGAGCCGACGGAGACCCCGGTGGAGGTGAGCGAGGCGGCGGCACCGATGGCGTGGGCGATCCCGAAGTCGATCAGCCGGGGGCCGTCGAGGGCGAGCAGCACGTTGGACGGCTTCACATCGCGGTGGATGAGGCCCTGCGCGTGCACCGCGGCCAGCGCCTCCCCGAGTCCGGCGCCCAGCGTCCGCACCGCGTGCTCGGGCAGCGGCCCGTGCTCGGTGACCGCGGCCGACAGCGGGGGCCCGGCCACATAACCGGTGGCGACCCACGGAATGGGGGCGTCCGGGTCGGCGTCCAGGACGGGCGCCGTCCACTGCGCACCGATCCGCCGCGCCGCGTCCACCTCCCGCCGGAAGCGGGCCCGGAACTGCTCGTCGAGGGCGAAGTGGGGGTGCACGACTTTGACCGCGACCGTACGTCCGCCCGCGCTGCGCCCCAGATAGACCCGGCCCATGCCGCCCGCACCGAGCCTGCCGAGCAGTCGGTAGGCACCGATGGTCAGCGGTTCGCCGGCTTCCAGCGGCTGCATATGGACTCCCCCTGTGGACCGGCCGGACCTCCGACCGAAGCCTAGGGGGCGAAGGTCATCGGGTCACAGGGGAAACCATCCGCCGATTTCACCCCTAAGGGAACGAACAACGGCTTTCGACACAACAAAAGGCGTGAATGCGTCGTTCACCCGAGCGATTCCGGTACACGATCGGGGCTCTCCCCGGACACCATCCAGGAATCGGCTATTCGACGCGTATTAACCCGAATCGATAACCGGGCCGGGAGAAGGGGCGAGAGCAGGGGCGGGAAGAGATATCCGCCGCAGAGGTACAGGATTCACCTATATCCCGGGCCATTCCCGCGCGCGGCACACTCGGCGCCCGCCGGCGGCCCGGCACCCCGCCCCGCCCCACCCCGCCGCCCGGTCAGCCGCCGAGCAGCTCGACCTTCACGTCCGCCGGGAAGCCGGTCGTCGGACCGATCCGGCGCGCGAACTCCTGTACGCCCGCCAGCTGGTCCGGGCCGAAGCGGAAGTCCAGGGTCGTGAAGTACCGCTCCAGCACCTCCGCGTCGAAGGCCTCCCAGCGCGCCGCCTGCTCCGCGACCTTGGTGACCTCCTCCAGGGAGACGTCCCGCGAGGCCAGGAAGGCCTCGTGCACCTTGCTCACGTGGTGGGGCTCGGCCGCCAGGTAGTCCTTGCGGGCCGCCCAGACCGCGAAGACGAACGGCAGCCCGGTCCACTCCTTCCACATCTGGCCCAGGTCGTGGACCTGGAGACCGAGCCGGGGCGCGTCGTGCAGGTTGGCCCGCAGCGCGGCGTCGCCGATCAGCACGGCGGCGTCCGCCTCCTGCATCATCACGCCGAGGTCCGGCGGGCAGGTGTAGTAGTCCGGGCTGACCCCGTACCGCTCGGCGAGCAGCAGCTGGGCCAGCCGCACGGAGGTACGCGAGGTCGAACCGAGCGCCACCCGGGCGCGGTCCAGCTGGTCCAGCGGCACCTGCGACACGATCACGCACGACATGACGGACCCGTCGCAGCCCACCGCGATGTCCGGGAAGGCGACCAGGTCGTCGGCGTTGCGGAGGAACTCCACCAGCGTGACGGGGCCGATGTCCAGATCGCCCCTGATCAGCTGCTCACTGAGCTTCTCCGGGGTGTCCTTCGAGAGCTCCAGGTCGAGCAGGGTTCCGGTTCTTGCCAGCCCCCAGTACAGGGGGAGGCAGTTCAGGAACTGGATGTGGCCGACGCGCGGCCGGCTGCGACGGTCGTCGCCTGCGACGGTTGAGACGGTTGAATTGTCCACATCGCGAGGCTAGACCCGTGGCGCCGCCCGGACGGCACCGGGTGCACGGGGCGTCACCCGATCCCACCCCCGGGATCGCACCGACACCACCCCCGAGGAGCGCATGGAAGCCCTCTCCGTACCCCTTGAAGGCACCTCGATGACACCCCCCGGGACACCCACTTCGTCAGCTCATCGGCATGACAATCAAACATCCGAGTGAAGTGATCTTTCCCTCTACCCTTCCCTACATGCTGCGTGCTAGGCTCAACGCCAAGTTGCAGTTTGGTTTCCCTTGCAGTACAGAGCCTGCGGAGCATGTAACCCGCAGGCTTTTGTAGTTTTCAGACTTCTTTGCAGGTTCTGGAGCAGGGCAACCCTTTGGCCCAAGGAGGGCTTATGGCTACCGGAACCGTCAAGTGGTTCAACGCTGAAAAGGGCTTCGGCTTCATCGCCCAGGACGGCGGCGGCCCGGATGTCTTCGTCCACTACTCCGCGATCAACGCGTCCGGGTTCCGCTCCCTCGAGGAGAACCAGGTCGTGAACTTCGACGTCACTCAGGGACCCAAGGGTCCGCAGGCTGAGAACGTCACCCCGGCCTAGTTGCCCGGGTCGGCCGATCGCGGCCGGCTAGCAGTACCCAAGGAGCCCCGCTCCTCCGCCTCGGCGGGGAACGGGGCTCCTGCCTTTTCTCCCGCCTTTTCCCCTCTCGGCGGCATCGGGGCACTGAGATGCTTGACCTTGACACCGTGTGAAGCAGTGCAGTGGGAGACATCATGTTCACCATCGGAGACTTCGCCCGGTACGGACGGGTGTCGGCCCGGATGCTGCGCCACTACGACGCCATCGGGCTGCTGCACCCCGACCGCACCGACCCCGCCACCGGCTACCGCTTCTACGGGGCCGCCCAGCTCGCCCGCCTCAACCGCATCATCGCCCTCAAGGATCTCGGCTTCACCCTCCAGCAGGTGCAGGCCATCCTCGACGAGCAGGTGGGATCGGAGGAGCTGCGCGGGATGCTGCGGCTGCGGCGGGCGGAGCTGGAGGAGGCCATGGCGGCGGCCGCCGCACGGCTGGCGCAGGTCGAGGCGAGGCTCCGGTCGATCGAGAGCGAGGGACGCATGTCTGCGGACGATGTGGTGGTCAAGAGTGTTGCCGCGGTACGGGTGGCCGAGCTGACCGGCACCGCGGCGGGCTACGAACCGGAGGACATCACTCCGGTGATCGGCCCGCTGTACGACCGGCTCTTCCCGCTGCTGGGCACGGTGGGTGTCAGCCCGAGCGGCCCCGGGATCGCACACTACGAGGATGCCCCGGAGGGTGGCGGCGCGGTCGTCGTCCACGCCGGGGTGACGGTCTCCGCCCCGGTGGGCCCGCTCGGCGACACCGGGATCACGGTGGTCGAACTGCCCCCGTTCGAGGCGGCGACCATTGTCCACCGGGGTTCGATGGACGGCGTACTGCCGACGGCCCAGACCCTGGCCCGCTGGATCGACGCCAACGGCTACCGGTCCGCGGGATACGCCCGCGAGATCAGCCTGGAGTGCCCCGAGGACCGGGACAAGTGGGTGACGGAACTCCAGGAGCCGGTCACCAGGGCCTGACTCCCTCCGGACGCCCAATGGGTCGAAAAGAACGTGACACTCCACCCCTCGGGTGTCACGTTCTTTCGCACCCCCCTACCGTCCTCCGGGCCCCGCCCACAGCCCGTCGTCCGTCAGCCCCAGCAGGTCGATCGCGTTGCGGCGCACGATCCGGTCCACGACATCGGCGTCCAGATGCCCCATCTGCGCCTCGCCGACCTCGCGCGACTTGGGCCAGGTGGAGTCGGAGTGCGGGTAGTCCGTCTCGTACAGGACGTTCCCGACGCCGATCGAGTCCAGGTTCTTCAGCCCGAAGGCATCGTCGAAGAAACAGCCGTAGACGTGCTCGGCGAACAGTTCCGACGGCGGACGGTGGACCTTGTCGGCGACGCCGCCCCAGGCCCGGTTCTCCTCCCAGACCACGTCGGCACGTTCCAGGATGTACGGAATCCAGCCGATCTGGCCCTCCGCGTACATGATCCGCAGGTTCGGGAATTGTTCGAACTTGCCGCTCATCAGCCAATCAACCATCGAGAAGCAGCAGTTGGCGAAGGTGATGGTGGAACCGACGGCGGGCGGGGCGTCCGCCGAGGTGGACGGCATCTTCGAGGACGAGCCGATGTGCATCGCGATCACCGTCCCCGTCTCGTCACAGGCCCGCAGGAACGGATCCCACTCGTCCGTATGAATGGACGGCAGCCCGAGATGCGGAGGTATTTCGGAGAACGCCACCGCGCGCACACCGCGCGCCGCGTTCCGCCTGACCTCGTCCGCGGCCAACTGTGCGTCCCAGAGCGGGATCAGGGTGAGCGGGATGAGCCGGCCCCGCGCCTCGGGCCCGCACCACTCCTCCACCATCCAGTCGTTGTACGCCCGCACCCCGAGCAGCCCCAGCTCGTGATCCTTCGCTTCGGTGAAGGTCTGGCCGCAGAAGCGGGGGAAGGTGGGGAAGCAGAGGGCGGACTGGACGTGGTTGACGTCCATGTCGGCGAGCCGGTCGGGGACGGAGAACGAACCCGGGCGCATCTGCTCGTACGTGATGACCTCAAGCCTGATCTCGTCCCGGTCGTAGCCGACCGCGGTGTCGAGCCGGGTGAGCGGGCGGTGCAGGTCCTCGTACACCCACCAGTCGCCGACCGGCCCGTCGTCGCCCTTCGCACCCATCACAGGCGCGAACCTGCCGCCCATGAAGGTCATTTCCTTGAGCGGTGCGCGAACGATCCGCGGGCCGCGGTCGAGGTACTTGGACGGGAGCCGGTCCCGCCAGACATGAGCGGGCTCCACCGTGTGGTCGTCCACCGAGATGATCTTCGGGAAGGTCTCCATGCCTCCCACGGTAGCGTTGATCTGACGTACCGTCAGCTATCTGTACCGACCCCCGTTCCACAATCGTTGTCGAGGGCTTGTGCAGAGAGCCACCCACTGCTGACGTGTCCGCCGATAACAAGGCAGACTGTTGAGCGCGATACCAGCGGTACCGAGCAATCCGGATCCACCCGTACCGGACCGGCACATGGGCGGGCAATCCGAAACAGACAGCACCAGCACGATCGGCAGGACCGGCGGGGCGAGCAGGGCAGGGGGCAGCAATGGACCGTGACAACGGGCCGCGCATGCATGTTCCGGAGCAGCGCGCTCCTGGGCAACGGTCGGCCGACGGCGCCGATCTGCGCTTTGCCGTGCTCGGCCCGGTACGGGCATGGCGGGGCGGCGAGGCGCTGCCGTCCGGTTCACCTCAGCAGCGCGCCCTACTGACCGCACTGCTTCTGCGCGGCGGCCGCACGGCCACCGCCTCCGAACTCATCGACGCCATCTGGGGCGAGGACCCGCCCTCACAGGCGCTCGCCGCCGTACGCACGTACGCCTCCCGGCTCCGTAAGATCCTCGGCCCGCAGACGCTGGCCAGCGACGCCGGTGGATACGCGATCCGGATCAGGCGCGATGCCCTCGACCTGACCATGGCTCAGGCGCTGGCGGCCGAGGCGGAGAAGGCCCGGGCCGGCGGTGACCGCGCCCAGGCCCGCGCCCTCTTCGACAAGGCGCTCGGTCTGTGGGACGGCGAGGCCCTGGCCTCCGTGCCCGGACCGTACGCCGAGAATCAGCGCACCCGTCTGGAGGAATGGCGGCTCCAGCTCACCGAATCCCGCCTCGACCTGGACCTGGAGGTCGGCTGCCACGCGGAGGCGGTCTCCGAACTGACCGCGCTCACCGCCGCGCACCCGCTGCGCGAACGGCTGCGCGAACTCCTCATGGTCGCCCTGTACCGCAGCGGCCGCCAGGCCGAGGCGCTCGCGGTGTACGCCGACACCCGCCGGCTGCTCGCCGACGAACTGGGCGTCGACCCGCGCCCCGAGCTCTCCCAGCTCCAGCAGCGCATCCTGCAGGCCGACGAGGAACTGGCCCGCCCGGCCGACGAACCGGCCCCGGCCCCCGCACCGGTGCGCCCCGCCCAGCTACCGGCCACCGTTCCCGACTTCACGGGCCGCGCCTCCTTCGTCCGGGATCTGGGCGACCGGCTGGCGACCGCCGAGGGTTCGGTCATGGCCGTCTCGGCACTGGCCGGAATCGGTGGCGTCGGCAAGACGACCCTCGCCGTGCACGTCGCCCACCAGGCGCGCCAGCACTTCCCGGACGGCCAGCTGTACGTGGACCTCCAGGGCGCCGGCGCACGCGCCGCCGAACCGGAGACGGTCCTCGGCGCCTTCCTGCGCGCCCTGGGCACGGCGGACTCGGCGATCCCCGACTCCCTGGACGAACGCGCCGCCCTCTACCGGTCCACGCTCGACGGCCGCCGCATACTGGTCCTCCTCGACAACGCCCATGACGCGGCCCAGATCCGCCCCCTGCTTCCCGGCACCGCGGGCTGCGCGGCCCTGGTCACCAGCCGCGTCCGCATGGTCGACCTGGCCGGCGCCCACCTGGTCGACCTGGACGTGATGTCCCCGGAGGAGGCGCTCCAGCTCTTCACCCGCATCGTGGGCGAGGAGCGCATCAACTCCGAGCGCGAGGCCGCCCTCGACGTGGTCGCCGCCTGCGGCTTCCTCCCCCTGGCCATCCGCATCGCCGCCTCCCGCCTGGCCGCTCGCCGCACCTGGACGGTCTCCGTCCTGGCCGCCAAACTCGCCGACGAACGCCGCCGCCTGGACGAACTCCAGGCCGGTGACCTCGCGGTGAAGGCCACCTTCGAACTCGGCTACGGACAGCTGGAGCCCGCCCAGGCCCGCGCCTTCCGCCTCCTGGGCCTGGCGGACGGCCCCGACATCTCCCTGGCCGCAGCGGCGGCCCTGCTGAACCTGGACGTACACGCCGCGGAGGACCTCCTGGAGGCCCTGGTGGACACCAGCCTTCTGGAGTCGGCGGCGCCGGGCCGCTACCGCTACCACGACCTGGTACGCCTCTACGCGCGTTCCTGCGCGGAACGGGACGAGGAGCCCCTGGAGGAACGGGAGTCGGCGCTGTCGCGGCTGCTGGACTTCTACCTGGCGACGGCGGCGGGGGTGTATGCGCTGGAGCGGCCGGGAGATCGCGCCGTTGCCCACCTGGTGGCCACCGAGCACCCGGGACTCGAATTCACGGACGGGCCGCAGGCCGTGGACTGGCTGTACAGCGAGGCCAATTCGCTGCTCGCCTGCGCCCATCAGAGCGCGTCGAGCGGAATGCTTCAGCGAGCCGTCGACCTGCTTTGCGCGGCAAAGGACCTCGCCGAGTCGGGCGCGAACTCCCGCCAGTACGAAACCACCGGCGCGGCTCTGCGTGACGCAGCACGGGCTGCCGCCGACCCGCGCTCCGAGGCGCGGGCCCGCGCCTCGCTGTCCACCGTCTACCTCGTCTCCGGCCGCTTCACGCTGGCCGACGAGGAGGCACGGCACGCAATGGATCTGGCCGAGAGCACCAAGGACCCGATCCCCGCGTGCTGGGCGCCCAACGATCGCGGCATCATCGCGTTCTACCAGGGCAGGCACGAAGAGGGTGAGAAGTTCCTGCAGGCAGCAATAGACAACTACCGCGCGGACGGAAACCTGGTCGGCGAGGCATCCGCGCTGTGCAATCTCTCGCGCATCCACGTGAACATGAACCGCACGGCCAGCGCGGTCGAGCTCGCCCAGCAGGGCACGGCCATCTTCGACGGCATGGGACTCAGTCTCCGCACGGCCAACGGTCGCTTCGCGCTGGGCATCGCGCTCACTCAGGCCGGAAGGCCGACCGAGGCCCTGGAGGAGCTCGACGAGGCGCTGCGCGTGTTCCGGGGCAACCGGCAACGGCTCTGGGAAGGCTCGACCCACTTCCGGATGGCGGAGGCACACCTGGCCGACGAGCGCCCCGCACAGGCGGCTCAGCACGCGGAGCAGGCCCTGGCCCTGCGTGTCATCGGAGGCGAATGGATGCGGGGCAACGTTCTGATCACCCTGGGACGCGCCCTCGAACACCTCGGTCAGATCGACCGGGCCCATGCATGCTGGACCGAAGCACTGGCCATCCACGAGCAGTTCGGAGCCGCGGAGGCGGAAAAGGTCCGGGCACTCCTCAACCCGGTCAGTGCCGCCTGACGCACCGGAACAGGCAGAGAGCCGTCGGCGTTCATCGAACGTTTATCGCCACTCGTCAGTCTTAAGCCCATCGATCCGTCGTGTCGGGGGGCAGGCGGGTTGTACGGGGGACCACACCGCTAGGGTGAACGGCCCTGATATGCCCGTCCGGCAGCCCACGGGGGAGCAGCCGGACGGGCATCGCCGACCACGCAAGCAAGAACTTTGGGAGTTGACAGGCATGAGCGACGCATTGAAGCCGAAGACGGGTGCCGCGACCACTCAGGAGAACCACGCCGGCAGCCCGAGCAACGGTGGAGGCACCGTCAAGCCGCTGGAGAACCACGCCGGCAGTGTGACCGAGGACATCACGACCCTGGAGAACCACGCCGGTAGCACGCCGAAGGATCTCCTCAAGACGCAGGAGAACCACGCGGGTTCCGAGAAGGCCTGAACGTCACTCGACGGGGAAGCGGCCGCGGCGGCGCGGAGGGGGAGCCGTCGCGGCCGCTGCATGTCCGCGGGGGAGGGGTCCGGGCCAGGTGGCTCGGACCCCTCCCCGTACCCCTACAGTGCCCTGGCCTGCACCCGCGACCCGCCCCCGCTGCCGCCCCGCAATCACCGCGAGTGCCGTGTAGTTGGCGTACTTGTGACCGTGCAGGCCGGTATCCGCCGGCAGCCCGATCGCCTCGTCCGCGACCTCCTTGGTCATCGGTTCGACGACGATCCGGGAGCCCTCCCCTCTACTCCCGCCCCCGCAGCTCCCCCTTCACCACCTTGCCGCTCGCATTGCGCGGCAGCTCGTTCACGAACTCCACCGCCCTCGGGACCTTGTAGTTCGCCATCTCGCGGCGGGACCAGGCGATCAGGTCGTCGGCCGTCAGCGTCGCGCCCGGTCTGCGTACCGCGTAGGCCTTGCCCACCTCGCCCAGCCGGGGGTCCGGGACGCCGATCACCGCCACGTCGGCCACATCCGGGTGCAGGCCGAGGAGCTGTTCGATCTCGGCGGGGTACGCATTGAAGCCGCCGACGATGAACATGTCCTTGATCCGGTCGGTGATCCGGAGGTTGCCGTCCTCGTCGAGGACGCCCACGTCGCCCGTGTGGAGCCAGCCGTCGGAGGTGATCGCGGCGGCCGTGGTCTCCGGGTCCTCGAAGTAGCCCTGCATCACGTTGAAGCCGCGGACCAGCACCTCGCCGGACTTGCCGGGGGCGGCCAGGACGCGGATCTCCGTGCCGTCGATCGCCCGGCCCGACGTCGAGGCGACCGTCTCCACCGGGTCGCCGCGGCGGCACATGGTGACGATGCCGCTCGCCTCGGAGAGGCCGTACGCGGTGAGGACCGTCGCTATCCCGAGTTCCGTGCGCAGGCGCTCCACCAGTCGCAGGGGGACCACCGCCGCGCCCGTCACCACCAGGCGGAGGGCGGAGAGGTCGTGCGCGCCGCGCGCCGGGTGGTCCAGGAGGGACTGGTGGAGGGTGGGCGGGCCGGGCAGGACCGAGATGCGTTCGGCGGCGATGTTGGCCAGGACCGTGTCCACGTTGAACACCGGTTGCGGGACCATCGTCGCGCCCCGCATCAGGCACGCGATGATGCCCGCCTTGTAGCCGAAGGTGTGGAAGAAGGGGTTCACGATCAGATAGCGGTCGCCCTCGCGCAGATCCGCCAGTTCGCTCCAGATCGCGTAGCAGCGCAGGGTCTGGGCGTGGGTGATGACGGCGCCCTTGGGCCGGCCCGTGGTGCCCGAGGTGTAGATGATGTCGGAGGGGTCCGAGGGGGCGATCGCGTCGGCGCGGGACCGTACCTCCGCGCCGGACACCCCCTCCCCCGCCGCCAGGAAGTCCTTCCAGGTGACGTAGTCCTCGGGGGCGGTGTCCGCCAGCACCACCACTCTTTCCAGGTGGGGGAGTTCGACCTCCGCCCGGCGCAGGGACGCCACGTACGACGTTCCGAGGAAGGTGCCCGTGACGAAGAGCAGCTTCGCCCGGCTGCGGTCCAGGATGTACGTCGCCTCCGTGCCCTTGAAGCGGGTGTTGAGGGGGACGAGGACCGCGCCGGCCGTGACCGCGCCGAGCGCGGAGACGATCCAGTCCAGGGTGTTCGGGGCCCAGACCGCGACCCGGTCCCCCGGCTCGACGCCCGAGGCCATGCAGGCGGCGGCAGCCCGTTCGACGCGGTCGCCGAGTTCGGTGTACGAGATCCGGGTCCGGCCCTCGACGACCGCCTCCCGGTCCCCGTACCGTCGCGCCGCCGCCCGTACCAGCTTCGGGATGCTGCCCCATTCCTCGTCGCCGCGCATCGTTCGCCCTCCCTGACGCAGTAGCTGACTATCCGTCAGATTAGCTGTAGCCTCAGCCGCTGTCAGCAGTCATGACGGTCTCGGAGGTGGCGGTGGCGTGGCGGCACTCAAGGACGTGACAGCGATAGCCGGCATAGGGCAGACGGCCTTTGCGAAGCAACTGCCCGAATCCGAGAAGACATTGGCCTGCCGGGCCATCGTCGCGGCGCTCGACGACGCGGGCATCGCCGCCTCGGAGGTGGATGCCTTCGCCTCGTACACGATGGAGGAGACCGACGAGGTCGAGATCGCCAAGGCCATCGGGGCGGGCGATGTCACCTTCTTCAGCAAGGTGGGGTACGGGGGCGGGGGCTCGTGCGCGACGATCGCGCATCTCGCCGCCGCCGTGGCGACCGGGCAGGCGAGTGTCGGTGTCGCCTGGCGGTCACGGAAGCGGGGGTCGGGGCCCCGGCCCTGGAGGAACACCGCCGTGCAACTGCCCACCCCCGCCCAGTGGACCCGGCCCTACGGACTGCTGCGGCCGGCCGACGAGATCGGGATGCTGGCGCGGAGGTACATGCACGAGTACGGGGCGACCCGCGACCATCTCTTCAATGTCGCCCTCGCCTGCCGCAACCGCGCCAACCAGAACCCGGACGCGGTGATGTACGAGCGGCCGCTGACCCGCGACATGTATATGACCTCGCGCTGGATCAGCGAGCCGCTCTGCCTCTTCGACAATTGTCTGGAGACGGACGGGGCGCTGGCCTGCGTCATCGTCTCGGCGGAGCGGGCCCGCGACTGCCGGCAGAAACCCGTCTACATCCACTCCGTCGCCCAGGGGCTGCCCGCCCAGCACCACGGCATGGTCAATTACTGGAACGACGACCCGCTCACCGGACCCGCCTGGACGGCCGCCCGGCAGCTGTGGAAGCAGGCCGACTTCGGCCCGGACGATGTGGATGTCGCGCAGATCTACGACGCGTTCACCCCGCTCATTCCGCTCTCCCTGGAGGGCTACGGCTTCTGCGGGCGCGGCGAGGGCGCGGCGTTCACCGAGGGCGGGGCGCTGGAGAGCGGCGGGCGGCTGCCCCTCAACACCGGGGGCGGCGGGCTCAGTGAGGCGTATGTGCATGGCTTCAACCTCATCAACGAGGGCGTGAAGCAGCTGCGCGGCATCTCCACCGCCCAGGTACCGGACGCCGGGACGTGCCTGGTCACCGCCGGGGAGGGCGTGCCCACATCTGCCGTACTGCTGAGGAGTTGAGGAGTTGACCGGGATGGATGCTCTGCTGCTGCCCGTCGTGGACGAGGACGGCGCCCCCTTCTGGGAGTACGCGGCCCGCGGCGAACTCCGCGTCCAGGCATGCGCCGCCGCCGGCTGCGGAAGGCTCCGCTTCCCGCCCCGGCCGTGCTGCCCGCACTGTCAGTCCTTCGCGAGCGAGTGGCGGCCGATGAGCGGACGCGGCCGCATCTGGTCGTACGTGCTGCCGCATCCGCCGCTGCTGCCCGCGTACGCCGCGCAGGCCCCGTACAACGCCGTCGTGGTCGAGCTGGCCGACGCCCCGGACATCCGGCTGGTCGGGAATGTGGTGAGCGGTCCGGACGCCCCGCTGGACTCGGTCGATCCGGGGCGGCTGCGGATCGGTGCGCCGGTGCGGGCGGTGTTCTGCCCGGTCGGATCCGGGGCGACCCTGGTGCGTTGGCTGCTGGAGAGGTGATCGGCGATGGCGCTGCGGACGGAGACGGACAAGGAGACCGGGGTCGCGCTCGTCACCCTCGACCGGCCCGAGAAGCTCAATGCGATCGACCTGGCGACGGCCGCCGAACTGACCGCTGCCTGGCGGACGTTCCGCTTCGACGACGGGGTACGGGCCGTTGTCGTCACCGGTGCGGGCGGCCGGGCCTTCTGTACGGGGATCGACCGGGGCGTGCAGGTGCCGCAGCCCCCGTCCCCGTACACGATCGACGATCCGCTGATCGCGATCGGGCCGAAGGCGAACGACCTGTGGAAGCCGGTGATCGCGGCCGTTGAGGGGATGGCCTGCGGCGGGGCGTTCTATCTGCTGGGCGAGGCGGAGTTCGTCATCGCGTCCGAGGAGGCGACGTTCTTCGACCCGCACACGACGTACGGCATGGTCAGCGCGTACGAGGCGATCTCCATGGCGCAGCGGATGCCGTTCGGCGAGGTGGCCCGGATGTCCCTGATGGGTACGGCCGAACGGGTCACGGCCCGCCGGGCGTACGAGACCGGGCTGGTCAGTGAGGTGACGGCACCCGGCGGCGCGGTGGAGGCGGCGCTGCGGGCAGCGGGCGTGATCGCCTCGTACCCGACCCGGGCGGTGCAGGGGACGGTACGGGCGGTGTGGTCCGCGAAGGAGGCGGCCAGGGCGCAGGCCATGGCCCATGCCCCGCACCTGATCGCGCTCGGGAACCTGGAGCCGGAGCGGCAGGCCGAGTTGTTCCAGGGGCGGGGCGGCAACGAGTTCCGGATGCGTTGAGGTCAGTAGCTCAGCTCGGCCTCGACCCGGCACTTCTTCACCCGGGAGACCTTGCGCGGGCTGTCCATCCGCACGGAGACGGTCTTGGTGTCGCCGCCCTCGACGTCCACGGTCGCCTCACCGGTGTCGACGGTGTTGCCCACTGCGTCGAGGAACGTCACATCGACGTCGTACGTGTGCGAGCCGACGGCGTTCGCCGTGAGCCGGACGGTGGAGGAGGTGACGGCCTTGCGCTTGCCCTTGCGGGGCTGGGCGCAGCGGAAGACGTACGCCCGGGGCGCGTCCGAAGCCGTCACGCTCGGGGCCGGCGTCTCGTAGCCGGTGTTGCCGGAGGAGCTGCTCGACGAGTCGTAGTCGTTGTCGTCGTAGTCGTTGTGGTGGTAGCTGCCGTTGCTCTTCTTGGAGTTGGAGCAGCCGCCGCCGCTGCTGCTCGATCCCTTGCTCTTGCTGCCGTGTCCGCGGCCGCCGTGGCTGGAGGTCGAGAAGCCGGTGAGTGCGAGGACCACCACGACCAGTACCGCGGAAAGCTTTATGTGCTGCCGCATCATCGATGCAGCCCCCCTTGTGTTGTTGTCTGTCGAACGACCGCGCGACACGCTAGCGCAAGGTGCGGGGGTCAAGGGCCGGGCGTAGCGTCGAGGCCGAGAGCGGTGCTGATCTGTGACGCCGGTCCGCGTACACGCAGGAGGCCGATGATGCTCCGCAACGTCCTCGGCTCGGTGCTCGCTCTCGCAGGAGCGGCGGCCGCCGTGCTGAGCCCCTTCCGTGACTGGTACGACGGCCGTCCGGGGCGTCATTACCGGATCGACGAGCTGTTCACCGGTATCACCGGCAGCCGACCCGGACTGCTGGGCTCGATCTTCCTGGCCTTCCTCTTCGCCGCCCTGCTGACGGTGGTCGGTGTGGTGCTGCGGTCGCGGCTGCTGGTGGCGTCCGCGGGTGTGGTGGTGCTCGGGTTCACCGTGCTGTGGATGGTGCGCCAGGGGGAGGCCGTGGGCAGTCCGACGGTCGCGGGCGACGGTTCCGGGGTGCGGTGGGGGGTGGCGTACGCGGCGGGCGGCGGGGTGCTGCTGCTGTTGGGGGCGGCGGTGATGTCGGGGCGGCGCGGCGGTGGGCGCCGGTTTGCCCGCGGGGGCCATGACCAGCCGTATGCGGCGCCCGGCTCGGAGAACCCGGACACGTGGCCGCCGACGCAGGAGCCGGGGCCGTCCGTGCAGACGAGTACGTTGCCGGAACCCGAGCCGGACCTGTACACGGGGCCCTCTCCGGCGGCCCGCCGCCCGGCCCCGGAGGACCAGGACACGGCGCCACCCCCTTCCGTACCGGACGAGGGCCCCGACACCGACCGGCCCCCGCGCCCCTGAGGCCCCCCGCGCCGAGGGTTCCGTCCTCAACTCGCCGGACGGGCTTGAAGTGGGCGAAGCTCTACGTCCGGGCCCGGCTGCCCGTACCCGTACCCTTCAGCGCGTCCAGCGCGTACACGCAGCGGTCCTTGCTGCACGCGTACACGACACCGCCCTGCGCCACCGGCGAACCCGTGATCTCGCCGCCCGTCGCCAGCTTCCAGCGGAGTTGGCCGCCCGCCGCGTCCAGGGTGTACAGGACGTGGTCGGCGGAGCCGAAGTGGACCCGGCCATCGGCGACGACCGGGGCACCCACCACCTCGCCGCCCGCCGCGAACCGCCACTTCGGGGTGCCGGTGACCGCGTCGAGCGTGTACAGCGCGCTGCCGCTGCCGACATGGACGTTCCCGGCCGTGACCAGGACCGGCTCGATCGACTGGCGGGCCTCCGTGGCGATGCGCCAGCGGTCCTTGCCGGTCGAGGCGTCGATCGCGTACACCGTGCCGAGGTAGTCGGCGAGGTACACACCACCGCCGGTGACGGCGGGTCCGGGCGCGAACGCGGGCGGGGAGAGGAAGACCGCGGGCGACTCGAAGTGCCAGCGGACATGACCGGACACGGTGTCGACGGCCAGAACCCGGGCCCCGGCGCTGACGTACACGAATCCGTCCGGGGCCGCGGTCACCCGGACCGGCACGCCGCCGCAGGAGGCCGCGTCGCCGATGGGGTACGACCAGCGCTCGATGCCGGTTCGGGCGTCGACGGCGCGCAGCCGGGCGTCCTGCCAGAGGTAGACCGTGCCGTCGTGGATCGCGGGCCCGGCCTCCGCCGTCTCGAAGTCGGTCTGTACGCCGCTGCTCTCCCACAGCTTCTCGCCGGTGGACGCCTCCCACGCCTGCACGCCGCCGCCCCGGGTTCCGGTGACGACGGTGCCGCGGTCGGCCTTGAGGGAGTACACCCAGGCATCGGTCTGCAGCCGCCACCGCTCGGTGCCGGTCGCCGCGTCCAGGGCGTACAGCGACGGCCCGTCGGAGGCGTGGATACGGCCGCCCTCGACGGCCATCGCCCAGGCCACGTCCCGGGTCTTGAACTGGCGCCGCCCGTTGCCGATATCCAGGGCGTGCACCTCGAACGACGTGACGTAGAGGAGGTCCCCGGCGACGACGGGCGTCCCCCAGACGTCGTTGGACATCCGGAACCGCCAGGGCCGCCAGCGGTCCGGGCCCGCGGGCGGGGTCTCAGGGGCGTGCGCGGGCGCGGGCGCGGGCAGGGGGGCGTGCGGGGCGGCGAGGGCCGTGCCGTTCACCCCGGCGGGCGGGCGCACCCAGCCGGTTGCGGGGCCGGCGTCCGCGGTGGCCGTGGCGGTGGCCCGTACGTCCTGGGCGCGCGGGCCGGGACCGATCGGCACCTTCGCACCGGGCAGCCGTACCGGACCGCCCCCGTCGGGCAGCTGCGCGGACGCGGCCGCCGGGGAGCGCAGGTCGGCGCCGCTGCGCCAGGCGGTGTCCCGGTCGGCGCCGGGCGGCTGCTGGGGCGGCGGCGGCACGGGGGCCGGAGCGGGTGCGGGAGCCGCGGTCTTGCGGCCTCCGCCGCGGCGCTGCTCGATCATCGCGGTGGCGGAGGCCGGCAGCCATGCCGAGGCCGTACCGCTGTCGTCGCTGCCGGAGGCGAAGAGGTGCGGGGCGAGCTGGGCCTGCAGATCGGCGGGGGTGGGCCGCAGCCCGGCGTCCATCTCCATACAGGAATCGATCAGCGGCCGCAGTTCGTCGGGCAGGCCCTCCAGGTCGGGTCCCTCGCGCAGCAGCATGAAGACCGTCTCGACGGGGTTGGCGCCGTGGAACGGCGCATGGCCGGTGGCAGCGAAGACCAGCGTCGAGCCGAGCGAGAAGACATCGCTGGCGCCCGTGACGCTGCGCGAGTCCCGCGCCTGCTCGGGCGACATGTACGCGGGCGTGCCGACGGCGACATTCGTCATGGTCAGCCGGGTGTTGGAGACACCGGACGCGATCCCGAAGTCGATCACCCGCGGGCCGTCCTCGACGACGAGCACGTTCGACGGCTTCATGTCGCGGTGGACGAGCCCCGCACCGTGGATCGACTGGAGCGCCTCGGCGATACCGGCGGCCAGCCAGCGCACCGCCTGGGCCGGCATGGGCCCGCACTCATTCACTATCTCTTCGAGCGACGGGGCGGGCACATAGGCGGTGGCCAGCCACGGCACGGCGGCCCGCGGGTCGGCGTCCACCACCGCGGCCGTGTAGAAGCCGCTGACGGCCCGGGCGGCCTCCACCTCACGCGTGAAGCGGACCCGGAACAGCTGGTCCTCGGCAAGCTCCGTACGTACCGTCTTGATCGCTACCCGCCGGCCCGAAGCCGAGCGGGCTAGATAGACGAGCCCCATGCCGCCGGCCCCGAGCCGTCCCAGCACCTCGAACGGGCCGATCCGCCTCGGGTCGTGCTGCGTCAGCTGCTCCACCACTTGCCCTGCCACCTCCCCGTACGGACCTCAGGAACAGAAGCCCGCGAAAACCCGCCCTGTACGGCGTCTCACCACTGGGCACCACCCGGCGGTGCGCACCCCGATTGTTCCTGGCTGACGCTCTGGTTGCGAACCCGGGGGCGGACCGGGGTGTCACAGCTCACTCTGCCCTCTTCTCGGACACAGGGGGCTGAAGTACGGCGAACACGGCACCCTGATCGTCCTGGAGGACCGCCATCCTCCCGTACGGGATGTCGAAGGGCGGCGCGGAGATGCGGCCGCCGAGGCGTACGGCGTGCCCGGCGGTGGCATTGCAGTCCTCGACGGCGAAGTAGCTGAGGAAGTAGCTGGGCATCTCGGCCGGGAAGGCGTCGGTGATGACGCTGCGGCCGCCGACCGCGGTGTCCGGTCCGGGTTCCGTGCCCGCCGGGGACCACATACGGAAGTCGACGCCGGGCTCGGCCGGGCCGGGTTCGCCCGCGTCGGAGGCGCCCGCGTCGGATTCACCCGCGTCGGATTCACCTGCCTCGGAGGCGTCGAGATCCGTGCCGTCGAGATCCGTGCCGTCGAGATCCGTGCCCTGGAAGCCGAAGACCTCCTCGTAGAAGGCGTCGACACGGCCCTTCTGCCGGGTGTAGACCTCGGTCCAGCAGAAGGAGCCGGGTTCGTTCTGCTTCTGGAAGCCTTCGCGGTCACCGGCCTGCCAGAGCCCGAAGACCGCTCCGCCGGGGTCGGCCGCCTGGGCGAGCACTCCGGCCCGGCCGGCTCGCACGGGGTCGGTGATCACCTGACCGCCCGCCTCCCTGATGCGGGCGACGGTCGCGGCGATGTCGTCGGTGGCGAAGTAGATGCCCCAGGCAGTCGGCATCCGGCCGTCCTGCTTGGCCGCGAGTGCGGCGACGAGCTTCCCGTCGCTGAGGGCGTCCGCGTACGGGCCGTCGCCGGCCCGGAAGGTCCAGCCGAACAGCTCACCGTAGAAGCGCTTGCCCGCTTCGAGGTCGGGAAGCTGCACATCCACCCAGCACGGCGCGGATTGCGCGAATGCGGCCATGGGCCCGGGTCCTTCCGTCGCGGTCGTTCGCGGTTTGTTCCCAGTTGTCCGCGGTCGCTCGCGGTCGCTCACAGTTCGTGACAGTGACGCTCGTCACAGCAAACGTAACCGCGGGTGGCATACACCGCGCCCCGACCCGTCTACATCGAACTCACATTCGATAGAGGAGTTCCTTGCCCGCGGCGTCACGGAAAGTTATCCACGGAAGTTATCCACAGGCTGTTGATAAGACTTATCGCTCCGTGGGGCGCATCCGTCGATATCCGGCCACTCCCCCCACCCCGCCTGCGGTGCTCCCCATTTGCAGTCGGCCGAATCGCGCTCCGATCACCCCTCGGTAAGCTGACGGCATGACAGGACAAGTGCGCACCGTCGACGGCCGCGTGGCCGGTCGACGCGGACAGGCGACGCGGCAGAAGCTGCTCGACTGCCTCAGCGAGATGCTCAGTTCCTCGCCGTACCGGGACGTCAAAGTCATCGACGTCGCCCGGAAGGCGGGGACTTCACCCGCGACCTTCTACCAATACTTCCCCGACGTCGAGGGCGCCGTCCTCGAAATCGCCGAAGAAATGGCAAAGGAGGGTGCCGGGTTGACCGAACTGGTCGCAGGCCGCTCCTGGGTCGGCAAGGCCGGCTGGCAGACCGCCGAAGAACTCGTCGAGGGATTCCTCGACTTCTGGCGACATCACGACGCGATCCTGCGCGTGGTCGACCTCGGAGCGGCCGAGGGCGACAAGCGGTTCTACAAGATCCGTATGAAGATCCTGAACTCGGTCACCAACTCCCTTACGGATTCGGTGAAGGAGCTCCAGGCCAAGGGCAAGGTCGACAAGGACGTCAGCGCCGCCGCGATGGCGGGCTCGCTCGTCGCGATGCTGGCCGCGGTCGCCTCGCACCAGAAGGGCTTCACGACCTGGGGTGTGAAGCAGGCCGAACTCAAGCCGAATCTCGCACTGTTGGTACATCTGGGCATCACCGGCAAGAAGCCGACCAAGTAGCGCCGCGCCGGGCCACTTCCCCCCACTGGGCACCGCGCGGCAATTCCGGGCGCCCCAGGTCCTGTCTCATCGACGGCGGACCACGCATGTGGTCCGCCGTCGATGCACCCGGACCGTTCCACGGATCGCTCCAACGGCCGTTCCCGCACGAAGCTTTCGCGCATCCTCGTCAGGTAGCGGCGTCACCCCGCCGTTCCAGTCTGAAGAGCCGGATCTCCCGCTCCACCCGCGCCTGGTACGCCGCATAGGGCGGCCAGAACTTCAGCGCCGTCTGCCACACCACGTCCCGTTCCGCGCCCTTCAGCAGTGTGGCGCGCACCGGGATGTCCCGGCCCTTCCAGTTGACGACGGCCTTGCCGGAACCGGCCAGCAGATTCGCGGTCCAGGCCGGGTGCCCCGTACGGCCGAAGTTGCTGCCGACCAGGATCCAGCTCTGTTCCGTCCCGTTCTCCATGCCGTTCTCCGGCATGCAGGCCAGCGGAGTGATCCTGAGCCGCCCGCTCCTCGCGCCCGGCACCGTCAGGATCAGCCCCGGCAGCATCCGGGCACTGAGCAGCACTTTGCCGCGCGTGAGCCGGTGCACCGTACGGTCCATGGCGGGGATGACATGCGGGGCGATCCTCGCGAACATGCGGGTCGAGGAGACTTTCTGGACCAGCCGGACGCCGGGCGCCATCAGACCGCCACCTGCCCGGCCGATCCCGGGGCGGCCGATCCCGGAGCTGCGGATCCCGGGGCGGCGAAGGCCGGGGACGCGGACGGCTGCCCGTTCGACGGTGTGAACAGCCCCGCCCGCTGCGCCGCATGGTCGCGGAGCCGGTGCACGGGGCCGAAGAGCAGTTCGTCGGCGGCGGCCCGCTTGAAGTACAGATGCGCCTCGTGCTCCCAGGTGAAGCCGATCCCGCCGTGCAGCTGGACGGCCTCGGCGGTGGTGATGCGCAGCGCCTCCAGGGCCTGGGCGAGGGCGAGACCCCCGGCCGCCGGGTCCCAGGCGGCGTAGTACGCGGCGGAGCGGGCCGCCTGCACCCGTACGTACAGGTCCGCGAGGCGGTGTTTCACGGCCTGGAAGGAGCCGATCGCCCGGCCGAACTGTTCGCGCGCCTTGACGTATTCGACGGTCCGCTCCAGTGCGCTCGCCGCCGCCCCCACCGCCTCCGCCGCGAGCAGTGCGGCGACCCCGCGTCCGGCCGGGGCGAGTGCGTCGGTGATGTCCACGGTGTCGTCCGCGCCGAGCAGTTCGGCCTCGGTGTCGCGGAGTTCGATGCGGGCCAGCGGGCGGGTCTCGTCCAGCGAGGTCCGGCGGGTGCGGACGATTCCGGCCGCCGTGTCCGGGCGGACCAGGAAGAGGAGCGTACGGCTGCGCGGGAAGCCGCCGGTGTGGGCGGCGACCAGGAGGAGTCCCGCGCTGTGCCCGTCGAGGACCTGCGCGGCCTCCCCGTACAGCCGCCAGCCCTCCGCACCGCCGACCGGCCTGGCCTGTATGCCGCCCGCCCGGCCGCCACCCGCCCAGGCGCCGCCGGTGGGGTCACCGGTGAGGCCGAGTGCGGTGGCGAGCGAGCCGCCGGGGACGGCCAGGGTCGCGGTCAGGGCTCCGGCGGCGATGCGCGGCAGCAGGGCGGTGCGCTGGGCCTCGGTGCCGAGGGCGGCGATCAGGGGCGCGGCGAGTGCGGAGGTGGCGATCAGGGGCGACGGCAGCAGGGCACGGCCGGTCTCCTCACAGGCGACGGCGAGCTCGGCGAGGCCGCAGCCGACGCCTCCGTACTCTTCCGGCAGGGCGAGCCCGGGCAGCCCGAGGTCCTGGGCGAGCTGTCGCCACAGGGGCTCGTCGTACCCGTCGGCGGTCCGTACGGCACTCCTGACGTCGTCGGGTCCGCTGCGTTTGGCCAGCAGTTCGCGCAGGGTGCGGCGGATCTCGTCCTGTTCCGCGGTGAAGGCGGCATCCATCGTCGGGCTCCTTCCCCTCAGGGGCCTCGGACCTCTGATCTGACGGGCCGTCATGCTAGGGGTGAATCCACCAGATGCACAGAGTCGCGCACCGGGAGGGGCCGGGAAGATCCCGTCCCACCGAGCGGTCCGCGCACCCACTATCTGATGTACCGTCAGATTCATGCCTTCTTCCCACCGCAAGGTCGCTGTCGTCGGCATATCCCTCGCCGACTGCGGGCGCGTCGACGAGGCCACGCCGTACGCCCTGCACGCCCAGGCGGCCCGCCGGGCACTGGCCGATTCGGGTCTGGACCGGTCCGTCGTCGACGGTTTCGCCTCCGCCGGGCTCGGCACGCTCGCCCCGGTCGAGGTCGCCGAGTATCTGGGGCTGAAGCCCACCTGGGTGGACTCCACCGCGGTCGGTGGCTCGACCTGGGAGGTGATGGCGGCCCATGCGGCGGACGCCATCGCGGCGGGTCACGCCAATGCCGTACTGCTGGTGTACGGGTCGACGGCCCGCGCGGACATCAAGGCGGGCCGTCGGACCTCCAACCTCTCCTTCGGGGCGCGCGGCCCGCTCCAGTTCGAGGTGCCGTACGGGCACTCTCTGATCGCCAAGTACGCGATGGCCGCCCGCCGCCATATGCACGAGTACGGGACGACCCTGGAGCAGCTCGCCGAGGTGGCGGTCCAGGCGCGGGCGAACGCGGCGGCCAACCCGGACGCGATGTTCCGTGACCCGATCACCGTGGACGACGTGCTGTCGGGGCCGATGATCTCGGACCCGTTCACCAAGCTGCACTGCTGCATCCGCAGCGACGGCGGCTGCGCGGTGCTGCTGGCCGCCGAGGAGTACGTACCGGACACGGCGAAGGAACCGGTGTGGATCCTCGGTACGGGTGAGCACGTCTCGCACTCCGCCATGTCCGAGTGGGACGACTTCACGGTCTCCCCCGCGGCGGTCTCGGGCCGCCTGGCGTTCGAACGGGCCGGGGTGCGGCCGGCGGACATCGATCTCGCCGAGATCTACGACGCGTTCACCTATATGACGCTGGTGACGCTGGAGGACCTGGGCTTCTGCGCGAAGGGGGAGGGCGGCGCGTTCGTGGAGAAGGGCCGGACCGGCCTGACGGGCGAGCTGCCGGTCAACACCGACGGCGGTGGCCTGTCCGCCTGCCACCCCGGGATGCGCGGACTGTTCCTGCTGGTGGAGGCGGTACGGCAGCTGCGCGGCGAGGCGGGCGAGCGCCAGGTGCACAGGGCGGGCGGGCGGCGCCCGGAGCTGGCGGTGGCATCGGGGACGGGCGGCTGGTTCTGCTCGTCGGGGACGGTGGTGCTGGGGCGGGGGTGAGGGTTCCGGCGGGGGCGGCCGGTCACACTGCGACGCCCGTGAGCGCCCCTCCAGACCCTTGAGGTCTTCCGCGTCGCGGGTGAAGCGCGGCAGTCCCCCGACCGAGGCGATGGACGCGATCAGCAGGGCCATGCGCCGGGGCCCGGGATGACGCCGGGCCATGCGCTACGCGATATTCCCGACGCCCCGCGCGATGGCGCCATGCGCTGCAATGGGGCCATGAGCGACGCACAGAAGACCGACGCACAGCAGAGCTTCCTGGACCTGCTCCACGCCCAGCGGGTCTGGGACGTGGAGCTTCCCGCCTTCGCCCCGGACACCGCACCCTCCGCCCCGCTCCCCCTCTTCCACACCTGGTTCGCCGAGGCCGTGGCCGCCGGGCAGGCCGAGCCGCACACGATGTCGCTGGCCACCGTCGACGCCGAGGGACACCCTGACGTACGGACGCTGATGCTGCACGACGCGGACGAGCGCGGCTGGCACTTCGCCACGCACCGCACCAGCGCGAAGGGCCGCCAGCTCGCCACCCACCCGTACGCGGCGCTCGGCTTCTACTGGCCGGTGCAGGGGCGGCAGGTACGAGTGCGGGGGCCGGTCACCGCTTGCGCACCTGCCGAGAGCCTGGCCGATCTGCACGCCCGCTCGACCGGGGCACTCGCATCGGCGCTGACCGGGTCGCAGAGCGAGGTGCTGGCCTCGCCGGGGGAACTGGCCCGGACCGCCGACGCCGCCTGGGAACGGGCCTCGGCCGAGCCGGACGCGGAGGTCGCGAGCTGGACGCGGTACGTGGTCGAGCCGCGGGAGGTCGAGTTCTTCCAGGGCGACGCGAGGCGCCGGCACGTACGACTGCGCTACCGCCGGGACGGTGCGGACTGGACGCGGGAACTGCTCTGGCCGTGAGAGCCGCAGGAACCGCGCCCGCAGGTCGCCGTTTTATTCGGATTCAACCGTGAAGGAGCACTATGGGAGACAGGTGAGGACTGGAGGCACCGATGAGCCGAACCCGTTCCCGTTACGCCCCCGACCGCGGGCTGACCACGCGCATGGTGACCACCATGTTCCTGATCGGTCTGCTGTACGTGGTGCTGGTCGGCGTGCTGCTCGCGGTGCTGCGCGGCGCCTGGCCGATCATTCTGATCTTCACCGGCGGACTCTTCATCGCCCAGTTCTGGTTCAGCGACCGCATCGCCGCATTCAGCATGGGCGCCCGGGAGGTCACCCCCGAGCAGGCGCCCGAACTGCACGGCACGGTCGACCGGATCTGCGCCCTGGCCGACATGCCCAAGCCACGGGTGGCCATCGCCCAGAGCGATGTGCCGAACGCCTTCGCCACCGGCCGGAGCGAGAAGACCGCCCTCGTCTGCGCCACCACCGGACTGCTCCGCAGACTGGAACCGGAGGAGCTGGAGGGCGTACTCGCGCACGAGATGTCGCATGTCGCGCACCGCGATGTCGCCGTCATGACGATCGCCTCGTTCCTCGGTGTGCTCGCCGGCATCATCACCCGCGTCGCCCTGTGGGGCGGCCTCTCCCGCAACAGCCGGAGCAATGACCCCGTCGGCATCGCGATCATGCTGATCCCGCTGGTCAGCGCCGTCGTGTACGCCCTGAGCTTCCTGCTCACCCGGCTGCTCTCGCGCTACCGCGAGCTCTCCGCCGACCGCACCGCCGCCCTGCTCACCGGCCGCCCCTCGGCGCTCGCCTCCGCCCTCACGAAGGTGAGCGGCCAGATGGCCCGCATCCCGACCGAGGACCTGCGGAAGGCGGAGCCGTACAACGCCTTCTACTTCGTTCCCGCGTTCTCCTCCAAGGAGAGCCTGAGCCGGCTGCTCTCCTCCCACCCGACCCTCGAACAGCGCCTGGACCAGCTGGCCCGTATCTCCGCCGACCTCGCCCGCCCGTAAGGAATGTTCATGGGTCTCCTCGACACCATCCTGGGCCGCAGCAAACCGGTCCGCCCCGACCTCGACCAGCTCTTCGCCGTGCCCTCCGCCGCCCTCACCCTCCAGGCGGGCGCCGGGTTCGCCCCCACCGGCCTCGGCTCGGTGTGCTTCGCGGGCGTCGAGGGCGGCACCTTCGCCCGCATCCAACAGGACGTACGCGAACTGCTCGACGCCGACACCGGCCGGGGCGGCATCCCGGTGGAGTTCAGCCAGGACAGCTACGGCTACACCTGGCTGCTCGCCCGCCGGCCGGCCGAGGACACCCCCGCCCTGGTCAACGACCTGCACGCGGTCAACACCCTGCTCCAGGACGGCGGCTTCGGGCCGCAGCTGCTCTGCTCCCTGATCGGCTTCCGGGACGCGCGGGACCGTCCGCTGGCCCTGGTCTACCTCTACAAGCGCGGCACGTTCTATCCGTTCGCTCCGGTGCCGGGCGGCGCCGAGAAGCGTGACAATCAGCTGGAGCTGCAGGTCCGGGCGGTACTCGGGGACGACCTCCGGATGGAGAAGGATCTGGCCCGGTGGTTCCCGGTGTGGGGGGCGCCGGGGCTGTAACGGGCAGGGTCAGCCGGTGCCGGAGGACCGCGGCCGGAAGACCGGGACAGCCTCCTGATCCTCCTCCCGCCGGAATGCCACCCGCAGCGCCATACCGATCGCCAGGCCCGACTCCGCGCACTCCACGATCTGCGTCATCATCCGCGGCCCCTCGGCCAGATCGACGACGCCGGCGACGTACGGCACACGGGCACCGAACGGCGGCAGGTCGTTGCGGTGGACGACGGACCATGTGTAGAGCGTGGCCCGTCCGCTCGCCCGCTCCCAGGCCACGTCCTCGCTCCAGCAGTGCGGGCAGAACTCGCGGGGGTAGTGGTGGGCGCGCCCGCAGGTGCGGCAGCGGCGGAGCAGCAACTCCCCCCGGGCGGCGGCGTCCCAGTAGGGGCGGGTGAAGGCGTCGGGTTCGGGGAGGTCGAAACGTACTGCTGCCGTGGTCACAGGAAGAGTCCGATCGCGTCGTCGAGGGACCAGGTCTGCCAGGACATCGCGAACAGTGTCACGAGCGAGATGAGCCCCATCATCGCGTTCTGCCCCTGCTCGGCCCAGTCGTGGATCATCAGGACCAGGTAGAGAAGGTTGAGCAGGAGCCCGGCGACGAGTGCGACGGGGGTCAGGAATCCCAGCACCAGGCCGAGCCCGAGGGCGAGTTCCGCGTAGACGACGACATGGGCCATGAGCCGGGGGCGCGGCGCGACGATCTTCTCGAAGCCGCTCTTCACCACCGGCCATCTGTGCTTGCCCGCGACATCCGCGGCCCAGGCGATGCCCGTACCGCGCTCGAACCAGCCCTTCTTGTCCTTGTGCCGCCAGCTCTCCAGCCACCACAGGCCGAGGCCTATCCGGAGAACGGCGAGCCACTCGGCTCCGCCGAGCCAGATCGTCTGCATGGGGCCTCCCGCTCAATGAATCTGACGGTACGTCAGTTCACCTGATGGCGGGCGGCTCGCGCAAGAGGCGTGCGAGAGGCAGACGGGAGGCGGAGCCGGCGGCGACGGCGGGGCCGAAGAAGTGCAGGGCGGCGTGGGGCGTACGGGGCGCCGCCTCAAGAGGGCGCCCCGTACGCCGCCGCCTCACGTCGCGTTCAGAGCCACCGTCGGGTGGAGACGGGAGGCGCGGATCGCCGGATAGAGGCCCGCGACCACGCCGATCAGGAGGGTGGCGGCCAGGCCGCCGGCCAGGGACCAGGGCGGGACCACCGCCGTCCACCCCTGGACCCGCGCGAAGCCGTACGTCGCCGCCGCGCCCAGCAGCGCGCCCGTCGCCCCGCCCAGCGCCGACAGCAGCAGCGACTCGGTCAGGAACTGGAGCCGGATCGCGTTGCGGGTCGCGCCCAGCGAGCGGCGCAGGCCGATCTCCTGGCGGCGCTCCAGGACGGAGATGACCATGGTGTTGGCAACGCCCACACCGCCGACCAGGAGGGCCACCGCGCCCAGGCCGAGCATCAGGGTCGTCAGGCCCTCGTCGGTGGCGGCCTTGGCGGCCAGCGCGTCCGAGGGGCGGGAGACCTTGACGGCCGCCTCGTTGCCGGGGCTGATGGTGCGGGCCAGGACCGCCCGTACGTCCTCCACCGAGGCGTCCGTGGAGCGCTCGAAGATGGTGGTGGGGTGGCCGTCGAAGCCGAAGTAGCGCTCGGCGGCGGGGAATCCGACCATGGCCACCCGGTCCAGGTTGGGGACCAGTTCGAGCGGTTTGAGGATGCCGACGACGACCACGCGCGTGTCGTTCATCATGATGGTCTCGCCGGTGCGGGTGATGCCGAGGCGGTCCGCCGCCACCGCGCCGAGGACGGTCACCGGGAGGCGTTCGCCGGCCGGATTCAGCCAGGCGCCCTTGTCGACCTCGCCGCCGAGCGCGGACAGCAGGTCGATGCGGGCCGCCTGGGTGGTGACGCCGGCGCTGCGCTCCTCGGGGACCACGTCGGTGCGGCGGATGCGGGCGTCGACATCGGCGGTGGCCGTGGCGTGCTGCACGGGGCCGACGCGCTCGACCATCGCGACCGCGTTCTTGGGGAGCTTGACCTCCTGCCCCATGGCGTCCTCGCCCGCCTCGGCGGTGAGGAGGTTGGTGCCCAGGCGGTCGAGCCGGGCCATCAGGTCCGAGCGGCTCGACTCGGACAGGCCGACGACCGCGACCATGGTCGCGATACCGATGGCGATGCCGAGCGCCGAGAGCACCACGCGGGCGCGACGCGCGCGAAGGCCGACCGCACCGACGCGGAGGATGTCGCGGGGGGAGAGGCGGGAGGGCTTGAGGTCGTTCTTCATGAACCGGCCTCTTCCGTACGGGAGGCGGAGTGCGCGCCGGAACGCGAGTCCGAGACGATCTCGCCGTCCTTGAAGCGGACCCGGCGCGGCAGCGAGTCCGCGATCTCGTTGTCGTGGGTGATCACGCAGATGGTGGTGCCGGACGCGTTCAGCTCGTGCAGCAGCTCCATGACGATCTCGCCGGACGCGGTGTCCAGCGCCCCGGTCGGTTCGTCCGCCAGCAGCAGCCGGGGGTCTCCCACCAGGGCGCGGGCGATGGCCACGCGCTGCTTCTCGCCGCCGGACAGCTCGTTCGGCGTGTGCGAGTAGCGGTGGTCCAGTCGCACCTTGGCGAGCGCTTCCCGCGCACGTGTGCGCCGTTCCTTCAGCGGTACGCCCGCGTACAGCAGTCCGTCGGCGACGTTGTCCACCGCGTCGCGCCCCGCCGCCAGGTGGAAGTGCTGGAACACGAAGCCGATGTGGCGGGCGCGCAGTGCGGAGAGCCGGGAGTCGGAGAGCTCGGACACGTCGTATCCGGCGACCCGGACGGTGCCCGTGGTGGGCTTGTCGAGGGTGCCCATGACGTTGAGCATCGTGGACTTGCCGGAGCCGGACGGGCCGACGACGGCGACCAGTTCGCCCTCTTCGACGGTGAGGTTCACTCCGCGCAGGGCGTGGACGCCGCCGGGGTAGGACTTGGTGGCGTCCCGCAGTTCGATCACCGGCACCGACGTCATGACTTCGCCACACCTACCTTCATGCCCTCGCGCACGTCCGGGCCGCTGACCTCGATCTGCCCGTCTGTGGTCATGCCCGTCTCCACCCGCACCATCTTCGAGGTGGCGCCCTGGACTACTTGGAGGCCGTAGCCGCCGTTCTCGCCGCGCAGGGCGACGACCGCCTCGACGGGGACCGCGAGGACTCCCTTGTGCGCCTCGCTGACGAACTTCACGCTCGCCGACGCCTTGGTGTCCTCACCGGACGCGGCGCTCGCCCCGCCGTCCAGGACGACTTCGACGGTGATGCCCTCCTGGGCGCCCGCACCACCCCCGGAGTCGGGCTCCTCGGGGCGCACCGTCCCGGCGACCTTGCCGGCCGCGGTCTTCCCGCTCGGCAGGGTGACCTCGACCTTGGTGCCTCTCGATGTGAGCGCGCCGTCGGCCTGCTCCAGTTGCGCCCGTACGACGGGCTTGGTGGAGGCGATCGTCAGGACCGGCTCGTCCGGGCCGACCTGGTCGGCGAGCGCCGCGTCGGCGGAGACCACCTTGACCTGGCCGGGCTGGAAGACGACGTCGCCCCTGCCGACCCTGCCGGTGCTGTCGCGGTTCAGGGACTTCTGCCACTGCTTGACGGCGGCCTCGGTGTCCTTGTCGTACCGCGTGTCGACGTACAGATTCGACCCGTACCCCAAGTCGCGCAGATTGCGCTCCAGTTGGAGTACGTCACTGCCCCGGTCGCCCGCCTTCATCTCGCGGAACATCGGGACCGGCCCGTAGAGGAGGGTGACGGGCTTGTCGTTCAGCTCGTACAGCGCCTGTCCCATGGTCAGCGTCCTCCCTTCGGAAGCGGCCACCGTGACGGTGCCCTCGACGGCGGACTTGACGGCGCGGCGCTGCGCAAAGTCGAGCTTGCCGTCGACCGTCTTGGACTGCACGAGGTCGGTGCGTACGACGGTCGCGGTGGCGGGCGGCAGGCCGCCGACCCTCCCGGAGGTGCCCGCGTCGCCGCCGTCGCCGAGGAACAGGACTCCCCCGGTGACGGCGGCGGCGGTCACCGCGCCGATCGTGAGGAAGGTGGTGCGGCGCTTCACTGCATGCCGTCCAGACCATCGAGCAGCTTCGACTTGCACGCCTCGCGGGCCTGCTTGTACGCCGGCGACTTCGAGTCGATGGACGGGGACGCCGGGTTCGGGTCGCCGCCCGGCTGGGCGTTGCCGCCACTCATGGTCGGGTTGGTGAACTTGGAGACGCCGTTGTCCCGCATGCACTTGGCGTGCGCGAGCATCGACTCGTAGTCCTTCTGCTGGTCGCGCTTGGGCTCGGCCGTCATGGCGGCCTGCAACTCGGTGACGCAGACACCGTTCTTGCCGCCCTTGATGCCTTCGTTGCGGCCGGGCTGGGCGCCGATCTCGTCGACCTTCGCCCAGTCGAGGTGCCCACTGAGCTTGGGGTCGGGGAAGTCCTTGTAGCCGCCCTTGGCGCGCATGCACTGGACGTACTTCATCTGTGCGTCGTAGAAGGCGCTCTTGCCCGCGGGCTGCGTGCTCGGCTTGTTCTCGCCCTTCGCGGCGCTCGCGGTCGGCGCGTCCGGTACGTCGGCGATCGCGTCGTCCTTCTTCGCTCCGCCGGCGCTGTCGTCACCGCCGCCGCAGGCGACGGAGAAGGCGAGTACGGGCAGGGCCACGAGGCCGGCCATGCGCAGCCGGGCGGTGGCGCGGGGGTTCGTCCTGAGGAAGCTCATGCGCTTCACGTTCGCCGCCGCAGATGATGGCCCCTCCATGGCCACATGATGAGAACGTAACAATGCCCCCGACCTGCGCGTCCACCCCGTGCGGAGTAGGCGGAAGCGGTCCCGGCGTGCTCATAATCGGCCCCATGCCGCATGTACTGCTCATCGAGGACGACGCGTCCGTACGGGACGGAATGGAGCTCGTGCTGCGCCGGCACGGGTACGACGTCGACACGGCGGCCACCGGCGAGGAGGCCCTCGCCCTGCTGGACGGCCCGGGCGGCGGGAAGGTCGAGCTGGCCGTGCTGGACCTGATGCTGCCCGGCATGGACGGCTTCGAGGTGTGCCGCCGCATCCGCGCCAGGACCACCGCCCTGCCGGTCATCATGCTGACCGCGCGCGGCGACGACCAGGACATCGTGACGGGCCTGGAGGCGGGCGCCGACGACTACGTGGTCAAGCCGGTCACCGCACCCGTGCTGGAGGCCCGTATCCGGGCCGCGCTGCGGCGCGCGGAACCGTCCGGGCAGGCGCAGGGGACGGACGCCGACCTCGCCGGGCTGGTGATCGACCGCGCCGGCCTGACCGTCACCAAGAACGGCACACCGGTCCCGCTGCCGCCCACCGAACTGCGGCTGCTGCTGGAGCTGTCGGCCTCCCCCGGCCGCGTCTTCAGCCGTGAGCAGCTCCTCGAATCCATCTGGGACCACACCTTTCTGGGCGACTCCCGGCTGGTGGACGCGGCGGTCGGACGGTTGCGGGCCAAGCTTGAGGACGTACCGGCGAAGCCGCGGTACGTACAGACGGTGCGGGGCTTCGGCTACCGCTTCGGGCCGCTGTGAACCGTACGGACAGAGGCAGGCGCGGCGCCGCCCCGAAGAGGCGCTCCCGACGGCTCGTCGGCGGGCTGCGCACCCGGCTCGTCGTCACCTTCGTCGTCGTAGCCCTCATCAGCGCGGTGACCGCCACCGCCCTCGCCTACCGGGACGCCCGCACCGCCGTCCTCCAGCGCACCCAGAACGCCGCCGTGAACGACCTCCGGGAGCAGGTCGGCGTGGTCGCCGCCGACTTCGACGTACCGCCCGACCAGCAGTCGCTGTCCCGGTTCGCGGCGAAGGTCTCGGACGGCATCGGCGGGAAGATCGTGGTCGCCCGCTACCAGGACCTCACCGCGGTCTCCGACTCGCTCGCCGAGACGGAGGGCCGGATCACCGTCGAGCTGCGCACCGCCGTCATGACCGGCGACGACGCCGTGTTCCAGCGCGTGCAGTGGCGAGGCGAGCCCTATCTGGTCGTCGGCACGCCTGTCACGTACGCCGACGGGGACCGCCGCACCTCCGACCTGGAGGTCTACGCGATCGCCGATCTGCGGGCCGAGCGCGACGACACCGCCGCCCTGCTGGACTCCGTACGGGCGGGCATCGTGCCGGTGGTGGTGCTGGCCGCCGTCCTGGCGCTGCTGGCCGCGGGGACGGTCCTTCGTCCGGTACGGAAGCTGGGCCGGGCCACCCGTGAGCTCGCGGCCGGAGACCTCGGCAGCCGGGTCGCCGTCACCGGGCACGACGAACTCGCCGACCTGGCGACGACGTTCAACGAGACCGCCGACGCGCTCCAGGCTTCCGACGCGGAACTGCGCGAGCAGGAGGCGAAGGCACGCCGCTTCGTGGCGGACGTGTCGCACGAGCTGCGCACGCCCCTCGCGGCGATGACGATGGTGGCGACCGTCCTGGAGGAGGACGCCGACCAGCTGCCGCCGGACGCGGCGCGGGCGGCCCGTACCGTCGGCGCGGAGACGGCACGGCTGTCCCGGCTGGTCGAGGACCTGATGGAGATCTCCCGCTTCGACGCCAAGGCGGTACGGCTGAACGCAGCCGAGACGGACCTCGCCGACACCGTACGGGCGTCGCTGGCGCTGCGCGGCTGGACGGACCGGGTGCAGACGCACCTCGATGAGGGTGTACGGGCGGTGGTCGACCGGCGCCGCATCGACGTGATCGTCGCGAACCTGGTGGGCAACGCGCTGCGGCACGGAGCCCCGCCGGTCACCGTGACCCTCGGGACGGCCCTCGCGGCGGACGGGGAGTGGGTGACGCTGGAGGTCGCCGACCACGGTCCCGGGCTGCCACCGGGGGCTCGGGAGCGGGTCTTCGACCGCTTCTACAAGGCGGACGCGGCCCGCACGCGTGGCGCGGCCGACGACAGCGGACAGGGCAGCGGCCTCGGCATGGCGATCGCACTGGAGAACGCACGGCTGCACGGCGGCACGATCGACGTGGCGAACGTGGCCGATGGACCGCGGCGCGGCGCGGTGTTCACACTGCGGCTGCCCCTGCGACGTACAGGGGAGGACAAGGAGTGAAGGTCCGACAGGGGGTCGTGGTCGCCGCGCTGGGGATCGCCCTCATGGGCTGCGGCGTCCAGCCGACCGGAGTGATAGGTGCGGGCGAGCCCGCGTCCGGGCCGACGCGCGGGATGCGGCTGTACTTCGCGTCCGACAGCGGACTGCGCGGGGTGCCCCTGCTCGACAGGGAGGTCAAGGATCTCAACGCGGTGGTGAAGCTGCTCGCCGCGGGGCCGCCCCCCGCCGAGCAGCGCGACGGGCTCACCTCTCTCGTCCAGCTCGGCGGCTACTCGGTGACCGGAACGGGCACCCGCGTCACGGTGCGCCTCGACGGCCCCTATGCGGAGTCGGGACGCGACCAGGGCACGGGCCAGCTGGTGTGCACCCTGGCGCGCGCCCAGTCCGTACTCGACCCGAAGGTCAGGACCGACGACGTCGAGGTCACCCTGCGGCCGTCCGGAAGCGCCGCGCTGGGCCCCTACCGGTGTGCGGAGTTCCTCAACGGGTGAGGCGGGCAAGTGAGTTCGCGGCGGCGTTTCCCGGCCGGCGGCCGGGGAAGAGCCGACGAGAGCTTCTGCCGTTGGCGCAGGGCAGGTCCCCTCGCGCGGGGCGCCCGGCACCACCATCTGCTCGATGCAATCTCGGCGCCAACGGTTGGACCGATGTTCCCCGAGGCCGGACGGAGGCGGACGGGAGGCGTGATCAATTCGCAATCGATTCCGGTCTTGACCGAGACCCATCAACCGGGTGCGCGATTACGCTCCGAACCATGCCAGACAGTGCACTTGCCGCCGGTGGTCCCATACCGGCCCCCACCGACCTCACCGAGGACCGGCCCGTATACGTCATCGGCGGCGGTCCAGGCGGTCTCGCCGCCGCGGCGGCCCTGCGCGAGCAGGGGGTACGGGCGGTCGTGCTGGAGAAGTCCGAGAGCGTGGGGGCATCCTGGCGCCGCCACTACGACCGGCTGCACCTCCACACGACCCGGCGCTGGTCCGCGCTGCCGGGGCTCGCGATGCCGCGCCGGTTCGGACGCTGGGTGTCCAGGGACGATGTGGTGCGCTATCTGGAGAAGTACGCCGGGCACCACGAACTGGAAGTGGTGACGGGCGTCGAGGTGTCCCGGGTCGACCGCGCCTCTGACGGAACGAGCTGGCAGCTGACCGCGACCGGCGGCCGGGTGCTGACCGGCCGGGCCGTCGTCGTCGCCACCGGCCACAACCACACCCCTCGCATCCCCGACTGGTCCGGCCGCGACACCTTCACCGGCGATCTGGTGCACGCCTCCGACTACCGCAATCCGGCCCCGTACGCGGGCCGGGACGTCCTCGTCGTCGGCATCGGCAACACGGGCGCGGAGATCGCCGCCGACCTGGTGGAGGGCGGGGCGTCCCGGGTACGGATCGCCGTGCGCACCGCGCCCCATATCGTGCGCCGCTCGACGGCGGGCTGGCCCGCGCAGGCGACCGGCATCCTGGTACGCAGGCTGCCGGTCCGGCTGGTCGACCGGGCCGGGCGCCTGATGGCCAGGATTGCCGTGCCCGACCTCACCGCGCAGGGGCTCCCGCGCCCGGACACCGGCCTGTACTCACGGGTGAAGGACGGCGCCATTCCGGTGCAGGACGTGGGGCTGATCGACGCGGTGAAGAGCGGCCGGGTGGTGCCGGTGGCGGCCGTCGAATCATTCGACAAGGACGCGGTCGTGCTGGCCGACGGCGACCGGATCACCCCGGACGCCGTGATCGCGGCGACCGGATACCGACGGGTCCTGGAGGGACTGGTCGGCCACCTCGGCGTACTGGACGCACGGGGCCGCCCGGTGGCGCACGGCGGCCGCACGCCCAAGCAGGCCCCCGGCCTGTACTTCACCGGGTTCACCAACCCGATCAGTGGCATGTTCCGCGAAATGGCCCTGGACGCACGGAAGATAGCGAAGAGGCTGGCGCGCACCGGCTGAGACTGCGCGGGGCGGGGCCTCCGCGCGGGCATCAGGCGTAGAGCGGCAGCGCGTCGGTCAGCCTTTGCCTGCACACCCATTCCTGACGGGCCGTCAGTTCAGTAACCTGACAGAGCGTCAGCTTCTGGCTGGCCGGGCACGATCACCCGACGGACCTCGAGCAGGAGTGGGCGGAACGATGCTTGGATCGACTCACGGCACCCTCACCACGCACTTCCGCGCCAGGGTGGTGGCCTGCGGCGAGGAGTCGCATGCCATCGTCCACAGCATGGCGGCCGCCGCTGCGGAGGGCGATCTCGATGTCAGCGGCCGTCCGCTCCACGCGCCCGTGCCGGATCTGGACCGGTTCTTCCGGCCCGAGTCCGTGGCCGTCATCGGCGCGTCCGATACCGAAGGGCGTCCCAATACCGGGATCACGCGACAGCTGATCGGCTGGGCCGAGCGGGTCGGGGCGCGGCTGTATCCCGTACATCCCAGCCGGGAGTCCGTGTTCGGGCGGGCCTGTTCCCCTTCCGTCGCGGGCCTTCCGGAGCAGGTCGATCTGGCCGTGCTGCTGGTCGGCGATCCGCTCCCGGTGATCGAGGAACTCGCGCAGGCCAAGGTGAAGTTCGCCGTGGCCTTCGCCTCCGGGTTCGCCGAGACCGGCGAGGAGGGCGCCGCCGCCCAGGCGCGGCTGGCTGCGGCGGTGGAGCGGTCCGGGCTGCGGCTGCTCGGGCCGAACACCAACCTCAACGCCTTCGAGGAGTTCCGGGAGGATCTGGACGGACCGGCCATCGCGCTGATCACCCAGTCCGGTCACCAGGGGCGCCCCGTCTACACCCTTCAGGAGCTGGGCGTGCGGCTCTCGCACTGGGCGCCCACGGGCAACGAGGCGGATCTGGAGACCGCCGACTTCATCTCGTACTTCTCGCAGCGCCCCGAGGTCGGGGCCATCGCCTGCTACGTGGAGGGACTCAAGGACGGGCGCTCCTTTCTGCTGTCCGCGGACCGGGCGGCGCGGGCCGGGGTTCCGGTGGTGGCGGTCAAGGTGGGACGTACGGAGACGGGGGCCAGGACGGCCGCATCACACACCGGCAAGCTGACCGGCGCCGACCAGGTGGTGGACGCGGCGATGCGGCAGTTCGGCGTGATCCGGGTGGACGGGCTCGACGAACTCCAGGACACCGCGGCCCTGCTGGCCCGGGCGCGGAAGCCGCAGGCCGACGGTGTCGTCGTGTATTCGATCTCGGGCGGCACGGGCGCGCACTTCTCGGACCTGGCAACGGGGGCGGGGCTGAAGCTCCCCACCCTGTCCGAGGAGAAGCAGCGCGAGCTCCACGAGTGGATTCCTGGCTATCTGAACGTGGCGAACCCGATTGACAACGGCGGCCATCCGGTCGGCGACTGGCGCGGCCGGAAGATCATCGACGCGATCCTCGCCGACCCCGCCGTCGGGGTGCTGATCTGCCCGATCACCGGCCCGTTCCCCCCGATGAGCGACAGGCTCGCGCAGGACCTGGTGGACGCGGCGGAGACCACGGACAAGCTGGTGTGCGTGGTGTGGGGCTCGCCCGTCGGTACGGAGGACGCGTACCGTACGACGCTGCTCGGCTCGTCCCGCGTCGCCACCTTCCGTACCTTCGGCAACTGCATCACCGCCGTGAAGGCCTATCTGGACCACCACCGGTTCGCCGCCGGCTACCGTTCCCCCTTCGACGAGGCGCCGCGCACGCCGTCGCCCTCGTTCCGCAAGGCGCAGGCACTGATGCGCCCGGGCCACCAGCTGAGCGAGCACGCGGCGAAGCAGTTGCTGCGGGCGTACGGAATCCGCGTGCCGCGCGAGCAGTTGGTGACCAGCGCCGCGGCGGCCGTCCGGGCCGCGGGGCTGGTCGGCTACCCGGTCGTCATGAAGGCGTCGGGTGCCCGGCTCGCCCACAAGACCGAGCTGGGTCTGGTCAAGGTCGGGCTCACCTCCGCGAGCCAAGTGCGGGACGTGTACCGCGAACTGACCGACATCGCCCGCTACGAAGGCGTCGACCTGGACGGCGTCCTGGTCTGCCAGATGATCGAGCGAGGCGTCGAAATGATGGTCGGTGTCACGCACGACGCACTGTTCGGGCCGACGGTGACGGTCGGGCTCGGCGGCGTACTGGTCGAGGTGCTGCACGATGCGGCGGTACGGGTACCGCCGTTCGGCGAGGACCAGGCGCGGTCGATGCTGGGCGAACTGCGCGGCCGGGCCCTGCTGGAGGGCGTACGCGGCGGTCCCCCGGTGGATGTGGACGCGCTCGTCGAGGTCGTACTGCGGGTGCAGCGGATGGCCCTGGAACTGGGCGACGACCTCGCCGAGCTGGACATCAACCCGCTGATGGTGCTGGGGCGGGGGCAGGGCGCGGTGGCGCTGGACGCGCTCGCCGTCTGCCGCTGACCGGTCACCCCGCCGGCCGCCTCGACCGCCGCGCCGCCACCGGCCACACCACTTACCCAGGAGCTGCCTCATGCCGTCCTCCCCCGAAGACACCACCGAGTCCACCGACCCGCTTGACTCATTGGTACTCCACACCACTGACAACGGCGTCTCCTGGATCACGCTCAACCGCCCCGAAGCGATGAACGCCGTCACCTGGGACCAGCGGGAACGCGTCATCGCCCTGCTCGCCGGGGCCTCCGCCGACCCGGCTGTCCGGGCCGTCGTCCTCACCGCCACCGGCCGCGGCTTCTGCGCGGGCGCCGACCTGCGGGGCGCCACGGCGACGGGCGACCGGGTGCCCGGCGATGTCGCCCGCACGATCCGGCTCGGCGCTCAGCGCCTGATCGCCGCGGTCCTGGACTGCGAGAAGCCGGTGATCGCGGCCGTCAACGGCACGGCGGCCGGTATCGGCGCCCACCTCGCGTTCGCCTGTGATCTGGTGCTGGCCGCCGACTCGGCGAAGTTCATCGAGGTGTTCGTGCGCCGCGGCCTCGTACCGGACGGCGGCGGCGCGTATCTGCTGCCGCGCCTGATCGGGCCGCAGCGCACCAAGGAGTTGATGTTCTTCGGCGACTCGCTCCCGGCGCAGGAGGCGGAGCGTCTGGGTCTGGTCAACCGGGTGGTCCCGGACGAGGAACTGACGGCGACTGCCCGCGCGTGGGCCCAGCGCCTGGCCGAAGGCCCGACCCGCACGATCGCCCTCACCAAGCAGCTGGTGAACGCCTCCCTGGACTCCGACCGGGCGTCGGCGTTCGCCGCCGAGGCGATGGCCCAGGAGATCAACATGACGACGCAGGACGCCAACGAGGGCGTGGCGAGTTTCGTGGAGCGGCGTACACCGAAGTACCGGGGGCTGTGAGGACTCCGGGGGCGCTCACGTCATCCTCCACCGCCACGGAGAGACTCCTCCAATGCTGTGCGGCCGGGACCCATCGGTTCGTACGGACCATCGGGGGTCCCGGCCGCAGTCCGCCTACTTCTCGGTGAAGACGTCCTCGACCGATGTGGCAGTGGGGGCGCGCAGGAGCCAGCGGCTCAGAGCGTCAAGGTCGGTGCAGCCCGTGATGCGTTCGCGCGCCTCGTCAGGTACGTCGATACCGGCCTGGGCGAGGAGGAGCAGGATGCTCCTCGCGAGACCTTCTGCACGGCCCTCTGCGCGGCCCTCTGCGCGGCCTTCGTCCCGGATTTCTTCCGAGAGCGGTGACTTGTAGAAAGAAAGGTCCACGGCCACCAGGTTCCTCCACTGTTGTGCGGCCGAGGCCCACCGGTTCACGCAGGAGACCGCTGGGCCTCGGCAAGGCCGGGATTACTTCTCGGTGAAGACGTCGGTGGCGGTGGTGGCGGTGACGGCGCGGCTGAGCCATGGGCGCATGACCTGAGGGTCATCGCAGCCGGTAATCCGCTCGCGGACCTCGTCGGGGACGTCGATATCGCGCTGTTCGAAAATCGCAAGGATGGCGTATGCAAGGCCTTCCACGCGGCCTTCGTCCCGGATTTCTTCCGAGAGCGGTGACTTGTAGAAAGAAAGGTCCACGGCCACCAGGTTCCTCCACTGTTGTGCGGCCGGGCGGTTGCCCAGGCCTTGTGCGGTGAGTTCGACGAGGGCCGGACAGGCGCCGGCGGCCGGGCCGTACGCTGCGGACGTGGCGGACACGCGCGGCCGGGCAGAGCTTCTGTGACCCGCCGGTCGACGGGCTGGTTGCAGGAGACGGTACGGGTGACGATCCGGCCGTTGGCCAGGCGCGTCCTGGTACGCCGAAGGTAGCCGTGGGCTTCGAGTTCGCGTAACGCTGCGGCGATCCGGGCCTCACTCTCCGGGAAGCGGCCGGCGAGGTCCTTGATGCCGATCCTGGCCCCGGCGGGCAGGGACTGGATGTGCGCGGCTAGCCCGATCGCGGTGAGGGAGAGCTCGCGGTGCTGGGTGAGGTGGTTGCCCACGACCGTGAAGCGGCTGGTGTGCCGGGAGTTGTCGTGCACGACACCGGACGAGGCGCGCGCGGGCGCGCTAATCTGCTGAGTATCCATCGGGAAGGCTCTTCTTCCTCGGTGGTCAGGCCCTCGATCGGGATTGCCGTCCCGGCCGGGGGCCGTCGCATGTCTGGGGTTGTTCGTCACGGCGAGCATATGCCGACCAACCAGCCGAAATTCCGGCCCAGTTGGCTTGCATCACTCTTGTGGGTGACGGCAGGGGGTGGGGTTGGGAGGAGTCATTGCCCAAGGTATTCAAGGCTTTTGATGTCGCGCGGCACCGCGTCACGGATCACCGGATCGCGGAAATCCACGACCCGGTGGCGGCGGTCACGGTGCGAGGTCGAGTTCGGCCCAGACGGTCTTGCGGGGGAAGGGCCCGGAGCTGACACCCCAACGGTCGGCGAGCGCCTCGACGATCAGCAGGCCGCGCCCGGATTCGCAGTCGTCGCCCGGGCTGGCCAAGCCCGCCGGACCGGGCGGAAGACATTCGCCACGGGCGTCGCTCACCTCGATCCGCAGAAGCGCGCCGCTGTGGACCGTGAGGCCGAGCCGGAAGTCCCGCCCCGGCACGCAGCCGTGGACCAGGGCGTTGGCCGCCAGTTCGGCGACGATCTGCGCGGCCGTCCCCGAAGGGAGCCCCCACTCGCCCAGATGCGCGGTGGTGAGCAGCCGAGCCAGCCTGGCTCCCCGTCGGGTGGGAGACAGCAACACGGTGAACGTGCGGCTGAGGACAGTGCGTTGAGGGAGGCCGATTTCTTGATTCACATCACCCAGCGTGGCCGGGCACACTTACGCTGACCAGTGATCAGTCGGATGCGTACGGTGACTGTCCGGCACTTGTCCGGAGCTGTCCGGGCTGTCCGGAGGGGGAGTACGGGTAGGGGGTGCCGCGTTGTGACGGCACGTCGGAGGTGGCGCGGATGCGGGTGGATACGGACAGTACGGGGCGGTTTGAGGGCGAGGCGGACGAGCCCGGTTGGGAGGTCGACCCCGATGACGAGTCGGGCGCGGCGGTCGTCGCCACGGTGGGGCGACAGCTGAGGCTGCGCCGGGAAACGGCCGGGATGCGGGCCGCCGAGTTCGGCGTGGCAATCGGGTACGGGGAGGACCAGGTCTACAAGGTCGAGGCCGGGAAGCGGATTCCGCGCCCGGAGTATCTGGACAGGGCGGACGAGGTTCTGGGGGCCGGTGGGCTGATCGCCGCGATGAAGAAGGACGTGGCGGAGGTCCGGTACCCGAAGAAGATTCGGGATCTGGCGCGGATGGAGGCGAAGGCGGTCGAGCTGCTGTCGTACGGAAGCCACAACCTCCATGGTCTCCTGCAGACGGAAGAGCATGCTCGGGCACTGCTGAGGACGAGGCGTCCTGCGCTGTCGGATGATGAAGTGGAGCGCGGTGTGGCAGGCCGCATGGCCAGGCGTTCCATCTTCGACCGCTCTCCGGCCCCCGAATTGAGCTTCGTCCAGGAAGAGGCGACGCTCAGCCGCCCCATTGGAGGCAAGATGGTGCTGCGCAGGCAGCTGGAACACCTCCTGGAGGTGGGGCAGTTGCGCAACGTCGAAATTCAGGTGATGCCGACCGCCTGTTGGGATCATCCTGGGACAGGCGGTCGGATCCAGATGCTGAAGTTCGAGGACGGTGCGGCGGTCGGGCGCTCCGACGACGAGTTCGGCGGTCGTCCCGTCTCCAGTCCGAGGCAGCTACGGATCCTTGAACTCCGCTATGGCGTCATCCGGGCGGAGGCTCTCAGCGCACGGGAGTCGCTGGCCTTCATCGAGCAAGCGCTGGGAGAAACATGATTCGCAAGCCCTCTGCCGAGGACGGCTCCGAGCTGGCGTGGTTCAAGAGCAGCTACAGCGACAGCAGCAACCCCAACGACTGCGTCGAGGTTGCGACCACCCCCCGCACGGTCCACGTCCGCGACTCGAAGAACGCGCAGGGCCCCCGGTTCGCCGTGGCTTCCGACGCATGGGCGGACTTCGTGACGTACGCCGCCGGGAGCTGACCGCCAACACTCGCCCCGATCCCGGTCCCGGCTCGGGCGGGTACAGGGGCCGGTCACCGGCTGAGCGTGTACCGGTCCGGTGAGTCCAGATCGCCGTACTCCCGGTTGAGTTCGGACCGGTCCGGCGTGCCGCTGATCCGCCAGCCGTCGGAGTCACCGCTGAAGGAGCAGTTCCGGTTCCGGTTCCGGGGCACGGTCGGCACGCTTCCGGTACTCGTACCGCCGCCACCCTTCACATCTGATGGAGCGTCAGTTTCAATGGATACCGTGATGGGACACGCAGGCATGGCCGCCACCGCCGTCCGGTACCTCAGGTCCGTCGGCGCCGCCACCACCGCAGGGCCGGCGCCGGTCGATCCACTGCCGCGCCCGGATCTGCGGGCCGTCACCGACGACGAGCGGCTTCCGGTCGACCCGGCCGAATTCCGGCGCGTACTGGGTCACTTCGCGAGCGGTGTCACCATCGTCACCGCGCACGACCCGGACGGCGCGGAGGGGCCGGCGGGCTTCGCGTGCCAGTCGTTCGCGTCGCTCTCCCTCGACCCGCCGCTGGTCACCTTCATGGTCGCCCGCACGTCGACGACCTGGCCGCGCATCGCCCGCGCCGGGGCCTTCTGCGTCAACATCCTGGGCGCGGACCAGGGCGCGCTGTGCCGGAGCTTCGCGGTGAGCGGGGCCGACAAGTTCGCGGGGGTGGCGTACGAGGCGGCTCCCGCGACCGGATCGCCGCTGCTGGACTCCGTACCGGCCTGGATCGATTGCCGCATCCAGGCCGTCCACACCGGGGGCGACCATCTGATCGTGGTCGGCCGGGTCGAGGCGCTGGGGGCGGCGGACGGGGACGGTCCGCTGCTGTTCCACCGGGGGGCGTTCGGGCGGTTCGGGCCGCTCGGCGGGTGAACGGCGCACCGCGGTCCGGGCCCGGCGCGCCGGGTGACCGTCCAAAGCGGCCCCGGCCCGGCGGGTGAGCATGCACCGGGCCCCCCGGCCCGTACCGGCCCGGCGAGTGCGGTTCAGCCGACGGCGTCGTGCAGCAGATCCCGCAGTTTCAGTGCCGCCGGAAGCGGGGCGGCGGGCAGCGCGACGTATACGGTCCGGCGCGGGGCGAGGTCGCCGAGCCGGCAGAGGGCGAGTTCCGCCGGGACCGCCCAGGCAGCCAGCGAGGGGACCAGCGCGACCCCCAGCCCGGCGGCCACATAGCCGAACTTCCCGGTCCACTCCGCGATTCGGATGGTCTTTTTCGGCCTGAAGCCGGCCCGTGCGCAGATCTCGGCGAGCATCATGGGCCGGTCCGCAGGCGCGTCCTGGAGCCAGGCCTCGTCGCGCAGTTCCCGTAGATCGATCGTCCCGGATCCGGCCAGACGGTGATCGCGGGGGAGAGCGACGAGCAGCTCGTCCTCCAGCAGAAACTCCGTGGTGACACCGTCGGCCGACGGCAGACCGGACGGGTAGTCGCTGACCACGGCGAGGTCGAGCGCTCCCTCCGCGAGACGCTGAATCGACGTACTGCTCCGGCCCTCGGCCGCGATGACCTCGACATCCGGTCTGGCCTGCAGAAACGCCCGCAGAGCAGCGGGCACCAACGAGATGTTGGCGGTGGCGAACGCCCCCACGCGCAGCGTCCCGCCGTGCCCCGCGTGGATCACGGTCAGCTCGTGCTCCGCCCTCGACAGACGGTCGAGCACCTCCACGGCGTGACGGCGCAGCGCATGCCCGGCGGGGTTCAGCCGTACGCCCCGGGCGAGCCGTTCGAACAACGGCCCGCCGGCCTGCTTCTCCAACGAGGCGATGCGCCGGGACACCGCGGACTGCGTGTAGTCGAGCTGAACCGCGGCCTTCGTGAACGATCCGGTCCCGGCCACCGTCACCAGCAGACGCAGTGCGTCGATCTCGAACACATTCCCCCCAAGCATGGCTCGCATGCAATCTAGTCGCTGGTGGAATGCCTTGTCCCGCCCTAGCGTCAATCACGTGGTCGCGCTTGCGGGACGGGGCCGGACGGCACCGCCGCCACGCGACTTCGCCGGCATCAACTCCGAGGAGGAAACGTGTCGTTACCGATGAAGGCCGATCCGGGGCGGGGCCGGTGACCGCGCGAGCCGCGCTCGCGTTGCCGGCGATGCTGGCCGATCTGAAGGAGCTCGTGGTCTGCGAATCCTTCTCGGCCGACCACGCGGCGCTGGCCCGCAGCGCCGAGGTCGTCGGCGCCCTGGGCGCAAGGCTGTTGGGCCGGGTGCCGGAGACGATCGTGATCGACGGGGTGCCTCATCTGCGGTGGACCTTCGGCACACCGCGTGTGCTCCTGGTGGGACACCACGACACGGTGTGGCCCATGGGTTCGCTGGAGACGCATCCCTGGTCGGTGGCCGACGGGGTCGCCCGTGGCCCCGGGGTCCTCGACATGAAGGCCGGGCTGGTGCAGATGTTCCACGCACTGTCCTCCCTGCCGTCCCCCGACGGCGTGTGCGTGCTGGTCAACGGGGACGAGGAGGTCGGCTCCCCGACCTCCCGGGCGCTGGTCGAGGAATCCGCGCGCGGTTGCGCGGCGGCCTATGTGCTGGAGCCGTCCGCCAATGCGGAGGGCGCCCTCAAGACCGCCCGCAAGGGCACCTCGCGGTACGAGGTCGTGGTGCACGGCAGGGCCGCTCATGCCGGTCTGGAACCGGAGAAGGGGGTCAACGCCGCGATCGAGGCCGCCCACCAGGTCCTGGCCGTCGCCGGCCTCGCAGCCTCGATGGGCACCACCGGTTCAGTCCTGGGCGCCCCGACCGTCACGCCCACCCTGCTGTCGGCCGGCACCACCCTCAACACGGTGCCCGCTCAGGCCAAGGTGTCGGTGGACGTGCGCGTGCCGACCCTGGCGGCGCAGGACCGGATCGACGCACTCATGCAGGGGCTGACCGCCCGGACGCCCGGAGCTCGGCTGAGCGTACTGGGCGGCAGGAGACGGCCCCCGATGGAACCGGAGTCCTCCGCCGAGCTGTTCGCCCTCGCCTCCGCGATCGCCTCCGAGCTGGGGCAGGAGCCGCTGCGGGGTGTCGCCGTGGGCGGCGCCTCAGACGGCAACTACACCGCGGGCACGGGCTGTCCGACGCTGGACGGCCTGGGTGCGGTCGGCAGCGGAGCCCACGCGGATACCGAGCACGTCGCGGTCGGGCAGATGATCCCCCGTACCCGCCTCCTCGCCCAGCTGATCGCGCGGACCCGGCGATGACCCGGCACCCCGGTCATTCCGGCGCGAACGCGAAGGAGAGACTCATGGCAACAGCACCGACCCCCCTGTCACCCGAGGCCGCCGAACTGGCCGCCCGTCATCAACTCGGCGCACTGGAGGGTACGTTCACCCCCAAGCGCCTGAGCAAGCCGCTCTTCGCCCTCTACATCTTCGCGATCGTCCACCTCTTGGCGATCTTCGTGATACCCGGACTGCTGTTCTTCTGGTGGCTGCGCCGGTATCCGGACTTCAGCAGAAGGCAGGCCGCCAAGCGTCTCCACCTGTTCGAGAACGGAATGATCGTCCACCCGCAGTCCGGCGACGGCATGGTCGCCATCCGCTGGGACTCCGTGCGGCTTTACCAGGACATCAACCAGATGATCATCAACGGTGTCCCCGCCCCCATCAAATACGTCTACTCCGCGGTCGGCCCGGGTCGTGTCAGCGCAACGATCACGGAATTCTATGAAGGCCCCCCAACCTGGGGACCTCATATGCAGGGGGCCATCCTCCGCGCCCAGGGCCCGGCGGTCCTGGAATCGATCCTGGAAGGCCAGAAGGTCAACTTCGGTGACTTCTCGCTCTCCCGCACCGGCATGGCCACCACCCGGAACGGTCACCTCCCCTGGTCCGACGTCCAGGAGATACAGGTCGGGGCGGGCAGGGTGCACGTCATGAGGACCGGCGAATCCGGCCGCTGGTGCAGCGTCGCGGTCAGCGACATCGCCAACCTCCACGTCTTCCTGACGGTCGCCGAGAACCTCTCCGCCTGACTGGTCGCCACCGTGCGCCCGTCGGCGCCCGTCTGCGTCCGAGAACGTCAGCCGAGTCCGGCGGCAGCGCCCGACGGCTCCCGGACCCGCCGGATCACCAACGCCATCAGCGCCGCCATCGCGCACAGTGCCCCCGACGCGTACCAGACCATGTCGTACGAGCCGAACACATCGCGCGCCACCCCGCCCAGGAACGCCACCAGCGCCGCGCCCACCTGGTGGGAGGCGAGGACCCAGCCGAAGACGATGGCGCTGTCCTCGCCGTACTGCTCGCGGCACAGAGCCAGCGTCGGCGGGACGGTGGCGACCCAGTCCAGGCCGTAGAAGACGATGAAGAACACCATCGGCGGATGCACCGTCGGCGCCATCAGCATCGGCAGGAAGAGCAGCGAGATGCCGCGCAGCGCGTAGTAGACGGCGAGGAGCCGACGGGCGTCGAAGCGGTCGGTGAGCCAGCCGGAGAAGACCGTGCCGATGATGTCGAAGACCCCGATGACGGCGAGCAGCGAGGCCGCGGCGGTGATGGGCATGCCGTGGTCGTGGGCCGACGGCACGAAGTGCGTGCGGATCAGGCCGTTGGTCGAGGCCCCGCAGATCGCGAACGTACCGGCCAGCAGCCAGAACGGTCCGGTGCGGGCCGCATCGGCCAGTACGCCTACGGTGCGCCTCGCCGCCCCGCGTGCGGGTGCGGGCTTCTCCACATAGGTGCCGCCGTACGGGGCGAGGCCCACATCGGCCGGGTGGTCGCGCATCAGGAGCCAGACGAACGGGACGACGACGAGCGCGGCCAGTGCGACGGTCACCGAGGCCGGGCGCCAGCCGTGCTCCTCGACGATCCAGGCGCACAGCGGCAGGAAGACCAGCTGGCCGGAGGCGCCCGCCGCGGTGAGGATGCCGGTGACCAGGCCGCGCCGGGCGACGAACCAGCGGTTGGTGACCGTTGCCGAGAAGGCCAACGCCATCGAGCCGGTACCGAGACCGACGAGCAGCCCCCAATAGATCATCAGCTGCCAGGAGGCCGTCATCCAGACGCTGGCCAGCGCCCCGGCCGCGACCGTGGAAAGCGCCACGACAACGACCCGGCGGATGCCGAAGCGGTCCATCAGCGCGGCGGCGAACGGCGCGGTGAGCCCGTACAGCGCCATGTCGATGGAGACGGCGAGTCCGATCTCCCCGCGCGACCAGCCGAACTCCGTGTGGAGCGGGTCGATGAGCAGGCCGGGCAGGGAGTTGAAGGCGGCGCCGCCGATGATCGTCACGAAGGTGACGACGGCGACGATCCAGGCGCGGTGAATGCGCCGGCGGGAGCGCCCGTCGGGGGCTGCGGGGGTGGCCTGCCGGTCGTCGTCCCGGGCGGCGCTTTCGGTTGTCTGGGTCACGTCACTCAGCATCGGGTCATGACGTACGCCCTCACGAGTGGCCGGAGGGTCACCCTTCGCAGGAATCGGGCCATGCCGGGCCGACATTTTCCGGCCCGGACGGGCTCGTATGCGCGTACGATCACCTGTCGGTCGGCGGGCGGTGCGTCCACCCCTTCGGCTTCGTCGCATACCGAACCGGGGGATCCCATGCAGTGGGCAGCACGCCAGCAGTTCCACCACCGCTCCGTGCTGATGCAGACCTGGGGCGCCGTGCTGCTGATCGTCGCCTGCGCCCTGTGGATCTGGCTGGGCTTCCTGCTGGTGGACCAGCAGGACGCGTACTGCTACCGGGTCTCCATGCAGTGCAAGGTGGTCACCGAGTGGCCGAAGCAGCTGGCCGTTCTGGGGATCTCCGCCCCCTTGTCCGTCCTCGGCGCGGCGCTACTCGTCGGCGGCAGTGTGCGCAGGCAGACCAGCGCCCATGTCCTCCAGGTCATCGAGATGCAGAAGTCCGAGGAGCGCGACCGGGCGAAGCAGCAGAAGTAGCCGGGGCCAGCGCCACCCAGGCGAACCCCGCCCCCACCGCGTACCAGAACAGATCCGGTGCGTTGAAGGTCGAGCCGAGCACCAGCCGCGCCACCGCGCTGTGCCGGGAGAGCTCCGCGGGCACCCCGGTCAGCTGCAGCAGCTCCACCACCCAGCTGAACGCGAGCGCCGTCCCGGCCTTGACGACCGGCCGCGCACGGGGCGCGATCACGGCAACCAGGGCGCAGACCAGCACGGTGTAGAGCGCGTCCCCGGCGTACTTGGCGACATCACCGTCCGCGAACGCCCTGACCCCGAGCCCGGCGGCGACGGTCAGCGCCGCCGCCCCGGCCGCGACCGCACGTGCGTGCCGGGCCGTCCGAACCGCTCCGGGCCCTACCACCACCGGTACGCCCTCCCGGCCCGCGGCGGGAATGCGCGTGTGCTCTGCTGACTTTTCCTTCACAGCAGTGACATGTATCAGCTTAAGGTCTATACCAGCTAAAGATGAAGGGAGTCCGCCCATGCCGCATCGGATCGTCGTCCTGGCCCTCGACGGGCTGCTCCCCTTCGAACTGGGCATCCCCCAAAGGATCTTCGGCGGTTCGCTCGGTTCCGAGCCGCGCAACAAGGGCCGCAAACTCTATGAAGTCGTGACCTGTTCCGTACGCCCCCCGGGCCCGGTCCGCACCGACGCGGATTTCACGATCACCGTCGAACGCGGCCCCGAGACCCTGGCCACCGCCGACACGGTCGTGATCCCCACGTCGTACGAACTCGGCCCCGTCTACACGGAGGGCAGGCTCACCGACGAGCTGGCCGCCGCGTTCGCGCACATCAGGCCGGGCACGCGGATGGTCTCCATCTGCACGGGCAGTTACGTGCTGGCCGCCGCCGGCTACCTCGACGGGCGCCCCGCCACCACCCATTGGTCGTCGGCCGAGCACTTCCAGCAGCTCTTCCCCAAGGTCCAGGTCGACCCGGACGTCCTGTTCATCGACGACGGGGACGTCCTGACCTCCGCCGGGGTCGCCGCCGGAATCGACCTCTGCCTGCACATCGTGCGCCGCGACCACGGCACGGCCGTCGCCAATGACGTCGCCCGCCGCACGGTCGTGCCCCCGCACCGGGACGGCGGGCAGGCGCAGTACATCCAGCGCCCGGTGCCCGAAGCGCAGTTCGCGACCACCACCTCCGCGCGTACCTGGGCGCTCGGGCGGCTGGAGCGCCCGATCCTGCTGCGCGACATGGCGCAGCAGGAGTCGATGAGCGTACGGACGTTCACCCGCCGGTTCCGGGAGGAGGTCGGCGTCAGCCCCGTCCAGTGGCTGACCCGGCAGCGGGTCGAACGCGCCCGGCAGTTGCTGGAGTCGACGGACCTGTCGATCGACCAGGTGGCGAGGGACGCGGGGTTCGGGACGCCCACATCGCTGCGGCAGCATCTGCAGGCGACGCTGGGGGTGTCCCCCACGGTGTACCGGCGCACGTTCCGCACCGGAAGGGCCTAGCCCGTGTCCGCTCAGAAGACCAGCACGCCCCGCGCCACCCGGCCGTGGTGTGCGTCGTCCGCCGCCTTGGCGAAGTCCTCCACCGCGTACGTCTCGGTGACGAGTTCGTCCAGGAGCAGCCTGCCCTGCCGGTACAGGTCCGCGTAGAGCGCGATGTCCCGCTGCGGGCGCGAGGAGCCGTACCGGCAGCCCAGGATCGACTTGTCCAGGTACATCGACGAGACGAGGAACGACGCCTCGGCCGTCGCCGCCGGGACGCCCAGCAGGATCGCCTGTCCGTGCCGGTCCAGCAGGTCGATCGCGGTACGGATCAGTTCCGTACGGCCCACGCACTCGAAGGCGTGGTCCGCGCCGCTGGGCAGGATCTCCCGTACGCCCTCCGCGGACGTCAGGAAGTGCGTCGCGCCGAACTGCCGTGCCACCGCCTCCTTCGCCGGGTTGGTGTCGACGGCGACGATCGTCAGGGCGCCCGCGATCCGGGCGCCCTGGATCACATTGAGTCCGATGCCGCCCGTGCCGATCACGACGACCGTGTCGCCCCGGTCGACCTTCGCCCGGTTGAGTACGGCTCCGACTCCCGTCAGCACCCCGCAGCCGATCAGGGCCGCCGAGGTGAGCGGCAGGTCTGCGGGGATCTTCACCGCCTGCACGGCCTTGACCAGGGCCCGTTCGGCGAAGGCCGAGTTGGACGCGAACTGGTACAGCGGCTTGCCGCGCCGCGAGAACGGCTGCCCCGGCATCCCGATCGCCTTGCGGCACATCGTCGGCCGGCCCCGGTCGCACTGGGCGCAGGCCCCGCAGTTGGCCAACGTGGACAGCGACACATGGTCACCGGGCGCCACATGGACGACGCCCGCACCGACCGCCTCCACCACGCCCGCGCCCTCGTGCCCGAGCACCACCGGCGACGGGAACGGAATCGTCCCGTCGATCACCGACAGATCGCTGTGGCACAGCCCGGCCGCGGCAACCGCCACCAGCACCTCGCCGGGGCCCGGATCACGTATCTCCAGATCGTCGACGACCTCGGTCCGCTTGCCGTCGAAGACGACGCCTCTCATCTCGGCTCCCTCGGTAGGCCGAGCACCCGCTCGGCGATGATGTTCCGCTGGATCTCGTCCGAGCCGCCGTAGATGGTGTCGGACCGGGTGAACAGGAACAGGCGCTGTGCCTCGTCGAGTTCGTACGGTGTCTGCGCCGACCAGTCGTCCGGGCCGACGGCAGCCGCCGCGCCCCTGATCTCCACAGCCAGCTCGCCGAGGCGCTTGTGCCAGCCGCCCCAGAGCAGTTTCGCCACGCTCGGTGCGCCGGAGTCGCCGGTGGAGCCCAGGGTGCGCAGGGCGTTCCAGCGCATGGTCTGCAGCTCCGCCCACTGCCTCACGAGGCGCTCGCGCAGGACCGGGTCGGTGACGGCGCCGCCGTCGACGGCGGCCCGGACCACCCGGTCCAGTTCGGCGGCGAACCCGATCTGCTGGACGAGCGTGGAAACGCCGCGCTCCAGGGCCAGCAGCCCCATGGCGACCGCCCACCCGTTGCCCTCGCCGCCGACGACGTCCCCGGCGTGCGCCCCGTCGAAGAAGACCTCGTTGAACTCGCTGGTGCCCGACATCTGACGGACCGGCCGCACCTCGATCCTGCCCGGCTGGTCCATGGGCACGAGCAGGAACGACAGGCCGTGGTGGCGGCTGGAGCCGGGCTCCGTACGGGCCAGTACGAAGCACCAGTCGGCGTGCTGGGCGAGCGACGTCCAGATCTTCTGCCCGGTCACGCGGTGGCCGCCGCGGCCCTTGTCGGGTACGGCGGCCGTCCGCACCCCTGCAAGGTCCGATCCGGCGCCCGGCTCGCTGTATCCCTGGCACCACAGTTCGTCGCCGCGTGCGACGGCGGGCAGGAAACGCTGCTGCTGCGCCTGCGTGCCGTAGGCGATCAGGGTCGGGGCGAGGAGGTTCTCGCCGATGTGGCCGACCCGGGCGGGGGCGTTGACCCGGGCGTACTCCTCGGCCCAGACGACCTGCTGGGTGAGGCTTGCGTGCCGGTTGCCGTGGCCGGCGCCGTGGTTGTCCCAGCCGAGGCCGATCCAGCCGCCGCGGCCGAGTTCGCGCTCCCATGCGCGGCGGATCGCGACGCCCTCGTGCTCGCTGCCCGGGCCGCCGGTGCCGACGGCCGCCGCGTACTCGCCGACGAGGTGCGCTTCCAGCCAGGCGCGGACTTCCTCGCGGAACGCGGCGTCGTCCGGGCCGAAGGTGAAGTCCACGTTGCCTCCTGTCCATACGGGGTGGAATCCCCTTGTCGCGGGGCGGAATCCCCTTGTCGCGGGGCGGAATCCCCACCCCGCCCCCTCCCGTGACCGGGGGCTCCGCCCCCGGACCCCCGCTCCTCAAACGCCGCAGAGGCTGGATCTGGCAGAGCCCCGGGGCCGCCCCCGTCACGCGTTCGGCCGTGCCCTCGCCGCAGCCGCCGCGGCCATCTCCTCCAGCTGCGCCAGCATCGGCATCGGGTCCGTGCCCACCGTCCCCGGCAGGAAGTCCGCGATCCGTTCCGGGGTCCAGGCCCCCTCCGCGTACCCCGCCCGCAACTCCCTCGGCTGGGCCCAGACCGCGATCTTCGGGCCTGCGATCGTGTACACCTGGCCGGTGATCTTCTCCTTGCGGGCCCGTTCGCTGAGCAGGTAGACGACGAGCGCCGCCACATCCTCCGGCTCGCCGATCTCCTTGAGCTCCATCGGCACATTGGCGGACATCCGGGTGCGGGCGACCGGGGCGACGGCGTTCGCCGTGACGCCGTACTTGTGCAGGCCGAGCGCCGCGCTCCGTACCAGCGAGATGATCCCGCCCTTGGCGGCGCTGTAGTTGGCCTGGGCGACGCTGCCCTGATGGTTGCCGCTGGTGAAGCCGATCAGCGTGCCGCCGCCCTCCTGCTTCCGCATCACCGCCGAAGCGGCCCGGAAGACGGTGAAGGTGCCCTTGAGGTGGGTGGCGACCACCGGATCCCACTCCTCCTCGGACATGTTGAACAGCATCCGTTCCCGCAGGATCCCGGCCACGCACACGACCCCGTCGATACGCCCGTACTGCGCGAGCGCGGTGTCCACGATCCGCTGGCCGCCCGCCATCGTGGAGATGTCGTCGGCCACGGCCACGGCCTCGCCACCCGCCGCCTCGATCTCCTTGACGACGGACTCGGCTATCTCGCTGCTCGGCTCGCCGCCCTCGATGGAGACGCCGTAGTCGTTGACGACGACTCTCGCCCCCTCGGCCGCCGCCGCGAGCGCGACCGCTCTCCCGATGCCGCGCCCGGCACCCGTCACGGCCACCACTTTGCCTGCCAAGAAGTTCCCCATGCCCGGCCCCTTCCCGCGGTTTCTGACGGACCGTTAGATTTTATGGGTCATCAGGTCCACGAGCACAAGCCCCGGGAGGCCCCATGTCATTGCCGGCCGAGTTCCACGACATCGCCAAGCGGGTCAACAACTGGGGCCGCTGGGGCACCGACGACGAGATCGGCACGCTCAACCTGATCACCGACGCGGTCGTACGGGAGGCGGCCGCCACCGTCCGCACCGGGCTGCGCATCCCGCTCGCGCTCCCCCTCCAGCAGGACGGCGTCCAGAGCGGGCTCATCCCCGGGCGGATCAATCCGCTGCACTCCATGGTCCAGATCAACCAGGAGCTCTTCGGCCCCGGCACCGTCGCCACCAGCGACGACACAGCCGTCCTGAGCCTGCAGACGGCCACCCACTGGGACGCTCTCACCCACGCTTCGCACTCGGGGAAGATCTACAACGGCCGCCCGGCCGCCACGATCACCGCGCACGGCGGCGCGCAGTTCAGCGGGATCGACAAGGCGCCGCACATCGTCTCGCGCGGGGTGCTGCTCGATGTGGCACGCGCACACGGCACGGACAGGCTGCCCGGCGACCATGCCGTCACCCCCGAGGACCTGGACGCGGCCGAGGAGCTGGCGGGGATCCGGGTCCGGGCCGGTGACATCGTGCTCGTACGGACGGGGCAGGTGCAGGTCTATCTGGCGGGCGACAAGCATGCGTACGCCTATCCGTCGCCCGGTCTCTCGATCCGGACACCCGAGTGGTTCCGTGCGCGCGATGTCGCGGCGGTCGCCAATGACACCCTGACCTTCGAGATCTTCCCGCCCGAGATCGAGGATCTGTGGCTGGGGGTGCATGCGCTGGACCTGGTCGAGATGGGCATGCTGCAGGGCCAGAACTGGAACCTGGAAAAGTTGTCCACAGCCTGTGCGGAGGAGCGGCGGTACAGCTTCCTGCTCTCCGCGATGCCGGAACCGTTCGTCGGCGCGACCGGCACCCCGGTCGCGCCGGTCGCCGTCCTCTGAAGGGACTCGGGCCGACCGAAGGGATCGGGCCGACGCCGGACCACAACCCGGGCCGACAGCTTTAGCCTTTATGCACGTTCAGTCTTTATGCGCGATTCGTAACGGCTCGTGACGACTCGTACACCTCGCGGTCCGCATCCGCCGTGCCCGGCGCGCTCCGTGCGCCATGAACACCCTGTGCACCCTGTACACCGGGGTGCACCGGCACCACCTGGATCAGCGGGACGCCCCGGTCGACCTCGCACCAGATGCGCTTGCCTGCACCCTCCGGCTGCCAGCCCCAGCGGTCCGCGAGGCCGTCGACGAGCTCCAGGCCCCGGCCGCCGGTGTCCTCGCCCTCCGCGTGGCGCTGCTGCGGTGGGCGACAGCTGGTGTCGGCCACCTCGACCCGTACGGTCCCGGCCGCACCGGCCGCGCCCGTCGAGCCGAACAGCATGCGCAGGACGGCCGGACACCCGGTGTGGACCACCGCATTGGTGACCAGCTCCGAGATCAGCAGGATGAGCGTCTCGGCCAGCGGCTCGTCGTCTCTTATTCCGGACCCGACCAGTCTCGATCGCGCCCATCTACGGGCCCTCCCGACCTCCGCGGGATCCGGCCCGACCTCCAGCTGAACCTGAAGCACCTGCACCGCTCACACCATCCGAACCGGCGGACACATCGCCTCGCGCCTCCTCAGGGTCACGGAACGTGATTCCCTTACGAGACAGCATGGTTGACGTACAGTCACCGCAACAAGCGCTTCGGGCATATTCCAGCGCGAAGGAGTACGCGTGGTGCATACTGTGCGACGCGCGCTGCGGGGAGTCGAACAGAGGCGCATCGAGGCTGCGGGAGTCGTCTCCCGGGCAGGCCCGGCGCTTCTGTATGGAATGCGAGCAGGGCACCTCTTCCGGTCCGGAGTCGCCGCACGGGCAACATCCGGATCATCCGGTTCCAGAACCTCTCGCATCCAACGGAGCGTACCCGAGCCCGGCGCCGACTCCACCCCGTGACGAATTACGCAAAGGACACAAGCCGGCATCGGAACCTGCCGACTGCGCTGCGTAACTCCGCAGCGTGAGGCTCAGCGGCCTGCCTGTCACATGTGTGCAGTCCGCATCCACCCACCGTCGCGCGACCAGAGCCTCCACGGAACCCGTGCGCGATCAGCACAGGTCGGCCGCAAGGGCCTCCTCGGCCGCCGCCGCCGTCAGCCACTGCCCGGACCGCAGCCACGCCCGTTTGAGGTGCAGATGAACGTCTGCCTCCCAGGTGAAGCCCATTCCGCCGTGCACCTGGAGGCAGTCGCGCGCATTGCGGACGGACGCGTCGTCGGCGAGCAGTTTGGCGCCCGCGATCTCGACCGGGTCCGCTGTCACGGCCGCCGCGTAGACGGCGCTGCGGGCGAGCTCGGCGCGGACCAGCATCCCGGCGCACAGGTGTTTGACCGCCTGGAAGGACCCGATCGGCGAACCGAACTGTTCACGTTCACCGGCGTGTTGGACGGCCATCTCGGTCGTCCGGGCGGCGCTGCCGAGCTGTTCGGCGGCGGCGAGCAGGGCACCCTCGTCACGCAGCCGCGCCCCGCCGGGCAGGAGCTCGCCGGGCCCGACGGGGCCCGTGACCCGCCACAGGGGCGTGAACGGGTCGAGCGACCGCACGGGTCCGGCCGCCTCCCGTACGACTTCCCGCAGCGCCCCGCCGGCCACGGCCCGCGCCTCCCCCGGCCCGAGTACGAGCAGGCCGTCCGCATCGCCCAGGTGCCCCACCGGCTGCCCCCCGTCCAGCACGGCGACCACCGCCTCGCCCTCCGCCGCCCCCTTCACCGCACCGGCGGCGAGGTGGGTGGCGATCAGCGGTCCGGGCAGCAGCGACCGCCCCGCCTCCTCGAAGAGGAGGACCGATTCGGGCAGCCCGAGCCCGACACCGCCCTCCGCCTCCGGCAGCCGCAGCGCGAAGAACCCGGCCTCGCCGAGCTCCCGCCACAGGGCCCGGTCGATGCCCGTACCGCCGTCGAGAGCCGCCCGCATCCGGTCCCTGCCGAAGCGCCCGGCGAGGAGTTCCCGTACCCCCGCCCGCAGGGCCCGCTGGTCGTCCGAGAGCTGGAAGTCCACAGTCCGCTCACCGCCCCTTCGGCAGGCCGAGGATCCGCTCGGCGACGATGTTCCGCTGGATCTGCGAGGTGCCCGCGGCGATCGTGTACGAGAGCGAGGAGAGCCGGTCCAGGACCCACTCCCGGTCCAGATCGGCCGCGTCCGCGCCGAGCACCTCCGCGGCCGCGTCGTACAGCTCCTGGCGGGCCTGCGAGTAGCGCAGCTTGAAGACCGAGCCGCCGGTGCCGGGCACGCCGCCGCTGCCCTGCGCGTCGCTGACGTTCCACTGGGTGAGCCGCCACAGCGCCCGGAATTCCGCGTTCAGCCTGCCCAGTCTGCGGCGCAGGACCGGGTCGTCCCAGCGGCCGTTCGCCCGCGCCTCGGCGGCCAGGGCGTCCAAGGTGCGGCGGCAGGCGACGACCTCGCCGACGAACGCCGTGCCGCGCTCGAAGGAGAGGGTGACCATGGTGACCCGCCAGCCGTCGTTCTCCGCGCCGATGCGGTGGGAGACCGGCACCCGCACCTCGTCGAGGAACATCTCGGCGAACTCGGTGGACCCGGCGAGGGTGCGCAGCGGGCGGACGGTGACGCCGGCAGCGTCCATCCTCATCGCGAGCCAGCTGATCCCGCGGTGCTTGGGCGCCGCCGGGTCCGTACGCACCAGCAGCTCGCACCAGTCGGCGACCTCCGCGTGCGAGGTCCAGATCTTCTGCCCGCTCACCACATAGTGGTCGCCGTCCCGCACCGCCCGGGTCCGCAGCGAGGCCAGGTCGGAGCCCGCTTCCGGCTCGCTGAACCCCTGGCACCAGATCTCGTCGCCGCGCAGCACCGGCGGCAGCCAGCGCGCCCGCTGCCCGGCCGTGCCCTCGGCGGCGATCGTCGGCCCGGCGTGGAGCAGCCCGACGAAGTTCGCGCCGACGTACGGGGCTCCGGCCTTCTCCGTCTCCTCCAGGAAGATCAGGTGCTGGGTCGGGGTGGCGCCCTGCCCGCCCGCGTCGACGGGCCAGTGCAGGCCCGCGTACCCCGCGTCGTGCAGCATCCGCTGCCAGGCGGTGTCGTACGCCCGGCGCCCCGGCCAGTCGTCGGGGCCGGGCTTCGCGGGCAGCCCGGGGAGCACAGCGGCCAGCCACGCGCGCAGCCGCGTCCGGAACGCTTCCTCTTCCTCCGTGTACGCGAGATCCACCGCGCGCCTACTTGTCGAGGTCCAGATCGAGCATCCGGATCGCGTTTCCGCGCATCAGTTTGTAGACGGTCTCGTCGTCCAGTCCCTTGACGTGGTCGAGGGCGACCTCCTTGGTGTGCGGGAAGGTCGAGTCGACGTGCGGGTAGTCGGTCTCGAACGTGGCGTTGTCCCGTCCGACGACATCGAGCGACGCGACGCCGTGCTTGTCGCGGAAGAAGCAGCAGAACATCTGCCGGTAGTAGTACGTGGACGGCGGCTCGGGGATCAGATCGCGCACCCCGCCCCAGGCCCGGTGCTCCTCCCAGACGTCGTCGGCGCGCTCCAGCGCGTACGGGATCCAGCCCATCTGGCCCTCGCTGTAGGCGAGCTTCAGCCGTGGGAACTTCACCAGCACCCCGCTGAACAGGAAGTCCATCATCGAGGCCATGGCGTTGTTGAAGGAGAGGCTGGCCTGTACGGCGGGCGGGGCGTCGGGCGAGGCGGCGGGCATCTGCGAGCTGGACCCGATGTGCATGTTGACGACCGTGCCGGTCTCCTGGCAGACCGCGAAGAACGGGTCCCAGTAGCCGGTGTGGATCGACGGCAGTCCGAGGTGGGTGGGGATCTCGGAGAAGGTCACCGCCCGCACCCCCCGCGCCGCGTTCCGCTTGATCTCCGCGACCGCCAGGCCGATGTCCCAGAGCGGGATGATGCAGAGCGGGATCAGCCGGCCGCCGCTGTCGCCGCACCACTCCTCGACCATCCAGTCGTTGTAGGCGCGGACGCAGGCGAGCGCGACCTCCTTGTCATGCGCCTCGGCGAAGGTCTGCCCGCAGAACCGCGGGAAGGTGGGGAAGCAGAGGCTCGCCTCGACATGGTTGAGGTCCATGTCCTTGAGGCGCTCGGCCGGGTCCCAGCAGCCGGGCCGCATCTCGGCCCGGGTGATCCCCTCCAGCGTCATGTCGTCGCGGTCGAAGCCGACGGCGGCGATGTTCCGCTTGTACGGGAACTTCAGGTCCTCGTAGATCCACCAGTCGGTGGGCGGCCCGTCCGGGTCCATCGTGATGACGTACTTGCCCCCCGTGTACGCCAGCTCGCCGATGCCCGCGGTGAGCGGCTGCGGGCCGCGCTCGCGGTATTTGGCGGGCAGCCAGGCCGAGAAGAGGTGCGGCGGCTCGATCACATGGTCGTCGACGCTGACGATCCGAGGCAGTTCCGTCATGGTGTCCCCTTCGGCGCGCGCTTTTCTGATGACCCGTCAGATTGACGTCGCCCTCAGGCTAGCTCCGCGCCTCTGGACCGACAAGGCGCAGCGCTCTACGCTCTCCGCACGATCTGACTACCCGTCAGCTGTGAGGGGTTCGCCGTGAACGAGACCGCACACGCCCTGGGCGCATCGGGCACCTTCTGGGAGCTCATCGAGCGCCGGGGCGCACTGACCCCGGACCGCCCCGTCCTGATCCAGGACGACCGCACCCTCACCTTCGGCGAGCTGCGCAGCCGCTGCGAGCGGGTCGCGGCCGGGCTGTGGGGGATGGGTGTGCGCCCCGGCAGCGTCGTCGCCTGGCAGCTGCCGACCCGGCTCGAGACAGTGCTGTTCTCCTTCGCCCTCACCCGGATCGGGGCCGTACAGACGCCCGTCATCCCGTTCTACCGGGACCGCGAGACGGGGTTCGCGCTGCGCGAGTCGAAGGCCGGCTTCTTCGCCGTGCCCGGTGTCTGGCGCGGCTTCGACCACACGGCGATGGCGCACCGGCTGGCCGCGGAGGCGGAGCACCCGCCGCTGGTCTTCGAGACGTACGAGTCGCTGCCGGACGGCGATCCGTCCGTGCTGCCGCCCCCGCCCGCCGACGGGACGGCGGTGCGCTGGATCTACTGGACCTCGGGCACCACCTCCGACCCGAAGGGGGTCCTGCACACCGACCGCAGCCTGATCGCGGGCGGCTCCTGCCTGGCCCACGCGCTGCGTCTGTCGGCCGACGACATCGGTTCGGTGGCGTTCCCGTTCGCCCATGTCGGCGGTCCGGACTATGCGGTGATGCTGCTGCTGTACGGCTTCCCGGCAGTTCTCTTCGAGCACTTCGCGATGCCGGACGCGCTGGAGGGCTACCGGCGCCACGGGGTGACGGTCGCGGGCGGGTCCACGGCGTTCTACTCGATGTTCCTGACCGAACAGCGCAGGGCCCCGGACCGGAAGCTGATCCCCACCCTGCGGCTGCTGGCGGGCGGCGGGGCGCCGAAACCGCCGGAGATCTACCACGCGGTGGTACGGGAGATGGGCATCCAGCTCACCCACGGGTACGGCATGACCGAGGTCCCCATGATCACGATGGGCGCCCCCGACGACACGACGGAACACCTCGCCGAGACGGAGGGTCGCCCGCCCGAGGGGATGGAGATACGGATCACCGACGAGGACGGCAAACCACTGCCGTACGGCACGGACGGCGAGGTACGGCTCCGCGGGGAGGCCGTCTGCAAGGGCTATCTCAACCCGCAGGCGTCAGCGGCGGTCTTCGACGCGGAAGGGTTCCTGATCACCGGCGATGTCGGCCATGTCGAGGCGAGCGGGCATCTGGTGCTCACCGGGCGGCTGAAGGACATCATCATCCGCAAGGGCGAGAACATCTCCGCCAAGGAAATAGAGGACCTGCTGCACCGGCACCCGGGCGTCGGGGACGTGGCGGTGATCGGGCTTCCGGACCCGGAGCGCGGCGAACGCGTCTGCGCGGTCGTGGAACAGCCGGCGGGCGCCGCCCCCCTGACCCTGCCGGAAATCACCGGCTACCTGCGGGCGGAGGGCCTCTCCGTGCACAAACTGCCCGAACAGCTGGAGGTGGTGGCGGCGCTGCCGCGCAACGAGGCGCTGCGGAAGGTACTGAAGTACCGGCTGCGGGAGCGGTTCTCCACCCCCGGCCGGCCCGCACCACCCGGCCCGCCCGGCGATTGAGGGCGAAACGACAGCCGGACGCACCTGGCACCTCCGTCCGGCCGCCGCCCGACAGGAGGGCCTACACGTCCGGCGCGATCACCGTGAAGTACGCGGCGAACGCCGCCACCGCCTCGTTCTCGGCGACCTTGCCGTCCTGGTCCGCGTCCAGGCTCTGCGCCGCGAAGGCCGCCGTCTCCCTGCTCGCGCCCAGCACCTTCAGTGCCCGCTCCACGGCGGGTACGGAGGCCACGCCCTCGTCATCCTGGTCCGCCACGGCGATCGCGGCGCGCAGGAAGGGGCGGGCGATCTCCGCGAAGCGCTCCGGGTTGTCGCGCAGCCGTTTCACGGCCCCGCCCACGAACTCCTCACGGGTGACGCGCTGGTCCCCGTCGACGTCGGCGATGCCCGCCATGCCCTGCCAGAAGGCCTCGGCCCCGGTGTAGAGCGCCTGGCCCTTGTCGCAGCGGGCCGTCGTACCGAATTCGGTGAGCAGACGGGCCGCGGCGGCACTGAAATCCGCGCGATCGATGTATCCATTGCCGTCCTGGTCGAAGGCGGCGAAGCGGAAGGCGATCTTGCGCTCATACTCTGCGCTGTCCATGCGGGGAGCGTACGACGCCGACAGGCGCCACGTGTCACTTACGCGCGCCACCGGTGTTACAACCTGGTCATGGACCGGCTTCACGCCGAGAGCGGCCGGGCCTCGTCGTCGACGGCCGCGTACCGGTCGGGGTAGACGTCGAAGAGCCGGCGTACGCCGAGGGCGGCGAGCACCCGGTTGACGTGGGAGCCCTCTTCCGCACCGCGGGCCGGCAGGATCAGCCGCAGCCGGCCCCCGCAGGAGCGCATCAGACGGCGGGCCGCGATCAGTACGCCGACGCCGCTGGAATCGCAGAACAGGACCTCGGAGAGGTCGAGCACCACATCATGGCGGCCGACAGCAACCGCGTCATGGACGGACTGGCGCACGGCCGGCGACGTCACCAGATCCAGTTCGCCCCGTATGCGCAGCACCGTCCAGTCGCCCTGCACGGTCTCGGCCACGTTCAGTGGCGTCCGGGAACGTTCCTGGGTGAGCCGGGGGGCATGGGTGGTTGCAGCCGGTGGGTGGCTTCCACGAGGGCAAGGATTCCTCACGCGACTGGGCCTCTCGTTCCGGGGATTCCGACGATCCGGAAGTTTCCGTTCCTTCTCGCGGCTGCCCCGGCCGCAGACCCATGAAACACCGAGCCGCCCGGCAGGACACAACCGGGACCGTCGTCGTCGGACGGCGCATTCTCTACCATCCCGGGCCTCATCAGGGGCGTACTTGCCGCAAAGGGCGTGCATCGTCGGTGCCGCCGACTACATTCGATGTGACGAGGGGAACAGGGCTGGGGGTCGCATGGCGAAGAACGCACCACCTCGCTGGGACCGCAAGATGCAGCAGCGGCTGGAGCGCGGTGAGGCGGCTGCTCTGGGCGAGCTCTACGACCGGTTCGCCTCGCTCGTGCACAGCCAGGCCCACCGGATGCTCGACGACGAGACCGCCGCCGATCTGGTGACCCGCGAGGTCTTCGGTTACGTGTGGGAGAACCCGGACGCGTACGACCCGAAGCAGGGCTCGATGCGGTCCTGGGTGACCCGGCTCACGCACCGCCAGTCCGTGCGGCGGCTGCGCGCGGAGGCGGACAGTTTCCGGGACGGTACGGACGAGGAGACCGGGGCCGCCGCCCCGGCGGATCTGGAGGAGCGGGTGCGCCGGGCCACGGCCGCGGCCCGCGCCGACTACATCGTGGCGTCCATGCCCGCCCCGCTGCGGGCCGCGCTGGAGCTCGCGTACATCCAGCGCCGGGACTACCGGCAGACGGCGGCCGACCTCGGGGTCACCGAGGACGAGGCCCGCCGCCGGCTGCGGCTCGGGCTGCAGCTGCTCTCCACCGCGCACACCCGCCCGCTGGAGGGGGCGTCGCCGCCCGGATACGGACGGCCGCTGTGACCGGTGACGACGACGCGAACGGACGCGAGGGCGACGGACGCGACGACGAGAGGCGGGGTGCGCGGCGCATACCGGGACCGCGGGCCGCCGCGGACGACTTCGACCTCGATGCCGTACCCCTGCCGCCGCCCGTGCCCGCGACCCCGCCCCAGGAGCCGCGGCCGGCCCCGCAACCGACGACACCGGAACCGGAATCTGCCGTGGCACCACCGGACCCGTCGGACCCGCCCGCCGCACCGGCGCTGGTGCTGCCCCACCGTGTCCTCAAGGCCCTCCTCGGTGCCTGGGCCCTGGCCGCCTGCTCGGCGGAGGAGACCGAGGCCGTCGAGGCGCACCTGACCGAGTGCGCCGCCTGTGCGGACGAGGCCCTGCGGCTGCGCGACGCGGTCGGCCTGCTGCAGACCGACCGCAGCCTGGATCTCGATCCGGCGCTGCGCTCCCGGGTGATCGACACCTGTCTGAGCCGCCGTCCGGCCGGCATCCCGGTGCCGGACTGGGCCGCCCCGTACGACGCGGAGACCGCGCGGCTCGACGCGCTGCTGCGTGACATCGGCCGCTCGGAGTGGCACGCCCCGGTGCGGCTGAAGTGGTTCGAGGGCGAGCAGGAGGTCAGTCGCAGGACGACGGTCGCGGGCGTCATCGGCCATCTCATGACCGTCGACGGGCTGGTCGGCACCGCTCTCGGCATCGATGTCCCGCTCGGCGACGGCGCCATGGGCCGGGGCACCGGCTGGCCGCTCTCCCCCACCGCACGCACGGAGAAGTACTGGTCGGCAGCCCGGCGGCCGCCCACCCGTGCGATCCGTGAGCCGTGGCGCGAGCAGAGCCACGCCCTCATCCGTACGGTGTCCTTCGCCGGTCGCGGAGTCGCCGAACTCTCTGTCTCGTACGGGGATTTCGCCCTTCCGATGCACGACGCGCTGCTGGACCGGGCCTTCGAATGCTGGGTGCACGGCGGCGACATCGCGAATGCGGTGGACTATCCGTACGAGGCTCCGTCGGCCGCCCATCTCAACCGGATGATCGACCTTGCGGCCCGGCTCCTCCCGGCGGCTCTTGCCGAGCGCCGCAGGTCGGGGCTGGCCGGACCCGCCCGCCATCTGGTGACGGCCGGTTCACCGGGCCGTTCGCTGCATCTGGAGGTCGAGGGCTCGGGCGGCGGCGACTGGTACATCCCACTGGACTCCCCGGCCGCGGTCGGCTCGTCCGCGCACGCGGTGGCGCAGGTCGCGCTGGACGGCGTCGAGTTCTGCCAGCTGGTGGCCGGGCATGTATCGCCGGTGGAGGCTGCGGCCGGTCAGGAGGGCGACCGCGAGGCGATCCGCGACGTGCTGTTCGCGGCGGCTTCGCTGAGCCGGCTCTAGCTAGTCGCTGGGCCGTCTCCAGTCGCTGAGCCGGCCGTAACAGCAGGGTCCGGTTCCCTACGAGAAGATCACCGTACGGCGGCCGTTGAGCAGAATGCGGCGCTCCGCGTGCCACTTCACCGCCCGCGCCAGCGCCTGGCACTCCACATCGCGCCCGATGGCGACCAGTTGGTCCGGCGTGACGCCGTGGCCCACCCGCTCGACCTCCTGCTCGATGATCGGCCCCTCGTCGAGGTCGGCCGTCACATAGTGCGCCGTCGCACCGATCAGTTTCACACCGCGGGCGTGCGCCTGGTGGTACGGCTTCGCGCCCTTGAAGCTCGGCAGGAAGGAGTGGTGAATGTTGATGATCCGGCCGCTCAGCTGCTTGCACAGATCGTCCGAGAGGACCTGCATGTAGCGGGCGAGGACGACCAGCTCGACGTTCTCCTCGCGGACCAGCTCCAGCAGCTCCGCCTCCGCGGCGGCCTTGTTCTCCTTGTTCACCGGGATGTGCCGGAAGGGAACGTCGTACGAGGCGACGAGCTCGGCGAATTCCGTGTGGTTGGAGACGACGGCGGCGATCTCGACCGGCAGCGCCCCGATCCGGGAGCGGAACAGCAGATCATTGAGGCAGTGCCCGAACTTGCTGACCATCAGCACGACCCGCATCCGCTCCGAGGAGCGGTGGATCTGCCAGTCCATCCGGAAGGAGTCGCCGATCGCGGCGAAACTGGCCCGCAGCTTCTCCACGGTCACCGGGCTGTGCGCCGAGAAGTGGACACGCATGAAGAACAGACCCGTGTCGTGGTCGCCGAACTGCTGACTGTCCTCGATATTGCAGCCGGTCATGAACAGATAGCTCGACACGGCATGCACGATGCCCTGTTTGTCCGGGCAGGAGAGTGTGAGGACGTACTGCTCGGGAGTGGTCTCAGCGGGCTGCGGCGCGGTCATCCCCGTAGCGTGCCACACCGGACCGGTATCAGGCCGTCCTGGTCATGATGCGGAGCACATCCAGGGAGCGCGGCGGAGTGTCCGGGTCGTCGCCGTCATTGGCGGCAAGCAGCACATGGGCCTCGCGGGCGGCCCGTACGGCCTCCGGCCAGCCGTGGTGCTCCAGATACGCCGACACGGGGGCGTCCGCGCCGACCTGGTGCATGATGCGCAGCACCCGGAGCACGGCGACGTCGACGAGGGCGGACTCGCCGGAGTCGCGGAAGATCGTCCCGACGTATTTCTCGGCGGACCAGTTGTCCAGCCAGGTGTCCTCGACCAGGCGGTACACGGCGTCGGTGACGTCGCCGTACCCTTCCCGGCCGGCCAGCCAGCACTCGTGATGGAAGACGGGGTCGGAGAGCATATGCAGCGCCGAGCGCACGTTGCTGCGCCAGCGCCACCAAGGCATGTCATTCAGCGGCATGCCGCCCATGGTGGAGGAGCGACGGCCGCGACGGGAAGAGTTCTCCGAACCTTGCTGCACGGTTGTCGATCGTACGTTCCCTTTCCGGCTCCCCGCACAGGCCCCCGTAATTCACCCGGATGTCACCGAGCGTTGTGCGGAGCACACTGCGGCGTTACCCCGCAGGCGGAAATGTTCATGCCCATGACCGGACGGCGACGCCCCACCTCCCCCCGCCCCTACAAGCTCCTCACAAGTACGGCGGCGGTCGGGGCGTTGCTGGTCACCGGCTGCGGTGTGCTCCCTGGGGCCTCGGGGGACTCCAGGGAGCCCCTCACCGTCGTGACGTGGGCCCCCGGCGGAGCCGCGGGACCGGACAAGGTGGACACGGTGAACATGGCGGGCATGACCGCCATGGCGCGCACGTACGCCCGCTGGGCCAACAACAACGGCGGGCTCGACGGACACAAGCTGCGCGTCGTCACCTGCGACGAGTCGGACACCTCGATCGGCGCGGCAAACTGCGCCCGGCTGGCCGTCAAGGAGAAGGCGGTGGCGGTCGTCGGCTCGTACAGCCGGCACGGGTCGTCGTTCATGGCGCCGCTGGAGACCGCCGGAATCCCCTACATCGGCGGTTACGGGGCCTCCGACGAGGAGTTCAACAGCTACAACTCCTACCCCATCAATGGCGGCCAGCCGGCGTTGCTCGCAGGCAACGCCCGGCAGCTCGCCCGCAGTTGCGAGCGGGTGTCCGTGGTGCGGCCCGACACTCTGGGCGGCGACGGCCAGGCCTGGCTCCTCAGAACCGGCCTCACCGAGGCCCGTCGGCCCGAGCCCGCCGACATCCGGGCGGCGGAGTCGGCCACTTCGTACGACGAGGACGCCGGGCGGGCGCTCCGGGCGGCGGGAACGAGCGGCGGCTGCGTGACGGCCGTGCTCGGGGACCGTACGGCGACGTTCTTCGACTCCTTCCGCCGGCTCGAACCGTCGTACGGGAACGTACGGATCTCGTCCGTCCTCGGCAGTGTCGGGCAGCCGCTGATCGACAGCACCGGCGGCCGGAACAGCCCGTTCGAGGGGGCCTACATCACCGGCTGGTACCCGGACTCGGGCGACACCCGCTGGGACCGGATGCGGGAGGTGATCCGTAAGCATGCCTTCGGCGACAACCGGATCGACCCGGACGACACGGGCGTGCAGACCACGTGGATCGCGTACACCGCGCTGAACGAAATCGTGAAGTCGATCGACGCCCCGCAGATCACCGCCGGGAAACTCGTCTCCGCCCTCAACCACGGCACCCCCGTCGACACCGGCGGCCTCACGCCGGTGCTGCGCTGGCGCTTCAAGGACATGCTCGGCTCGTCCGCGTATCCCCGCATCGTGAACACCAGGGTGACGTTTCAGGTGGTGCGTGACGGTCGGCTCATCGCGGACAAGAAGGGGTTCGTGGACGTCACGCAGACACTGTCGGATGCGAGCGCGAAGGGGTGAGGGGGCCGGGGGACGGGGGGCCTGCGGCGTGCTTGTTCCCCTGCCCGCCCCTTCCCGAACCGGGGCTCGGCCCCCGCCCCCGCGCCTCAAACGCCGGCGAGGCTGAAATTCACGCCTCACCCGGCCCAATCAAGCCCCTCCGGTTGAGGAGCGGGAATCCGGGGGCAGTGCCCCCGGGAACGCCCGCCGGAGGGGCTTGATCTCAGAGCTCGGTCGCCGTTCGCCGGGTCAGCCCGTACTTCGACGCGATCGAGTTCCACAGCCCCGACGCCTGCCGCTTCGCCTTGCTCGCCTCACCGCTCTGCACGGTGGCCTGCTGCGTCTCGGAGGTCGTACGGGCCTTGCCGTGCTTGCAGACCTTCTTGCCGTCCTTGGCCTGGCCCGCCCACGCGGCGTAGTGCTCGTCGGCGGCGGCGGACGCCTGCCATGCCTTGGTGAGGGAGGTCGTCAGCTGGGCATGGTTCGGCAGCTTGTCGACGGTCAGCCCCTTGAGCCGGGTCACCAGATCGCGGCGCTGCTGGGCGGCGCCCTTCAGATCGGTCACGGCCTGGTCCAGATCCGTGCAGTTCTTGGTCTTCTCGACGGCCCCGATGACTGCGGCACGGCTGTTGTTGCTGTCCGCCAGCAGCTTGTCGAGCGCCTCGGCCTGCGGCTTCGCCGGATCGGCCGCGGCCTGCGTGGAGGGCTGCCCGGCGGGTGAACTCGCGGCGGCCACCGGCTGCTTGTTGTCCGCGCCCTTGTCGTCGCCGCCGCTCATCAGCGCACCCGCGCCGAGGCCGACGACGGCACAGCCGACGACGACCGCCGCGATGAGCGTGACGTGCGCCCGCTTCTTGCGCGGCCCGGTCTGCCCCTGCGGTCCCTCGTCCACGGGCTCGTACTGGGGCTGCGGGGCCTGCGGGGGCTGATAGGCACCCTGGCGCTGCTGTGCGGGGTCGAACCTGGGCATCTGCTGGGTGGCGCCCGCGGGCCCGTCGTTGCGGAACAGGTTGTCGAACTCGGCGGGCGGCTGCCGGTCGCCGGGGGTCCCGGGCCTGATGCCGTACGGGGCACCACCGGGGACCGGCGGGATGAACTGGGTCGCTTCGGCGTCGCCGCCGTGCGCGGGCGCCTGGGGCTGCTGGTACGCCTGCGGCTGCGGCGCTCCGTGGCCGAGGAACTGGGTGGCCTCCGCGGGGCTCTCCGGCGGCAGCCCTCCCGGCGAGGGCCCGGCGGGCACCGGCGCGATGTACTGCGTGGCATCCGCGTCCCCGCCCATGCCCATGCCGGGCACGGCCTCGGGCGGCAACGGCTGCGCGTACGACTGCTGGGGCTGCTGAGGCTGTACGGGAGGCAGCGGCTGGGCCTGCGGCTGTCCGTACGCCTGCACCGGCTGGGCCTGACCGTACTGCCCTTGACCGTACTGACCCTGCTCGTACTGACCCTGCCCGTACGGCCCCTGCCCCTGCCCCTGAGCATGTGCCTGTGGCTGCGGCAGGGCGTCCTGGTGCGCCGCCTGCGGCCCCCAGGGCTGCCCCCACGGCTGGCCGCCCGCCGGGGCGCCCTGATCCGCCGGCCCCCCTGGTATCCAGGGCTCGCCGCCACCCGCGGGCAGCACGACACCTTCGTGCGCGGGCCGTACAGCAGGGAGCTGCTGCTCGTCACCCTGTCCGCTCTGCGTCACCGGGACTCCTACGTGTAAACCTACGGAATCGTCGGCCCACGCTATCGGGTGGTTGCCGCCGTTCGCCAAGCGCGTGTTGCCACTCACCACCCCTTCACAAGCGCTGTAACACCCAGCGCTCTTAAGACGCAGTTAAGGGGCCGCTCGGACACACTCCGCCGATCGGGCCTCCGCTCACGCCGCCTGGAGCTCCAGCCGCGCCCCGAACTCCCGCACCGCCGGCTCGTCCCCGTACGGCATCAGCCGCTGCTGCAGATCGTCCAGATACTCCGCTCCCCGGCTGGAGCGCACCGACCCCAGCAGCTCCATCGCCCGCGTGCCTGTGTGGCAGGCCTTCTCCACCTCGCGCAGCTGGACCTGGGCCGTGGCGAGGAGCACCAGGCCGATGCCGCGGCGGCGGGTCCGGGACTCCGGGTGGCCGTCCAGGGACTCCTTCGCCCGGCGTGCGGCCGCCTCCGCCTGGCCGAGGTCGCGGTGGCAGTGCGCCAGCTCGTCGGCGAGATAGGCGTGGTCGAAGTGGGCGATCCAGTCGGGGTCGTCCCCGGTGCCCGGTTCGGCGTGTTCCATGGCCGTCAGTGCCCGGCTCGTCACCGCCTGACAGGTACGGGCGTCGCCGAGCAGGGCGTGTCCGCGCGCCTCCGCCGCGTAGAACATCGCCTCCGCCCTCGGGGTGACCCGCCCGCGCGCGCCCTCCTGCGCGGCCCGTGCCAGTTGGGCGATCTCCCGCGGATTGCCGAGCTGCGCGGCGAGATGGCTCATCGACGCGGCCAGTACGTAACCCCCGTACGCCCGGTCGCCCGCCGCCTGCGCCAGGCGTAACGCCTGGATGTAGTAGCGCTGGGCGAGCCCCGGCTGGCCCGTGTCGATCGCCATGTACCCGGCGAGTTCGGTGAGCCGCGCGACCGCCGCGAACAGCTGCCGCCCGACCGATTCGCGGTACGCCCCCGAGAGCAGCCCGGAGACCACGCTGTTCAGGTAGTGCACCAGGACCGGTCGCACATGTCCGCTGCCGAACCGGTGGTCGAGGTCGACGAGCGCGGCCGTCATCGCCCGTACCGCCGCCACGTCCGACATCCCGACGCGCGCTCCGGCGGCCCGGGCCACCTGCGGGTCGGCGCCGGTGATCAGCCAGTCGCGGCTGGGCTCGACCAGCGCCGACGATGCGATCGACGAACCGGACAGGAAGTCGCGGCGGCCGACATCGCTGCGCCACAGCTCACAGACCTGCTCGATCGCCCCGATCACGGTCGGGGCGAACTGCAGGCCCACACCGGACGCCAGATTCTTGCCGTTGGCCATGCCGATCTCGTCGATCGTGACCGTACGGCCGAGCTTGCGGCCGAGCGCCTCGGCGATGATTCCCGGTGCCCTGCCGCGTGGTTGCTGTCCACGCAGCCAACGGGCCACGGAGGTCTTGTCGTAACGCAGATCGAGCCCGCGCTCCACGCCGACCATGTTGACGCGGCGGGCGAGGCCGGCGTTGGAGCATCCGGCTTCCTGAATGAGCGCCTGGAGCCGTTCGTTCGGCTGGCGGGCGACGAGAGGCCTGGCTGCCATGTTTCCCCCTGAGGCCGCAGTGATCGATGAGCGGATCACTGCCCGGCAAATACACGGAAAATGCACACATACATCGTGTTCGTCACGTCCGTCGTGTTCCTTGCCATTCATGTCGGCATATGACAGAGGCCGACCGTTCCGGGGTTGCCCGTATATGGCTACCCGCCCGATCGGGCACCGCCTCACGCGCGCCCCCACCCATGCATCCATGCGCCCCGCATGCCGGATCGACGAGCCGTGACCACGCCCGCCACGCCCGTAACCCCGGGTGGTGGCGGTAGTTGTGCTGTTCGTGGAAGAGCCCATCGGAGCCGAAGAGCCCATCGGAGTCATGGAAGCCGCGAAGATCCCCCGACAGCGGGGCGAGCAACTGCTCGACGCCGCGGTGCGGTACGCGGAGGAGCGGCACTGGGACGTATGCCCCGGCACCTGGCTGGAGGCGGCGGAGGGGGCCGAGCGGTGCTCGTGCGGTGACGCCGGATGCGCCTCCCCCGGCGCCCACCCCACCGGACCCGACTGGGCGGGCCAGGCGAGCGGCAGCGGTGCCACGGCCCACCGGATGTGGTCCGAACACCCCAGGGCGTCGATCCTGTTGCCCACCGGCCGCACCTTCGACGCGATCGACGTACCGGAGTCCGCCGGCTTCCTGGCGCTGGCCCGGATCGAGCGGCTGGACGTACCGCTCGGGCCCGTCACCCGCACCCCCGACCGGCGGATGTTCTTCTTCGTCCTGCCGGGCGCGGCGGCCAAAGTGGACGAGCTGGTACGGAAGTTGGACTGGGTGGCCGCCGCGATCGACCTCGTCGGCCGCGGCGACGGCCACTACGTGACCGGGCCGCCGACCCGGGTCGGCGGACGCGGGGCGGTGCAGTGGGCCCGCCGCCCCACCCCCGCCAACCGGTGGCTGCCGGACGCGGAGGAGCTCATCAGCCCGCTCGCCTACGCCTGCGCAAGGGAAGCAGCCGACGCACGAGAACGCCTTTCGTAGGAGCCCTTTCATAGGGTGGTCCCCATACACGGGGACACCGAAAGGCAGTACACATCATGCAGGACCGGACAGAGACCGACAGAGCAGTACGGGCGGGGGAAACGGGAGAGGCGGGCGGAGCGCCGCCCGCCGTTCGCGTTCAGGGGCTGTGGAAGCGGTTCGGGGAGCAGACCGCGGTCGCCGGGATCGATCTGGAGCTGCCCGCAGGCAAGTTCGTCGGCCTGGTGGGGCCCAACGGCGCGGGCAAGACCACCACGCTGTCGATGATCACCGGACTGCTCCGCCCCGACCACGGGCTGATCGAGGTCGGCGGCCATGACGTGTGGCACGACCCGGTCGAGGTGAAGTCCAGGATCGGTGTGCTCCCGGAGGGGCTGCGGCTCTTCGAACGCCTCTCGGGGCGCGAACTCCTCGCGTACACCGGCAGATTGCGCGGGCTGCCGGGCGCCGAGGTCGACAAGCGGGCCACCCAGCTCCTCGATGTGCTCGATCTGGCGGGCTCCCAGCACAAGCTGGTCGTCGACTACTCGACCGGCATGCGGAAGAAGATCGGGCTCGCGGCCGCGCTGCTGCACAACCCCGAAGTGCTCTTCCTGGACGAGCCGTTCGAGGGCGTCGACCCGGTCTCGGCGCAGACCATCCGCGAGGTCCTGGAGCGGTACACCCGCTCGGGGGCGACCGTTGTCTTCTCCAGCCATGTGATGGAGCTCGTGGAGTCCCTGTGCGACTGGGTGGCCGTCATGGCCGCCGGCACGATCCGGGCCCAGGGCACCCTTGCCCAGGTGCGCGGCGATGCGACCTCGCTGCAGAACGCCTTCCTCGAACTCGTCGGCGCGGGCTCCCGGACCACCGGCGAGTCCCTGGACTGGCTGGGCGGCGACCGATGAGCGTGCTCGGCACCCCCGTGGGGGCCGCCCCCGGCCGGGACAGCACGAGCGGGCGCGAGGGGCTCGTCCCCGTCTTCGTACGGCTCAAGCTGACCCTGCTGCGCAACGGGCTGCGGCAGTCGGCCGGCCGGCGGGCCGCGTACATCACCTCCATCGTCTTCACCCTCCTGATCGCCGCGGGCCAGCTGATCGGTCTGATCGCGCTGCGCGGGCACGCCCACGCCGGCTCCTTCGTCGTCCTGCTGGCCGGGGTGCTGGCGGTCGGCTGGACCGTGATGCCGCTGCTCTTCCCCAGCGGTGACGAAACCCTCGACCCGAGCCGTCTGGTGATGCTGCCGTTGCGGCCGCGCCCGCTGATCGCCGCGCTGCTGATGGCGTCACTGGTCGGGATCGGTCCGCTGTTCACGCTCTGTCTGGCAGCCGGCTCGGTGTTCGCGGTGGCGCAGGGGGTGGCCGGTGCGGTGTTCGCCGTGGTGGCCGTACCGCTCACGCTGCTGGTGTGCGTGGCGCTGACGCGGGCCGTGGCCACGGCCAACACCCGGCTGCTGACCTCACGCAAGGGCCGCGATCTCGCGGTGCTCAGCGGACTCGTGATCGCAGTGGGCTTCCAGTTCGTCAACTTCGGCGCTCAGCGGCTCGGCCGGGCGGGCGGGCTCTCCGCGCTCGACCCGGTCGCGGACGTGGTGCGCTGGCTGCCGCCCGCCTCGGCGGTCGGAGCGGTGGACTCGGCGTCGCAGGGCTCGTACGGGCAGGCCGCCGTACAGCTGCTGCTGTCCGTGGTGGCGCTGTTCGCGCTGTTGTGGCTGTGGCAGCGGAGCCTGGTGAAGCTGATGACGGCCCCGGACGGTTCCACCCTGGCCGCCGCCGAGCCGACCCGCAAGAAGGCCCGCAGGGACGGCTCCCGGCTCTCCGCGCTGCTGCCCCAGGGACGCACGGGCCCGGTGATGGAGCGCGGTCTGCGGTACGTCGCACGTGACCCGAAGACCAAGGCCGCCTGGGTTTCGGCGCTTGCGATCGGCCTGATCGTGCCGCTGCTCAACGCGGTGCAGGGCACCGGCTCGCTCTACTTCGCGTGCTTCGCCGCCGGGATGCTCGGCATGCAGATGTACAACCAGTTCGGGCAGGACACCTCCGCGTTCTGGATGGTGGCGCTGACGATCTCCTCCACCCGGGACGCGTACCTCGAACTGCGGGCGCGGGCAATGGCGTTGCTGCTGATCACACTGCCGTACACGATTCTGGTGACGGTGGTGACAGCTGCGGTGCTCGGCGACTGGGGTGCACTGCCGGGGGTCATGGGTCTTTCGTTCGCCCTGCTGGGCGCGATGCTGGCGACGGGTGCGGTGGCGTCGGCGAGCTTCCCCTACTCGATCCCGCAGGACGGGGCGTTCAAGAACGTGGTGCCGGGGCAGGCCGGGCTCGCCTGGATCTCGATCTTCGGCGGCATGATCTCGGCGGCGCTGCTCTGCGCACCTGTGATCGCGGTGACGATCTGGCTGCATGTCGCCGACATGGAGCAGCGGCTGTGGCTGCTGCTGCCCGCGGGGGCCGTGTACGGGGCGCTGATCGCCTGGGCGGGGCTACGGCTCGCCGCTCCCCGCACGGCGAACCGGCTCCCGGAGATCCTGGCGGCGGTCAGCAAGGGCTGAGAGCCGTCGCCTCTTCAGGGCCTGTCTCTTCTGCAGGGCCTGTCTCTCTCGCGGGGAGACAGGCCCTCTTCCTACGGGGATACGGGCTCGCGGTCGTCCCGGTGGTCCTCGGCGAACTGCTCCAGGAAGGGTTCGACCGCCGCGCGCCAGCCCTCCGGCTGGTCGTAGTGGACGAGATGGCCGGCGTCGGCCACCTCCGCGTACTGCCCGCGCGGCAGTACGCGGACCATCTCCTGGGCCTCCGCCCGGCCCAGCTCGCCGTCGAGGCCGCGGAGCACCAGGGTCGGGCACCGGACCTGTGCCAGCTCCTCCCAGTGCGCGTCGAACACCCAGGTCGCGCGGGACTGAAGCATCTGGCGGCGGGAGAAGACGGGGCGCCAGCCGTCGGCCCGCTCGGCCATCACCTCGGCGAAGAACTCGCCGCGGGCGGGGTTGGGCCGCTCCACCCAGGGGTCGTCCTCGCCGAACCACTTCCGTACGTCGGAGAGCGTCGCGAACGGCACCGGCCAGGACTTGAACCAGTCCTCCCACTCCCGCTGCGAGGCCGCGCCGAGCGCGGAGGCGCGCATGTCGCAGATGACCAGCGCCCGGACGAGATCGGGGCGCTTCGCGGCGAGCTGCCAGGCGGTGAGCGCTCCCATCGAATGCCCGACGAGGGTGACGGGGGCGAGGCCGAGCTGTTCGATCGCCGCCTCGGCGTCGGCGACGTACGCCTCACGGGTGTACGGGCCTTCGGCCGGCTTCTCACTGCGGCCGTGCCCGCGCTGGTCGAGGCCGACGGCGCGGTGCCGCTCGGCGAGCCAGCGGGTGGTCGAGGCCCAGTGCGAGGCCCGGCCCATCAAACCGTGGAGCAATAAGACCCCGGGGGCGCGTTCGCCCTCCGTGCGCCCTTTGGGCGGGTCGGCGAACTCCCAGGCCGCGAGGCGTACGCCGTCGGTCCCGGCCACATCGATGCGTCGCACCATATGTTCTGGCACCCCCTTCTGGTCCTCGATCACCGCTTGATCACCGCTCGATCACCGTGTGGTCGCGTCACGCCAGACTATCGAACCTTTATTCGAATACCGGGTTCCGGCATCCAACACCCCTCGTTCGAGTGACCGGCTCCAAGGATTGACGGCGGCCGCGGAGGGGAGATCTTCTCCAGGAGGCGGGCCACTCGGGGATGAGGGCCCGTGGGGATCGACCTTGAGAGCTCGGGGCTCCAGGTCGAAACAGGGGAGGACAGGCCCCGGCGCCGCAAGGCGCCGGGGCCCTCTGCCGTTCGGGGAGCGGTCGTTCGGGGAGCGGTCGCCGCCGGAACGCCTTCGCGGGCGGCGGCACGTGATACGTGGGCGGCAGCATGGGCTTCATGGGCGGCCGGGCGCGGATCGCGGGCGGCCGGGACCGCCGGGACCGCTGCAGCGACCTTTCGATGTGCGTGCCAGACATGCCGGACATGCCAGTACGACGGGCGCATGCGCCTGCTCCCTCCCCGACCGCACGACCAGGTGGTCGACACTCTCAGGTATGCCTCAGCCACAGCCTGGCATGCGATCCGCCCGGGCGCTGCAATTCCGGGCGGAAAAACGGAAAGCGGACGTTGCGCTTCAGCGCCCCGCCGGCACTCGGCCGACGGCGCCTGTCAGCGACGTCTGTCAACGGCGCCCGTCAGCGCTTGGCCACGAACACATGCGAGGCGATCTCGGCGTCCAGCTCCGCCGCCTCGCCACTGCTGCCGACCAGCACCCCGCCGGGCGACTGGGTCACGCTGACCACGGAGCCGGGCTGCACACCCGCCCGCCGCAGCGTGTACATCAGCTGGGCGTCCGTCTGGATCGGCTCACCGATCCGGCGCACCACCACCGTCTTGCCCTCGGCGCCCGGGTCGAGCTCCGACAGACTCACCATGCCCTCGTCGAGGAACGGGTCGGCCTCGGCCTTCTCGCCCAGCTCCTCCAGGCCCGGGATCGGATTCCCGTACGGGGACTCCGTCGGGTGGCGCAGCAGCTCCAGCACCCGCCGCTCCACGGCCTCACTCATCACATGCTCCCAGCGACATGCCTCGGCATGGACCTGCTCCCACTCCAGGCCGATCACGTCGACGAGCAGGCACTCGGCGAGCCGGTGCTTGCGCATGACGCGGGTCGCGAGGCGGCGCCCCTCGTCGGTCAGCTCCAGGTGGCGGTCGCCCGCGACCTGTACCAGGCCGTCGCGCTCCATGCGCGCCACCGTCTGGCTGACCGTCGGACCGCTCTGGTCCAGCCGTTCCGCAATCCGGGCGCGCATGGGGACCACGCCTTCCTCTTCGAGTTCGAGGATGGTGCGGAGATACATCTCCGTGGTGTCGATCAGTCCGGACATTCGTGCCCCTCGATGCTGTGACATGAAAAACGTCGTGCGCTGGCCCTGACCCAATTCTGACGCATACCGCCGACAACCGTGCCGTGCCGACCGAACACCGTGCAGCGGAGCGGCGTGGGCGGTATTGACATGTCACTGGTCCAGACCGCAACGTGATCGCGGCACGGACACCCCTTGGACACTCACCCCCGCCGGAAAGGGCCTCCTCGATGAGCGACAGCAAACTGGCCGGTCAGTTCTTCGATGCAGCGATCGGCCTGCTGGAGCGGGTACGCGACGAGGAGTCCGGCAACATCGCGGCCGCCGGTGCCGCGATCGCCGACACGGTCGCCGCGGGCGGCAGGCTCTTCGCCTTCGGCGCCGGGCACTCCTCGCTCGCCGCGCAGGACGTCGTCTACCGGGCGGGCGGACTCGCCCTGATGAACCTGCTGGCCGTGCCCGGGAGCGTCGGCGTCGACGTCATGCCGGCGACCCTCGGCTCGGCACTGGAGCGGGTCGACGGGCTTGCGGGCGCGGTGCTCGACTCCAGCCCCGCGAAGGCGGGCGACGTCCTCGTGATCATCTCGCTCTCCGGGCGCAACTCGCTTCCGGTAGAGATGGCGATGAACGCACAGGCACTCGGCCTGAAGGTCATCGGCGTCACCTCGGTGGCGTACGCGGACGGCACCCGGTCCCGGCACAGCTCGGGCGGCTTCCTGCGGGACCACTGCGACATCGTGCTCGACAGCAAGATCTCCATCGGCGACGCGGAGCTGACCACCGAGGGGGTCGAGGCGCCGTTCGCACCCGCGTCGACGGTCGTCACCAGTGCGGTGATGCAGGCGATGATGGCCGCCGCGGTGGAGCAACTCGTGGAGCGGGGGGTCGAACCGCCGATGCTGCGGTCGGGGAACGTCGACGGCGGTCACGAGTGGAACGGGCGCATCATGAGGGAGTACCGGGACCGGATCTTCTACCGCCACTGATCGCGCCGGGCCGCCGGCCGCCCCGCTACGGGCACGTCGGCAGCACGACCCGGACCGTCAGTCCGCCGCCCGGGTTCGCCGTCGCACTCGCCTTGCCGCCGTGCGCCCTCGCGATCGACGCCACGATGGAGAGCCCCAGACCGGCCCCCTCACCGGGAGCGTGACGGCGGGCCTGCGCCCGGCGGAACGGCTCGAACAGCAGCGGCACGGTCGCCGGGTCCACCACCGGCCCGGTGTTGACGACCTCCAGAACGCCCGGCCCCACCCGGACCCGTACCGTCCCGCCGGGGTGGTTGTGGCGCAGCGCGTTGGCGACCAGGTTGTGCACGAGGTGGTCCAGCAGGACCGGGTCGCCCTCGACCGACACCGGCCGGGCCTCCGCCTCGACGGTGATGGACCGTTGCTTCGCCTCCGCCTCCAGCGCCTCGGTCACCGTGGCCGCGGTCGCGTCCAGGTCGACCCGTTCGCGCCGCCGCAGGCCCTCGTCGGAGACCGCGAGGAGCAGCAGTCCCTCGATGAGCTGCTCGCTGTCGGCGGCGGTGTCGATGAGCTTGTCCCGGATCCAGGCGACCTTCTCGGGCGGCGGGTCGTCGGCGAGGCCGATCTCGGCTGCGGCCCGCTGCACAGCGAGCGGGGTGCGCAGCTCGTGAGCGGCGTTGGCGGCGAACCGCTGCCGGGCGGCGACCAGCTCCTCGATCCGGTCGAGCATCCCGTCGAAGGTGTCGGCCAGTTCCTTGAGCTCGCCGGGCGGGGCCTTCAGCGCGAGGCGTTCGTGCAGGTTGCTGCCGGAGAGCCGGCGGGCGCGGGCGGTGATGACGCCGACCGGCCGCAGCACCCGGCCCGCCATCCACCAGGCAAGCGCGACGGAGAGCGCCGAGTAGACGGCGAGGGAGACCCCGGAGACCGTCAGCAGCTGGCTGAGCGCGGCGTCCCCGGCGGCGGTGCTGACCCGCTGCGCCACCGCGTACTGCCCGGGTTGGGCGACCGCGGTCTGCGCCCAGTCCGACGACGGCAGCGCGGGCGCGAGGGTCGCGCCCGACCGGACGGCGACATCGGTGGCCCCTGCGGGGACCGCCGGGGCCACCGCGGTCAGCACACTGGCGTAGAGGCCCTCGCTGACCAGCAGGTAGACCAGCCCCACCAGCAGTGCGCCGGCCAGCACCAGCAGTCCGCCGTACAGCGCGGTGAGCCGGGCGCGCTCGCTGCTCACCGGCCCTCCCCCGGCCGGTCCGCGGGGCCGTCGTCCGGCTGGTCCGCCGGCCCGTGGACCGGTCCGGTCGCGTCGCCGCCCACCGGTCCGCTCGCGGGGCCGTGGTCCCCCGGCCTGTCCGCGAGGCCGTCCCCGATGCGGTAGCCGGCCCCCGGGACCGTCTCGATCACCGGGGGCGCGCCCAGTTTGGCGCGGAGCTTGGACAGGGTGACCCGGACCGCGTTGGTGCGGTAGCTGGTGTCCTCCTCCCACACCTCCTCGATCAGATCGTCGCCGCTGACGACCGCGCCCTCGGCCCGCAGCAGGGTCTCCAGCACGGCGAACTCCTTGCGGGAGAGCGAGAGGTAGCGGCCGTCGCGGCAGACCTGGCGGCGGGCGGTGTCCAGCGTCAGCCCGGCCCGTTCCAGGACCGGCGGGAGAGCGGGGCGGGCACGGCGGCCGAGCGCCAGGACCCGGGCGAGGAGTTCGTCGTACGCGAACGGCTTGGTCAGGTAGTCGTCGGCGCCGAGCCCGAGGCCGGCCACCCGGTCCCGTACCGTCCCGGACGCGGTGAGCATCAGGATCCGGGTCAGCAGGCGCATGCCGACGACCCGCCGGCACACCTCGTCGCCGTGCAGCCCCGGCAGATCGCGGTCGAGGATCATCACGTCGTACGCGCCGAACCGAAGCCGGTCCAGCGCCGCCAAGCCGTCGGGGGCGATGTCCACCGCGACGGCGTCGCGGCGCAGCCCCTCGGCGATCATCCCGGCCAGGAATTCCTCGTCCTCCACCACCAGCACACGCATGGGTTCTGTTTAACCGAAAGCGATGTTTCGCCGGTGTAAGCATCCGGGCTGAGAGAAACGAAACCGCGTCCTCGCACACGCTCGGGCCGTACGCACCCGGCCTGTCAGCAACGGACGAGGAGCCCTCATGAACCCGACCATTTCCCGCCGGACCACCTCCCGCGCACGAAGTCGCGGCGTCGCCGCCGCCTGCCTGATCGCCACCGCCGTCGTCCTGTCGGCCACCGCCTGCTCGGGCGACGGCGGCGGAAACGGAAGCGGAACCAAGAGCGGCGGATCTGCTTCGGACGACAGGAAGACGGAGGAGGACCAGGCCCTGGAGCACCGCAAGTGCCTGCGGGAGCAGGGTCTGGACATCCCGGAGCCGAAGCCGGGCGAGAACAGCCACGGAATAACCATCAACGGCGGCGGCAAGAGCAAGAAGGAGATGGAGAAGGCGTTCAAGGCCTGCCAGGACAAGGCGGTCGGCGGCGGGCCCAAGGAGCTCACCCAGGCCGAGAAGGACAAGGCGGTCGCCTTCGCCCGGTGCATGCGCAAGAACGGCTTCGACATGCCCGACCCGAAGTTCGACGGCGGGGCGATGCAGGCGGCGCCCGCGATGAAGCCGAAGGACATGAAGAAGTTCGAGAAGGCCAACGCGGCATGCGAAAGCGTCGGGCGGTGAGGCGCGGACGGGCCATGGTGGCCGCTGCGGCGGTGCTCGCCGTGGCGGCCGGGTCACTGGCCCTCACCCGGTTCGGCTCCGCCGAGGAGACGGGCGGCCCGGAGAACACCGGGCTGCCCCCGGCCACCGCCGCGGTCGAGCGCGGCGACCTGCGCGACAGCGCCCAGGCGGACGGGACGCTCGGCTACGACAAGCAGCGCAAGGTCAACGCGGGCGCGGCGGGCACCATGACCTGGACCCCGCGCACCGGCTCGACCGTCAAGCGGAACGAGCAGCTGTACGAGGTCGACGGCCGGGCGGTGCGGCTGATGTACGGCTCGGGGCCGATGTACCGGACGCTGAAGCCGGGCGACCGGGGCCGGGACGTGGAACAGCTGGAGCGCAATCTCACGGAGCTCGGCTACACCGGCTTCACCCCGGACGACGAGTACACCGACCTGACCGCGGCCGCCGTCAAGCGCTGGCAGAAGTCCCACGACAGCAAGCGGACCGGAACGGTGGGGCCGCAGGACATCGCCTTCGCCCCGGGGAAGGTCCGGATCAAGAGCGTCGAGGCGGCCGTCGGCGAACTGGCCCAGCCCGGCGCTCCGGTCCTCACCACGACCGGCTCCGAGCGCATCGTGACGTTCGAGCTCGACGTCACCGAGAGCGAGCTCGCCAAGGCGGGCACCAAGGTCACCGTCGATCTGCCGGACGGCAGCAGCGCGGCCGGGGCGGTCTCCTCGGTCGGCCCGACGGCGAAGCCCGGCGACGACCCGCAGGACAACAGCCCCAAGGTCACCCTGACCGTCTCCTTCGACAAGCCGGACGAGGTCGGCGGGTTCGACCAGTCGCCGGTCACGGTGAACCTGACCGGCGAGCTGCGCAAGGATGTCCTCAGCGTCCCGGTGAACGCGCTGCTCGCGCTGCCCGGCGGCGGCTTCGGCCTCCAGGTCGTCCAGGACGGCACGGTCCGCGACGTGAAGGTCGAGCTCGGCATGTTCGCCGAGGGCCGGGTCGAGGTGTCCGGCGGCGGGCTGCGCGAGGGCATGAAGGTCGGGGTGCCGAAGATATGAGCACGGTCGTCGGCCTCAGGGGCGTCACCAAGGAGTACCCGGGCCCGGTCGCCGCCCTGCGCGGGGTGGACCTCACCGTCGAGGAGGGCGAACTCCTCGGCATCGTCGGCCCGTCCGGCTCCGGCAAGTCCACGCTGCTGCACATCATCGGCACCCTGGACCGCCCCACCGCCGGGTCCGTCCACATCGCGGGGCACGACGTGGCGGCGCTCTCCGACCGCAGGCTCTCCGCGCTGCGTGCCCAGCACGTCGGCTTCGTCTTCCAGGCGTTCCACCTGGTGCCGGGCGTCAGCGCCCGCGACAACGTCGCGGAGGGCCTGCTGTACTCGGGCCTGTCCCGTGCCGTACGCCGCCGCAGGGCCGCCGACGCGCTGGAGCGGGTGGGGCTCGCCGACCGCCTCGACCACAAGCCGCACCAGCTCTCCGGCGGACAGAAACAGCGGGTCGCCATCGCGCGGGCCGTCGTGGGGGAACCCGCGCTGCTGCTGGCCGACGAACCGACCGGGGCGCTCGACTCGGCGTCCGGGGAAGCGGTGATGAAGCTGCTGCGCGACCTCAACCGGGAGGGCGCCACCATCGCGGTCATCACGCACGACACCGAGATCGCCCGGGACCTGCCGCGCGAGGTGCGCATCCGGGACGGCCAGGTGGTCGCGGACGTACGCAATCCGTCCACGGACGTACGCGATCCGTCCACGGGCATGCGCGATCCATCTGTGGATGTGCGCGATGGATCCGGGAACGGCCGCTCCCCCGCCGCTACGGGAGCGGACCAGTGAGGGCGCGGCGCGCGGACCGCGACGCCGACGGCCGGGGCCGGGGGCGGCTGAAAGCGGCCCGGCTCGGCCCCCGGGACGTGCTGCACGTCGGCTCGGCGGGGCTGCGCAGCCGGCCGATGCGGGTCGTGCTCTCCGCCCTGGGCATCGCCATCGGTATCGCGACGATGATCTCGGTGGTGGGCATCTCCGCCTCCAGCCAGGCCCAGCTGCTCCGGGAGCTCGACAAGCTGGGCACCAACCTGCTCGTGGCCTCCCCCGGCGATTCGATGTTCGCCGGGCAGGACGTCGAGCTGCCCGAGGACGCGGTCGGGATGGTGGGCCGCATCAAGGGCGTCCAGGAGGTGGGCGCGACCGCCGACCTCGACACAACCGCACGCCGCAACGAGAAGATCGACAAGGACGATACGGGCGGGATCACCGTCAAGGCGACCACCGGCGACCTGCTGCGGGTGCTGCGCGGCGAGGTCCGCAGCGGCGGCTGGCTCAACAACGCGACCGGACGCTACCCCTCCGTCGTACTCGGCCATGTCTCCGCGGAGCGCCTCGGCATCACCGCTCCGGGCCGGCAGGTGTGGATCGGCGACCGGTACTTCACCGTGGTCGGCATCCTCGCCCCGCTGCCGCTCGCCCCGGAGATCGAACGCTCCGCACTGGTCGGCTGGGAGGGTGCGAAGCGCCTGCTGGGCTTCGAGGGCCACCCGACGTCGGTGTACGAGCGCTCGGCCGACGCGGCGGTGCAGGACGTGCGCAAGGTCATGGCGGCGACGGTCGACCCGCAGAACCCGCAGAACGTGAAGGTCACCGACCCGTCGTCGGCACTCCGGGCGAAGGCGGCGACCGAGGGGGCGTTCAGCAGCCTGCTGCTGGGCCTGGGCGGCATCGCGCTGCTCGTCGGCGGCGTCGGGGTCGCCAACACCATGATCATCTCGGTGCTGGAGCGGCGGTACGAGATCGGGCTGCGCCGCTCGCTCGGCGCGACCCGGGGCCAGATCCGCATCCAGTTCGTCACGGAGTCGCTGATGCTCTCCGGCCTGGGCGGCCTGGCGGGCGTGGCGCTCGGCGCGGCGGCGACCGGGGTGTACGCGTACTCCGGCGGGCTGCCCTGGGTGGTGCCGCCGTGGGCGGTCGGCGGCGGCTTCGGCGCGACGCTGGTGATCGGCACGATCGCGGGCCTCTACCCGGCGGTGCGGGCGTCCCGTCTCTCACCGACGCTGGCGCTGCACGCGGCGTGAGGACGGGCCCCGGCCGGGGGCGGTGCCGGGCTCCGCGACGGGGCCCGGCACACCCCTGGCCGGACCGCGCCGCCTACGGCCGCTTCGTCACCTGTGCCAGGTCGACCGCCCCCGCGACCCGGGCCGCCACGCTCTCCGCGTACGCCGCGTCGGGGCGTTCGAAGGCCGTGCGGTGGGCGGAGCGAAGAAACGTCACCACGCCCAACGTGCGCCCCCTGCTCCGCAGCACCGCGCACAGCGCGTGCACCGAATCCCCCGGCCACTGCCGTTCCGCCGCCCACACCCCGGCCCCGGGCACTGCCCCCGCGCTGGCCCGTACCGAACCCGTACGATCCACCGCCTGAAGGGCCGGGTGCCCCGCCGCGTACCGCAGCGGAATGCCACCGCCGGCCACCGGCAGGCACGGGCCCGGCTCACCGGACGGGGTCGCCGCCACCCGCACCAGCCGCTCCCCCGCCACCAGGTCGACCAGCGCATGGTCGGCGAAGCCCGCGAGCGCATAGTCCAGATAGGACATCGCCGCCTCCATCGGGTCCTCGCACTCGGACGCCGACCGCGAAGCCCGGTGCAGCTGGTTCGAACGGAAGCGCACCCGGTCCACCTCCTGCGCCGCCAGCTTCTCCGCCGTCACGTCCTGGAACAACCAGCCGACCCCCAACGGAACCGGCTCCTCCGCGAGCGGCGACGCCAGCCGCAGAAAGCCACTGCGCCAGCAGCGCCGCCCGTCCCCCTCCGCCGTCCGCAACGTCACCCACAGCTCGGCGGGCGCCGGTGGTGCGCCCTCGGCGAGTACGTGCTGCAGCGCGCCCTCCAGATCCTCGACGCCCTGCACGATCAACTCCCCCAGCGGGCGCCCCAGCAGCGTCGTACGACCGCCGCCCAGCGCCCGTGCCGCATGCGCGTTGACGACCGTCGGCCGCAGATCGGCGTCGACGAGCACCACACCCCACGACGCGTCCTCGAACAACGCCTCGCTCAACGCGATCGACCGCTCCAGATCGATCTGCGCATGCACCTCGCCGAACGCGCAGTACACCCCGGCCGGCTTCCCGTCCGCACCCCGGACCCCCGCCGACTGCGTCCGCACGAGCACCCGCCCACCGTCCTTGCGCAGCAACGCGAACTCATGGACCCGGCGACCGGCACCGTCCATGGCCGCCATCAGCCGCCCCTGCACCTCCCCCGCGTCCGCCCGCCGCACCGCCCACCCGGCAAACCCGGGCCGCCCCACGGCCTCCTCGGCGGACCAGCCGAGAATCCGCTCGGCCTCACGGTTCCAGTGGGTGATGGTGCCGTCCGCGTCGAACGCACAGAGCGCCGCGTCCATCCCGTCGAGCAGCGCCGCGAGCAGCTCGGCCCCGGGCCCTGCCTTCGGACCCTCTTCGGGCTCGAGCGCGTCGGTCGTTCCACTGCTTGTGGACGCACTCATCCCGTACCCCCCGCAGGACGTATCCGGCATTGCCGCACGTCAGACCATTGAACTCGAACGTGACCCAGCGCACACCGACTTCTCGGAAATCCGCTCCCCACCCGGTGCAGAATCCGGCCGACTAACACGCCGAACGATCACACATTCGATCTTCGACAAAAGATCACGCATATGTGCGGTGATACCGGTCCGCCGGGCCACACCCGACACAGGCACAGCTAGCGTCCTTGACCAACACGTCGAAAGGAGATCACTCGCTCCCGCTCCCTCTCACAGGGCGAGCCGAGTGAGCACCCCAGTCATCACGATCATCGATCAAAGGCAGGTGCCCTTGATGACTACGTTTCCCGCAGGCGAGCAGACCCACCGAGCTGTGCTTCCTCAGCAGCCCGCACTGGAATCCGCGAGAGCAGACACCCCTGGGAGCAGGGACGAAACGGCTCACGGACACCCCGCCCCAGCGCGGGGCACCGGCAGGGAACATGGGCGAGGGGAGACCGACGGACGCGGCACCGGGCCCCGTCGGCGTCACGCCGAAAAGGCAGCGAACAGGGACGGTGACGTCCCCCCACCGAACAACACCTACAGCGGCGGAACAGGTGCAGGCAGAGTCTTCGTCCTGGCAAAGGGCGGAGAGCCGCTCATGCCCTGCCATCCCGCCCGCGCACGCGAACTGCTCACCAACAGCCGTGCCGTCGTCGCACGACACACCCCCTTCACCATCCGCCTCAAAGACCGCACAGACGCCGAATCCGCCGTCGAAGGCGTACAACTGCGCATCGATCCCGGCTCCAAGGGAACCGGGATCGCGCTCACCGATACGAAGCAGGAATCCACCCCGGCCGGGACACCCGTGACCGTTCGACGCGGCCTCGTCTCAATCGAACTACGACATCGGGGCCAGCAGATCCACCGAGCCATGGGACAACGAGCCGGATACCGCCACCGACGACGCTCAGCGAACTGCCGCTACCGCGCCCGTAGATCACACAACCGCACCCGCCCGAAAGGCTGGCTACCGCCCTCGGTGCAGCACCGGGTCGACACCACACTGGCGACCGCCCACCGCCTCGCCCGATACGCACCGGTCACCGAGATCCACATCGAACAGGTCGCCTTCGACACCCACGCCATGACCGCCGGCCGCGACCTCACCGCCGCCGAGTACCGCAACGGCACCCTCGCGGGAACCGAGATCCGCGCATACCTGCTCGCCACATGGGGACGCACCTGCGCCTACTGCGGAGCCTCCGGCGTACCTCTGAACATCGACCACATCCAGCCCCTCAGCCACGGCGGCTCCAGCCGCATCTCCAACCTCACCCTCGCCTGCATCAGCTGCAACCAGGCCAAGGGCTCCACCCGCGTCGAAGAATTCCTGGCCCACCGCCCCGCCCGCCTCGCGGCCATCCGCGCGCAGATCAAGGCACCACTCCGCGACGCCGCCGTCATGAACGCGACCCGACAGCTGCTCACAGACACCCTCGCGACCCTCGGAAAACCGGTGCAGACCTGGTCGGGAGGTCGTACGAAGTGGAACCGCACCGCGATGGGCCTGCCCAAGACGCACACACTCGACGCCCTCTGCGTCGGGCAGCTCGACCACGAGGCGGGGGCTGCGGTCGTCCGCGTGCCCCAGCAGGTCCACGTCGTCACGGCAACGGGGCGCGGAAGCTACGCCCGCACCACCCCCGACCGGTACGGATTCCCCCGGCTCGCCCGCGCGCGCCAGAAGCGCCATCACGGGTTCGCCACCGGCGACCTGGTCCGCGCCTCCATTTCCAAGGGCAAGTGGGCAGGAGTACGGACCGGACGCATCTCCGTCCGCGCCTCCGGGAAACACAGCCTCCCCACGCCGGTGGGCCGCTGCACCGTGTCCCACAGGAATCTTCGGCTACTGCAGCGTGCCGACGGATACGCGTACAGCTACCGGCAGGAAGTCACCGAATAAATGGGTTGAGACATTCGCCGAGGGTTCCTTAGGCTGCTGCCAGCGAAGGAAAGGAGGTGTTCCGGAAGTGATTTCTTCTCGGACTCGTGAGGTGACTGCGGGCTGACGCCCGTTGTCGCGCTCTTTGTAGTGCAGGCCGGTCATCGGCCAATCCCAAGCAGTCACCGACCCGCAGGCTCGCCGGTAAGTCCGGCCGGCTCCTTCGTGCACGGAGGAACCAGAGCCTGCGGGTTTCTGCATGTCCGGAGGGGAATGGGGCGGGTTACGGGCACAGGCGCTCGACGCGCCAGTTCTCGCCTTCGCGTACGTACCTCAGCCGGTCGTGCAGCCGGTTCTCGTGGCCCTGCCAGAACTCGATCGTGTCGGGGACTACGCGGAAGCCGCCCCAGTGCGGGGGCGCGGGGATGCGTTCGCCCTCGGGGTAGCGGGCCGCCAGTTCCTCGTAGCGTTCGATCAGCTCGTCGCGGGAGGCGATCACCGTCGACTGGGCGCTCGCCCAGGCGCCGAGCTGGGAGCCGTGCGGGCGGGAGCGGAAGTAGGCGACCGTTTCGTCGCGGCCGACGCGGGCCGCCGTGCCGGTGACGATGACCTGGCGGGACATGGGGTGCCAGGGGAAGAGCAACGAGACGTACGGGTTGGCGGCCAGTTCGCGGCCCTTGCGGGATTCGTAGTTGGTGAAGAAGACGAAGCCACGATCGTCGTACTTCTTCAGCAGCACCGTGCGCGATGACGGCCGGCCCTCGGGGGTGGCGGTGGAGACCACCACGGCGTTGGGCTCATGGAGCACCCCGCCCACGGCGACCTGCCGGAACCAGTGGGCGAACTGCTGCATCGGGTCGGCGGCCAGCGTGTCCTCGGTGAAGCCCTCGGAGCGGTACTGCTCGCGCATCGCGGCCGGATCGATGGTGGAATCGGAGGGGGAATCTGCGGTGGGCACGGGGCCATCCTGCCGCAGTGGCCGAGTGTGCCCGTCAACGAGGGGCGTCAACCCGTAACCGGCGATTCGGGCAGCTGTGCCGGATGTCACGCTTCCCCGCGCCGTGGGAACCCGCCAATATCTTGGGGCAGGCCACTGTGGCCTCCGTAGAGCCAGAGCCGCTGACCGAGGGAGCCGCCATGTCCGACTTCGTACCGGGACTAGAGGGAGTCGTCGCGTTCGAGACGGAGATCGCCGAACCTGACAAGGAAGGCGGTTCGCTCCGTTACCGCGGTGTCGACATCGAGGATCTCGTCGGCCGTGTGTCGTTCGGAAATGTCTGGGGTCTGCTGGTCGACGGGGCGTTCAACCCGGGTCTGCCGCCGGCCGAGCCGTTCCCGATCCCGGTGCACTCGGGGGACATCCGGGTCGATGTGCAGTCCGCGCTGGCGATGCTCGCTCCCGTGTGGGGCCTGAAGCCGCTGCTCGACATCGACGAGGAGACGGCGCGCAACGATCTGGCGCGGGCCGCCGTGATGGCGCTGTCGTACGTCGCCCAGTCGGCGCGCGGGCAGGGGCTGCCGATGGTTCCGCAGGGCGAGATCGACAAGGCGCAGTCCGTGGTCGAGCGGTTCATGATCCGCTGGCGCGGTGAGCCGGACCCGAAGCATGTCAAGGCCGTCGACGCGTACTGGACGTCGGCAGCCGAGCACGGCATGAACGCCTCCACGTTCACCGCCCGCGTCATCGCGTCGACCGGTGCCGATGTGGCGGCGGCGCTGTCGGGTGCGGTGGGTGCGATGTCGGGGCCGTTGCACGGTGGTGCGCCGTCCCGGGTTCTCGGCATGATCGAGGAGATCGAGCGGACCGGGGATGCCACCGCGTATGTGAAGAAGGCCCTGGACAAGGGTGAGCGGCTGATGGGCTTCGGGCACCGGGTCTACCGGGCGGAGGACCCGCGGGCGCGCGTGCTGCGGCGTACGGCGGAGGAGTTGGGTGCGCCGCGCTTCGAGGTGGCGCAGGCGCTGGAGAAGGCCGCGCTGGAGGAGTTGCACGCGCGTCGCCCGGACCGGGTGCTGGCGACGAACGTGGAGTTCTGGGCGGCGATCATGCTGGACTTCGCGGAAGTTCCGGCGCACATGTTCACGTCGATGTTCACGTGTGCGCGTACGGCGGGCTGGTCGGCGCACATTCTGGAGCAGAAGCGGACGGGGCGGCTGGTGCGTCCTTCGGCGAGGTACATCGGGCCCGGGTCGCGTGATCCCCGGGATATCGAGGGGTACGAGCAGATCACGGATCTGGCGAGCTGAACCCCGGGGTCACTGGTCCTGTCTGCCCCCGGCTCAGTCCAGGGCGTCGTCCAGCAGTGCCGCCCATTGGGCCACGACTCTCCGGCGTCGGGCGGTGTCGTCGGTGAGTACGTTGGCCAGGCCCAGGCCGCGGGCCATGTCGAGGAGGCCCTGGACGGTTTCGCGTACGCCGGGCCTGGTTTCGTCGGCGGTGAGGAGTTCGACGGCGATGCGGTGGGTCTCGCGGCCGACGCGGGCTTCGAGTTCGGTGACACGGGGGCGGAGTTGTTCCTCGTTGGACGCGGCGACCCAGAGCTGGAGTGCGGCGCGGAAGAGCGGGCCCGTGTAGAGGTCGACGAGGGCGGCGACGACGGCCGTGCGGCCCTGGACGGGCAGGGCGCGCAGAGCGGCGGAGCGTTCCTCGGCGACGTATTCGACGGCTGCGGTGAACAGGTCCTCGCGGGTCGGGAAGTGGTGCTGGGCGGCGCCGCGCGAGACGCCTGCGCGTTCGGCGACGACGGAGACGGTGGAGCCTGCCCAGCCGTGTTCGGCGAGGCAGGCGACCGCGGCTTCGAGGAGTCGTCGGCGGGTGGCGCGGCTGCGGTCCTGCTTGGGGGTCCTGTCGGTGGAGGGCGTCACAACACCCATGCGGGATCCCGTCGTTCGAGGAAGGCCGTCATCCCTTCCCGTGCCTCGGCGGAGGCGAAGAGTGCTGCCGAGCGGGCGATGAGGTCTTCGGCGTACTGGTCGAAACTCATTCGCACAGTAGCTGTGACCAGCTCCTTCGATGCTGCCAGCCCCTGTGGTGAGGCCCTGCGCAGTCCGTCCAGTACGGGTACGAGTGCCTTGTCGATGTCCTCGGCGGACCCGACGGCGATCGTGATCAGGGAGATGCGGGCTGCTTCGGCCGCGTCGAAGCGTTCGCCGGTGAGGTAGTAGCGGGCGGCGGCGCGCGGGTCGGTGCGGGGCAGCAGCGGCATGGAGATGACGGCGGGGGCGAGGCCGAGCCGGGATTCGGTGAGGGCGAACGTGGCGTCGGGGCCGGCCGCGGAGATGTCGCAGGCGCTCAGGAGTCCGAGGCCGCCCGCCCGGACGTGTCCCGTGACCCGGGCGACGACGGGCTTGGGCAGGTCGACGATCTGCCGCATCAGGGCGACGAAGGCTGCCGGGTCGGGCGGTCCGGTGAGGTCGGCGCCCGCGCAGAACGTGTTGCCGGTGTGGGTGAGGACGACTGCTCGTACGGTGTCGTCGGCCGCGCACGCGTCCAGGGCGGTGGAGAGCTCGCCGACCAGCCGTGCGGAGAGTGCGTTGCGGTTGGCCGGTGAGTCGAGGGTGAGGGTGGTGATGCCCCGGTCGTGGGTGGGGTCGGCGAGCGGCGGCGTCATGTATTGGTCCTGCCTTTCAAGCACGGTTCTGCTTCTTGCGGGACTGCTTCTCGCGGGACTACCCCTCGTGGGCCTGCTTCTCGCGGGACTTCTCCCTGTCGCGCAGTTCGCGTCGGAGGATCTTTCCCGAGGTCGCGCGCGGTATCGCGGCGATGAATTCGACCTGCCGGACCTTCTTGTACGGGGCGACGCGCTCGGCCACGTACGCCATGACGTCCGCCGCCGTGAGGTTCTCGCCCGCCGCGGAGGGCCGGCGGACCAGGTATGCCTTGGGGACCTCGTTGCCGTCGGCGTCGTACACCCCGATGACGGCGGCGTCCGCGATCGCTTCGTGGCCGAGCAGCAGTGCTTCGAGTTCGGCGGGGGCGACCTGGTAGCCCTTGTACTTGATGAGTTCCTTGACCCGGTCGACGACGAACAGCCAGCCGTCGGTGTCGACGTGTCCGATGTCGCCGGTGTGCACCCAGCCGTCGGCGTCGATCATGTCGGCGGTGGCCTCGGGGCGGCCGAGGTAGCCCTTCATCACCTGTGGTCCGCGGATCAGGATCTCGCCGTCGGTGCCGGCCGGGGCGTCCGCGCTGTCGTGGCCGAGGGAGATGATCCGCATCTCGGTGCTGGGCAGGAGTTTTCCCACGGCGCCGGGGGGCGGGTTCTCGGCGGAAAGGGGGACGACATGGGTGCCGGGCGAGAGTTCCGTCATGCCGTACGCCTGGCGCACGGGCGGCAGGCCCAGGCGCTGTGAGCAGGCGGCGGCAAGCGATGCGTCGAGCGGGGCGGCGGCGCTGACGACGTACTCCAGCGAGGACAGGTCGTACTGCGCGACCGAGGGGTGCTTGGCGAGTGCGAGGACGATCGGCGGGGCCACGTACAGGCCGCTGATCCGGTGTTTCTCGATCGCGGCGAGGAACTGGGTGAGGTCGAAGCGCGGCAGTACGACGACGGTGGCGCCCGTCCGCAGCGGGGCGTTCATCAGGGCCGTCAGCCCGTAGATGTGGAAGAAGGGGAGCACGGCCAGGATGCGGTCGCCGGGGCCCATGGGGATGAAGGGGCTCAGCTGCTCCAGGTTGGTGGCCATGGAGCGGTGGGTGAGCATGACGCCCTTGGGTGTTCCGGTGGTGCCGGAGGAGTACGGCAGGGCGGCGGTGTCCTCGGCCGGGTCGATGGCGATGTGGGGTTCGGGGGCGGTGGTGGCGAGCATGTCGAGTACGGAGGTGTGTCCCTGCGCCCGGTCGCAGACGAATATCTCCTCTATGCCGCCGACGAGTTCGGCGGCGCGGCGGGCCGCTTCGAGGAGCGGGGAGACGGTGACGATCCAGCGGGCGGAGGAGTCGCGGAGCTGTTTGGCGAACTCCTCCGCCGTGGCCAGCGGGTGGACGGTGGTGACGGTGGCGCCGGCCCGTGTCGCCCCGAAGAAGACCGCCGGGTAGGCGATGGTGTTGGGGCTGTGCAGGGCCAGCACGTCGCCCTTGCGCACTCCGGCGGCAGCGAGTGCCGCGGCGATCTTCCGGTGGAAGGCGTCGAGTTGCCGGTAGGTGAGGGTGGAGCTGTCGTTCGTCCCGTCGATCAGGGCGACCGTGTCGCCGAATGCGGCGGTGGCCTGCCCGAGGACCGCGTCATGGATGGGTACGTCGAGTGCCTGGACGGCCGGGAGGTCGCTGTGGAACACGTGCACCATGGCGGTAGGTCCCTTCGATGCGGCGGGGAGCTGCGGCGGGAGCCGCGACCGGAACTGCGGCATGGAGAGACAGAATGTCGTGCGTCAGTACGACTTGGGGAGACCCAGGGACTGATGGGACACGTAGTTCAGGATCATTTCCCGGCTGACGGGTGCGATCCGGGCGACCCGGGCCGCCGTGATCAGGGACGCGAGGCCGTATTCGCGGGTGAGGCCGTTGCCGCCGAGGGTGTGCACGGCCTGGTCGACGGCCTTCACGCAGGCTTCGCCGGCCGCGTATTTCGCCATGTTGGCGGCCTCGCCTGCCCCGATGTCGTCGCCCTCGTCGTACAGCCGGGCGGCTTTCTGCATCATCAGCCGGGCGAGTTCCAGTTCGATGTGGGCCTGGGCGAGGGGGTGGGCGATGGCCTGGTGGGAGCCGATGGGTTCCTTCCACACCTGCCGGGTCTTCGCGTACTCGACGGCGCGGCCGAGTGCGTAGCGGCCCATCCCGATGCCGAATGCGGCGGTCATGATGCGTTCGGGGTTGAGTCCGGCGAAGAGCTGGAGCAGTCCGGCGTCCTCTCCCCCGCCTACGAGGGCGTCGGCGGGCAACCGTACGTCGTCGAGGACCAGCTCGAACTGTTTCTCCGGGGCCTGGAGTTCCATGTCGATCTGCGAGCGCCGGAAGCCGGGTGCGTCGCGCGGGACGATGAAGAGGCAGGGCTTGAGCCTGCCGGACCTGGCGTCCTCGGTGCGGCCGACGACGAGGGTGGCGTCGGCGATGTCGACGCCGGAGACGAAGACCTTGCGCCCGGTGAGCAGCCAGTCCTCGCCGTCCTTGTGGGCGGTGGTGGTGATGCGGTGGGAGTTGGAGCCCGCGTCGGGTTCGGTGATGCCGAAGGCCATGGTGAGGCTGCCGTCGGCGAGGCCGGGGAGCCACTGCCGCTTCTGGGTGTCGGTGCCGAAGCGGGCGATGACGGTGCCGCAGATGGCCGGGGAGACGACCATCATGAGCAGCGGACTGCCCGCCGCGCCCAACTCCTCCAGGACGATGGAGAGTTCGGCCATGCCGCCGCCTCCGCCGCCGTACTCCTCGGGGAGGTTCACGCCGAGGTAGCCGAGCTTGGCGGCTTCGGTCCACAGCTCGCGCGGGTGGGCTCCGTCGCGTACGACGGAGGTCATGTAGTCCCGCCCGTAGCGCTTTCCGAGGGCGGCGACGGCTGCGCGCAGGGCCTGGTGCTCTTCGGTTTCGAGGACGGTGCTCATGCGTTCTCCTCAGGGTCTTCGGGTTCGGTGGCGGCGTCTGCGGGGTCGGTGACGGGGCCTTCGGGGTCGGTGGCGGCGTCTGCGGGTTCGGTGACGACGGCGAGCAGGGCGCCGACCTCCACCTGGAGGCCGGGGGTGGCGTGCAGTGCGGTGAGGGTGCCGGAGGCGGGGGCGAGGATGCGGTGTTCCATCTTCATCGCCTCCAGCCAGATCAGCGGCTGCCCGGCTTCGACCGTCGCCCCGGCCGCGAGCCCGTCCGCGATGCGGACGACGGTGCCGGGCATGGGGGCGAGCAGTGAGCCGGGTTCGGTCCGGTCGGTGGGGTCGGTGAAGCGGGGCAGGGCGGTGAAGGTGTACGAGCCGGTGGCGGTGTCCACGTACGCCTTGTCCTGGTGGACGGTGATGGCGAAGTGGCGGGTGACGGAGCCGGCTTCGAGGGTGACGTGGTCGGGGCGGGCGGCGATGACCCGTTCTCCGGTCTCGGGGACGGGGCCGGTGCGTGTGGTGCGGTAGGCGGTCTGGTGTTCGGTGCCGTCGGGTTCGGCGCGGTAGCGCTTGACCTGGGGTTGCGAGGAGATGTTGCGCCAGGCGCCGAAGCGGGCGGGGCCGGGTCCGGGGCCGTGGTGCCGGGCGGCGGCGTCGGCGAGGACGGCGGCCAGGGCGGCGAGGCGGTGGTCCGCTTCGTCCGGGGGCGGGGTGAGGGCGTCGAGGTGGCGGTCGTAGAAGCCGGTGTCGAGGCGGGCGGCGCGGAAGTCGGGGTGGCGCAGGGACCGTACGAGCAGGTCGCGGTTGGTGACCGGGCCGTGGATGCGGGCGCGTTCCAGGGCGCGGGCGAGGAGGCGTACGGCTTCGCCCCGGGTGGGGGCGTGGGCGATGACCTTGGCGAGCATCGGGTCGTAGTGCACGCCGATGGTGTCGCCGCCGGTGTACCCGGTGTCGAGGCGCAGTCCGGGTTCGTCCGGCACATCAAGTGTGAGCAGTGCTCCGGTCTGTGGCTGCCAGTCGCGGGCGGGGTCCTCGGCGTAGAGGCGGGCCTCGACGGCGTGGCCCTGTGGCTCGGGGGGTGCGGTGGTGGGGAGCGGTTCGCCTTCCGCGATGCGCAGTTGCAGGGCGACGAGGTCGAGCCCGAAGACGGCTTCGGTGACGGGGTGTTCGACCTGGAGGCGGGTGTTCATCTCCAGGAAGTACGGCCGTCCGTCGGCGGCGAGGAGGAATTCGACGGTGCCCGCGCCCCGGTAGCCGACCGCGCGGGCGGCGGCCACGGCGGCATCGTGCAGCCGGGTCCGCAGCGCGTCGTCGAGACCGGGTGCGGGGGCCTCCTCGACGACCTTCTGGTGGCGTCGCTGGAGCGAGCAGTCCCGGGTGCCCAGTGCCCAGATCCCCCCGTGTTCGTCGGCCATGACCTGGACCTCGACGTGCCGGCCGCGCTCCACGTACGGCTCCGCGAAGACCTCGCCGTCCCCGAAGGCGGCAGCGGCCTCGGCGGCAGCGGCCGTCAACTCACCTGGCAGTTCGGCGAGTTCACGTACGATCCGCATTCCGCGGCCGCCCCCGCCCGCCGCCGCCTTCAGCAGCAGCGGAAGTTCACCGGCGGTGACCTTCTCCGTGTCGACGGGCGCGAGCAGCGGCACCCCGGCGGCGGCCATCAGTTCCTTGGCGCGGGTCTTGGACGCCATCAGCTCGATGGCCTTGACCGGCGGCCCCACCCACACGAGACCGGCGTCCTGCACGGCCTGGGCGAATCCGGCGTTCTCGGAGAGGAAGCCGTAGCCGGGGTGGACGGCATCGGCGCCCGCCGCGAGCGCGGCGCGTACGACGAGGTCACCGCGCAGATAGGTGTCGGACGGGGCGGCGCCCGGCAGCCGTACGGCGGTGTCCGCCTCCCGTACGTGCATCGCGTCGGCGTCCGCGTCCGAGTACACGGCGACGGTGGCGATACCCAGCGCGCGGCACGTGCGGAAGATCCGGCAGGCGATCTCGCCCCGATTGGCGACGAGCAGGGTGCTGATCATGTTCGTCCTCACATCCGGAAGATTCCGAAGCCGCCGCGGACGCCTTCGACCGGGGCGGTGTGGATCGCGGACAGGCACATCCCGAGGACGGTCCTGGTGTCGCGCGGGTCGATGACCCCGTCGTCGTACAGCCGCCCGGACAGGAACATCGGCAGCGACTCGGACTCGATCTGCTGCTCGACCATGGCGCGCAGCCCGGCGTCGGCCTCGTCGTCGTAGGGCCGTCCCTTCGCGGCGGCGGATGCGCGGGCGACGATGGACAGCACCCCGGCGAGCTGCTGCGGCCCCATGACGGCGGACTTGCTGCTGGGCCAGGCGAAGAGGAAGCGCGGGTCGTACGCCCGTCCGCACATGCCGTAGTGCCCGGCCCCGTAGGAGGCGCCCATCAGCACGGACAGATGCGGGACCTTGGAGTTCGACACCGCGTTGATCATCATCGCGCCGTGCTTGATGATGCCGCCCTGTTCGTACTCCTTGCCGACCATGTAGCCGGTGGTGTTGTGCAGGAAGAGCAGTGGGATGTCGCGCTGGTTGGCGAGCTGGATGAACTGGGCGGCCTTCTGCGACTCCTCGCTGAACAGCACCCCTTGCGCATTGGCGACGATGCCGACGGGATAGCCGTGAAGCGTGGCCCATCCGGTCACCAGGCTGGTCCCGTACAGCGGCTTGAACGCGTCGAAGTCGGAGCCGTCGACGAGCCGGGCGATGACCTCGCGCGGGTCGAAGGGCACCTTCAGATCGCCGGGCACGATGCCGATCAGCTCGTCCTCGTCGTACTTCGGCGGTTCGGCGGGGCCCGGATCGGCGTGTGCCTTGCGCCAGTTGAGGCGGGCGACGATCCGGCGGGCCTGGCGCAGCGCGTCCTGCTCGTCGACGGCGAAGTGGTCGGCGAGCCCGGAGGTGCGGGCGTGCATCTCGGCGCCGCCGAGCGATTCGTCGTCGCTCTCCTCGCCGGTCGCCATCTTCACCAGGGGTGGTCCGCCGAGGAAGACCTTGGACCGTTCCTTGATCATGACGGTGTGGTCGGACATGCCGGGGACGTACGCCCCGCCGGCGGTCGAGTTTCCGAAGACGACGGCCACGGTCGGGATGCCGGCCGCCGACAGCCGGGTGAGGTCGCGGAACAGCGCCCCGCCCGGGATGAAGATCTCCTTCTGCGACGGGAGATCGGCGCCTCCCGACTCGACGAGGCTGATGCAGGGCAGCCGGTTGGCGAAGGCGATCTCGTTCGCCCGCAGGGCCTTCTTCAGGGTCCAGGGGTTGGAGGCGCCGCCCCGTACGGTCGGGTCGTTGGCGGTGATCAGGCACTCCACGCCCGACACCACCCCGATGCCGGTGACGAGCGAGGCGCCGACCGCGTACTCGGGGGCCTCGCTCCCCCAGGCGGCGAGCGGCGACAGCTCCAGGAACGGGGTGTCCTCGTCGATCAGCAGCTCGATCCGTTCGCGGGCCAGGAGCTTGCCGCGCGAGCGGTGCCGCTCGATGTACTTCTCGCCGCCGCCCGCCTGCGCCTTGGTGTGCTCGACGGCCAGTACATCGAGTTTCGCGAGCATGGCCGCGCGGTTCGCAGCGTATTCGGGGCTCGCGGTGTCGAGCCCGGTGGTCAGGACGGTCATGTGTTCACCTCCGGTGCGTGGACGGCTTCCAGCAGCGATACGGGAATGGGGAGGTGCCGGGAGCGCAGCCACTCCCCCACCGCCTTGGCCTGCGGATCGAACCGGTGCTGGGCGGCGACGCCCTCGCCGAGCAACCCGTGGACGACGAAGTTCAGGGCGCGGAGGTTCGGCAGGACATGGCGTACGACGGTGAGGTGGGCGGTCTCCGGCAGCAGCTCCCGGAACCGTTCGACGGTCAGTTCATGGGCCAGCCACCGCCAGGCGTCGTCGCCGACGGCCCACACCCCCACGTTGGCGTCCCCGCCCTTGTCACCGCTGCGGGCACCCGCGACCCGGCCGAGCGGGGCGGTCAGGGTGGGTCCGGCGGACGGCAGGGGCTCGGGCAGCGGCGGCTCCCCGACTTCCCGGAGGGGCTGCGTCCGTACGGGAGGTTCCTGGCTCCGACGCCGCCCGTCCGGGAGTACGGCGACATGCGGGACCTCGCCGGCCGGTACGTACTTCGCCTCGAACACCCCGTACGGTGCGCCCTTTCCGGGCGGGGCCGTGACATGGAAGCCGGGGTAGCTGCCGAGCGCGAGCTCGATCGCGGCGCCGGAGACCGTGCGTCCGACGGCCTCCGGGTCCTGGTCGCGAACGACGAGCCGGAGCAGGGCGCTCGCGGTCTCCTCGGTGTCGGCGTCGGCGCGGTCGGTCCGGGCCACCTCCCAGCTCACTTCGCCGGGTTGGGAACGGGACCGGCTGAGCGCCTGTGCGAACTGGTCCTGGACCAGCTGCGCCTTGGCTTCGATGTCGAGCCCGGTGAGTACGAAGACGACCTCGTTGCGCCAGCCGCCGAGCCGGTTGAGCCCGACCTTGAGGGTGGGCGGCGGGGCCTCACCGCGCACGCCGGAGATCCGTACCCGGTCGGGGCCGTCCTGGGTCAGCCGTACGGTGTCGAGCCTCGCGGTGACGTCCGGTCCGGCGTACCGGGCCCCGCCGGTCTCGTACAGCAGCTGGGCGGTGACGGTGCCGACGTCGACGACGCCGCCCGTGCCGTCGTGCTTGGTGATGACGGACGACCCGTCGGCGTGGATCTCGGCGATGGGGAAGCCGGGCCGGCGCAGGTCATGGCCCCGGAAGAACGAGTAGTTCCCCCCGGTGGCCTGGGTTCCGCACTCCAGCACGTGTCCGGCGACGACGGCCCCGGCGAGGGCGTCGTGGTCGCCGGGCCCCCAGCCGAAATGGGCGGCGGCGGGCCCGGTGACGAGGGCGGCGTCGGTGACCCGCCCGGTGACGACGACATCGGCGCCCGCGGTGAGGCAGGCCGCGATCCCGGCACCGCCGAGGTAGGCGTTGGCGGTGAGGTACCCCTCGGGTACGGGGAGGCTGTCGCCCTCCACATGGGCGACCCGCACGGGCACGCCCACCTTCTGCGCCAGCTCCCTTACGGCATCGGCCAGTCCGGCCGGATTGAGCCCTCCGGCGTTGGTGACGATCTTCACGCCGCGCTCATGGGCGAGCCCGAGGCCCTCTTCGAGCTGGCGCAGGAAGGTGGTGGCGTACCCGCGCGTGGGGTCCTTGAGCCGGCTCCGGCCCAGGATGAGCATGGTCAGCTCGGCGAGATAGTCCCCGGTGAGGACGTCGAGGGGCCCGCCGGTGAGCATCTCGCGTACGGCGTCGAAGCGGTCGCCGTAGAACCCGGAGGCGTTGCCGATCCGCAGCGGTCCGTTCACTTGCCGCCTGCCCGGGGTGCGCGGCCGGGGCCGGCGGGCCCGGCGAACGCCTGGGCGATGCCGAGCCACTGGTCGGCGTCGGTCCCGACGGCCCGGACGGCGAGGTCGTCGCGGTGGGCGCGCTGGGTGACGAGGAGGCAGAAGTCGACGAGCGGCCCGGTGACGCGCTGCGGTGCGTCTTGCGCCCCGAACGCGATCAGCTCACCGTCCGGGGCGTGGAGTTCGACCCGGAACTCCTCCTCGGGCGCCTTGATGCCCCGTACCAGGTAGGCGTAGTCCCTGGCCCGCACCCCGATCCGGGCGACGTGCCGCAGCCGGGCGGTGGGGGTCCTGGTGACCCCGAGGGCGTCGGCGATGTCCTGACCGTGCGCCCAGGTCTCCATGATCCGGGCGGTCGCCATGGAAGCGACGCTCATCGGCGGCCCGTACCAGGGGATACGAGCACCGGCCGGAGCATCCCGCAACGCCGCATCGAGCCGCCCCCGCCCGTCCCGCCACCGCGCGAGCAGCGCGTCGGGGGCGAGCACGGCCAGCTCCTCGGCGCCCCGGTCGACAAAGGATTCGGGCGCCTCCATGGCCTTGGCCACCTCCCCGGCGAAGGCGTCGGCATCAGTGGCGGCGAGCAGCGCGACCTCGTCGGTCCAGGTGAGATGGGCGATCTGGTGCGCGATGCTCCAGCCTGCGGCGGGGGTCGGAGCGGCCCACTGCCCGGCGCTCAACCCCCGTACGAGTACGTCGAGTTCCTGGCTCTCCTCGCGCAAGTCGTCGATCACGGCTGCGACATCGGGCACGGTTCGCTCCCCTCGGGGCAAGGCGGTGTGCCCAGGAGCATGGCAGCGGCCCCATAAACAAGCAAGCATGCTTGCATTATTTTTGGAGCGGCGAGACGTGCACGACGTCATGTGAGGATCGAGCAATGGATGCGATAGAGATCCGCCGCCGTCGCGGCGACGACATGAAGGCGTGCATCGACGCGCTGGCCACCGTGCACGAGGCGGACCGTTACCCAGCCGCGTGGCCGGCCGACCCGGGGAGCTGGCTCACCCCGCACGGGCTGCTCGACGCCTGGGTGGCCGTGGACGGCCCGACGGTGCTGGGGCATGTGGCACTCACGCGCACGGAGGAGGTCCTGGCAAAGAAGGCCGGCATGCCCGCCGCAGAACTGGCATCGGTCGCCCGGCTCTTCGCGCGCGCCGGGGCCCGCCGGCGCGGGGTGGCCGGCGCGTTGCTCGACGCGGTGACGGCGGCGGCAGCAGCCGACGGTGTGCGGCTCGTCCTGGAGGTCGAGGACGGCGGGACGGCCGCCATCGCCCTCTACGAACGCGCCGGGTGGCGTTACGTCGGCAGCCGCACCGACGACTGGACCACGGCCGACGGGCGTCCGGCCCGGATGCATGCGTACGCGGCCCCGGCCGGCCCGGCCGGGGAGCCCTCCGGGATCCGGTGATCCGTCCCGGCGGGGCCGTCAGGCGTGGTTGCGGCTCTTCACGCCCCGCACCTGGCTTCGTACCGCGCCCATGCTCGCCCCGATGACCAGGGCGATGGCCAGGGCGTCCGTCGTGGAAAGGGCCTGGTCGAGGATGAGGAAGCCGGCCGTGGCCGCTATCGCCGGTTCCAGGCTCATCAGGATCGCGAAGGTGGGCGCGGGCAGGCGGCGCAGCGCCATGAGTTCGAGGGTGTACGGGAGGACCGAGCTCATCAGCGCCACCGCCGCGCCCAGTCCCAGCGTGGACGGGACCAGCAGTTTCGAGCCCGACTCCAGGATGCCGAGTGGCAGGGAGAGGAGCGCGGCGACCACCATGGCCAGGGCCAGGCCGTCCGCCTGGGGGAAGCGGCGGCCGGTGCGGGCACTGAAGACGATGTACGTGGCCCACATGGCGCCCGCACTCAGTGCGTACGCGGCGCCCACCGGATCGAGGCGGTCGAAGCCACCCCCGCTCAGCAGCACGACACCGCCCAGCGCGAGGCCCGCCCACACCATGTTGATCAGTCGGCGCGAGGCGATCACCGAGAGGGCGAGCGGGCCCAGCACCTCCAGGGTGACGGCCGCGCCCAGCGGGATGCGGTCGGCGGCCTGGTAGAAGAGCGTGTTCATGCCGCCCATGGCCACCCCGAACGCGAGGACCGTGCCCCAGTCGGCGCGCGAGTAGCCGCCCAGCTTCGGGCGGCAGAAGACCATCAGGACGAGCGCGGCAACGGCCAGGCGCAGGGTGACGACCCCGAGCGCGCCGGCCCGCGGCATCAGCAGGACCGCGATCGCGGAGCCGAACTGGACGGAGAGGCCGCCCGCGACGACCAGCGCGACCGGGGCGAGCGCCGCCCTTCGGCCCTCGGAATGTGCAGGGCCCGCCGCCCCGCCCAGGACCGACACCGCCTCCGGCACGGCGACGGCTGCGGCCTGCTCCGCGGCCGCTGCCCCTGCTGCACTGCGCTGGTCGTTCACCTGCGGTGTTCCTCCCGAGTCCGATAGTGCATTTCAATGCACTACTTGATTGAAGATACTGCACTCCCGCCCTGCCGCATCCCCTCTTACGGTAGGTACCTCCGCGTGGCACGTGAAATGCCTATTGGGCTCCCGTTATGCTTCCCGCGCATGAGCCTTGGACGCAGTGGTGACGGCCGTACGGAGAGCCATGCGGGCCGGGGCTCCGGCCGGGGTTCCGGCCGCGGTATCGAGGTCCGCCATCTGCGCGCCTTCCTCGCGATCGCCGACGAGGGCAACGTCACCCGCGCCGCCGCCCGCCTCCGCCTCACCCAGCCCGCGGTCTCGCGCACCCTCGCCGCGCTGGAGCAGCACCTCGGCATCCGGCTCGTCGACCGGTCCACCCACCATCTCGTCCTCACCCCCGAAGGCGTCGTCTTCCGGGACAAGGCCGCCGCCGCGGTCGCCGCGTTCGACGAGGCGCTCGACTCCGGCGGTCTGCGCCACCGGCCGCTGCGGCTCGGGCACCCCTGGTCCGCGTTCGGCCCGTACACCACGCCCCTGCTCCGCCGCTGGCAGGAGCGGTATCCGCAGACCCCGCTCGAACTGCTGCGGATCGACGACCGCACCGCCGGGCTCACCCGTGGCGAGGTCGATGCCGCGCTGCTGCGGGGGCCCGTCGAGGCGCCGGGGCTCATCACCGAGGTGCTGTTCGACGAGGACCGGGTGGCGGCGGTGGCCGCGGACGGGCCGCTCGCCGCCCGCGCCACGCTCCGTCTCGCCGATCTGGCGCGCGGCACCGTCGTCCTCAACACCGTCTCCGGCATCACCACCGTCGATCTGTGGCCGTCGGACGCCAGGCCCGCCGCGACCCTCACCGTCGCCAACACCGACGACTGGCTGGCCGCGATCGCGGCGGGGCGCGGCGTCGGGGTCTCCGCCGCGTCCACCGCCGACATGCACCCGCACTCCGGGGTCGCCTACCGCCCGCTCGTCGACGCCCCGACCGTCCCGGTGCTGCTCGCCCGGCGCGACGCCCCCGGCCATCCCGCACTGCCGAAACTCGCCGCGCTCGCCCGCGAGATCGTGGGGCGGGACGCCGCGGAATGAGGGTTTCCGTGCGCGACAGCCCAGTTGGGGTGCTGCGAAGGCCGTACGAAGGTCGCACGGACCACCAGGGGGGCACCCACCACCGTGGGGAGACCTAGGGGGCTGGGTGGTTCGGTGGAGGGGCTGGGGGGCCTAGGGGGCTAGGGGGCTGGGTGGTTCGGTGGAGGGGCTGGGGGGTCCGGCGGGCGGTGGGAGCTCGTTGTTCAGGCCCTCCGCCAGGACCTCCGCCAGATGCCGTGCCCTCACACCGCCCAGCTGCTCCAACTGCGTCCGGCAGGAGAAGCCGTCCGCCAGGAACTCCGTGCCGGGCTCCGCGGCCCGTACCGAGGGCAGCAGGGTTTCCTCCGCGCAGGCCGCCGATACCTCCCAGTGGCCCCGTTCGAAGCCGAAGTTTCCGGCCAGTCCGCAGCAACCGCCGCTCAACTCGCCGGTCAGCCCGGCGCGTTCGCGCAGGCGGCGGTCCGCCGCGTCGCCCAGGACCGCATGCTGGTGGCAGTGGGTCTGGCCGGTGGCCGGGCGGTCCAGGCGGGGTGGTTGCCAGTCGGGGGCGTACTCCTCCAGGTACTGCGCCAATGTGCGGACCGAGGACGCCAGTTGCGCGGCACGCGGGTCGTCGGGGAGGAGCTCGGGCAGGTCCGTGCGGAGCGTCGCGGCGCAGCTCGGTTCGAGGACGACGAGCGGGTCGCCGAGGGAAACGCCCATCCGGTCCAGGGTCCGGCGCATGACCTTGCGGGCCTTGTCGAGCTGGCCCGTGGACACGTACGTGAGGCCGCAGCACACGCCCCGGCCGGGGTACACGGCTGTACGGCCCGCCGCCTCAAGGACCCGGACCGCCGCCTTTGCGACCTCCGGGGACAGGTACGTGGTGAAGGTGTCCGGCCAGACGGTCACCGTCCGGGCCCTCCACTGGTCGCTCGACAGGATCCGCGTCTTCCCGTCCCGGCCCTTGCGCACCCACCGGGTGAACGTCTCCCGCGCCAGTACCGGAAGCGTCCGCTCCGGAGCGATGCCCGCCAGTCGTTTGACCAGGGCCGCCAGCGGGCCCACCCGGGCCAGGGCGTTCAGGGCGGGTGCGAACGGGGCCGCCGCACGCAGCCAGGCCGGCAGCCGTCCCATCGCGTAGTGGGCGGCCGGGCGCAGCCGCCCCCGGTAGTGGTGGTGCAGGAACTCCGCCTTGTACGTGGCCATGTCGACGCCGACCGGGCAGTCGCTGCGGCAGCCCTTGCAGGACAGGCAGAGATCGAGCGCGTCGCGCACCTCCTTCGACCGCCAGCCGTCCGTGATCACCTCGCCCGCGAGCATCTCGTGCAGCAGCCGGGCCCGGCCGCGGGTGGAGTGGGCCTCCTCGCCGGTCGCCCGGAACGACGGGCACATCACGCCCGCGCCCGTCGGCACCGTCGTACGGCACTTGGCGACGCCCACGCATCTGCGTACCGCCGCGGAGAAGTCGCCGCCGTCGTGCGGGTAGCCGAACGCGACGTCCACCGGGCGCTTCGGCAGCACCTCGAAGCGGAGGTTCTCGTCGAGCCGGGCTGCGTGGGTGAGGATGCCGGGGTTCATGCCGCCGTACGGATCCCAGATGTCCTTGAACCGGGAGAAGAGGGCGACCAGTTCGTCTCCGTACATGCGCGGGAGCAGTTCGGCGCGGGCCTGGCCGTCGCCGTGTTCCCCGCTCAGTGATCCGCCGTGCGCGACGACCAGGTCCGCCAGCTCCTCGGAGAAGCGGCGGAAGCGGGCCACGCCCTCGGCGTTCAGCAGGTCGAAGTCGATCCGGACGTGGACGCAGCCGTCGCCGAAGTGCCCGTACGGGGTGCCGCGCAGCCCATGGGCGGCGAGCAGGGCGCGGAAGTCGCGGAGGTACGGGCCGAGGCGGGCGGGCGGTACGGCGCAGTCCTCCCAGCCGGGCCAGGCCTCCGTGCCGTCCGGCATACGGGTCGCGGTGCCGGCGGCGTCCTCGCGGATGCGCCACAGGGCCCGCTGTCCGGCCGGGTCGGTGACGACCGCACCGTCCAGCGCGTCGGCCGCCCGGAGGATGCGCTCGGCGTGCGCCCGCGCCTCGGCGGGGGTGGCGCCGCCCGTCTCGACGAAGAGCCAGGCGCCGCCGCGCGGCAGCCCGGCCGGTTCCCGTACGAGATCGGCGGCCATGCCCTCCACGGTCAGGGGGTGGTACGGGAGCAGGCCGGGGGCGGCTTCGGCTGCCGCGGACTCGTCGGCGTAGGCGAGTACGGCGAGCGCGCGGGCCGCCGGTGCCTCGACCAGTCGTACGGTCGCCTCCGTCACCACACCGAGCGTGCCCTCGCTGCCGCAGAAGGCGCGGGCGAGATCGGTTCCGCGTTCGGGCAGGAGTGCGTCCAGGGCGTATCCGGAGATGCGGCGCGGGAGTTCGGGGAATCCGGTGCGCAGGAGGGCGAGGTGGGTGTCGACCAGTTCGCGCAGACCGGCCGGGGCACTGTCGTCCCACCGGCCCCGGCCGAGGCGCAGGGCGGGCCCGCCGCCGTAGCGGGCCACGGTCAGGGCGTGCACATTGTCGGCCGTGGTGCCCCACGCGACCGAGTGCGCGCCGCAGGAGTTGTTGCCGATCATGCCGCCCAGCGTGCAGCGGCTGTGCGTGGCGGGGTCGGGGCCGAAGGTGAGGCCGTGCGGGGCCGCGGCGGTGCGCAGGTCGTCCAGGACCACGCCGGGCTGGACGAGGGCGGTACGGGATTCGGCGTCCAGCTCGACGATCTTTTGCATATGGCGGGTGAGGTCGAGGACGACACCGGTGCCGGTGGCCTGCCCGGCGATGGAAGTGCCGCCGCCGCGGGGGACCACGGGCACGGCGTGCGCACGGCAGACGGCGAGCGCGGCGGCCACGTCGTCGGCGTCGCGCGGGGTGACGACGCCGAGCGGTACGCGGCGGTAGTTGGAGGCGTCCATCGTCGTCAACGCCCGTGCGGTGGGGCCGAAGTCGACCTCTCCGCGGACCGCGGTACTCAGCGCCTGTGCGAGTGCGGTGCGTTCCGTCGGTTTCTGATGTGCGGCCATGGGCCCAGGATGCCGTTGATCCGGTCACTCGGCAGCCCCGCGCCCGCGCGAGTCCCCCGAACACGTCAATACGTCGGAATACGTCGGACGCGTAGTCACATACGTGACAGAGAACGCCACAAGCGCTTCCCAAATGGAGCGTCAATTCTCATATAGTGACCACGACTTGCCTGGGAATCATCAGCTCCAGTTGTCGCTTTCGCCCCCGCTGTACCGAACTGTCCCGATCAGACCCGCGTTGCCTCCGCCCGCCCTGCCCGCCCCCAAGGACTCCACTTGAGCCCCTCATCCCGGCCGACCGCACTGGCCCTGCTGATCTCACTGGCCGTCACCGGATCCCTGTGCCTGTGGGCGGTCGCCGCTGCCCCCGACTCGGTACGGACCGCGTCGGCCTGGGGGGCGGGCACCGCCGCCGTGCTGCTGTCCGCCGCCGTGGCCGCCACCGTCCATGCCCGCGCCACCGCGAACCGGTTGCGCGCCCGTCTCGCGGCGGAGACCCAGCGGTTCACCGGCGAGATCAGCCGTCTCGTCTCCTCCTCCGCGGCCGAGGGCCAGCGGTTCACCGCCGAGACCGCCCGGATCAAGGCCGCAGCCGAGACCGAGACCGCACGGGTCACCTCGCAGGCCGTCGCCGATTCCGAACGGCTCACCGCCGATTCCGAACGGCTCACCGCCGAGGTCGAACGTCTCACCACCCGCGCGGCCCGCAGCGACACCGAGCGTTCCGCCGCGATCGCCGCCTGCGCCAACGCCGCGGGCCGGATGCAGGCCCTGGCCACCAGCATGCTCGCCGACCTGCGCGAGATGGAGCACCGGCACCCCGCCGAGGACGTGCTGGGCGATCTGCTCCATCTGGACCACCGCACCGCCCAGGCGGGCCGGCTCGCCGACTCCATCGCCGTGCTGACCGGCGCCCGCTCCGGGCGGCGCTGGGCGAAGCCGATCGTGATGGAGTCGATCCTGCGCGGCGCGATGGGCCGGATCAGCGGCTATCAGCGGGTACGTCTCCACTCGACCAGTGATGTCGCGGTCGCCGGCCACGCCGCCGAGGGCGTCATGCACGCACTCGCCGAACTCCTCGACAACGCCGCCAACTTCTCGCCGCCCACGGCAGAGGTCCATGTGTACGTCGAGGAGGTGCCGGCCGGCATCGTCCTGACCGTCGAGGACAGCGGCCTGGTCATGAGCGATGTGCAGCTGCGCCGCGCCGAGCGTGCGGTGTCGGCCACCAACCAGGACCTGACGGGCCTCTCCGGCACCCGGCTCGGCCTCGCCGTCGTCGGCCGGCTGGCCCGTAAGCACGGTCTGACCGTGTCGTTCCGGCCGTCCGCGCGCGGCGGCACGGGCGCCCTGATGATGCTCCCGCAGGAGCTCCTCAGCCGGGCCCCGGTGCCGCTCCCGGAGCCGCCGTCCGAGGCGACGCCCCAGCCGAGGCCCGAGCCGGAGCCCACCCACGAAACGGCGGCCACGACGGCAACGGGAGCCGGCCCCGCCCCCTCGGACTCCCCCGCCTCCGAGACCACCGGCAACCTGCCCCGGTTCGGCGAGAGCGGGCTCCCCAAGCGCTCGCGCGGCCGCACCCTCGCCGCCGCCGAGGCCCGTACCAACGCCAACGGTGCCACCGCAGCTCCCCGGCCCCGTACCTCCGACCCCAAGGAACAGGCAGCCCGCTTCAGCAGCTTCCGCCAGGCTGTTCGGGCCAACTCCCCGCACCCGGAAGAAGGCAACACCCGATGACCGCGACCACCGACGAGAAGCTCAACTGGCTGCTGGAGGGGCTCCTGGAGCGCACCCCGGGCACCCGCCATGCCCTCGTCCTGTCCAGGGACGGCCTCAAGCTGTGCCGTACCCCCGAGCTCTCCGTCGACCAGGCCGACCAGCTGGCCGCGATCTCGGCCGGTATCCAGAGCCTGTCGCACGGCGCGTCCGTCGAGTTCGGTGACGGCACCGGCGGAGTACGGTCCGCGATGGCCGAGTTCTACGGCGGTGTGCTGTTCATCGTCGAGGCGGGCGCGGGCGCCCATCTCGCGGTCGTCGCCTCCGAGGACGCCGACGTCGGCCTCATCGGCCACAACATGAGCGAACTCGTCGAACAGCTCGGCGAGCACCTGAGCACCCCGCCGCGTTCCCCCTCGGCCCCCGAGGCCGCCGCAGTCGTCGACGCGACAGCGAACGTATGACCCGCCCCCGCCCCGGCCGGGACGACGACCCGGACCGGCTGTACACCCTCACCGGTGGCCGCAGCCGGTCCGATTCGGACGCTTTCGACCTGGTGACGCTGGTGGTCTCCGAGTGCGAGCCGGCCCCCGGCATGCAGTCGGAGCACGTCACGATCCTGCGGATGTGCAGGCGGCCCACCGCGGTCGTGGAGATCGCGGCGGGCCTCGGCCTGCCCGTCAGCATCGTCCGGATCATGCTGTCCGATCTGCTGGACACCAGCCGGATCAGCGCCCGTCACCCCCGTACCGCCCGTGTCGCGGACCGGCTCCCCGACCCCGACATCCTGGAACAGGTGCTCGTTGGACTCCGCAACCTCTGACCGTGCCGCCCTGCAGGCGACGGCCGACAACGGACTGAAGATCGTCGTCGTCGGCGGCTTCGGGGTCGGCAAGACCACCATGGTCCGCTCCGTCAGCGAGATCCGTCCGCTGAACACGGAAGAGACCATGACCCGCGCGGGCGAGGCCGTCGACCACCTCGACGGTGTGCATTCGAAGACGTCCACGACCGTCGCCTTCGACTTCGGCCGGATCTCGCTCGACGAACGCTCGGTGCTGTACCTCTTCGGCGCCCCCGGTCAGGAACGGTTCTGGTTCCTGTGGGACCGGCTGTTCTCGGGCACGCTCGGTGCCGTCGTCCTCGTCGACACCCGCAGGCTCTCCGACTCCTGGTACGCGATCGACCGCCTGGAGCACCACGGCACGCCGTTCATCGTGGCGTGCAACGACTTCGGCGGCCCGCTCCACACCGAACAGCAGATACGGGAGGCGCTCGACATCTCGGACGACGTACCCCTGGTGGAGTGCGACGCCCGGGACCGTTCGTCCAGCAAGTACGTACTGATCACGCTGGTCGAGTACCTGCACACCCTGTCGCAGGTCAAGGCTTCCACCAGCACCGCCGATACGCCCGCCGCCCGTCCGGAGACCACGCCGGAGAAGACCCCGGAGCCCACCTCGTGACCCAGCCCCCGGCGCCGCCCACCGGCTGCCCCGTGTCCCAGGGCCGCGCGCCGCTCTCCGGCCCCCGGTTCCAGACCGAACCGACCCGGCTGTACCGGGAGATGCGCCGCGACCACGGGGCCGTGGCACCCGTCGCTCTCGACGGCGACGTCCCCGCCTGGCTCGTGCTCGGCTACCGCGAACTGCACCAGCTCACCGCCGACCCGGTGCTGTTCAGCCGCGACTCCGACCTGTGGAACCAGTGGGACCGCATCCCCGACGACTGGCCGCTGCTGCCGATGATCGGCCGCAAGCAGCCGTCGATCCTCTACACGGTCGGCCCGCGGCACACCGAGCGCGCCGGGATGATCAGCAATGCGCTGGAGGCCGTCGACCCGTTCGCACTGAAGCGGTACGCCGAGGAGTTCGCCGACGGTCTCGTCGACCGGTTCTGCTCCACGGGCAAAACCGAGATCATCGCCGAGTACGCGATGCTGCTCCCCGCTCTCGTACTGGCGAAGATCTACGGCTTCGGCAACGCCGTCGGCGCGGCGCTCGTGGGCTCGATCAACGACATGATCGACGGCCGGGAGCGGGCCCTCGCCGGGCAGCAGCACCTCGCCTCGTCCATGGTCCAGCTGCTGGTCGACAAGCACGCCGCGCCCGGCGACGACGTCGCGACGCGGATGCTCGCCGACACCGGCGGTTTCACCGACGAGGAGATCGCCCAGGACCTGATGGTCATGATGGCCGCGGGCCACCAGCCGACCGCCGACTGGATCGGCAACTCGCTGCGGCTGATGCTCACCGACGACCGGTTCGCCGCTTCCCTCTCGGGCGGCAGGCACAGCGTCGCCGAGGCCATGAACGAGGTGCTCTGGGAGGACACCCCGACGCAGAACATCGCGGGCCGCTGGGCATCGCGCGACACCCATCTCGGCGGGCGCCACATCCAGGCGGGCGACCTGCTGCTGCTGGGCATCGCCGCCGCCAACGCGGACCCGCAGATCCGCACCGACGGTTCCGCGCTGACCGGCGGCAACAACGCGTTCCTCTCCTTCGGCCACGGCGAGCACCGCTGCCCGTTCACGGCCCAGGAGACCGCCGAGGTCATCGCCCGGACCGGCATCGAGGTGCTGCTGGACCGGCTCCCGGACATCGACCTCGCCGTCCCCGCCGAGCAGTTGACCCGCCGCCCGTCCCCGTGGCTGCGGGGCCTGACGGACCTGCCGGTGACCTTCACACCCACCCCCGCCATCGGAAGCACCCTCGGTACTGCCATCGGAGGCCAGAGATGACCCGCATCGCCCTCGACCCCTTCGTCGCCGACCTCGACGACGAGAGCGCCCGGCTGCGGGCGGCGGGCCCGCTCGCCGAGGTGGAACTGCCGGGCGGGGTGCACTGCTACGCGGTCACCCGCCACGCGGAGGCGCGGCAGCTGCTCACCGACAGCCGGATCGTGAAGGACATCAACGTCTGGGGCGCCTGGCAGCGCGGCGAGATACCGATGGACTGGCCGCTGATCGGCCTCGCCAACCCGGGCCGCTCCATGCTCACGGTCGACGGCGCGGACCACCGCCGGCTGCGCAGCCTGGTCGCGCAGGCGCTGACCGTGAAGCGGGTGGAGCGGCTGCGGGCCGGCATCGAGGCGCTGACCACGGCGAGCCTGGACCGGCTGGCCGCGCTGCCCCGGGGCGGGAAGGTCGACCTGAAGGCGGAGTTCGCGTACCCGCTGCCGATGAACGTGATCAGCGAGCTGATGGGCGTGGACAGCGCGGACCACCCGCGGCTGAAGGAACTCTTCGAGAAGTTCTTCTCGACGCAGACGCCGCCGGAGGAGGTTCCGCAGATGATGGCGGACCTCGGCGCGCTCTTCACGAAGATCGTCGACTCCAAGCGGGAGAACCCGGGCGACGACCTCACCAGCGCCCTGATCGCGGCCTCGGAGGACGGCGACCACCTCACCGACGAGGAGATCGTCAACACCCTCCAGCTGATCATCGCGGCCGGTCACGAGACCACGATCAGCCTGGTCGTGAACGCGGTCGTCGCGCTCCAGACCCACCCCGAGCAGCGCAAGCAGGTACTGAACGGGGAGGTGCCGTGGGAGAACGTGATCGAGGAGACCCTGCGCTGGAACACCCCCACTTCGCATGTCCTGATCCGATTCGCCGCTGAGGACGTCGAGGTGGGCGACAGGGTCCTGCCGAAGGGCGAGGCGCTGATCGTCTCGTTCGGTGCGCTGGGCCGCGACGAGGCCCAGCACGGGCCGACGGCCGGTGACTTCGACATCACCCGCTCCCCCAACCGCCACATCGCGTTCGGCCACGGCCCGCACGTCTGCCCGGGTGCGGCGCTCTCCCGGCTGGAGGCGGGGGTGGCGCTGCCCGCGCTGTACGAGCGGTTCCCGGAGCTGGAGCTCGCCGTCCCGGCGTCCGAGCTGCGGAACAAGCCGATCGTCACTCAGAACGACCTGTACGACCTGCCGGTGGAACTGGGCTGACCGGCGCGGCTCCCCGTACGCCGTCCACGGGCCGGAGCGGGCGTCTCATCCGACGGACACGGTCCTCGACCGTGTCCGTGAGGTACTACGCTCCGGTTCGTGGCCGATATCCAGATTCCCGCTGACATCAAGCCCGCCGACGGACGCTTCGGCGCCGGTCCTTCCAAGGTGCGGACGGAGGCGCTCGACGCGCTGGCCGCCACCGGTACGTCTCTTCTCGGTACGTCCCACCGCCAGGCCCCGGTCAAGAACCTGGTCGGCGCGGTGCGTCAGGGCGTGCGCGACCTCTTCTCCCTCCCCGAGGGCTACGAGGTGATCCTGGGCAACGGCGGCTCCACCGCCTTCTGGGACATCGCGACGCACGGTCTGATCGAGACGAAGTCCCAGCACCTCAACTTCGGCGAGTTCTCGTCGAAGTTCGCGAAGGCCGCCAAGCTCGCCCCGTGGCTCGCCGACCCGAGCGTCATCGCCTCCGACCCGGGCACCCACCCGGAGCCGCAGGCCGAGGCGGGCGTCGACGTCTACGCGTTCACGCACAACGAGACGTCGACCGGTGTCGCCATGCCGATCAAGCGCGTCGCGGGCGCCGACGAGGGCTCCCTCGTCGTGGTGGACGCCACCTCCGGCGCCGGCGGTCTGCCGGTCGACATCACCGAGACGGACGTCTACTACTTCGCGCCTCAGAAGTCCTTCGCGTCCGACGGTGGCCTGTGGATCGCCGTGTTCTCCCCGGCGGCCCTGGAGCGCGCCGCGCGCATCCACGCGTCCGGCCGGCACATCCCGGAGTTCTTCTCGCTGCCGACGGCGATCGACAACTCCCTGAAGAACCAGACGTACAACACCCCGGCCCTGGCCACGCTCTTCCTCCTGAACGAGCAGCTGACCTGGATGAACACCCAGGGCGGCCTGGACTTCACCACCGGCCGCACGGCCGCATCGGCGCGGAACCTGTACGGCTGGGCGGAGGAGTCGAAGTACGCGACCCCGTTCGTCACCGACCCGGCGAAGCGCTCGCAGGTCATCGGCACGATCGACTTCGCGGACGAGATCGACGCCTCGGCCGTCGCCAAGGTGCTGCGCGCCAACGGCATCGTCGACACCGAGCCGTACCGCAAGCTGGGCCGCAACCAGCTGCGCGTGGCGATGTTCCCGGCGATCGACCCGTCGGACATCCAGGCGCTGACGGCCTGCATCGACTACGTGATCGAGAAGCTGTAACGAGGACGCACACACGAGAAGGGCCCTGCGCCGGTGCGCGGGGCCCTTCGTCGTTCACTCGACCGGGTGGCGGAATGGCTTCCGGGCATGGGCGGCCGGATCTTCCAACGACGATGGCCTCGCCATCACCCACTCAGGAGGCCCGCAATGTCTGCAGCAGGGGCCGAGCGCCGCCGTGCCGGTGAACCGGAATCGCTGCTCGAAACGGCCAACAGCCTCATGGAGCAGCTCACGGGTTACCGTGTCGAGATCATCGGAGGCGTCATCACCGTGGCCCCACCCCGGGACGGCCCGCACGGCCGAGCGCTGACCAAGATCATGCGCCCCTTCATCGCAGCCGGCCTCGACGACGGTGAGACGGCGGTCATTCAGGGAATCGGCCTGTGGCTCCCCAGCGGCCGCGAGGACTTCGTCATCCCCGACCTGGCGATCCTCGACGCCGATCTCGACGAGCATCTGATCGAGAACAACTGCTACGACCCCGCCGTCTTCCGCCTCGTTCTGGAGGTCACCTCCAGCAACTACAAGAACGACCTGCGCAACAAGGTCGCCGCCTACGCCGAGGCCAAGATCCCGGTGTACGTGATCGTCGACCGCAGGCACGGCCGGGTGCACGTCCTGACCGAACCCATGGGCGGCGGTTACGACAGTCACGAGGTGTACGCCCCGGGGCAGACGGTCACGCTGCCCGATTCGATCGGCGCCCCGGTGACACTCGACGTCGCCGAGCTCATCCGGGCCGGCCGCCCCCGGACCTGATCACCCGGCCCGCTGCCAGCGCCGTTCGCCGTCGCACCATTCCTCCGTCGCCACCAGCCCCGCCGCGGCGGCCACGGCGGCGGAGGCGCCATGGTCCGGATGGATATGGGCGACGACGGTACGCACCACCTCCGCCCCCAGCAGATGGGCCACCAGCCCCACCGCGGCCTCTTTCGCGTACCCGCGCCCCTGCCACTTCGCCCCGACCACCCAGGCGATCTCCGCCTCCGCATCCCGCGCGTTCACCGTCGCCTGTACGTAGCCGGCCAGGCAGCCCTCGTCCCGTACCCGCAGCACCCAGTTCCACCAGCCCACGCCGGGGTCCGGCGAACCGGCGGTCTGGCGTTCGTAGCGGGCCCGCAGCTCGTCGGCGGTCTCCGGGGCGCCTCCGGTGTACGTGTGCAGGGCCGGGTCGTCCAGCACCGCCGCCATCTCGTCCGCGTACGCGACCCGCAGCGGCAGTACGTCCAGCCGGGCAGTGGCAAAGGGGCCGGGTCCAGGAATCATTCGGTTCTCCATAGGTGCCCGACCCTACGTACGCGCCACAGCGGGCACCAGGCCGGACCGTCAGCGCCCCTTCCGGCGCCGCCCCATGAAGACCAGGAAGCCGATCCCCGCGAGCACCAGGACACCGGTCAGGGTCGTGCCCTTCACATCCCCGGTGCCCCCGCCCCCCGCTCCGGCGGACGCCGCCGACGAGTCGCCGCCCCGGGACGGCGACTTCCCGTCGCCTCCGCCTCCGCTTCCGCTCACGTCCACCCGCACCACATCGCTCTGCGCCCCCTCCGAGCCGAACATCAGCGCCGAGCCGTCCGCCGTGTACGTCACCGACTCGGCCTGCCGCTGGAGCGGTGCCTGGACCGCGTGGTCGGCGCCGAGCCTGCCGTCCTCGAAGGCGTAGCCACGGGCGCTGAAGTACGAGCGCAGCACCAGCTCCTTGCCGTCCGGCGAGAACGCCCCGTCCGTCACCCACGGCACCTCCCCCACCCGCCGGAAGACATTGGTCGCGCCGGTGGTGAGCTTCGCGGGGCCTTCGTACAGTCCGCCGCCGTCCTCGTTCTTCGACGCGATGTAGACGCGTCCGGTCGTGGGGTGGACCATCAGCGCCTCAGCGTTGCGCGGGCCGTCCGCGTACTTCACATCGAACTGTGTGGCGCGGACCGTCGCGTCCTTGAGCTGCTTCGGCTCCGGGAAGCGGTAGATCCAGACGTGGTCCCAGCTGCCGTTCAGGTTGTCGCCGATGTCACCGACGTACAGATTGCCGTCGGGCCCGATCGAGATGGCCTCCACATCGCGTGGCCGCCCCACCCCCTGCATGGTGATGGTCGCGACGGTCTTCCCGGTCCGGGAGTCGACGGCGTAGATGTACGGCCCGTCGTCGCTGTCGTTGTGCGTCCAGTAGATGCCGGGGTGGGCGCGGCTGGCGGCGAGGCCGCTGGACTCGGTGATCCGGGGGTCCTCGATCGTGAAGCTCCGATCGGCTCCGTCTCCGGACGCCACGGCGGGAGCCGCCCCGGCGAGGAGGAGCAGCGCGGCGGCTCCGGACACAGTCAGGTACGAACGCATGACACAAGTGTCCATCGTCACGTCGCAGGTCGGCGGAGTGATCCGCGATGATGACGCCATGCGTTTCACGTTTGTCGGCGATTCCATGACGATCGGCCGCGCCGGCGACTTCACCTGGCGCTACCGGATGTGGCAGCACCTCGATTCCGCCTTCGGCGCCCCGTTCGCGATCGTCGGCCCGCGCAGCGAGCTGTATGACACCGGGACGAACACGCCTGTCTCGTACGAGTACGGTGCACCGGACTTCCCCGTCGGGGCCCGCACCCATCTGGCCGGCTGGGGCGAGGGCTGGCTCCACATGGCCCCGGTGATCGCCGGCACGGTCACCGAGCACCGCACGGACATCCTGCTCGTCTCGCTCGGCCTGATAGACCTCGGGTTCTATACGGACAGCGGTCAGACCGCCCTGAACGCAAGGGCGTTCATCGCGGCGGCCCGCACCGCGAACCCGCACGTCAAGATGGTGCTCCTGCCCGTGATACCGAACATACGGGCCGAGTCGGACACCCCGTTCGCCGCCGAGTGCGACCGTTTCAACGAGCTCCTGGCGAAGGCCGTCGCCGACCTCGACGACCCGATGTCCCCGGTCCTGCTGGCCTCCCGCCCGCCGGGGTACGACATCCACACGGACACGTACGACGGGACGCACCCCGGCCCCACCGGCGAACACAAGCTGGCGGCCGCGTTCGCCGACGCGATGCACCAGGCGTGGGGCCTGGGCGGCCCGTACGCAGCCCACCCGTAGCCGGCCGCGAATGAGCCGGAGGAAACCAATGGACCCCTGACATGGACCGCGCACGGCCGAAGAGCGCGTAGAGGGACAGGAGTTGGCGCGCCGGACTCTTGAGGCGTACACGGGCCCGGCGGCGGGCGACGAAGACGTCCATGAACTGGCCGTCACCCACAACTTCCTGGTGGCGTGGCCGGTACGGCACGCGATGGCCGCACCGGAATGGCACCGGCTCGGACTGAACCACGGCAATGCGTCGCCGGCGGTCATCCGTTACAGCCCGGACCACCCGGTGTCGGTCCTGGTCTGCAACGACATGCGGCCCCTGCCCGACGAGCTGTGCTGGACGGGCTTCCCGCCGGGCCTGTGCCCCCGACCCCTGACCCCTGCCCCTCACCGCGTTCACGGCGCCTCACCGCCCCGTAGGCCGGGCCCTCACATGCATCCGCTCCCCCTGCTCCCCGAACAGGCTGAGGAATTCGACCGGACCGGGCCCGGCACTGGCCCACGCATGCGGCGTACGCGTGTCGAATTCGGCGACCTCGCCGGCCGTGAGCACCAGATCGTGCTCGCCCAGCACCAGCCGCAGCCGCCCCGCCAGTACGTACACCCACTCGTACCCCTCGTGCACCCGTTGCTCCAGCGGCCCCGTCGCCCCGCGGCCGCCGGGCAGGATCTGCTTGTACGCGTGCAGCCCGCCGAGGTGCCGGGTGAGCGGCACGAAGGTCATGCCGTCCCGGGTGAAAGGGCGGAAGTGGATGCGTGGATCGCCGGTGGCGGGGGCGCCGACGAGTTCGTCCAACTGCACCCCGTACGCCTTGGCCAGTGGCAGCAGCAGTTCGAGCGTGGGTTTGCGGCCGCCCGACTCCAGGCGCGAGAGGGTGCTGAGGGAGATCCCGGTCGTCTCACTGAGCTGCGCCAGGGTTGTGCCGCGTTCCTGGCGCAGGACGCGCAGCCGCGGCCCGACGCCGGTCAGGACGGTCGAGATCTCGTCGTCGTCCGCACGTTTTCCGCGCTCTCCGTCTTCTTCCATCCCGCCATTATTTGCCGTCCCGGCAACGGGGTGTGTCAGGACGGCAGGATCATGGCCAGTGAGAGCCGGGTCAGCTCATCGGTAAGCCACTCGGCGTTGACCTGGCGGGGCCTGCGGCCGTGGTGGGCCATGAGTTCGTCCACCGAGTGGTTCAGCACCGTGACGGTCACGGTGTGGTCGCTCGGCACCGCCTCGCCCCGTCGCACGGCACGCTCGGCCTCGGACGTCAGGAAATCGATCCACATCGCCCGCCATGTCGCGAGGTGCCTGTCCACCTCCCGGCTCACGCCCAGCACCTCGACGAACGCCACCCGGGCCGCGCAGGGGTCCTCGGTGACCGCCTTCACATAGGCGTCGAAGAGCAGCCGGACCCGTACCGCCGTCGGGCAGTCCTCCATGCCCTCGGCCATCAGGGCGTTCTCGGCGGCGCGCAGCCCGTAGGTCGCCACCTCGTCGTAGATGGCCATCAGGAGCACCTCCCGCGAGACGAACTCCTGTTGGAAGACGTGGACGGGCACCTTCGCCTGGGCGCACAGAGCCTCGACGCTCGTGTGCGCGTACCCGTACGCGGCGAACAACTGGCGCCCGGCCCGCAGGAGTCGGTCCCGCGCCCCCGGGCCCTCCATGGCCTGCCCGACCGACCCGTTCCGCCGGTTCGCCACGACACCCACCATCGGTCCTCCTTCGACGTCCGTACCGCTGCCCCCACTCTCCACGCTCCGCCCCGCCGGTGGGGTGTCCGCCACGCGCTCGGGCACGCGCAGGGCGGCACGGCAGTCAAGTCCGATTGTCCATCGAATCGTTGCTGCTACCGGGATCACTCGCAGTGCTCCCAACCCGACGCACACCCAGAGCGCGGGAGGCCACGAAAGAAACAGGCCTCGGCGGATCCGAAACAACCTCCTTCACGCCTTTGCGCAGGCATATGCACCCCCAAAGAGACCATGCACGAGGGGGGATGCCACCCCACTCATGCCGGGTCGCCAGGCATCCCCCGACGGCCTCCGCCGAGGGGTGCCGAACTGGGCTCCGGCACCGAGCGGATCCACGATTCCCCTCCGGGAAAGGGGATCCGCATTGGACCGGAACATACGCACGGTGGACGACGTACTCAGGCTTCTGGACGGCCTGTTCACCCGGGAGGCCGACCGGTGGACGGCCGACGGGGCCTCCTGGTGGGACAGCTTCTACGCGGACCGGACGAAGCCCGTCCCGTTCTTCGTGGCGAAGCCCGACGAGACCCTCGTCTCGTACGTGGACCGCGGCCTGATCGCCCCGGGCCGCGCCCTGGACCTCGGCTGCGGCCCGGGCCGCAACGCCCTCCACCTCGCCTCCCTGGGCTTCGAGGTCGACGCGGTGGACCTGTCCCAGGCGGCCATCACATGGGCCGAGGACCGCGCCCGCGAGGCGGGGGCCGACGTCCGATTCCACTGCGGTGACGCGTTCACCCTCGCGACGACCGAGCTGACCGGCCCGTACGACCTGATCTACGACTCCGGCTGCTTCCACCACCTGCCGCCCCACCGCCGCATCAGCTACCTCGCCCTGCTGGACCGCTGCCTCGCACCTGGCGGCCACCTCGCCCTCACCTGCTTCGCAGCCGGCGAGACGGGCATGGGCTCCGACCTCCCCGACGCCTCCTTCTACGACCGGGCCGGCCTGCAAGGCGGCCTCGCCTACACGCCGGAGTCGTTGCGCTGGATCTTCTCCGACCTGACGGAGATCGAGCTCCGGCGCACGTACGACGAACCGCCGAAGTCCCCGCGCTTCGGTGAGCCGTTCCTCTGGACGGCCCTGTTCCGCCGGAACGCGCAGCCCCCGGCAAGAGATCAGCTCAATCGGTGACGGAGCCCACGAAAAGCAGACCGGCCGCGTATACGCAGACCGGCGCCACCGCCCACCGCGGGGGGCGTGACATCCATCCGATCACGCCTCGGGTCATTCCGGCCCTGGATGTCCTCCCGTGAAGAACGTGACACCCCGATACCCAAGTGACACGTTCCGACAGCGCCACTGTGCGGCCCTCGGCGGCGCCGTCCGCATACCCGGGAGCTTCAATGCGACCGCAAGGGCGGGGACGTGAACATGACGTCCGCGGCACGAGCGGTGACTTCGAGCTCGCTGCCGAGGGCCCATTCGGCGACCCGCGAGACCGTGGCGGCCGGGATGCGGTCGCTGATTCCGGGGGCCGCCGGAATGTCCTGCGTCGCGTGGGCGTCGTGCGGCATGACGACCCGATACCCCAGTGCCAGGGCTGTGCGGGCCGTCGCCTGGACACACATCTCGGACATCACACCGCAGATGGCGAGCGCCTGTATCCGCGATTCGGTCAAGAGGCCGCCCAGCGAAGTCCCGTCGAACCCGTCGTCCTTGGTCTTGCGGATCACGACCTCGGTGGGGCCGGCCTCGACGGGATGGTGGAGTTCCCAGCCAGGTGTGTGGGGCTCGTCGCCCGCTCCGGCCGGCCCGTCGTTCTGAATGTGGACGACGAGCGCCCCGCTCCTTCGTGCCCGTGCGATCAGGTCCGCCGTCCGGTCCAGGAGCCGTGCCGTCTCGGGAACTGCCCTGTCACCGGAGACGGCGGCCTTCTGAACGTCCACAACGAGCAGGGCCTCTACGGGGTTCGCGCGATCGCTCATGGCCGCCATCATGACCGTCGGCACCGCGCACCTCCACATGATTTCGGACCGGCACCGACGCCCCGAAATCCGACCCGCGGCCCCGGCCTCTCTCAAGATCACATGCCGAGGCGCGGTCCTGTGGGCAGCGCTCCCGCAGGCTCAGATCGCGCTGGGGTCATGCTCGAACACTTCGAGATCAGCCAGAGGAGAGAACCAGTGGTCGCGAGCATTCCCCGCCATGAATACCCCACGGATGGCGCTGCTGAGGATGGGGAACTGCTTCATACGGCAGCACTTCAAGCGATCGACGACCTGGAGGGAGACTCGAAGGTCATTGACCAAGCGCTCCTTCTGGCGCTCACCGAGGCGGAATGCCGGTCCGTACTGGATCCAGTGGCCGGGAACGCTCCGACGTGGCGGGCTTGGGTTGCGTCCATGCAGATTGGTTCCGCGATGTTCGCCGTCGCGACCGCCACCGACGGTGGCGTCGCGGCGCGCATTGCGGGCAAGGTCAGGTCTCTGACACCTTCAGGTCCGCTGCGCAGCGCAAATGCCGGAAACTGGATCAAGGCGTTCTGGCTCTCCGTCATCTGCCGCGAGCAGGACCGCATGACGGAACTGTGCAATGTTCCGATATCGGTGCTGCGTGGATCCGGGGCGGAATACGACGAGTACATCTATGCCTGGATCGACGCCCTGCAGAGCTACTGGCTCAATCGCGGCAACGTGGGTGAAAAAATGGTGGCCGCGGTCGACGGCACTGCCCCGGAATCGGTAGAGATCGCCAGTCGTGAGCTGATGCTCAAAATTCTCTGTCCGCCGCTCGACCTGTTCCATCGGTATCTGCGTCAGGACCATGAGCAGTTCAACGCGGCGCTCGTCGACGCCGTGCAGTGGCACAAGGAGTACTGGACCGCAGACGCGGACCGCGCTTCGAGCAGCGAGGGGCTGGTGGCGCTCGGACCGTTGGCGATGGCCTGCCTGGCCTACGATGCGGGCTTCCCCATCGAGATCGAGTCCGATTACCTGCCCAAGGCCCTCCTGGAGTCCGCCTGGGTTGGCGAGATCGACACCTGATCCCGCGCCCGGACAAGTGCGGGTTCAGGACGCGTCACCATGCGGCACAACTACATCGGCACCGAGCACGTGGCCATCACCCCGGCCGGGGCAGGCGGGTGCCGGATGTTGTGGACTTCCTCGTGCAGAACACGCACCCGGGCATGATCCGGCTTGACGGCGACACCGCGTCCGCCCGTGCGTATATGTCAGAGGTCGGGCGTGGCCGCGACGGCCGCGGAGGGCTGAACTACGCCATCTACCACGACCGTTACCAGCGCACCGGCGACGGCTGGAAGTTCGCCGAGCGCGTCTACGAGGTCCGACACGAAGACACCTCGCCGCTGGCCGGCTCGCCGCCCCACCCGGCTGAGGATTCGTGGCTCTTCACAGTTGAGGGTGTAGTTGCGGTCTGAACCCGCCGGCTTCGAGCAGGCTCCTGGCGATGTAGTTGGTGAGGTTGCGGAACCCGAGGGCGGAGCCGCGCAGGTGCTCGAGTCGGCCGTTGATGGCCTCGGTCGGTCCGTTGGACGTGCCGGGCCGGTCGAAGTAGGCCAGTACGTCGGCGGCGCGCTTGTCGGAGTAAGTGGCCCCCGGGGACGCTGTGACCCCAGACGACGGCATGAATGATTGGAGGCCGGATGAACTGGACTTGTGCGGCCCTCAACGGCAGGCCTGTCGTCCGTGCGTCGATGCATCCGCGGTTCATTCGCCGAGCAGTAGTGCAGCGACCGCCTCCGGGGCCTCATGCATTGCGTCGTGTCCGGTGGGGAGGTCGTGGACCTGCCAGTCGGGATCGGCTTGGAGTCGGGTGCGGAGTTCAGCGAACGGCGTCCGGTCTTCCCATCCCGAGCAGTAGACGAACTCCCGACGGGGGACCTGGGCGAGCGCGCCTGTGAGCCGGATCGTTTGCAAGAACGAGGCGAGGGGATGGGAACGGCGGCGGGGATCGCCGCCGTCCGGCGGTCGGACGGCGTAGCCGGTGGCCGCAGCGCCGGCAGCGAACACTTCCCGGAAGTGCTCGTTCGTTGACGACCAGCACGACTCGCCATCGCGCGGTACGTAGGCGTCGAGATGCACCAGTCGTGAGATCCGGCCGTCAGCGCGGTCGGCGGCGGCGGCGATCACCATCCCGGCGTAGCTGTGGCCGACCAGCGTCGCGCTGGTGATGTGGTTGCGATCGAGGTGCCGCAATACGTCGTCGGCGTGCGTGTCGAGGTTGGCGGTCGCGACCGTCGCGTTGTCGTCGTCCGGCCGCAGACCGGTCAGGGTCAGGGCGTGAACGGCATGACCGGCACGCTCCAGCAACGGAACCACCGCCTCAAACGACCAGGAGCCCTTCCAAGCGCCGGGCACAAGGACGAACGTCGCCATGGGATTCTCCTTCTCTCAAGCCGCGGCATCGAGGCACGCTGCCCCGATGACATGTGGTGCGGTCGGGCGCTCTGCGCGACTGAAGACCACTGGGCATGGAGGCAGTCTCACCAGATCGAGGTGTGGCTTGCTACCGCTAAGATGCCAACTGATGCCTGTTCGCCGCCAACCTCGCCAAATCGCCGGTGTGACGTCACATATGTGGCCGTCCGGCGGGCGCCACCTGTGGCCATCCGGCGAAAAAAGCGCCGTGCAGTCGCACGCACGAGGGCACCTGGTATACGCAGCCAGCGGCGTCCTGGCAGTTCACACCGAGCGCGGCACGTCGATCGTTCCCGCCAACCGGGTCGCCTGGACCCCCACCGGGTTCACGCACTATCACCGCGCCCACGGCGACACCGATATGCGGATCGTCTTTCTCGCGCCATCCCTCGCCCGGCTCATGCCAGACCATCCCGCCGTGTTCCTGGCCTCCGGCCTCGCCCGCGAGGTCCTGCTCGCCCTGACCGGCCCCCGCAACTACGACGACGCCGCGCCTGACTACAGCCGCTCCGCGCGCTCCCGCCTCCTTCGAGTCCTCGTCGATGAACTCCGCGAAGCACCCGAACAGCCACTGCACCTGCCCGAACCACGGGACGACCGACTGCAAGCCATCGCCCGGATGCTGCACGAGACGCCGGCGGACAACGCCACACTGGCCGAACTCGGGAAGACGATCGGAGCCAGCACCCGCACCCTCAGCCGACTGTTCCGCAACGAACTCGGCATGACCTTCTATGAGTGGCGCACGCAGCTACGCATCTACCACGCGCTCGTGCTCCTCGCCGACGGCCACGACACCATCCAAACCGCCTACGCCTGCGGATGGGCCAACCCCAGCAGCTTCATCGCAGCGTTCACCAACATCATCGGAACGACCCCGGGCCGCTACCGAACCAGTCGCCGGACCACCGCCCACGCATCTCACCTCCCGACAGTGGTCAAGTCCTCGGGGTGATTCGTACTCGCATCCGGGCCGGCCCAGGCTGCGGGCCGCAGGCGGCTCTCGCACCACCTCATGACGATCCTGACGCCTGACGGGTCACCCGGATTTCGGGCATTCGGTCAGGTCCGGCTTGTTCGGTGCGCCCGCCTTGTCCATCAAGGGGTAGAGGTGTTCCTTGTAGAGCCTCTCCCACTGCCCGTCCGTCATGATCTTGCGCAGAGCGGAACACACCTCCGCCTTCAGCCCCTTCGCCTCGGGCTTCATCGCCACGCCATAGCCCTCCGCCCCCGGACCGCTCGGGAGCCGCTTGAGCTGGGTCGGGTTGTTCTTGACGAATCCGGCGACAATGACGTCGTCCGTGCTCACCGCGTACACATCCGAGGCCGGACTCAGCAGGCGCTGCACACACCCCTCGTAGCCGTTCGGCCGCGATTTCGTCATGTTGAACTTCTCCTCGGCGAGCCAGTCCACGTACGTCGACCCCCTGGCGGTGCACACCTCGAGGTTGTCGCGGATCAGGTCGCTGGAGTCCTCGACCTTGTGCAACTTCGTTTTCGTGCTCACCAGAAAGCTCCGGTTGGCCACGTAGTACGGACCGGCGAAGGCGACGCTGTACTCCGGCGGCTTCGCGTGCTTCCGCTTGTCCGTGATGCTGTAGGTGGCAATGACCAGATCCACCGCCCCGCTCTCCAGAAGACTGCTCCGGTTCTCGGTGCTCACCGGCTTGAATTCGACCTCATCGCGGCCGTAGCCCATGTCTTCCGCGATCGTGTAGGCCATATCGATCTCGTAGCCCCGGTACGGCTTCTTCCCCGGCTTCTCGCCCAGACCCGGCTGATCGGCTTTGACGCCGATCTTCAGAGTCTTGTGCGTCTCCCTGTACTTCTCCGCTTCGGCACCCTTGCCCGGTCCGGCGTTCGCGTTCGTCTCGTCGCCTCGCTGGAACCGGTCCACGGCATACCAGCCGAGACCGGCCAGCAGCGCGACGCACAGCGCCGCGGCCGAGACCTTCTGCCGGCCCCTGCCTCGTCCCTTCGGCGCCGGGACGACAGCCGACGGCGGTACGGACGGCGGTGCAGACGATGGCGCAGACGGTGGCGCTGAGGGCTGTGCGGGCTGTACGGGGTGCGCAGGTGGTGCGGATACGGGGTCCGGCGGGCGGACCGAGGCGGAGTTCTGCGACGGTGCGTCCGGTGTCTGGGACTCCTGGACGATCGCCCGGAGCATCTCCTCCGCCTCCGCCGCGCTCAGGCGTTGCTGAGGATCCTTGCGCAGCAGCTCCTCCACGACCGGGACCAGCGGCCCGGCGTACCTCATGCGCGGCAGGGGCGACTCGCACACAGAGATCAGGAACTCCACCGGCGACAGCCCGTCGAAGGGGGTCCTGCCCTCGACCATCTCGTACAGCGTGATGCCCAGCGCCCACAGGTCGGACGCGGGCGTCGCAGCCCGCGACTGGCCGGACAAACGGTCGAACAGCTCGGGCGCCAGATACTTCATCGTCCCGACCAGCTCTCCGGACCGGGTGACCGGTACGGCGCCGTCGAAGGTGGCGATCCCGAAGTCCGTCAGAATCGCGAACTCATTCGGGCGGAACAGCACATTGTGCGGCTTCACATCGCGGTGGACGACCCCCGCGTCATGCACGGCCCGCAGCCCGCGCAGAACCTGAAGGCCGATCCGCGCCGTCCGCCGCACCGTGAGCTGCTGCTCCGCACGCAACAGATCCGCCAGCGAATGGGCGTCGAGCAGCTCCATCACGATCCAGACCTGGCTGTCGGTCTCGACCCTGTCGTGCACCGCCACCACGTTCTGGTGCTTGATCCTGGCGATGGCCTCGGCCTCGCGCCGCGCCCGCTTCATCAACTGCGCCTGCGTGGCCGCTCCCATGGCGCCCCGGTCGAGCAGGCCCTTCACGGCGACCTTGCGGTTGAGGCGGGTGTCCAGGGCCTCCCAGACCTCGCCCATCCCGCCGTGTCCGATCCGGCGCAGAAGCTGATAGCGGGAGTCGATCACTGCGGGCGGCTCAGAGGCCGCTTCTCCTCGCACGGCATCCGGGACGTCGGGCGCAGACGATCCCGCCACTGTGGGCGGCAGCGACTGAGCCCCCTCGGTCGAGTCGCCCTGGAGGTGGTCGCCCACCCAGCCACCGTCGGACGCGCTGGGTGAACCCTTGTCCCACCTGTCGTCCGAATCACGGCCGGCCGTACCATCGCTGCGCATGCGACCCCCTGTGCACTACATGGAGGCAACAGACTAGACGTTCAGTCACATATGCACTGGCCAGCGGTACTTGCTATTCAGCCGTATCCCGGGCGCCCTCCCGGTCTTTCCGAACAGGCCGTTCACCGAACGCCGTTCCGAGTCTTCAGCACCAATTCGTGCAGCAGGTCGCCGTCGACGAACGGAGCCCCGGCCGTGGGCAGTGAGCGCCAGTCGAGCGGCCAGGTCAGTCCGTGCAGCGCGGGCACCCCGACGAACGCCGCGTTCTGCCCGTAGCACCCCATCATCTGCGCCCCCGACGGCCACCGGTGTGCGCGGGCGCTTTGCGGTGGCAACAGGAAGTACATGCTGCGCTCCCCGATCCCCGACCGCACGATCGGGCCCGCCTGGAAGTCCGTGAACTGCATGATTTCGTAAGCGACTTGCTCGCCGAGTACGCCGGGGATCCGTACCGCGTCGAAGTGAATGCCGACGTGCCGCAGGGCGTGCCCGGACGCCGGGACCCACGACGGCACCGGGGTGAGTGAACTTTTCCGTTCCATGCGGAAAGCGTCCCGGCCAACACCTACCGTGACCAGGGACACAGGACGTCTGTGCACTGTTGTGTTCGCAGGGGAGAGATTGTGCACTCCAGTGGTCGTGGCAGCAGCAACGCCGAAATGTTCGGCAAAATGCTGCGTTTCTTCCGTGAACGGGCCGGGCTCTCGCAGGAGGCCCTCGGCTTGAAGATCGGCTATTCCAAGTCACAGGTGGCGATGGTCGAACGGGGGCAACGGCCTCCCAAGGACGAATTCATCGCGGAGGTGGACTGCGCGTTGGGTGCACAAGGTGCACTGACGGCCGCAGGCGAGGGGGTGACGTTCGGCTATCTGGCGTCCTGGTTCGAGCCGTTCGCCAAGGAAGAGATCACCGCATCCGCCAGGCACGAATACGGCAATCACGTCGTGCCCGGAATCTTGCAGACGGAGGACTACGCCCGCACTGTATTGAGCAGCGGCTACCCACCCGTCGACGACGATGAGGTCGAGGGGCGAGTCGCGGCCCGCTTGGCACGCCAGAGGCTCCTGTCCCGAAAGCCCGTGCCGGACATCGGCTTTGTCCTGGAACTCGCCGCTCTTACCCGCCCCATCGGGGGTCCTCGGGTGCACAAGGAGCAGCTCAACCACATCCTGGAGGTCGGGAAGCTGCGACATGTGCAGATGCAGGTGATGTCACCACATCGGCAGACTCACGCCGGTCTCAGTGGCCCGTTCGTTCTGCTGGAGACCAAGGTACGGCGCCAACTTGCCTACCTCGAAGTGCAGGGCCACAACTTCCTCGTCAGCGAGCAACCGGCACTGGGAAACCTGTTCGGAAAATATGGCATTCTGCGGGCGCAGGCTCTCAGCCCCGAAGAGTCCAGAGACGTGATTGAACAGGTGGCGAAAGACGTATGATCACCGGCCTCAACTGGGTCAAGAGCAGCTACAGCGGCGACGACAGCGGCAACTGCGTTGAGGTCGCCACGTGCCCCGAGACCGTGCACGTCCGTGACTCCAAGGACCTCGCCATCCCCGCCCTCGCCCTCTCCCCCGCCGCCTGGGCCGACTTCCTCACGCACGCCGCGCAGTAAGGCGGCATCCCAGGCTGTCGTACCCGCTCCGTAGGGTGGCGGCATGTCCAACGAGTCGCCCCTGATCCAGAGCATGCGGACCGCTGTCGCCGCGCCCGCCGACGTACCGCTGCGCCTGGACCTCGCCGAGCTGTTGCTCGGTGAGGGGCTGGGCGAGGCCGCCGTCGCCGAGGCAGCCGTGGCGTTGCAGCACGCGCCCGGGGACTCAGGGGCGCGGGCGCTCATGATGCGGGCAATGGGGCCGCCCGCCCCGGCCGACGAGCAGGCGGGAAAGGCCGAGGAGCCCCAGAAGGCCGAAGAGCCGGAGCAACCCGCCGCGCCCCCGCCCCTCCCAGGGAGCCTCGGACCGCTGGTGAGCCCCAGCAGCCCAGGCCGCTCAGCGGGCCAGGCGGCCCAGCAGCGAACCGGCGGCGACGATGCCGACCAGTGCCGCGAAGGCGAGGACCGCGAGGTCGAGGCCGAGGTGGGCCTGGGTGCCGATGAGCAGCCCGCGCAGGGCGTCGACCTCGTAGCTCAGCGGGTTCACCTTGCTGACGGCCTGGAGCCAGCCGGGCATCAGGGCGACCGGGTAGAGCGCGTTGGAGGCGAAGAAGAGCGGCATCGTGATGGCCTGACCGATGCCCATCAAGCGGTCACGGGTCAGGACGATCCCGGCGATCGACATCGACAGGCAGGAGAAGAACGCCGAGGCGAGGACGACCACCACGACGACGCCGAGCAGCCGCAGTGGGTTCCATGTCATGCCGACACCCAGCAGGGCGGCGATCACGATGACGACAGCCGCCTGGATCACGGCTTTCACCCCGGCGGCGAAGGCCTTGCCGGTCACCAGGGCGGTCCGGGGCGTCGGTGTGACCATGAGTTTGGTGAGGACGCCGGAGTCCCGCTCCCAGATGATCATGATTCCGTAGAAGATCGCGATGAACATGGCGGACTGGGCGATGATGCCGGGCGCGAGGAAGTCGAGATAGGGAACGCCGCCGGTGGGGATGGCGTGGATACGGGAGAACGTCACGCCGAAGATCAGCAGCCAGAGCGCGGGCTGTACGGCGCGGGTGTAGATCTCGGTGCGGTCGTGGCGCAGCTTCTGCATTTCGACCACGCACATCGCGATGACACGCGCGGGCACGACGCGCCAGCCGGTGCGGGGTGGTGGCGGGGTCAGCAGCAGCGCGAAGCGCTGATCCGGCGGGCCGGACTCAGCCGAGGCGGGATGCGGTGCGACGGGTACGGCGGACATCTCGGAACGCTCCTCTCTCCTCGTTCTCCGCGGCGGAACCGGGGTCGTTCAGTCCGCTTCCGGAGTGGTACCGGAAGACGTCCTCAAGGGACGGTGGCGGAAGGCCCGTCTCGCCCGATTCCCTTCGGTGGGCGACGAGTTCGCTCTTGAGCTGGGCGGGGGTGCCGAGCGCGCGGAGTCGGCCGAGGTGCATCAGCGCGAGCCGGTCGCAGCGCTGGTCGGCCTCGTCCATGGAGTGGGTGGTGACCAGTACGGTCATGCCGGTGCCGACCCGTATCTCGGTGATGCGGTCCCAGACGCTGTCGCGCGCGATCGGGTCCAGGCCGATGGTCGGCTCGTCCAGGATCATCAGCCGGGGCGCGCTGACCAGTGCCTGCGCGAGTTCGAGGCGGCGGACCATGCCGCCGGAGTACGTGGCGGCGAGCCGGTGCGCGACATCGCCGAGTCCGACCGCGTCCAGCGCCTGGGAGACCCGCACGGCACGCTCGCGGCGGGGCACGTCGAAGACGCGGGCGAAGAGCTGGACGTTCTCCCGGCCGGTGAGGCCGGCGTCGGCAGACAGCTGCTGCGGTACGTATCCGAGCAGGCGCCGTACCGCCATCTTGTGCCTGGCCGCGTCATGGCCGAACACCTCGATGACGCCGGGCGGCACGGGAAGGAGTGTGGTGATCGCGCGCATCGTGGTGGTCTTGCCCGCGCCGTTGGGCCCCAGGAGGCCGAACACCTCCCCCTCGCCGACCAGCAGGTCCAGGCCGTCGACGGCCTTCGCGTCGCCGAAGCTGTAGCTCAGTCCGGTGCAGTTGAGGGCGGGGGCGGTTTCCGTGGTCACGCGGTCTCATCCCCTTCGCTTCGCAGTGAGGCGGCGAGTCTGTGCAGGGCCGGGAGTGCGGCGGCGAGTGCCGCCCGGTCGGCCGCGTCGAGTCCGGCCAGGTGTTCCCGGAAGAGCGCCTCGCGACGGGCGTGCCAGTCGCTCAGCTTCCCGACCCCCGCTGGGGTCGGACACAGCAGCGCGGCCCTCCCGTCTCCGGGGTCCTTCTCCCGTCGCAGCAGTCCTTCGGCGACGAGGTGGTTCACCAGGGTGCTGACCGAGTTGGGCGCGAGACAGAGGCGGTGTGCGGCCGTCGAGACCCGGACGCCGGGCTCGGCAACCACCAGCCGCAGCAGTTCGGCGTGCGCCCCGCGCAGCCGGGGAGCGCTCAGGCCGCTCCACAGACGTCGCCGGGCGAGCCTCTGGATGCGGGGCAGAAGTCCGGCGAGCTCATCAGGTAGATCACCCGCCGCCATCTGTCCATTTTAGCTCTGTATGCGAGCTAAGCCTGTACGCAAGCGGGGCCGCCGCCGCATCGGTCTCCGGCACGCCGGTCATCGTCCAGGAGAGCTCGGCGACAAAGACGGGCACCTGGACGACGAAGTCCTCGTCGACCGGCTGTGCGTCTTCCCCCCGTCAGCGGCAGACGGAGGCGGCGCTGCAGCGGGCGCGCCGGCTGAAGCGGGCCGGGAGCGCGCTGGTAGTACCCACGCCCCGGGCAGCCCCCGCCGATACCCGCCAGGCGGACGCGCTGCCCATACGGGCCACTGCATCGTGCCCTGTACACCTCTTACCCGCGACCGCTGCACCGGGTAAGCAGGGAGAGCACAGCGAAACTGCCAGCCCTACGAGCGGAAGTCCATGCGTGCGCAAGAGCCGACAATGAACGAAAAGCAGCCGCAGCGCCCCGCCAAGAGCGCGGCCACGCGGCCGGGGGAGGCCCCGAGCAGTCGGGTGCCCGGTGCGCTTCTCGAGCTTCAGCGCACCATCGGCAACGCGGTCGTCGTCCGTATGCTCCAGCGGGACCGGCACCAGCACGGCGCGGGTTGCGGCCACCAACAGCCCACGGCGGAGCCGGTGCAGCGCTCCGCCGTGCACGACGTGCTGCGCTCGCCGGGCAAGCCGCTGGACGAACCGCTGCGCCAGGAAATGGAATCCCGCCTCGGCGCCGACTTCTCCGACGTCCGCCTGCACACCGACTCCGCGGCCCGCGACTCCGCCGCCGAGGTGGGTGCCCGTGCCTACACCTCCGGCAGCCATGTCGTCATCGGCGACGGCGGCGGCGACAAGCACACCCTCGCCCATGAGCTGACGCACGTCATCCAGCAGCGCCAGGGTCCGGTGGCCGGTACGGACAACGGGTCGGGGCTGAGCGTCTCCGACCCCGGCGACCGCTTCGAGCGCGAGGCCGAGACCAACGCGGTCCGGGTGATGAGGCGGACGCCCGAGCAGAGCGCCCAGAGCGACCAGGGCCCCCAAGGTGCCTTCGTACAGCGGGAAGCCGACGCCATGGCCCGGGGCACGGCGCGCGGCACCGACGCGACGGTCCTCCAGCGCTTTTCCCAGGTCACCACCGTGGAGTTGGGGTCCGCGCGGGTCTCGGAGAACGGCCTCTATCTCATGACCGTCGTTCCCGGGGCGGACACCACCGTTGTCTGGGTTGCGGAGGGCGCCCCAGCGCCCCGGTACTGCACGGCGACCGGGCAGAGCGGGGACATCGGGGGGCGCACGTACGCGGAGTACGAGCCGTCGACGTCCTTCCTCGCGGACTGTGCCCACACCGCCGAGGAGATCATGCACCGGCAGCGGCTGGCCCTGGGGCAGGACGCCAGCGAATTCGCCTTGGGCGGCAATCAGTTCGGCTTGGGCGAAAGGGAAAACGCGGAGGGCGCCCTGGCCTACGCGCATGCCAGGCCCGGCGGCCGGCACGCGAACGGCGAGGAACGGCCGGGCCCCGGCCAGGCGTTCGCCATCGTGGAGACCGCGTGGGACGAGGATTACGAGCTGCCCGCCAACACCAGCGGGTGGCCCTACCACGTGGCGGCCGTGGTCGCCGTGGACGGCGATGACCGCATCACCGTGGAGCAGGCCGCGGACGGCACCGACGCAAGGGCCCGCCAGGGGCACGAGGGCATCGTCGACATGTATACGTCGGGCACGGACCCGACCAACGGGCAGGCGCTGCCGCACAGCTTCCACGGGCGAAACACCGGCGGTCCGGTGCAGCACTTCTCGGTCGGCGCGATCACCGTCATCCTCCAGCCGATCAATGTGGGCGGTCTCAGAAGGGAGACCGGCCGCCGGAAGCTCATGTGACCCGACCTGATCCGACCCGACCCGACCTGATCCGACCTGCCCGCCCTGACCCCGAACGCCCGCCCGTAGCACCCGAAGCCGGCCCGTAGCCGCCCCGCAAGGGCGCGGCTACGGCCTGTCGAGTCCGGCCGGCAGTGCGGCCCGTTCGTGGTCGTACATCGGGTCGACGGTGCAGTCCTCGCCGCGGCGGATGGGGAGGGGCAGGGGCTGCTGCAGCGTGCGCCCCACGCCGAGGGGGCGCGCAGCGGGGCCGTGTCAGATGTCCAGGAAACGGTTCGGCCGAACCGTTTCCGATCAGCCACGTGCCTTACGTGCCTCCATCATTGGAGCGCCGTCCGACCTGCGCAAGCGCCTCACTGACCCTGGACAGTGACGGACGTTCGGGCTCACCCTTGCTTCGAGCGGACTCGAAGGCGTTGGCTTGGTGCCCATGAAGTACACGCAGCTCGGACGCACCGGACTCAAGGTCAGCCGCCTCGTCCTCGGCACCATGAACTTCGGCCCGCAGACCAATGAGGTGGACAGCCACGCCATCATGGACGCGGCGCTGGACACGGGCCTGAACTTCTTCGACACCGCGAATGTCTACGGCTGGGGCGAGAACAAGGGCCGTACCGAGGAGATCATCGGCACCTGGTTCGCCAAGGGCGGCGAACGCCGCGACAAGGTGGTCCTGGCCACCAAGATGTACGGGAACATGGCCGCCGACGGCGAGGCCTGGCCCAACCACGACAAGCTCTCCGCCGTGAACATCCGGCGCTCGGTCGACGCGTCGCTGAAGCGGCTCCAGACGGACTACATCGACCTTTACCAGTTCCACCACGTCGACCGGAACACCCCCTTCGAGGAGATCTGGCAGGCGATCGACGTCCTGGTCCAGCAGGGCAAGATCCTCTACGCGGGTTCGTCGAACTTCGCTGGTTACAAGATCGCCCAGGCCAATGAACTGGCCGCCCGCAATGGCTCGTTGGGCCTGGTCAGCGAGCAGTGCATCTACAACCTGATGGAGCGCCGCGCCGAGATGGAAGTCATCCCGGCCGCGCAGGAGTACGGCCTCGGTGTCATCCCGTGGTCCCCGCTGCACGGCGGTCTGCTGGGCGGCGTGCTGAAGAAGGAGCGCGAGGGCACGGCAGGGCGTTCGGCCACCGGCCGCAGCGCGGACGCGCTGAAGAACTCGGCGCAGCGCGAGAAGATCCAGGCGTACGAGGACCTGCTCGACAAGCACGGCCTGGAGCCGGGCGAGGTCGGCCTGGCATGGCTGCTCGCGCAGCCGGGGGTGACGGGGCCGATCGTCGGACCGCGCAACCAGGAGCAGCTGGACTCGGCGCTGCGGGCGCTGGAGCTGGAACTCTCCGCGGAGGTGCTGGCGTCGCTGGACGAGATCTTCCCGGGTCCGGGGCCGTCGCCGGAGGCGTTCGCCTGGTGAAGGTGATCCGACGGACGGTCTGACGGGCTGTCCGTCCGATACGCAACGGGCCGCCGCTGCCCCGTCCCCGTTCGGGGGCGAGGGCAACGGTGGCCCGTTTCCGTGTCCGCGTCAGAGCGACGCTTCGAGTTCCTTGAGCGTCTCCCCGAGCCAGCTCAGCTCCGCCTGGCTGGTCGCACGGGCGATCCTCAGCAGACCCTGCCGGAACGGGTCCTCGAACGTCTCGGCGCCGAGCGGCTGCTCTCCCTCGTAGAAGAAGCTGCTCGGCTCCTCCAGGAACGCGAGCCGGCGCCGCAGCACCTCCGCCTGCTCGGCCGGGGACGCCAGATGGCGCAGGAAGGCGAGGACGGTGAACCAGCGGTTCTCGTCACTGATGTCCGTCTCGTCGGCCTCCCGCAGCCGGCGCCGCAGCTCCTCGCGCCCCTGCTCGGTCAGGGTCAACGTGTGACGGGGGGCGGCCCTGCTGCCCGGCTCCGTCCGGCGCTCCAGCCATCCGGCTCGCTCCAGACGCTTGATCGCCGGGTACAGCGTGCCGTCCGCGATGGGGCGGACGTGTCCGGTGAGGTGGGCGACCCGCCGCTTCAGCTCATAGCCGTGCAGCGGCTGTTCGTACAGAAATCCCAGGATGGCCAGTTCCAGCATGCAAGCATCCTCCCCCATGGCGTTATACATCGATGCCGATGTATAGTCTCACCGAGGTTATCGGTTGTGGGGCAAGGAGGAGGAAACATGCAGAACGCTCAGGTGACGGCCGACGGTGCGTGCATCCGGTGGGTGGAGCTCCCCGGCCGCCCCGGCACGTCCCGTACCCGCGTCTATCTGCACGGGCTCGGGGCCTCGTCCGGCCCGTACTTCACCGCGAGCGCCGTGCATCCCCTGCTGGCCGACAGCCGGTCGCTGCTCCTGGACCTGCTCGGCTTCGGAATCAGTGACCGCCCCACGACCTTCGGCTACACCCTGGAAGAGCACGCCGACGCGGTGGCGGCGGCACTGAAGGCGGCCGACGCGTACGACACGGACGTGGTCGCGCACAGCATGGGCGGCGCGGTGGCCATCGTGCTCGCTGCACGCCACCCGGAGTTGGTGGCCCGGCTGGTGCTGGTCGACGCCAATCTGGACCCGACCGCCCCGGACCCGACGCGGCCGGCCAGCAGCGGCCTCGCCCGGTACACGGAGGAGGAGTTCCTGGCCGGCGGCCTGGAGGAAGTGCGCGACCGGGTGGGGCCCCACTGGTGGGCGACCATGCGCCTCGCGGGTCCCGAGGCACTGCACCGCACCGGGGTGCATCTCGCCCGCGGGACGACGCCGACGATGCGCGAGCTACTGCTGGACCTGAAGATTCCGCGTACGTATCTGCGCCCCCGGGACAACGGACCGCTGCCCGGCGAGGACGCGCTGATCGAGAACGGGGTGCGGGTCGTGGCGGTCCCGGACTGCGGGCACAACATCATGCTGGACAACCCGGAGGCGTTCGCCAAGGAGACGGCACTGGCCCTCAACGTCTGAGACGGAGGGGTGCACGTCGGACGCGACGGACCCGGGCTCGCGCCCATGGGTCGGTTCGTACCGCTCCTGGTGGTCGCCGGAGCCGTCGCCGCGGTCATGGGCTTCTTCATCCGGCCGGCGATCGTCGCGCGCAGCCGTCGCCGATCGGCCGCCTGCGGCACGGCCGCTCACGTCACCCTCCGACGGCGGCTGCCACGGCGACGACGACGAACATCAGCACGAGCACAACGGCCATGATGCGGTTTCTGGTCTTCGGATCCACCCTCCGAGCGTAACCGCAGGTCTCAGTGGCCCAGCGACCAGGATGCGATCGCCTCGTACCGCGGCTGCTCGCCCGGCACCCCGGCAACCGGCAGGTTGCTGCGTACGAGGGCGACCTCGCCGACTTCCCACGGGGTGCCCTCGAAGCCCGCAAGTGCCTCGGCGAAGGGGCGCAGGTCGGCGTCGGTGCGGCTGCGGGCGAGAGTGAGGTGCGCGGTGTAGCGGCGGTGCTCCTCCATCGGGATGCCGGTGCGGCGGGCGGCGGCGTCGGCCCGTTCGGCCAGAAGCCGCAACGTGTCGATCTCACCCGCGGCCCCCGCCCACAGCGCCCGCCCGCCGAACCGGCCGGCGCCGTGGATGCGCAGCGGGAAGGGTTCGGTACGGCGGGCCGCCCGTTCGAGGCGCGCACGCAGCTCGGGCAGTACCTCCTCGTCCACGGACCCGAGGAACGCGAGCGTGAAGTGCCAGCTGGGCGTACCGGTCCAGCGCAGATTCCCGGCACCGGGGAGCGTGCGCAGCGGGTCGACGGCACGGCGCAGTTCCTGGACCGCGTGGTCGGGCGGCAGAACGGCGACAAAGAGTCTGAGGCGGCTCATGGGCAGAGTGTCGCACCGTCACGGCGTGTCCCGGGCTCCGTGCGTATCGTTGTACTGCGCGACTGCCTGCGCCTGTGCGGCAGCGGGAAGGAGCGCCACGGTGACCATCGCACTTGACGACGACAGGACCGACATGGCCGACAGCTACGAGTTCAGCTTGGACGAACTGTTCGAGCGGCTGGAGCAGATGCCTGTCCCCGAGGGATACAAGGTTCAGATCGTCGAGGGGGCCATCACGATGTCGCCGCAGCGGGACGTCCACTGGAAGATCATCCGCAGGATCGTTCGCGAGCTGGAAGACCGGTTCGGCATGGACGTCAATGTGCTGTCGGACGTACGGATCGACTTCGGGGAGCAGAACGGCTTCGCGCCGGACGTGGTCAAGCTTGCCGCGGTCGCCAAGAAGGACAGTCGGGGGCGCTGGCTGCCACGGGACATCGAGTTCGTCGCCGAAGTGATCTCCAAGGGGACGTCCGCCACGGACTACGGCCCGAAGAAGCTCGCGTACGCGGCTGCGGGCATCCCCGTTTATCTGATCGTCGACCCCTATGTCGGCCGGTGCCACGTCCACAGTGAGCCCAAGGACGGCGATTACCATAAGCAGATCTCCGTGGACTTCGGCCTGGACGTCGACCTGACCGGCACCGCCGTCGACCTGACGCTCAGGACGGGCCGGTTCCCCCGCGACTGACACGTCCCCCGTACGCCGTACGCGACACGGGCCCCGACCCGGTGGGATACCGGTCGGGGCCCGTGTCGCGTGCTTCACGGCCGGCCCTCAGGCCGCCGTAGCCAGCTCTTCACGCGGAACGAACCGCACGTGCGGGCGGCCCGGCCGGAGGTCGACCTTGAGGCGGAGGCCGCCCACGCGGGCCAGCATGAAACCGACGCCCAGTGCGGCCACCAGTGAGAACGCACCGCCGACCGCCATGGCCGTACGGACCCCGTAGGCGTCGCTGATCCAGCCGACGATCGGGGCGCCCACCGGCGTACCACCGGCGAAGACCATCATGTACAGGCTCATGACCCGGCCGCGCATCGCCGGGTCGGCGGCCATCTGGACGCTCGTGTTCGCGCTGATGTTGGTCGTCAGACCGATCATGCCGATCGGGACCAGCAGGATCGCGAAGAGCCAGACGGACGGCGACAGGGACGCGATGATCTCCAGCAGACCGAACGCCGTGCCCGCGGCCACCAGCATCCGCAGCCGCGAGGAGCGGCGGCGGGCGGCGAGCAGGGCACCGGCGAGGGAGCCGGCCGCCATGAGGATGTTGAAGAACGAGTACATCCCGGCGCCGCCGTGGAAGATCTCGTCCGCGAAGGCCGTGAGCCAGATCGGGAAGTTGAACCCGAACGTGCCGACGAAGCCGACCAGGACGATCGGCCAGATCAGCTCGGGGCGGCCGGAGACATAGCGCAGGCCCTCCCGCAGCTGCCCCTTGGCGCGCGGCACGACGATGGTCTTGTGCAGCTCGCTCGTACGCATCAGCATCAGGCCGACGAGCGGGGCGGCGAAGGACAGGCCGTTGAACATGAAGGCCCAGCCGCTGCCGACCGTGGTGATCAGGACACCCGCGACGGCGGGGCCGATGAGCCGGGCGGACTGGAAGTTCGCCGAGTTGAGACTGACCGCGTTCCGCAGCTGGGCCGGGCCGACCATCTCGGAGACGAACGACTGACGGGCCGGGTTGTCCACGACCGTCACCATGCCGAGCAGGAACGCGATGAGGTAGACGTGCCACACCTGGACGACACCGGAGAGCGTGAGCACCGCAAGGGCGATCCCGCACAGGCCGAGAGCCGCCTGGCTGACGAGAAGAAGCTTCCGCTTCGGGAGACGGTCGGCGATGACGCCGCCGTACAGGCCGAACAGAAGCATCGGAAGAAACTGGAGGGCCGTGGTGATGCCGACGGCGGCGGCGGACCCGGTGAGGCTCAGGACGAGCCAGTCCTGCGTGATGCGGGACATCCAGGTACCGGTGTTGGAGATCACGGCGCCCGTGGCGAACAGGCGGTAGTTACGGATCTTCAGCGACGAGAAGGTCCCGCCGGGCTTGCTCTCGTGGGCGGAAGTCGGTGCGGGGGCGGAGTCTGCTCCGGATCCCGTACTCAAAAGGGTTCGCCTCCTCGGGCGTATACATTTCGCTGACTGACGGGGATGCGGCGGTGCGGGCGGTGCGCCGGTTGTGATCCGGCGCGGCCGGCCCCGCTACAGGTGGGCGAGCTTCTCCAGCACGGGCGCCGCCTTGCGCAGCGTCTCCCACTCTTCCTCGTCCAGGCCCTCGGCGAGGGTGGTCAGCCAGGCGTTCCGTTTGGAGCGGCTCTCTTCGAGCATGGCTTCCGCCTGTTCGGTCTGGCTGACCATCTTCTGGCGACGGTCATCGGGGTGCGGTTCCAGTCTGACCAGCCCCTTCGCTTCCAGCAGCGCGACGATGCGAGTCATCGACGGAGGCTGCACATGCTCCTTGCGGGCCAGCTCACCGGGCGTGGCCGAACCGCACCGGGCGAGCGTGCCGAGCACCGACATCTCGGTGGGGCTCAGCGACTCGTCGACGCGCTGGTGCTTCAGGCGTCGGCCGAGCAGCATCACGGCGGAACGAAGGGAGCTCACGGCGGCCGCACTGTCGCCGTCGTGGATCAGGTCAGGCATGTTTATTAGCGTAACTCATTACCTACCCTAAAGACCATTCGTGTTACACGCGCGAGAGCCACATCACCCAATCGATCACCCGAACGAGTGAGTCGGATCCGTAAAGTGACGCGAAACGACCTCGTGGGCCGTAACCCTGCTTGCCATGGGATCGACTGTGCTCAGCCTGCGGATAGACGGTGAGCTGCTCGACCGGCTCAGGCAGCATGCCGCCAAACGCGGAATGAGCGTCCAGGACTATGTCGTCCGGACGCTCATTCGCGATGACTTCGACGAGCGCTTCAAGGCGGCCGTCGACGAGACGGAGAAGTTCTACGGGCAGGAAGGGACCGCCGGGATCGGGGCGGAAGAGGTCACGTGAGGCCGAGGGCCGGCATCGCGTAGTAGAAGACGAAGACCGCCGACACCACGTACATGGCCGCCGGCACCTCGCGCCAGCGCCCGGCCACGATCCGCAGCACGGAGAAGGCGATGAAGCCGATACCGATGCCGTTGGTGATCGAGTACGTGAACGGCATCATCAGCATGGCCAGGAAGGCCGGGATGGCGAGCGTGTAGTCGCTCCAGTCGATGTCCCGCACCGAACCCGAGATGATCAGGAAGCCGACCGCCAGCAGCGCCGGGGTGGCCGCCTGCGACGGGACCATGGTCGCCAGCGGCGTCAGGAACAGCGCCGCCGTGAACAGCAGACCCGTCACGATGCTCGCGAAGCCGGTGCGGGCGCCCTCGCCGACACCCGCCGTGGACTCCACGAAGCAGGTGCCCGCGGAGGCGGAGCTCGCACCGCCCGCGGCGACCGCGATGCCGTCCACGAACAGCACCTTGTTGATGCCGGGGAAGTTGCCGTCCTTGTCCGTCAGCTTCGCCTCGTCGCCGACGCCGAGGATGGTGCCCATCGCGTCGAAGAAGCAGGACAGCAGCACGGTGAAGACGAACAGGATGCCGGTGAGCACACCGACCTTGTCGAAGCCGCCGAACAGACTGACCTTGCCGATCAGCCCGAAGTCCGGGGTGGCGACCGGATTGCCCGGCCACTGCGGAACGGTCAGCCCCCACGCCCCGCCCGGCAGATCGGCGATCGCATCGATGATCAGCGCGAGGACCGTCATCGCGACGATGGAGATCAGGATGGCGCCCGGCACCTTGCGGACGATCAGAGCGAGAGTGAGCAGCGCGCCGAGGATGAAGACGAGGACCGGCCAGCCGTTGAGGTGGCCGTCACTGCCGAGCTGGAGCGGCACGGTGGTGTGCGCGGCGTCCGGGATACGGGAGACGAAGCCCGAGTCGACCAGGCCGATCAGCAGGATGAAGAGACCGATACCGATCGCGATGCCCTTGCGGAGCGACTTCGGTACGGCGTGCATCACGCGCTCCCGCAGCCCGGTCGCGACCAGCAGCATGACCACGATGCCCGCGAGGACGACCATGCCCATCGCGTCCGGCCAGCTCATCCTGGGGGCGAGCTGGAGGGCCACGACGGTGTTGACGCCGAGGCCGGCGGCCAGCGCGATCGGCACATTGCCGATGACGCCCATCAGGAGCGTGGAGAACGCGGCGGTCAGCACGGTGGCGGTGACCAACTGGCCGCCGTCGAGCTGGTGCCCGTACATGTCCTTCGCGCTGCCGAGAATGATCGGGTTCAGCACGATGATGTACGCCATCGCAAAGAACGTGGCGAATCCGCCACGGATCTCGCGTGCGACCGACGACCCCCGCTCGGAGATCTTGAAGAAACGATCCAGGCCGTTGTGCGGCTGAGGGGCCGGAGACTGCTGGGAGTCGACCGAAGCGGTGGCCGAGGGGGACATGTATGACCTCAGTCGTACGTAGGGGGGTTTAAAAGTGATCAGCTTTGGACTTTCACACGAATAATTCGAGACAGTCGTAAGCAGATTCAGTATGAATACATAAGGCGAAGATCGCTATCTCCGCGCGTAGACCCTTGGGCCACCTGGCCTGCCGGCCTTTATGTATGCCGTCTTTACGGGGTACGGGAGGGGGCCGGAGGTGGGCCCATACACTGAGGTCATGGCTAAGTGGACACCGAAGCACGAGGCACCCGAGCCCCTGGAGGGGCCCGTCGTCGCCACCATCACCGGCGGCACGATCCTCTGGTTCGTCCTCTTCCTGGTCCAGCTGCCGTTCTACGGCTGGTTCGACGACCACGGGCACCTGTGGTGGGTGTGGACCTGCCTGGCCGGTGCGGGGCTCGGCCTGATCGGCATCTGGTACGTACGGGGGCGCGATGCGGCGATCAAGCGGGCGGCCGCGGCTGCGGCTTCCGGAGCTTCCGCGCCGGGCGCCGGGACGGACGCGGAGGGCACGTCGGGCGCCACGGCGTGAAGCCGTCCGGCACGTCGGGCGCGGCCGCCTGACGCCGCCTGACACCGCGTCCTGAAACCGCCCGGCATCAGGGCCTCCGTACCACCGCAGGACCATTCCCCTCCTCCCCCGGTCTGATCTTCGGACCCCCGGTGGGTGAATCGGACGATCCACCCGTACCGTCGGAACCATGACGCAGCGGGCACCCCACTCCTTCGGCGAGCAGACCCCCGGGGCATCCGGCTCCGCCGGCCGCCCCGGGCCGGCCATGATCGACGCCGGGTCCGAGCTCGACCCGGTCCACCCGATGAAACTGCCGGCCCCGGCCGTGAACACCCGCGGGCTGACCGCGGCCGAGGTGGCCGAGCGGATCGCCCGCGGTGAGGTCAACGACGTACCCGTCCGCTCGTCCCGTTCCGTCCGCGAGATCGTCCACGCGAACGTCTTCACCCGGTTCAACCTGATCATCGGCGTGCTCTGGCTGATCATGCTGTTCGTCGCGCCGATCCAGGACAGCCTCTTCGGCTTCGTGATCATCGCCAACACCGGCATCGGCATCGTCCAGGAGTGGCGGGCCAAGAAGACCCTGGACAGCCTCGCGGTCATCGGCGAGGCCAAACCCACGGTGCGGCGCGACGGCGTCTCGGCCGAGATCTCCACCTCCGAGATCGTCCTCGGCGATCTCGTCGAGCTGGGCCCCGGCGACAAAGTCGTCGTGGACGGCACCGTCGCCGAGGCCGACAGCCTGGAGATCGACGAGTCGCTGCTCACCGGCGAGGCCGACCCGGTGCTGAAGCAGCCCGGCGACCCCGTGATGTCCGGCAGCTTCGTCGTCGCGGGCGGCGGCTCGTTCGCCGCCACCAAGGTCGGCCGCGAGGCCTACGCCGCACAGCTCGCCGAGGAGGCGTCCCGCTTCACCCTCGTCCAGTCCGAGCTGCGCACCGGCATCTCCACCATCCTCAAGTACGTCACCTGGATGATGGTGCCGACCGCGATCGGCCTCATCATCAGCCAGCTCGTCGTCAAGAACAACGACTTCAAGGAGTCGGTCGCCCGGACCGTCGGCGGCATCGTCCCTATGATCCCGGAGGGCCTGGTGCTGCTCACCTCGGTCGCCTTCGCGATCGGGGTCGTGCGGCTCGGCCGCAAGCAGTGCCTGGTGCAGGAGCTCCCCGCCATCGAGGGTCTGGCCCGCGTCGACGTCGTCTGCCTGGACAAGACCGGCACCCTCACCGAGGGCGGCATGGACGTCACCGAGGTGCGGGCGCTGGGCGGTGCGGACGACACGTACGTACAGCGAGTGCTGGGCGCCCTCGGCGCGTCCGACCCCCGGCCCAACGCCAGCCTGCAGGCCATCGTCGACGCCTACCCGGACGGCGAGGAGTGGCGGTGCACGCAGTCGCTGCCGTTCTCCTCGGCCCGCAAGTACAGCGGCGCCGCGTTCGACGAGGGCGGCGGCCGGGCGTCGGCCTGGCTGCTGGGCGCCCCCGATGTGCTGCTGCCCGACCAGGACCCGGCGCTCACCGAGATCGAGCAGCTCAACGAACAGGGGCTGCGGGTGCTGCTGCTGGCCCGCGCGCAGGGCGGGCTCGAAGGGCAGGACATCGCCGCCGGAGCCGTACCGAGCGCGCTGGTCGTGCTGGAACAACGGCTGCGGCCGGACGCCGGGGAGACGCTGGCCTACTTCGCCGACCAGCGGGTCGCCGCGAAGGTCATCTCCGGCGACAACGCGGTCTCCGTCGGCGCGGTCGCCGGAAAGCTCGGCCTGCCGGGCGCCGAGAACACCCTGGACGCGCGTCGGCTCCCCACCGACCCGGACGACATGGCCACGGCCATGGAGGAGAACGCGGTCTTCGGCCGGGTCACCCCGCAGCAGAAGCGGGACATGGTCGGCGCGCTCCAGTCCCGCGGCCACACCGTCGCCATGACCGGCGACGGCGTCAACGACGTGCTGGCGCTGAAGGACGCCGACATCGGCGTCTCCATGGGTTCGGGCTCCGAGGCGACCCGGGCCGTCGCCCAGATCGTGCTGCTCAACAACAGCTTCGCGACGCTGCCGTCCGTCGTCGCCGAGGGCCGCCGGGTGATCGGCAACATCACCCGGGTCGCCACCCTGTTCCTGACCAAGACCGTCTACTCGGTGCTGCTGGCGGTCCTGGTGGTCTGCTTCCAGGTCGACTACCCGTTCCTGCCGCGCCATCTGACCCTGCTGTCGACGCTGACGATCGGCATCCCGGCGTTCTTCCTGGCCCTCGCCCCCAACAAGGAACGGGCCCATCCGCACTTCGTGCGCCGTGTCATGCGGTACGCGATCCCCTCGGGCGTCATCGCGGCCGTCGCGACCTTCGTGATGTATCTGATCGCCCGGAACCACTACTCCGGTACGGGCGCGCTGGACGCGGAGACCAGCGTGGCCACACTCACGCTGTTCCTGGTCTCGATGTGGGTCCTGGCGATCATCGCCCGCCCGTACACCTGGTGGCGGATCTGCCTGGTGGCGGCGATGGGGCTGGCGTTCCTGATCGTGCTGGTGGTGCCGTGGCTGCAGGACTTCTTCGCCCTGAAGCTGGTGGGAACGGCGATGCCATGGACCGCGGTGGGGATCGCGGTGGTGGCGGCGGCCGGCCTGGAGTTCGCCTGGCGGCTGGTCAGCCGCCGCTTCCCGGTGTAGTACCGGTGCTGCTCCGTACGGTCTACTTCACGTCGACGAAGTCGCCCGCGGTCGTGACGGCCGGGGTGGTGGACGTACCGGCGAAGCTGTAACGCCAGTAACCGTCGACCGACGCCTTGACCGTCGTCTTCAGGTTGCCGGTGCTGTTCGTCCTGATCGTCTTGACCGTGGTGTACGTGGAGCTGGTCTTCTTGCGGAACTGGAGCTTCACCGACTGCCCGGTGTAGCCGTGGTACGCGTGGTCCTCCCAGTTCGCCCGCGAAAGCTTCCCCGTGACCGTGATCGTCCCGCTCTTCCTCACGGGCTCGGGGGCCGCGTTCACCGTCAGCTTCGACAACCGCTGGACGCGGGCGGTGGCGTAGGAGTCGTAGTACGTGCTGCTGCCGTCCTTGGCGGTCACGCCCGTGAGGACGTGCCAGGTGCCCGCGAGCTTGTTCTTCCGCAGGTCGGTCCTCGGGTCGATCGTGAGGCCGACCGAGCAGGTGGCGGTGGTGGCGACGTTCGTGTTCTTGCAGGTCACACCCCCTGCGGGCACCAGCACGCCGTCCAGGCCCTCGTCCAGGTCGGTCCCGTGCCACAGGAGCACCCAGCCGTCGACGATGCCGGAGGCGTGCGAGGCGGTGACCGAGAGGGTGATCGTCTTGGGGGCCGTCGTCCCCAGGACGGTGTCCTTGCCGCCGTTGACGGAGACCTTGGAGATGACGGGGAGCGCGGAGTCGGGTTTCACGGCCTCGCCCGCGTGAGCGGCCGGCGCGGTCAGGACGAACAGGGCGGACAGAGCGAGAGCACCGGAAGCGGCGGCCACTGTGGCACGGATACGCATGAGTTTCTCCAGTCTGCTGAACGGGCCGTGCCGGGAGGACGGGAGCCGTCCCCGGACACGGCCCGGAGTGGTGCGCGGTGGTGCTTATGCGTACGGAGGAACTACTTCACGTCGACGAAGTCGCCCGCGGTCGTGACGGCCGGGGTGGTGGACGTACCGGCGAAGCTGTAGCGCCAGTAACCGTCGACCGACGCCTTGACCGTCGTCTTCAGGTTGCCGGTGCTGTTCGTCTTGATTGTCTTGACCGTGGTGTACGTGGAGCTGGTCTTCTTGCGGAACTGGAGCTTCACCGACTGCCCGGTGTAGCCGTGGTACGCGTGGTCCTCCCAGTTCGCCCGCGAAAGCTTCCCCGTGACCGTGATCGTCCCGCCCTTCTTCACGGGCTCGGGGGCCGCGTTCACCGTCAGCTTCGACAACCGCTGCACATGGGTGGTGCTGTAGAAGTTGGTGTAGGCGACGTCGTCGGTGGCGCTGGCGGCGCCCGCGGAGACGTGCCAGCTGCCGGCCAGGGAGTTCTTGTACAGGTCGTAGCGCGGGTAGATCGTGAAGGTCAGCTTGCAGGTCGAGGTCGTCGCGTTGACCTTGGTGCACGTCGCCGCGTCGTTCGGCAGGATGGCCCCGTCGATGGTGTCCTCCGAGGACGGGTCCGTGCCGTGCCACAGGTCGGCGTAGGCGTCGACGACACCGGACGCGTGCGACGCCGTGACCGAGACGGAGATCGTCTTCGAGTTGGTGGTGCCCAGGACGATGTCCTTGCCGCCGTTGACGACGACCTTGGAGATGACGGGTTCCGCCGCGGCCGCGAGAGAGCGCGCGCCGGCCTTCGACGAACCCTTGGCGGCGGTGCCGAAGACCTCGGCGGCCGACGTCGGCTTGTGCAGGTTCGCAGCAGAGTGGTCGCCCGCGTGGGCGGCCGGGACGGCCAGAGCGGACAGAGCCAGGGCGCCGGAAACGGCTGCAACAGTGGCACGAATACGCATGTGTTTCCCCAGTGGAGAAAGGGGCCCCGCGAGTACGTGGTGCGACCCGGCCGGGGCTCGTTTGGTCTGTGAGTCTGCTGACTCGGAAGACCAGACCTCTTACGCATGTGAAGGGTTGTACGCGGAATGGGTTGTACGCGAAGTTGGTTCTCGCGCCTCGTCCCGCGGGCGAGACACGCGGCGGGCCGCGCCCGGGGACGGGAGCCGTCCCCGGACACGGCCCGGAGTGGTGCGCGGTGGCGCTTATGCGCACAAAGGAACTACTTCACGTCGACGAAGTCACCCGCGGCCGAGATGGCCGGGGTGGTGGACGTACCGGCGAAGCTGTAACGCCAGTAACCGTCGACCGACGCCTTGACCGTCGTCTTCAGGTTGCCGGTGCTGCTCGACTTGATCGTCTTGACCGTGGTGTACGTGGAGCTGGTCTTCTTGCGGAACTGGAGCTTCACCGACTGCGTGGCGTAGCCGTGGTACTTCAGGTCGTCGAAGTTCGCACGCGACAGCTTGCCGGTGACCGTGATCGTCCCGCCCTTCTTCACGGGCTCCGGAGCCGCGTTCACCGTCAGCTGCGACAGCCGCTGCACACGGGCGGTGCCCAGGCCGTCCTGCAGCGCGAAGCCGATCTTGGTGACGTCGGGGTTCTTCGGGTCCTGGCCGTTGTAGTCGACGGCGAAGCCCATCGCCTTCCACGTCGTGGCGTCGGCGTTGCCGATCAGGTCGTACTGCGGCCGGATGACGATCTGACCCTTGCAGGTGGCGACCGTGGAGGAGACGGTCTTGCAGGTGGGGGCGGCATCGCCGTACAGCTCGTTCGTCGGGGTGTCGAACGAGCCGCGGTAGAGCGAGACATCGAGCGCGAAGTCCGAGGCGAAGATGTTCACATCGGCGGCGTGCGTCACGGTGAACGTGGTCGGCACGCTCTTCGCGGCGGTGGTGCCCACGGCGATCGGCTTGCCGCCGTTCACCGTGAACTTGGAGAAGGTGAGGTCGAGCGGGCCGGGGGCGCTCTCGGCCGCGAGGGAGCGCGCGCCGGACTTGGCACCGGACTTGGCACCGGCGGCGGACTGAGCGGCACGCGCGACGTCACTGACGGTCGAGCGGTGCGCGTCGTCGGCCTGAGCCGCCGACGGAATGACAAGGGCGGAGAGAGCCAGGGCGCCGGTTACGGCGGCCACGGTGGCACGAATGCGCATGTTCATTCCCCAATATGGAGAAGGGGGCCCATGGAGGTCGTCCGCCCACGGGCCCAAGATCGTCTGTGAAACCTGATGGCTTCACAGACGAGACCATCGGGGCATGTGAACGGTTGTGCGACTGTTGGGGATTTCTTGTGCATTCACCCGCGCCCCGGCGCCGGTGCGCTTCGGACCCGCCCGTGCACCGATGCGCCAAGGCCCCGCTCAGGACCGTCAGTCGAACCAGCGGTCCCGGGCCAGTTCCTCCGTACGGGACGGGTCCTCCAGCAGCGCGGCGACCTCGAAGCGGCGCGGCCACTGCCCCGCCGCCCAGGCCAGGCCCGCAGCGACGCCTTCCAGCGTGGCGGCGTGCACGGTGCCGTCGGGGGTGCGGCGCCAGTCCAGCTCGGCGCCGCCCGCGCGCAGTTCACCGTGCTCGATGTATGCGTCCGGGGTTCCGGCGCCGAGCAGGACCCGTACCGAATCCGGCACTTGGTGCTCCTCACCCTCCGTCGTCACCTCCGCCTCGACGCTCTCACCGAGCCGCCGCACCTGGAACAGCTCGGCCAGATCGGCCGCGCGCGTCGGGGCCACCGGCAGCAGCGGGAGCCCGTCGGTGAGTGGCAGCAGATCGGGGGCGTCCGCGATCACGGCGTCCGCCGCGTCGACGACCCGGACCTCGCCGTCGACCACGGCCCGCAGCTCGTCGGGCAGCGTGACCTGTTCCGGGTCGAGGTCGGCCAGTGCCGTGTACAGGGAGTGCAGTTGCACGGGCCCGACCTCACGGTCCTCGTCCGCGAGCCGGCCGAGGAGTTCGGCGGCGCCGCCCGGCTCGTCGAGGAGGGCGGCCACGGACGTCCGTACGCCGAGGGCGCGCAGCACCTGGGCGTCGTCGAAGCCGGTCGCGTCGGCGGAGTCGTACAGTCCGGCCAGCCGCGGGTCGCCGCCCGCCGCCCGCAGACCGGCCGGGCGGCGGCCGTCGAGCACGGGGTGGTCGCGCAGCCACCAGGCCGTGTACGGGCGGACGGACTGCGTGGTGCCGTCGGGCAGCAGCACCCGCACCGGCTGGGTCAACGCATCGCGCAACGGCGGCTGGGCGAGCAGGGCGAGCGCCTGCGGCCAGGCGTCGTCGTCGACGAGGTCCAGGTCGCGGACGGCGACGAGTTCGGTGGCGACCGGCGGCACCGGGGTATCGGGCAGCTGATCGAGGATGTCCTCGCACCACACGTCCACGGCGTCGAGCAGTCCGGCGTCGTCGGGCTCGGCGAAGTCGCCCTCGCGGGGCTCCAGTTCGTCCGGGTCCAGGACGACATCGGCGGTCCGCACGAGGGCGAAGGTGGCCAGCACACCGCAGGCGGTGAGCGGCTGCTCGCCCCAGCGGTCGGTCAGCTCCTGGTCGCAGAGCGCCAGTTCACCCTCCCGCATGATGGCTGCGAACGGGCTGCCGGGCAGCACGAGTTCACCGGCGGGCGCGGGTTCGCCGTCCTCGTCCGGAAGGGCGAGCGCACCGAGCCAGGGCTCATCGCCGGGTGCCAGTTCGGCGTCCCGTACGAGGGTGAGGACGGTCTCCGCGAGCTCGTCGGCGTCCAGCGCGTTCTCGTCCCAGATCTCGCCCGCGTCCAGCGATCCGGCGACGGCGGCCCGCACCTGCGGGGTCGTCAGCACGGCGCGCGGCGTGGCGGGCAGGGCGCCCAGCTTCTCCAGCAGCGGATGGGCGGCGTCCGGGTGTGCGACCTTCAGCCCGAGCCGGGCCAGGCGGCCCAGGACGGGGCCGCCGAGCGCGTCGGGGAACGGGAGGAGGACCTGGCGGGGGCCGATGGTGGTGCGGGGTGCGGTCGGGGTCTCGGAGTCCGGTGCTTCCGGCGCACCGGCGAGCGGGACGGGCAGGCCGGAGAGGCGGTCCGGGTCGATGCCGGACAGGCTGTCGTACAGCCGCCGCCACCAGCCGGGGTCGCGCTCCAGACCGGCGAGACGGTCGATCGCCTCGGTCAGCGGGACGCGGGCGATGCCGAGAGTGCGCAGTTCGCTGCGGCGCTCAAGTCCGGCGGGCAGCAGGCACGGCAGGACCTCGGCGAGCACCCGTACGGTCTCGGCGCCCACGCCCTCCAGCACCTCGGCCTCGATGGGGCGCAGCGCGGTGGTGGCGGTCTCGCGGATGCCGTCCGCCTCCGCGTCCCAGGTGTCCCACCGGTCCGTTTCGGTGGCGGCGTCGCGCGGGGCGGCGGGTTCCAGGAACGCGACGCGCGGCAGCCGTTCCAGGATCGCGCCGCGCAGGGCGCCGTCCAGTTCGCCCTTGCCGAGCGGTCCGGGGACGAGGTCGATGGTGTCGATGGACACCGGCTGCCAGCCGGCGAGCAGCTCGGCGTACGCGTTGGCGGCGCGCTGCACCAGGAAGTCGGTGAGCGGTCCTGGTGCGGGGTGGCGGCGGGTGGTGTCGAGCGGCAGCGACGCGATGAGCAGCGCGGGGATGCCGAGGGGTTCGTCGGTGGGGGTCGGCGCGTGGACGACGGGGACGGTACGGGGGCGTACCGGGGCGCCCTCCGTGTCCACCGGGACCGCCCAGGTGACCGACCAGTGCGGGCGCAGCCGTTCCTCGCGGGGCCGGTCGGCGAGCAGGGCGGGCTCGACGGGACCGTGGTGGGTGACGGTGCGCCAGCGGTGCGTACCGTGCGCGGAGTCCTCGACGTGGGTGTACGGGCCGTGCTGCGAGCGGCGCAACGTCCGTACGGCGTCCGAGGTTTCGATCACGATCTCGTCGAGGCCGCGCAGAGTGAGCAGGAGCGCGTCGTCGACCGCGTCGAGCAGCCGGACCACGAGGTCCTCGGCGCCGCCGTCGCGCAGCGGGAGGACGACGACGGTGTCGTACCCGTCGGGCGCTGTGCCCTCGGCGGGCAGCGGGAGCCGCAGCAGGGGTACGTGGCCGTCGCGGCGGCGGAGCTCGTCACCGAGGCCGGGGCTGGCGACGGACGTCCTTGCGGCGAGATCGCGGGCCTCGGCGAGGGACCAGCGGACGCCGCCGTGCCGGCCGACGACCGCCGGCTCGTCGCTCACCGCGAGCACGGCGGCGAACCCGACGCCGAACCTGCCGACGGCTCCCTCGTGGCCCTCGCGCTTGGCGGAGGCGCGCAGGGTGGAGAGCGACTCCACACCGGTGGCGTCGAGGGGGGCGCCGGTGTTGGCGGCGGCGAGTACGGCGGGGGCGTCCGCGGTCGCCGGGTGAAGGGTGAGGCGGAGCCGGCCGGGAACCTGTGCGCGGGCGGCGGCGTCGGCGGCGTTCTGGGCCAGCTCGACGACGAGGCGGTCGCGGTAGCCGCCGAGCGCGAGGTCTTCCTCGGCGTTGGCGTCCTCGCGGAATCTGGCGGGGCCGGCGCCCCAGGCGTCGAGCACACCGCGTCGCAGCCGTGCGGTCCCGAACGGGTCGGCCCCCTCGGTCGCATTCATGCTCACGCTCTGACTCCGCTCTTTCCGGTTACGCGTTGCCCGTGCCGCCAGTGTGCGCCTGAAGGTACCGGGTCCTCGCACCGGACGGGGTGCCGTGTCTGCGGGGTTGCCCACGGCAAGGCCGGATTCTGCCGCACCGCGCACCACCGCCCGGGTGCCGTCCTCGAACGCCGGACGGGCTGGGATTACCCGGGCGAACCGGGCTTGCCCAGGCGGCAAGATCAAGCCGGTCCGGCGGTTCAAGCCGGTCCGGCGATTGAGGACAAAGCGGGTCGCCGGGCGAGCCCGCAGGCTCACTCAAGCCCGTCCGGCGTTCGAGGACGGAACCGTCGCGCGTTCTCGCCGGAAAGCCGCGGTCATCGGCGCGCCCGGAAAAGCCCGGGAACCCCGCGCCCCGTCAGGAGTGACCGAGGTCCTCCGTCGGGGCGTCCGGTTCCGCCGGCACCGAGCCGGAATCCCGGGCCGGCCGCAACGGATACTCGTCCACCTGCATGGTGTCCAACGCATGCGGCGCCGGCTTGGGCGTCTTCGGCATCACCGCCGCCTCCGAATGCCCACCGCACCCGTACGACAGCGACACCACATGCCCGTCCGCCGGACCGAACTCGTTCGCGCACACCCCGAACGCCTGCTTCAGCGATCCCGCCAACGGCACCAGGAACGCGCAGGTGACACACGATGCCGGAGCCGCCTGAGCCATCGGCGTCTTCGCGCCGAACGCCTCGTCCCACCGGTCGGCCGTCGTATGCAGCCCGTACCGCGACAGCACCCGCGCCCGCCGCATACCGAGCTCCTCCGCGATCGCCGCGATCGAGCCCCGGCTCGTCGTCGCGGGGCGCGTCGTCAGCTCCGCGTCCTCCGCGTCGACGAGGTCGGCCATCTCCTGCGACACCTCGGAGACCGCGGAGTTCAGCGGCGGCTCGTCCTCGCCGGTGTAGCCGGGCTCCAGGCGGATGTCGTCCGCCTCGGTGGGCAGCAGATCGCCGGGCCCCATGTCCCCGGGGCGCAGCCGCTCGCTCCACGGCACCCACTCCGGGGCGAGGAGCGCGTCGCTGCCCGGCAGCAGAACCGTCTCGTCGAGGGTGACGTTCTTCGCCCGGGACGCCCGGGCGACGGTCACCGCCCAGCGCCAGCCCCGGTAGCCCGGCTCCTTGCACTCAAAGAAGTGCGTGACGACCCGGTCCCCCTCGGAGACCACGGCCACATGCTCACCCACGACCCCCGGCGCGGCTGCTTCCTCGGCCGCCGCGCGTGCGAGGTCTACCGCCTCGGCGCACAGACGGTCGGGAACGGGGGTACGGGCCGTACGGCTTCGCGTCGTCGCAGCACTCACAGGTCTCGCTTCTCTCCTACGCCAGTCTCACGAGCGCGCCAGCACATCCATCGATTTCGGCCATGACGGCTGCGGGCGGAGCGGACCTGGGGGCCGCGTCGACGTCCACACCCGTTGTGCCTGCCTCGGGCGCACCTTCTGCTATCCATTCTGCGGGATCGCCGATAGGCGCGCGGCCGAGAACAACCGCCGGTGGCGCGCTACGCACGCTACCCTCTCCGCCGCCCCCCGCCCACCTGCCCGTCCCAAACAAGGCCGTATCCGGCGCCGTGTCCCGTGCAAAGACGGCCTCGGAGCCGTCACAATTGTCGGCCGGATCCGTCCGGGCCGGCCGTGCCCGGGCCCGGCGGAGCACTGACCCGACAGGGCGGAGTGCACCGCGCCCCGCGCCGATCCCGGTTCGCCGGCGCCGTGACTGGGGCACTATGACGAAGTGACTTCCGCCAGGTCGCACAAGGATTCCGGCCCGCTCCGCAGGACGGGCCGGACGATCGGTCATGCCCTCCACACCCCGTTCACCGGTACCGCGAGAGGAATCCGGAAGGCGACGCACGCCCACGGCGCCGGGGAGTCCGGGCTCGGCAAGCTGATCGAACTGCATGCCGTGAACGGCGCGGGCGATGTGATGATCACGATCGCGCTCGCCTCGACGGTGTTCTTCTCCGTACCGACGGACGAGGCCCGCGGCCGCGTCGCCCTCTACCTCGCCGTCACCATGGCGCCCTTCACCCTTCTCGCGCCCGTGATCGGCCCGCTCCTGGACCATCTTCCGCACGGCCGTCGCGCCGCGATGGCCGGTGCGATGCTGGCCCGTGCGGTGCTCGCGCTCACCATGTCGGGCGCGGTCGCCACCGGCGGCCTTGAGCTGTATCCGGCCGCGCTGGGCGTCCTGGTCTGCTCGAAGGCGTACGGAGTCGTACGCAGCGCTGTCGTGCCGCGTCTGCTGCCGCCCCGCTTCTCGCTGGTGAAGGCGAATTCCCGGGTCACCCTGGCCGGGCTCCTGGCGACCGGGGTCGCCGCCCCGATCGGGGCGGGGCTGCACACCATCGGGTCCGCCTGGCCGCTGTACGGCGCGTGCGTGATCTTCATCGGGGGGACCGTCCTCGCCTTCACACTGCCGCACAAGGTCGACTCCGCGAAGGGCGAGCGGAAAGCCCAGCTGGTGCCGCCGCACGGCGTGACGTCCCCCCGGCCCGGGGCACATCAGAACGGGAGGACGAAAGGGCGGGAGAAGAGGGGCGAGAAGCGGCCCGGGCTGCGGTCCGTGGGGCCGTCCGTGCTGAACGGACTCCAGGCCAACACCGCGCACCGCGCACTCTCCGGCTTCCTGATCTTCTTCCTGGCGTTCCTGCTGCGCGAGCAGCCGCTCGCCGGGCAGAGCGCCGCCGTCTCGCTCGGCATCGTCGGCGTGGCGGCCGGTGTCGGCAACGCGCTCGGTACGGCGGTCGGCTCCTGGCTCCGGTCCCGCGGCCCCGAGGTGATCGCCGCCGCGGTGCTGGCCCTGGCCCTGGGCGTCGCCGTGCTCGCCGCGCTCTTCTTCAGCACCGTCATGGTCGCCGCGCTCAGCGCGACGGCGGGCTTCACCCAGGCCCTGTCGAAACTCTCGCTGGACGCGATGATCCAGCGCGACGTGCCCGAAGAGGTACGGACATCCGCGTTCGCCCGGTCCGAGACCGTGCTCCAGATGGCGTGGGTGGTCGGTGGCGGTATCGGTATCGCCCTCCCCCTCAACGGCGTACTGGGCATGTCGGTCGCCGCCGGCATCCTCGCCCTGGGTGCCGCCACGTCCGTACGGGGGCTGCTGAGCGCCGCGCGGCGCGGCTCGCCGCACCCCCGCGTGGCGTGAGCCGGAGCGACCGATAGCCTTCGGCCCATGACCGTTGCGTTCTTCTCCGGTAAGGGCCGTCGAATCGGCGTCGCTCTTGGTGCCGTGTCCGCGGGACTCCTTGTCCTCTCCGCCTGCGACAAGCCGACGCCGCTCGCGACCGTAACGGTCGGCGGCAACGTGGTGAGCACCGAGGCGTCCTGCTACAACGGCGGCGACCCCCTCAAGGCGTCCGACATCCAGGGCTGCCTGAACAAGAAGGCGGAGAAGTCCGTCAAGGTCGCGATGGACGACAAGGTCCGCTTCGGCGTCGACCCGGAGATCGCGGACAACGGCTGGACGCTGTTCATCAACGGCCAGCAGGCCGAGCAGGAGCCGTACAAGAAGACCTACCGGTCCATCCCGGGCAGCGCCTTCTTCTCCAGCCAGACCGGCGAGACCACGAGCAAGACGCAGATCAGCATCGTGGAGACCAAGGGCAAGAAGCTCACGGGCATCTGGCACTTCGAGCTGAAGAAGACCTCCTGACCCCGTTCCGCCCCTCCTGAACCCTCCTGACCTCGGAGGATTTCCCCCGTGCATGTGCTCGTCGTGACCGCTGTCCCAGCAGAACGGGACGCGGTCACGCGTGCGTTCGGGGACGTGTCGGAGGTGGCCGTGCGCGAGGTGCCCGGCGCGCAGGTCCACCGCGTGGGCGGCACCGGCGGCCCAGGCGGCTCCGGCGTCGTCGATGTCCTCGCGGGCGGCGTCGGACCGGCCGCCGCAGCCGCCGCGACGGCTTTCGGCCTTGCCTCCGCGCCGTACGACCTCGTCGTCTCGGCCGGGATCGGCGGCGGGTTCGCACCCGTCGCCCCGGTCGGCTCGCTCGTCGTCGCGAGCGGCATCGTCGGCGCCGATCTGGGCGCCGAGACCCCCGAGGGCTTCGTGCCCGTCACCGGTCTGGGCTTCGGCCGCGACCGGTTCACGCCAGCGCCCGCACAGGTACGGGACGTGGCCGCCGCCACCGGCGCGCTGACCGGCGAGATCCTCACCGTCTCCACCGTGACCGGCAGCGCCGAGCGCGTCGCCGCCCTGCTCGCCGCGCACCCGCAGGCTGCCGCCGAGGCCATGGAGGGCTTCGGTGTCGCCGAGGCCGCCGAGCGGACGGGCGTACCGGTGCTGGAACTGCGGGCGGTCTCGAACGCCGTCGGCCCGCGCGACCGGAACGCCTGGCGCATCGGCGAGGCGCTGGCCGCACTCACCGGGGCATTCGGGAAGATCGTCCCCGTACTGGAAGGTTGGACCCACCATGACCGACACGACTCGTAACCCGTCGAACCCGTCGAACCCGTTGAACATCGCTTTCTCGCCGTGCCCGAACGACACCTTCGTCTTCGATGCCTGGGCGCACGGAAGGGTCCCCGGCGCGCCCGCCCTCGATGTCACCTTCGCCGACATCGACATCACCAACGGAATGGCCGAGCGCGGCGAACTCGACGTACTCAAGGTCTCGTACGCGGTGCTGCCCTGGGTGCTCGACGAGTACGCGCTGCTGCCGTGCGGCGGGGCGCTGGGGCGGGGCTGCGGACCGCTCGTCCTCACGAAGGAGGCGGGCACGGACCTGACGGGAAAGACCGTCGCCGTGCCCAGTGAGCGCTCCACGGCGTATCTGCTGTTCCGGCTGTGGGCCGCGGAAGTGGTGCCGGGCGGTGTCGGCGAGATCGTCGTCATGCCGTTCGACGAGATCATGCCCGCCGTGCGCGACGGGAAGGTGGACGCCGGTCTCGTCATCCACGAGGCCCGTTTCACGTACCAGAACTACGGGCTGCACAACCTCGCCGACATGGGCCGGCACTGGGAGGAGACGACCGGGCTGCCGATCCCGCTCGGCGCGATCATCGCCAAGCGGTCGCTGGGCGCGGACACGTTGAAGCTGCTCGCCGAGTCTGTGCGCACCTCGGTACGGATGGCCTGGGACGACCCGGAGGCTTCACGGCCCTACGTGCTGGAGCACGCGCAGGAGATGGACCCGGCCGTGGCCGACCAGCACATCGGGCTGTACGTCAACGAGTTCACCGCCGACCTCGGCGAGGACGGCTACGCGGCGATCCGCGGGCTGCTGACCCGTGCGGCGGCCGAGGGGCTGGTACCGCCCCTCGGCCCGGATGCGCTGTCGTTCGTCTGAGATCCGCCGGTGGGCCGGAAGTCGGCCACCGGAAGCCGGAGACCGGGCCTCAGACGTCGAGCTGGTCGGCGACCGCGCGCAGCAGGCCGCCGATCTGCTTGCCGGCCGCCTTGTCGGGGTAGCGGCCGCGCTCCAGCATCGGCGTGATGTTCTCCAGCAGGGTGGTCAGGTCCTGCACGATGGACGCGAGCTCGTCCGGCTTGCGGCGCTGTGCGGCCGCGACGGACGGCGTCGGGTCCAGGATCGCCACCGAGAGCGCCTGGTCTCCGCGCTGACCTGCGACGACGCCGAATTCGACGCGCTGGCCGGGCTTGAGGACGTCGACGCCGTCGGGAAGCACCGAGGAGTGCACGAAGACGTCGCCGCCGTCATCGCGGGAGAGAAAGCCGAAGCCCTTCTCGCTGTTGAACCATTTGACCTTGCCAGTCGGCAAAGCACGCACCCCATCTCAACCCGTATGCCGGAACAAGCCTCAGCAGGTCAGGCTATCCAGTGGTGGTGCTCCCCTGCTGGCAGAAGCCTCCCCAGGTGAAGTACCCCTCGTCAAGCCTGGTCATCCGGACTCTGTCCAGAAACGGTGCTCGCTTTGTGCGTTGCCTGCCGCGGGGTGGGTCGTCGGCGTCGGGAACTACCCTGACGGGGTGAGTACTACACCTTCTGGCGCAGGTGACCGGCTGGTCCGGATCGGCGCGATCGTCTTCTTCATCGGCGCACTGTCCACACTTGTCACGGTGGCACCGCTCTTCCTCGGAACCCATCCGCTTCCGTCCATCGCGTGGTCGCTGTGCATGCTGATGGGGGTGGGGTTCCTGATCGCCGCCGCGGGCGTGGTGCGGTCGGCGCGGGCGGGGTCGCCGAAGCGGTAGCGCCGGGGTCGTCCGGCGGGCCGCTTCGTCCTCGATCGCCGGACGGGCTTGATCTTGCTGCGGGACGGGGTGCTTCTGAGCCCGCCCGGCGGTCGAGGACGGAGCCCGGCGCACTCGGGGCCGAGGAAGAGTCCCCGATCCGCTGGACTCCGCCGTCCGGACACCCACAGACCTCTTCCCTACCGCAAACACCGCGGGACGTCCCGCTCAGCCGTCCGATCACCGTCCCACGAGACAGCAGCAGGGAACGGAAAGGGCGGCGCAAGCTGCCCATCTGGCGAGGGTTCTCGGTCGCCATGACATCCCGGCGAGAACGCTGCGTGCTCAATGCAACACGCGTTTGGCTTGAAGTGCGTTGCCAATGCTACGAGCTTCACCCTCGGCCCCGGCGCCGTCGCCGACCTCGGCCTCGACCACGCCCGCAAAGCTCTCGCCGACGCCGCGCCCACCCAACTCGGCCCGGCCGCCCGGCCCGCCCTGCACTACACACTCGGCGACGGAACCGATCCCGCCGCCCGGGAGCGCCTCCAGCAGGTCAACGACCACATCACCGGCATCTCATTGGTCACACCACGCGATCAACCGACTGCAGGTCGCGTACGGGGGTGGGCCTACCTCCCCGTGACGTAAGTGCTCCAGATCCGGAGCGGGAAGACATTGCCGCGCCCCGAATCGGGTCCGCCCACGCCCTGCATTCCCAGCAGTTGAGGGGTGCCCGGCTTGCTGCGGAACATCGTGACGGCCGTGGTCAGCCCCTTGGTGTGGCCGATGAACCAGGCCGACTTCATCCGGTCGTCCTTGCCGGTCGCGCCCGCCGAGAGGTCGTCGTCGGCAGCCATGGACTTGACGAACGCGGCGAACTTCCCGTCCTGCGCCAGCCTCGTCCAGGCCACCGCCCCCAGGGTGTTGTTCACATCGTTCGCCACCGAGGCGTCCATCACGCGCCGCGGCTCGGGCTTCCCGAAGCCCTCGACCGCCTCGCCGTCCCGGATCACCTTGGTCACCGAGTAGGGATCGGCCCTCATGCCGTCGTTGCTGAAGGCGGTGTACGCGTCCGCCATCCTGACCGCGCTCGGTGTGGACGTGCCGAGGGGGAAGGACTTGTCCAGGCGGGCCAGGCTCTCCTCGCGCAGCCCGGCCGCGACCGCCAGCTCCTTCACCTTCTCCAGCCCGATGCGCTTGCCGAGCTGCACGAAGGTGGCGTTGGCCGACTCGACCAGCGCCTCGCGCAGGGTCGTCGGCACCGCAACGCTCACCTGGCCGGGACCGACACCCGGCGGAGCGGCGGGCACCGCGCGCGTGCCGCCCATGAGCAGACGCCCCTCATCGTCGTAGCCACTGTCCAAGGTGATCCCGCCGCCGTGCTGAAGGGCCGCGGCCAGCACGAAGGGCTTGAAGGCCGAGCCGACGGGGACGCCCGCGGTGTCGGCGTTGTTGGCGAAGTGGGTGATCGCGTCGGCTCCGCCGTACACCGCGACCACGGCCCCGTCGTCGGGCCGCACGGATGCGGCGCCGACCTCGACGTATCTGTCCTCGGGGCGCTTCTTGGGGTCGAGGTCGCGCCCCCGCACGCTCCGCACGGCCCGCTCCAGCTGCTGCACCTTGGCCTTGTCGAAGGTGGTGTGCACCCGGTAGCCGCCCCGGGCGAGGTCCTTGTCGGTGAGGCCCGAGCGCCTCTTGATGTACTTGTTGGCGATGTCGACGAGATAGCCGGTCTGGCCGCCGAGGCTGCTCTGCTTGGCGGCCTTCCGCGGCTCGGGGAACTTCTGGAACGTGGCCCGCTCCGCCTTCGTCATCGCGCCGGTCTCCACCTGCCGGTCGAGGATCCATTTCCAGCGGTCGACGGCGCGTTCGTGGTTGCCCTTTCCGCCCGCGGGGTCGTACTGCTCCGCCCCCTTGAGCATGGCCGCGAGCAGCGCCGCCTGGCTGGGGTCGAGGTCCTTCGCGGGGATTCCGTAGTACGCGTGCGCCGCTGCCTGGATGCCGTAGGCGCCACGGCCGAACCAGCTGGTGTTCAGATATCCCTGGAGGATCTCCTGCTTGCTCTGCTGGTTGCTCAGCTTCAGCGAGATGAAGAACTCCTTGAACTTCCGGGTGGCCGACTGCTCCTGGCTGAGATAGGTGTTCTTCACGTACTGCTGGGTGATGGTGGAGCCACCCTGGGTCTCACCGCCTTCAACCATGCTGACGGCCGCGCGGGCAATCCCCTTCGCCGATACCCCCGAGTCGGAGTAGAAGGTCTCGTTCTCGGCGGCGATGACCGCGTGCTCCATCGAATCGGGTATGTCGGCGAGCGTGACGTTCTGCCGATTGACCGCGCCCACGCTCACCATCTGGCTGCCGTCCGCCCAGTAGTAGACGGTGCCCTGCCTGCGCGCCTCGTCGTTCTCGACCGGAATGTCGACGGACGCGTACACCACGGCGAACAGCCCGGCCAGCGCACCGAATCCGAGCAGGATCCCGCTCAGCACCTGCCGCCACGAAGGGACCCAGCGGCGCCAGTTGCTTCTCCCCCGGCGGGGGTAGTCGACACGGAGCCCGCGAAGGCGGATCGGGCGGATGGGGCGTCGGGCCATGCTCCGGCTCCTCGTTCACCGTCCCGCACCGGTGTGGTGCGGGCTTGTGAGAGGAGATGTTCCGGATCGCGATCAGGTTGTCTCGGAGCCCCGTCCGACACGGGTGGCGAACTCGCACCGAACGACCTTTCCGGGGGAACGGTCCGCGACACCCCATTTGTCGGCCGGCGCGGCGACCTGGCGCAGGCCCGCGTACCGTGCCGGCATGACCAGCGATGAGCCGACCACCATCGAGCGCGCCCTCGTGCGCGGAGCGTGGTAACCGAGGACCCGGTCTGCCGACGGGCCGTGGCACCCGGACAGCGGCCATAACCTGTCCGAAGGCCGGTACGTCCCCGGCCTGCCCGGCCGTGAGGACGAAGCACAGCGGACGGCAGCGGCCGTCGGCAGCCAGGTGGATTTGGGTCGTCGGCCCGCCGCGGGAGCGTCCGAGGGCATGGTCGCCCGGCGCTCAGTGAATCCGACCCCGCCGAAGGCCCTACGCCGTGTACTCCTCCAGCCAGGACGGGAAGTCGATCAGCGTCGACAGGACGACATCCGCTCCCGCCGCCCGGAGCTCCTCCGCATCGCACGGGCCCGTGGTGACCGCCACCGACAGCGCCCCGGCCGTGCGGGCACCCCGTACGTCACCGGTGTGGTCGCCCACGTACACACCCGCCCCGTGCTCCCGCAGCGCCTCCCCCTTCGCCTCCGCCCACAGGCCGCCGATGACCGCATCGGGCTCGATCCCGAGGTGCGCCAGGTGGAGCTCGGCGCTCGGCCGGTGCTTGGCGGTGACGACTATCGCCCGGCCGCCCCGCTCACGGATCGCCGCGACCGACTCCCTGGCACCCGGCAGCGCGAGGCTCGGGACGATGGCGTGTGTGGGATAGATCTCCCGGTAGCGGTCGGCGGTCGCGGCCACCACATCGGCCGGAAACCAGTTCCGCAGCTCGTCGTCGACCGGCGGCCCGAGCCTGCTCACCACCAGATCCGCGTCGATCGGCGTCCCCGTCTCGGCGGAAAGCGCCAGGTAGGCAGCCTTGATACCGGGCCGGGTGTCGATGAGCGTCATATCGAGGTCGAAGCCGACCGTCAGCGGATGCGAAGGCATGGGATCCATTGTCGCGGGGCCGGGCACGAGCGCCGGCCCCGGTACGGCCCTCGGGCCCCGGAACGGCGGTGCTTAGACTTAGCCAAGCCTAACTTTGCTTCGCTTTCGATTGGGTCCGATGTCAGCCGCCGCACCACGCCGCTCCAGACGCGCACTCGCGACGGCGGCGGCCGTCGCGGCGCTGCTGGTGGCGGTACTTCTCAGCCTCGCCGTGGGGGCCCGCTCCATACCCCCGTCCGAGGTGATCGACGCCCTGCTGCACGGCGGGCACTCCGACGCCGCCGAAGTCATCCGGAACATGCGGGTGCCGCGCACCCTGATCGGGCTGATGGTCGGCGCGGCACTGGCCCTCGCGGGCACGGTGCTCCAGGGCATCACCCGTAACCCCATCGCCGACCCCGGCATCCTCGGCATCAGCCAGGGCGCCTCGGTGGGCGTGGTGCTGGCCATCGCGTACGCCGGGATCCACACCCTGACCGGGTACGTGTGGTTCGCCTTCGCGGGGGCGGCGATCGCCTCCGTCGCCGTGTACGCCATCGCCTCCAGCGGACGCGGGGGCGCCACCCCCGTGAAACTCGCCCTCGGCGGCGCCGCGATCAACGCACTGCTGGTGTCGGTGACGATGGCGGTGCTGACGACCAAGGCGTCCGCGCTGGACGAGTTCCGCTTCTGGCAGGTCGGCTCCATCGCCGGGCGCGAGGCCGATGTGGCCCAGCAGATCTGGCCGTTCATGCTGGCCGGAACCCTGCTCGTGCTGTCCGTCGCCCGCGGGCTCGATGCGCTGGCGCTCGGCGAGGACGTGGCGAAGGGGCTCGGGCAGAAGGTCGCGACGGTACGGATCGTCGGCGGCATCGGAGCCACCGTGCTGACCGGTGTCGGCGTCGCCGCGGCCGGCCCGATCGCGTTCATCGGACTCGCCGTCCCGCACATCGCCCGCGCGATCGTCGGCAGCGACCACCGCTGGGTGCTGCCGATGGCCGCGCTGATCGGGCCCGTGATGCTGCTCGTCTCCGATGTCATCGGCCGCATCGTCTTCCCGCCGAGCGAGGTCCCGGCGGGCGTGATGACGGCGCTGATCGGCGTTCCGTTCCTGGTCACGCTGGTACGCCGGAAGGCGGTGCCCGCATGAGCGACACCACTGTCCGGGTGCGGCCCGCCGGGTACCACGTCGTACGGATCGGGGCGCGGGGCCGGTTCCTGCTGCACCGGCGGGCGGCCCTCGTCGCCGCCGTCCTCGTCGTCCTGCTGGCCGCCGTCTGTGTCGCGTACCTCTGCGTCGGCGAGAGCTTCGTCGCGCCCGGCGAGGTCGTGAAGGTGATCCTGGGTCAGCCGTCCCCGGACGAGCTGGTCGTCGGCACGCTGCGGCTGCCGCGCATGGTCGTGGGGCTGCTGGTCGGCGCGGCGTTCGGGATCGCCGGTGCGCTGATCCAGACCGTCGCCCGCAATCCGCTGGCCAGCCCCGACATCATCAGCATCAGCCAGGGGGCGAGCGCGCTCACGGTCGGCGCGATGACCTTCGGCGTCACCTCGTACACCGTGCTGCCGTATCTGTCCGTCATCGGCGGGGTGGCCGCGGCGGCGCTCGTGTACGTCTTCGCCTGGCGCGGCGGGCTGCACGCCACCCGCTTCGTCCTCATCGGCATCGGCTTCGCCATCGCGCTGCGGTCGGTCACCACGCTGTTCCTGACGAAGGGCGACTATCTGGTCGCCCAGCAGGCGCAGATCTGGATGACCGGCTCGCTCAACGGCCGCGGCTGGTCCGAGGCCGCGCCGATCGGCTGGACGCTGCTGATCCTGCTGCCGGCCGTTCTGTGGGCCGCCCGGGCCCAGCGCACCGTCTCGATGGACGACGACACCGCGACGGCCCTCGGGGTGCGTCTGGGACGGGTACGGCTGGGGCTCGTCGCACTCGGTGTGATCCTGGCGTCCGTGGCGACCGGGACGGCCGGTCCGGTCGACTTCGTGGCGCTGCTCGCCCCGCAGATCGCCCGCCGGATGACCCGTACCGCGCAGATCCCGCTGCTGTGCTCGGCACTGCTCGGTGCGGTGATCGTCGTCTTCGCGGATCTGCTGGCGCGCAAGCTCTTCTCGCCCACCGAGCTGCCGGTGGGCGTTCTGACGGCGGCGGTCGGCGCCCCGTATCTGATCTGGCTGATCATCCGCGGTCACGGCGGCGGTCACGGCCGTAGTGGAGGCACTGCATGAGCTCGACCCCTACGTCCGACGCCACGGCGACCGCGACTGCGGCCGCGACTGCGACCAGCCGGCTCACGGTGCGGGAGCTGACTCTCGCGTACGAGGACCGCACCGTCGTCCACGAGCTGGACCTCGCCGTTCCCGACGGCCGGGTCACCGTCATCGTCGGCCCGAACGCCTGCGGCAAGTCGACCACCCTGCGCGCGCTCGGCCGGCTCCTCAAGCCGCGCGGCGGGGCCGTACTCCTCGACGGCACCGAGCTGTCGAAGATCCCCACCCGGAAGATCGCCCAGTCGATCGGGCTGCTGCCGCAGACCCCGGTGGCCCCCGAGGCGATCACCGTCTCCGACCTCGTCGCCCGTGGCCGGCAGCCGCATCAGCACTGGTGGCAGCAGTGGTCGGAGGAGGACGAGCGGGCAGTGACGGACGCGATGGAGCGTACGGACATCACCGCCCTCGGCGACCGGTCGGTGGACGAACTGTCCGGCGGGCAGCGCCAGCGTGTCTGGATCGCGATGGCGCTCGCCCAGGAGACCGATCTGCTGCTGCTCGACGAGCCGACCACGTACCTCGACATCGCGCACCAGGTGGAGGTCCTGGACCTGGTGCGCCGGCTCACCGCCCCGGCGGCCGACGGCACCCGCGGCCGGACCGTCGTCACCGTGCTCCACGACCTCAACCAGGCCGCCCGGTACGCGGACCACCTGGTCGCCATGAAGGCGGGCCGGATCGTGGCCGAGGGCCACCCGAAGGACATCGTCACCGCCGGTCTCGTACGCGAGGTCTTCGGCCTGGACGCGGTGATCGTCCCGGACCCGGTGACGGGTTCGCCGCTCGTGGTGCCGGGGGCCCCTTGGCAGGCCACGCCGGCGTCGTGAACCTGCGCCTCGGTTTCCGGCCCGGGTGTGCGCCCGCCAGGACGGTTGCCCGGCGCTGCGGGCCACATCCGCATCTACGGCAGGCAGAACTACATCGGCTCGATCCTCGCCGACCTCGGCATGGGCCGCCCCGCGATCACCGACAAGGCCAAGGACGGCTTCTCGTACGACGTCTCCCCCGAGAAGATCGACCTCGCGGACGCGGATGCCACCGCCGAGGGAAGTGGAGCGAAAGGATCCGTCTGACGAACTGGAACGTGACGGGTCGAGGGCCGCTCACACCACGACGAGGCGCACCCGATCGCCGCACAGTTTGTTCATGTCCTCAACGTCGGACGTCAGCATGACGACGGGGCGTTGCTGCCGCAGAGCCGCCTCGGCCACGGCGGCGTCGATGGCGTACTTATGGCCGTGCAGTCCAGCCGCCATCAATAGCGTCGAGGCCGCCTTCGCCTCTTCGTCGCCCACCGGGACGGTGCGCAGACCGGACAGCACCCAGGCCAGCCGGGCCTTGTCGGTGCGGGCGTGCACGGCTTCGATGATGGTGAGCGCAGAGATGACCACCTCCATCCCCCTGGACCGCGCCTCCGCGACCAGGGCCACCACCGCCTCGTCATCACTCAGCAGCTTGGAGAGCCCCTCGCTGTCGAGGACGAGTGTCCCTTCGTGGATCAGCTTGCGGCGGGCCACTGGCCCTCGTCGAAAACCTCGTCGAAGACCTGCCGTGCCCGCTGCCGTGCCTGCTCGGAGACCGGGCCCTTACGACTCTCGTAGTCCGCCAGGTACTCGTCCAGTACCTGCCCCCGGAGCTCCCGCTCGACGGCCGCGGCGATGAACGCGGAGAACTCCCGCTTGCCGGCCCGGGCACGAATCGCTTCGGCGGTCCCTTCGGGCAGAGAGAGACTGACCCGCGTGGCCGGCCCCTCACCGATGCTGTACGTCGTCTCGGACATGAGCCCATCGTATCAAACAAGTAGGAAACGAAGGGTTTTATGCGTGGCGCCCCCTGTGAGAGCCGATCTCCACGCCCCGCGCACCCCCGCCTACCCCACCCGCTTCCGCGCCCGCCACACCAGGAACACCGCCGACGCCACCGCGGCCGTGCGTACCACCACCGGCCACACCCCGCTCAGCGCCTCCCCCATCCCGTCCTGCGGGATCGGCTCGCCCCAGCGGCCCTCCGTCCGGCCCCACAGCCAGACGAGTGCGCCCGCCACGACCACGCCCGGCAGTCCCATCGCGGCCCACTTCGCCTCCGCGCGGGACAGCTTGCGTGAGCTGTACGCCAGCAGCCAGCCGCCCGCCAGGGCCAGCCAGGAGCCCATCACCGCGCCCACGACCAGCAGCGCGGCGGCGAGCAGCAAAAAGGGGTGGGAGAAGCCCCTGGCCGTCGACTCGCGCGCGGCGCGGCGGCCCAGTCGCGGGAGCCACCGGCGTCGCGGGACCTCGTCGGTGCCGCCGTCCTCGGGGATGTCGTCGTCCTCGTCCAGCGAGCCGCCCGCGCGCGGACGCGGAACGGCGTCCCGGGCCTGCGGCGGCGGCCTCATCATGTCCGGGACCTCGACGCCGCCGACGAACCCCGGCACATCGACCCCGTCACCGAACGGCCCCGGCTCGATCCGCCACCAGTCGGGCTCGCTCCCGGACGGCCCCAGCTCGTCCGTACCGGCCATGTGCGGCGGCGAAGGCACCCGCCCGGCCGCCGCTTCCGGCGCCGCGGAGTCCGCGGCGTACTCCGATTTCCCGTCCGACGCCTGTGCCCGCACCTGCGACGCGCCCTTGCCGGAACTGTCTTTCCGGAGCATCCCCTTGCGCGAATTACGCGGACGGGGGATGCCGCGCTCCTCCCCAGCGGCCGGTTCCGGCTGCTGCGGCAGCTCCACCGTCCCGTCCGCCGACGCGGCCGCGGCGGCTACCAGTTCGTCCGGTGCGCCGAGCCTCCCGATGATGCGGCGGACCGCCGCCGGGGTGTCCCCGGACTGCGTTCCGCGCTGCCGGTCGATCTCGCCCCGGAGGGTCGAAACGAGCCTCATCCGGGTGCCCGAGGACAGCTGTTGCTGCTGCGCCAGGTCCCCGACCCGGCTCAGATAGTCGTAGACGAGCTGGTCGCTCTCGATCCCCACGCGATGGTTCCCCTCTACCGCCCTGCACCGACGGTAGCGCCCTCGGGCCTGTCCGGAGCGACTACCGTGGGACGGATGGGGATGACCACACCACCGCGGACGCTCGCCGAAGCTCTCCGCGCCCGGGACGACGAGTCGTTGGCGAGGCTGCTGCGCGCCCGCCCCGATCTCCTCACCCCCGTACCCAACGACATCACTCAGCTCGCGACGAGAGCCGGCACGCGTGCCTCCGTCGTACGCGCGCTGGAACACCTCGACCGGTTCGCCCTGCAGACCGCCGAGGCGCTCGCAGTCGCCCCCGACCCCGCCCCGTACGAGACGCTGCTCGGTCTCCTCACCGGCGACGGCCGGGACGACGGCGAGCACCGCGACGAGGCGGACGCGGCGATCGGGAACGCGCTGCCCGCCGCCCTGACCACCCTGCGCGAACAGGCCCTCGTCTGGGGCGAGGACGACCGGCTGCGGCTGGTGCGCACCGCGCGCGAACTCCTCGCGCCGTCCCCGCAGCACCCCTCCCCCACCGGTCTGGGCCCGACCGTCGCAGAGGCGACCGCCGGTATGTCGCCGGGCCGCCTCCAGGACATCCTGGCCTCCGCCGGACTGCCCGCCACCCATGACCCGGTCTCCGCCGTGACGTCCCTGTCCGCGCTCTTCACCGACCGCGCCAGGATGGGCGAGCTGCTGGACACCGCCCCCGCCGAGGCCCTGTCCGTACTGGACCGACTCGTGTGGGGGCCGCCGTACGGGGAAGTGACCCCGAACCCCACCCCGCCCGTGAAATGGCTGCGCGACCGCGGGCTGCTGCTGCCCGTGTCGACCCGCACCGTGGTGCTGCCCCGCGAGGCCGCCCTGCATCTGCGGGCCGGGCGCGCCCACCGCGTACCGGAGCCTCGGCCGCCCGCCGTGGAGGCGGTCGCGGACCGTGATCCCCAGGCTGTGGACAGCGCCGCGGCCGGCCAGGCGTTCCTGGCGGTGTCCACCGTCGAGGAGCTGCTGAAGAACTGGAACGGCGGCGGCCCCGCGATACTGCGCTCCGGCGGGCTCAGTGTCCGCGAGCTGAAGAAGACCGCCACCGCCCTCGACGTCTCCGAGCCCATCGCCGCGTTCTGGGTCGAACTGGCCTACGCGGCCGGGCTGCTGGCCTCCGACGGAGAGGCCGACGAACGGTACGCGCCGACGCCCTCGTACGACGACTGGGCCGAACTCCCCGCCCAGGACCGCTGGGTGCACCTCGCCACCGCCTGGCTCGCCGCCACCCGAACCCCCGGCCTGGTCGGCGGCCAGGACGCCAAGGGCCGGGCCCTGTCCGCCCTCGGACCCGACCTCGACCGCTCCGCCGCCCCCGAGGTACGCCACCGGACCCTCGCCCTCCTCGCCGCCCTGGAACCGGGCACCGCCCCCGACCCGGAGACCGTGCTCGCCCGGCTCCGCTGGGAACGCCCCCTGCGCGGCGCCTCCGCCTCCGCCGGGGACACCACCGACCTGCGGTCCCGGATCGCCCTGTGGACGCTCAACGAGTCCGAGCTCCTCGGCATCACCGGCCGCGGCGCGCTCGCCGCGCACACCCGCGCCCTGCTCCGCTCCGGGCCCGCCGAGGCCGCCGCGCTGCTCGCGCCCCTCATCCCGGAGCCGCTGGACCACGTCCTGCTCCAGGCCGACCTGACGGCCGTCGCCCCCGGCCCGCTGGAGCGCCCCCTGGCGGAGATGCTCTCCGCCCTCGCGGACATCGAGTCGAAGGGCGGTGCGACGGTCTACCGGTTCACCCCCGGGTCCGTACGCCGTGCCCTGGACGCCGGACAGTCCGCGGCCGATCTGCACGCGTTCCTCGCCACCCACAGCCGTACGCCGGTGCCGCAGCCGCTCAGCTACCTCATCGACGACGTCGCCCGCCGCCACGGCCATCTGCGGATCGGCGCCGCCTCCTCGTACGTACGCTGCGACGACGATGCCGTGCTGAACGAGATCCTCGCCGACAAGCGCTCGGCCACCCTGCGCCTGCGCCGCCTCGCACCGACGGCCCTGGCCGCCCAGATCGACCCGGCGTCCCTGCTCGAAGGGCTGCGCGAGATGGGGTACGCGCCGGCCGCCGAGTCCGCCGAGGGCGACGTCCTGATCACCCGCGCGGGCGCCCGCCGCACCTCGCCCCGCACGGCCCCCGTCCCCGTGCCCGAGGGCCCTCCGGTCCCGGATGCCACCCTGCTCGGCGCGGCGGTACGGGCGATCCGCGCCGGGGACACGGCCGCCACGGTGATCCGCAAGGACCCGGCCGACGCGCCCGCCGCCTCGTCCGGCTCGCTGCCCCGTACGACCTCCGCCGAGACCCTCGCCACCGTCCAGGCCGCCGCGATGACCGGCTCGGCGCTCTGGATCGGCTACGTCAACGCGGACGGAGCGGCCAGCCAGCGCGTCATCGCCCCGGTCCGGGTCGAGGGCGGGTTCGTCACGGCGTACGACCACACGGCGGACGAGGTCCGCACGTACCCGCTGCACCGGATCACCGGCGTCGCGGAACTGGCCGACGACGCCACGTCCTGAAGCCGGAGGCCCGAAACCCGGAGCATCCCCCGTACGTCCCTGTGCCCCTGTGTGGAGCAGCACACCACCCCATGGCCGCCGTATGCGGCACACTGGACGTTTGGCCGTTCCCGGCCGTCCCCGCAGCAGAAAGGGCCGACGCGCGTGACCGGACCCCTCATCGTCCAGAGCGACAAGACACTGCTCCTGGAAGTCGACCACGATCAGGCCGACGCCTGCCGTCGTGCGATCGCGCCCTTCGCCGAGCTGGAGCGCGCCCCCGAGCACATCCACACCTACCGGCTGACCCCGCTCGGGCTGTGGAACGCGCGCGCAGCCGGGCACGACGCCGAGCAGGTCGTCGACGCGCTCGTGCAGTACTCGCGCTATCCCGTTCCGCATGCGCTGCTCGTCGACATCGCCGAGACGATGGCCAGGTACGGCCGCCTCACGCTCTCCAAGGACCCGGTGCACGGTCTGGTGCTGACCTCCACCGACCGGCCCGTGCTGGAGGAGATCCTCCGGTCGAAGAAGGTCCAGCCGCTGGTCGGGGTGCGGATCGACCCGGACACCGTGGCCGTGCATCCCTCGGAGCGCGGGCAGATCAAGCAGACGCTGCTGAAGCTGGGCTGGCCGGCGGAGGACCTCGCCGGTTACGTCGACGGCGAGGCGCACCCCATCGAGCTGGCCGAGGACGGCTGGGCGCTGCGGCCGTACCAGAAGCAGGCCGTCGAGGGCTTCTGGCACGGCGGCTCGGGTGTCGTCGTGCTGCCCTGTGGTGCGGGGAAGACGCTGGTCGGGGCCGGTGCGATGGCCGAGGCCAAGGCGACCACGCTGATCCTGGTGACGAACACCGTCTCGGCCCGGCAGTGGAAGCACGAGCTGGTGAAGCGGACCTCGCTGACCGAGGACGAGATCGGCGAGTACAGCGGTACGCGCAAGGAGATCCGGCCTGTCACCATCGCCACGTACCAGGTGCTGACGACCCGCCGCAAGGGCATCTACCCGCACCTGGAGCTGTTCGACTCCCGCGACTGGGGTCTGGTGATCTACGACGAGGTGCATCTGCTGCCCGCGCCCGTGTTCAAGTTCACCGCCGATCTGCAGGCCCGCCGGCGCCTCGGCCTCACCGCGACGCTGGTGCGTGAGGACGGCCGCGAGTCGGACGTCTTCTCGCTGATCGGGCCCAAGCGGTTCGACGCCCCCTGGAAGGAGATCGAGGCGCAGGGCTACATCGCGCCCGCCGACTGTGTCGAGGTCCGGGTCAATCTGACGGACTCGGAGCGGCTGGCCTACGCGACCGCCGAGGCCGAGGAGAAGTACCGGTTCTGTGCGACGACCGCGACGAAGCGGAAGGTGACGGAGGCGCTGGTACGCAAGCACCGGGGCGAGCAGACCCTTGTCATCGGGCAGTACATCGACCAGCTCGACGAGCTGGGTGAGCATCTGAACGCCCCGGTGATCAAGGGCGAGACGAGCAACGCGCAGCGCGAGAAGCTCTTCGAGGCGTTCCGGCAGGGCGAGCTCAACGTCCTCGTCGTGTCGAAGGTCGCGAACTTCTCCATCGACCTGCCGGAGGCGACCGTCGCCATTCAGGTGTCGGGGACGTTCGGCTCGCGGCAGGAGGAGGCGCAGCGGCTCGGCCGGGTGCTGCGGCCGAAGGCCGACGGGCACGAGGCGCGGTTCTACTCGGTGGTCGCCCGCGACACGATCGACCAGGACTTCGCGGCGCACCGCCAGCGGTTCCTGGCCGAGCAGGGGTACGCGTACCGGATCGTGGACGCGGACGAGCTGCTGACCGACAACTGAGGCCGGCGGCTGAAGGCGGCAGCTGACCCGCGTACGCCGGTCAGCTGCCGAACATCAGCAGCGGCAGCAGGTCCGCCGCGATCACCGCGTGCGGCAGCAGCGCGAAGGCCGCGGCCCGTCGGCGGGCCGCGGTCCAGCGCGAGCGCCATGGCAGAACCCACGTGACGATCAGGCCCAGAGGGGGCACGTAGAAAATCGCGATGTGGGTTCGGACGGCACAGACTGCGTCATGACAGGGTCAGCCGCCGAGCGTCAGGAGCAGGGTCAGACCGCCCACCGCCGTCAGACCGGGCAGCACCGCGACGGCCGCTGCCCATCGGCGGGCGACGGCCCAGCGGGGCCGCCACGGCAGCACCCAGGCGGTGATCAGGGCGAGGGGCGTGATGAAGAGCGTCGCGAACAGTCCGTAGACCATGAGGTTCAGCGGGACCGTGATGTCCGGCGAGCAGCTGTCGCCGCAGCCGTCCGTGGCCATCACCGCGAAGCCGAGGGCGAACATGCCGATGCAGGTCAGAAAGCCGGAAAGAGCCGTGGCAACGGTAGGGGCGACCCAGGCGTTCGGGCTGTGCGCGGCGGGGGCGGGACGCATCACGTGGACGTGGCTGTTCTCCATGCCGCTATCCGATCGCGGGGCAGGGCCGGGCCACCTCGGGTCAGATACTCATACCGGAGAGGTTCTGCGTACTCAGTGCTCGCGGCGGTGGACGCCTTGGTGGATGCCCGCCTCTTCCGCGTACTCGCCGAGGACGACCACGCCGAACGCGGCGCGGGCGTAGACCTTGACGGCACGCAGGGCGTCGCCGACGCGGTGGGTGTACGGGTGACCGGTGGCCGCGGTCGCGCCGTGCGCGGGGCCGGTCCTGCGGGGGTTCAGAGTGACGGTGCTCATGTATCCATGGTCCTGCGCCCGGCCCGTGGAGGCATCGACCCGCGGACGGAACCCGGGAGCGGTGCGCGTAGGTCTCCGGTCGCATGCCGTCCCCTACGGGATGGACCCGGTCTTTAATCCGTTCGACCCCGGCGAACGCGGTCGATACAATCGCCGGTCTGCCCGCCTCCCGCACCGTGGTACCGGCCGTCGCCGGCAGCCGGGGGAGCGCCGCCGACCGGACGGAAACCGGCCGACAGCTGTACGTACACCTGCGTACGTACCCCGTGATCGATCCCCGAGCGGACCGCATCGCCCCCGAGCCGTAACCGGGGACGAGGTGCGGTCCGCCGTCCTGCGTTGAAAAGCCGGAGGCAACACCGTGCCCGCGCACGAACACGAAAGCGACACCACCACCGATCCCCTGGCTCGTGAACGCGCCCATCTCGCCGCGTCCCGCTCCGCGTTGCGCGCCATGCGCGAGGACGCCCAGGCCCTCGACATCCGCGATGTCACCGCGAACTGGGTCAACGCCGCCGTCCTGCAGGCCCAGATCGACGAGCGCATCAAGTCGCTCGCCGATCTCTCCCACACCCCGCTCTTCTTCGGGCGCCTGGACTATCTGCACCGGGTCGGTGCCGAGCAGGCCGAGGGCGCCGAGGGAGAGCAGTTCTACATCGGGCGCCGCCACGTCCATGACGCCGACGGCGACCCGATGGTCATCGACTGGCGTGCGCCCGTCTCGCAGCCGTTCTACCGGGCCTCGAAGAAGGACCCCCAGGACGTCGGCCAGCGCCGCCGCTTCGGCTACACCGGCGGTGAACTGACCGCGTACGAGGACGAGCACCTCAGCGACCCCACCGAGGCCGCGCAGACCAGCAAGCTCCTCCAGGCGGAGATCGAGCGGCCGCGCGTCGGTCCGATGCGTGACATCGTCGCGACGATCCAGCCCGAGCAGGACGAGATCGTCCGTAGCGGTCTCGGCGGGACGGTCTGCGTACAGGGAGGGCCCGGCACCGGTAAGACGGCCGTCGGCCTGCACCGTGTCGCGTATCTGCTGTACGCGCACCGCGAGCGGCTCGCCCGTACCGGCACGCTGGTCATCGGACCGAACCGGTCCTTCCTGCACTACATCGAGCAGGTGCTCCCGGCCCTCGGTGAGCTGGAGGTGAAGCAGGCGACCGTCGACGATCTGGTGACGGCGAACATCGAGGTGCACGGCACGGACACGTCGGCCGCCGCCGTCGTCAAGGGCGACGCCAGGATGGCGCAGGTGCTGCGACGGGCGATCCGTTCGCATGTGACGCTGCCGACGGAGCCGGTGATGGTGGTGCGCGGTTCGCGCCGCTGGCGGGTGCCCGCGTACGAACTGGAGGAAATGGTCACCGAGTTGCTGGCCCGCGACATGCGGTACGGCGCGGCGCACGAGGCGCTTCCGCAGCGCATCGCGCACGCCGTCCTGGTCCGGATGGAGGAGGCCGGTGAGGCCCCCGACGACCGGGTGCAGAACGCGGTGGCCCGCACTCCGGCGGTCAAGGCGGCCGTCAAGGCGATCTGGCCCGCCGTCGACCCGGCGAAGCTGGTGCTGCGGCTGCTCTCCGACCCGGAGTTCCTGGCCGCGCACGCGGACGGGCTGCTCACCGGGGACGAGCAGAAGACGATCCTGTGGACGAAGCCGGCCCGGAGCGTGAAGTCCGCGAAGTGGTCGGCGGCGGACGCGGTGCTGATCGACGAGGCGAACGACCTGGTGGCGCGTACGCACTCGCTCGGCCATGTCGTGCTCGACGAGGCGCAGGACCTGTCCCCCATGCAGTACCGGGCGGTGGGCCGCCGCTGCACGACGGGTTCCGCGACGGTCCTCGGCGACCTCGCGCAGGGCACGACGCCGTGGTCGACGGAGAGCTGGGCGCAGGCGCTGCACCACCTCGGCAAGTCGGACGCGGTGGTGGAGGAGCTGACGGCGGGCTTCCGTGTGCCGCGCGAGGTGATCGCGTACGCGTCACGGCTGCTGCCGGTGATCTCGCCCGGCCTTGCGGCGGTGGAGTCGGTGCGTGAGTCGCCGGGTTCGCTGGAGGTACGGGAGGTGGGCGATCCGGCGGAGCTGGACGCGGCGGTGCTGGCGGCGTGCGAGGAGTCGCTGACGCAGGAGGGGTCGATCGGGCTGATCGCGGCCGATGCGCGGATTCCGGCGCTGGCGGAGGCGCTGGCCGCGGCGGGCCACGCGTATCTGTCTCCCGGTGAGGAGACGACCGCCGAGTCCCGGCTGACCCTGGTCCCGGCGTCGCTGGCGAAGGGCCTGGAGTACGACTACGTGGTACTGGACGAGCCGGCCGCGGTGGTGGACGGCGAGCCGGACGAGCGCACGGGGCTGCGCCGCTTGTACGTGGCGCTGACGCGTGCGGTGTCGGGGCTGACGGTGGTGCATGCGGCGGGGGTGCCGGGCGAGCTGTTGTAGTTGGCGGGGGCGGGTAGGTGGGGGCGGGGGTTGGGGGCGCCTGCGGCGGGCCCGTTCCCCTGCCCTCCCCTTCCCGGCAGCATCGATATGCGGCTCCGCCGCAGGGGGCTCCGCCCCGAACCCCGCGCCTCAAACGCCGGCGAGGCTGGATTTTCGCCCCGCCCGGGACCACCTCAAGCCCACCCCGCTACGCGTCAAGCACCGCCCGCCACTCCCGTACCGCCGCCGCGTCCACCGGACCCGTCCAGCCGGCCGGGCGCGCGGCGCCGCCGATGTGTACGGCGTCGATGCCCGCGGACAGCAGCTCCGGCAGGTGGTCCAGGCGGAGCCCGCCGCCCACGAGAATCTGCGGCTCGTACCCGGGCTCGCCCTTGCGCGCCGCCTCGACGAGCAGCGTCGGGATGCCGTCGTCGACGCCCTTCGGCGAACCCGCCGTGAGGTACGTGTCCAGGCCCGGCATGTCCGCCAGCTGCTTGCGCAGGGCGTCCCGGTCGGCGGCCCGGTCGATCGCGCGGTGGAAGGTCCAGCGGCAGCCGTTCAGCTCGGCGACGAGGCGTTCGACGGCGACCAGGTCCGCGTGGCCCTCGGCGTCGAGGAAGCCCAGGACGAATTCCTCGGCGCCCTCCGCCCGCAGCTCGCGCGCCCTGGCCACGAGCACATCGATGTCGCCGGCCGCGAAGCCGTCCGCCAGCCTGAGCATCACCCGCAGCGGAATGTCCACCGCCGCCCTGATCTCCGCGAAGGTCGCACAGGACGGGGTCAGGCCGTCCGCCGCCATGTCGGTGACCAGCTCAAGCCGGTCTGCACCACCCGCCTGGGCAGCGACCGCGTCCTCCGCGTCGAGAGCGATCACCTCCAGGACTGCACGGTTGCTCATGGGATCCCAATCCTCCAGGAAGCAGCAATAGGTCAACAGGTCTAGTCCAATGCCAGACTACGGGGCGGTCGACCGCGGGCGCAGCCTCAATGTGACGTGAAGATACGTGAGGTCAGACGCATATCCGGCGATCGGACGCGCACACTCCGGAGTCCGCGGTGGATCACCCTTGCGTTTTATAGGGGTGGGGGGTATACCTGAAGCAACAATGCATACCCCCTAGGGGTATAAACGTCTCCGCCAGGGAGGACATCGTGTCCGCGCACACCGCCACAACCGGCACCGGCACAGCCGCCGGCACCGCCGCAGAGGTCGAGCTCGCGATCGGCGGCATGACCTGCGCCTCCTGCGCGGCCCGTATCGAGAAGAAGCTCAACCGGATGGACGGCGTCGAGGCCACCGTCAATTACGCCACCGAGAAGGCCAAGGTCAGCTACCGGGGCGAGGACATCTCCGTACAGGACCTGATCGCCACCGTCGAGAAGACCGGCTACACCGCGCACGAGCCCGCGCCCCCGGCACGTACCGAGGACGGCGCCCCCGAGGACGCGGAGGCCGACGAGCTGCGGCCCCTGCGGCAGCGGCTGCTCACCGCCGTCGTGCTCGCCTTGCCGGTGATCGCCATGTCGATGGTCCCGGCGCTCCAGTTCGACTACTGGCAGTGGCTCTCGCTGACCCTGACGGCCCCCGTCGTCACATACGCCGCCTGGCCCTTCCACCGCGCCGCGTGGACCAACGCCAGGCACGGCGCGGCGACGATGGACACCCTGATCTCGGTCGGCACCTCGGCCGCGTTCCTGTGGTCCGTGTGGGCGCTGTTCTTCGGCACGGCGGGCATGGTCGGCATGACCCACCCGTTCGAGCTGACCATCGGGCGGAGCGACGGCGCGGGGAACATCTATCTGGAGGCCGCCGCCGGAGTCACCGCCTTCATCCTGGCCGGGCGCTACTTCGAGGCCCGCTCCAAGCGGAAGGCGGGCGCGGCCCTCAAGGCGCTCCTGGAGCTCGGGGCCAAGGAGGTGACCGTGCTGCGCGACGGCCATGAGGTGACCGTACCGACCGCCGACCTCCAGGCCGGGGACCGGTTCCTGGTCCGCCCCGGCGAGAAGATCGCCACCGACGGCACCGTCGTGGAAGGCGCATCGGCCGTGGACGCGTCGATGCTCACCGGCGAGTCCGTACCCGTGGAGGTCGGCGTCGGCGACTCTGTCACCGGGGCCACGCTCAACGCCGGCGGCCGGCTCGTCGTCGAGGCCACCCGGATCGGCGCCGACACCCAGCTGGCCCGGATGGCGAAGCTCGTCGAGGACGCCCAGAACGGCAAGGCGGCGGCGCAGCGGCTGGCCGACAGGATCTCCGCGGTGTTCGTGCCCGTGGTCATCGCGCTCGCGCTCGGCACGCTCGGCTTCTGGCTCGGCAACGGCGCGGGCCTGACCGCCGCGTTCACCGCCGCCGTCGCCGTACTGATCATCGCCTGCCCCTGCGCCCTGGGCCTCGCCACTCCGACCGCCCTCATGGTCGGTACGGGGCGCGGCGCCCAGCTCGGCATCCTGATCAAGGGCCCCGAGGTCCTGGAGACCACCCGTCGCGTCGACACGATCGTCCTCGACAAGACCGGCACGGTCACCACCGGCCGGATGACCCTGCTGGACGTGCACACGGCGGACGGTACGGACGAGAGCGATGTACTGCGGCTCGCGGGCGCGCTGGAGCACTCCTCCGAGCACCCCATCGCCCGGGCCGTCGCCGCCGGGGCCACCGAGCGCACCGGCTCCGCCCTGCCCACCCCCGAGGACTTCTCCAACGTCGCGGGCCTCGGTGTCCAGGGCATCGTCGAGGGCCACGCCGTCCTCGTCGGCCGCGAGCAGCTGCTTGCCGAGTGGGAGATCCACCTGCCGGTGGAGCTGGCCCGGCAGAAGGCCGCGGCGGAGGCCGCCGGACGGACGGCCATCGCGGTCGCCTGGGACGGCGAGGCACGGGCCGTCCTCGAAGTCGCCGACGCGGTGAAGGACACCAGCGCGGAGGCCATCGAGCGGCTGCGGGCCCTCGGTCTGACCCCGATCCTGCTCACCGGCGACAACCGGGCGGTGGCCGAGGCGGTCGCGGCCGAGGTCGGGATCGAGAAGGTGTACGCGGAGGTCATGCCGGAGGACAAGGTCGACGTCGTCAAGGGCCTCCAGGCTCAGGGCCGTTCGGTCGCCATGGTCGGTGACGGCGTCAACGACGCGGCCGCCCTCGCCCAGGCCGACCTGGGCCTGGCCATGGGTACGGGCACGGACGCCGCGATCGAGGCCGGTGACCTGACGCTCGTGCGCGGGGACCTGCGGGCCGCGGCGGACGCCATCCGGCTGTCGCGGAAGACCCTCGGAACCATCCGTACGAATCTGTTCTGGGCCTTCGCCTACAACGTGGCCGCCCTGCCGCTCGCCGCGGCCGGACTGCTCAACCCGATGATCGCGGGCGCGGCGATGGCGTTCTCGTCGGTCTTCGTGGTCGGCAACTCGCTGCGGCTGCGGGGGTTCAAGGCGGCGGCGTAGGGCTGCGCACCGGCCCCTCCGGCGATCGAGGAGCGGGGGTGGGGGGGGGGGGGCCCCCCCCCCCCCCCCCCGCGCCCCCCGGCGGGGCGGCCCCCCCCCCCCCCCCCCCCCAACCCCCCCCCCCCCCCCCCCCCCCCCGCCCCCCCCCCCCCCCCCCCCCCCCCCCCCCCCCCCCCCCCCCCCCCCCCCCCCCC